>JAQWDY010000027.1 GCA_028705215.1 Patescibacteria group bacterium | reverse complement strand
GGCAAACTAGTTCCTATTCCCAAATTACCCTGAACATAAACAGTGTCGGTAGGGGCACCTAAATTCAATACTTTAGCCAAAACTTCTGAAGCGCGACTTAAGAAAATAAAAGAGGTAAACACAAAAATAGCAAGCAATAACTTACCCTTATTTTGTCTTAGCTGTATCTTCTTAAACATAGATCTGAAATTGTTGGCATTTAATTAAAATTAATGCCACCTATTAATAAAATTATATCATTATTCCTTTTCACCCGCAATAAAAATTAATGCTTTCTTTTTAAAAACTAACCAAATATGCTAAATCATTTATATTATCAAGCCAGGGTGAATAATTTATATTTTCTGAGGTGGGATAGAAAACTAGACGAAAATACAACTCATGGTTATTGCCAGAGAAAGAAACTTCAGATTTTGGTACTATCTTTTTAAAATTAGACATTGAATCTCCAATATAGATATCAATTTGATCATTAGGAAAACTGGTATGATAAGAGATATCCTCATCCTCAATTAAACAAACTCCTAAACTTTTTATAATCGCCTTATAAACAGGATAATTTTTAGTATTAATATTTTTTGAAACAACCTGCCTTACCTTATTATTATCAAACCCCTTATCATAAAAAGTAAGCACTTCTTCACGACCATCTAAGGTGGTAAGAAAATCAATATCTCCTTCATCAGATGAAGCAAAGGCAGTAATGGTGCGACCTGCTAACTGTTGCGAAAGAGGCAAACTTAAATCAACTGAGCCTTTTATATGCCTGCCTCCATTTTGCCATAATTTTACCAGTCTATTCTTCCCTTCTTCTTGACTTAAAACATACCAAATTGTTTCATTCCCTTCACCCTGTTTTATAATATAGGGCATAAAACCTTCATTCATCACCCTAATACTAAAAAATTTAGAAATGTCATACAATTTGCCAGCCAGATAATGATAGGCTGACCCTTCGTAACCGCTATAGAGAATAATAAAATTATCATCACTACCACCCGCGGTCACAATCCCGCCCTGACGGCCATATTTAGTAATTATTTTTTCTTCAGTTTTGTTGGTGATAAGTGGCTCATAGTTATTGCCATTTAAAAAATACACAAAAGCACGTTCTTCACTTCCATCTCTAACCACAAAAGAAGCAATTTTTTTCTCTGTTAAATTATCAATTTTAGCAGCTAAGATTTCCTTTCCCTCTAATTCAATTGGCAATGGAGACGGCATAGAAGCTAAATCGTTCCTATAATCACTCTTGTTAAGTAATGAAATATTGTTTTCTGCTAATTGACAATTTACGCAATCACGAAAAACGAAATCATACTGTGGCGGAAACATAAAAGCAGCCACGCTATCTTCTAGGTACATATCTGTTTGCTCTGTATTTAAACGAGCCGATGAGGTAAAGCTATCACCAAAACTATACCAATAAACCGGTGCTCCAATTTTTGTAATATCATTATTTTTCTCTTGGTTATTTGCGGCTGCTTCAGGCGGCATGACAACAATCACAGTTTGCGGTTTTCTAATTTCCCAAAAAATGATAAGGGTAAGGCAAAAAATCAGAAAGGTAATAATTAATAAAGTCCTTTCCTCTTTTTTTACAATCGGCAAGTTAATTATTTTTTTCTCAAAAAATGCCCAACTATTTTTCTTCTTTCTCTGGCTGGATGCTTTTTTAGTTGTCACTTTTTTGCCCTGAGTCTTTTTGCTAATTGTTTTTTTGCTACTTATTTTCTTTTTCTTAGCCGTTGGCATATATAAAATTAAACGAAGAAACTAAAATATATTTTTAAATTGATTAATGATATAAAAAATTATTGCACTATCATCTCTCCTGTTTCTCCTTTTTCAGCATGCCCCGGAGAAAGACAATAAAAAGAATAAGTTCCTGGCTCAGTAGGAGCATTAAAAGAAATTGCCTTAGTTTGATTAGGGCCAACTGAAATAGCTAAAGCTGATAATAGGGGGCTATCAAAAACAATGGTATGAGCATAGCTATCAGTGCCAGTTAGAGAAAATACTGTTGGCGCACCAGCTTTAGTGGTAAAGGTATTAGGAGTTATTAGTCCTTCTTGAATTTCAATCTGGAAAACCTCTTCAGGCAACTGATCACGATTTAAAAATCCAGTTTGCTGAGGCGCTTCTTCACTCATAGTAGGCGCATCATTACGAGTAGCCTGGCCATCCTTAGTTAAAACCACATTATCCTCACTAATTAAATTGGAGCCGGGAATAATAGCTTGCGCTATAACATCATCTTCTAGCTCTACTACCTCTGCGCTACTGTTAAATTCTATTGCGGCATCAGTTTCATTAGCATTAACCTCACTTGGCACATTATTATTCTCACCATTTATCTCACCCGTCTTCCTATCCTTATTTATCAAAACAATTGCAACCGCAAGGGAGGCAAGTAAAACTAAACCAATAATTAAAATTAAAATTAATTTCTTTTTTGATTTATTGTCCGTTTGTACGCTTTCCATATTTTTAAATATTTAGATTAATCAATAATAAAACTTGGTTTTTCAGTTTGATCTTTAGCGCGAGTAGGCCACTCTTGCCAGTCATGACGTCTACCTATCAAGCGATATGAAATTGAAACTGGCTCACTTGATCGAATAACTATTTTTTCATTTTCAATTTTGTAATAAGTGTTAGCAAAGGAATTATAAGGAGTAATTAATACATCAACATTTTCCTGACTAAAATCTACCACCTGACGCCAAACCCACAAATCGCTACCCTCCTCTACCTTACTAAAGTCAATAATTGCTTCATATTCACCCTGATTATTTCTGTTTGCAATTTTAATTTTACCAACATACTCTTCTTTAACTCCACCAACCACGGAAGGAGCAAAGGTCGAATAATTAATACCTTTGATTCGATATAAAGGATCAACTGTACCGGCGGTTAACTTATTAACATTGGTAATATCAAAGTTGCCCATGTTAATCGGTCCTTGTAAGGTGCCCCCTGTTATTGGCACAAAAGAGCCACTACCTGAAATTGTGTTATTTACATACTCAACGGTCGCTAGCGCTAAATCTTGAGTTGTGCCTGGGGTGACGCCAAAAGAGATTGCATCAAGTTGCGCCCCACCATTAACGTGTAACTTTTGTGAAGTGACAGTTGTTCCAATGCCAACATTTCCACCCCATGGATTCAACGCTATAATTTTCTTAGTAGCATCACTGGAAGCTAAGGTGGCCTGCATAGCTACATAAGTTCCGCCTAAATCTTGGACCTTTAACTTATTAACTGTTCCAAAAAATGCATCACCCTGAACGTCTAAACCAGCACTTGGACTAGCTGTCCCTATCCCTACTCTAGCATTTTGAATTCCGCCAGAACCATTAGATTCACCATAAACTGTTAAGATATTGTTACCATCAATTTTCATCACATAGCCTTGAGGTAGGCCAAGCGCGGCCGCCGAAGTAACCGGCATATCAAGAAAACTTACCAAGCCACTATTTGCCGCAAATTCAAGTGGGCCAATAAGTAATGGAGCGCCAACCTCAATTTGATTATTAGTGTTTACCTTAAACATATTAACAATTCCTGTATCAGCGCCATTTCTTGCAGATAACCATTGGTTGTTAGCCACAGTTAAGAGAGACCCTGGATTTGTAGTGCCAATCCCAATATTAGTGCCACTGTTATAAAATAATGAATTAGCTACCCAACTTGTACCATTATGTCTTAACGTTTGACCATCTATACCTGTTTCAATACCCCCTGCTCCACCCGCCTTTGTATTTACATATTCAACAGTAGCTAGTGCTAAAGTTTGAGATTCGCCCGGGGTAACGCCAAAGGAAATTGAATCTAATTGCGCCACTCCAGCTACATGAAGTTTTTG
>JAQWDY010000010.1 GCA_028705215.1 Patescibacteria group bacterium | reverse complement strand
AGGATATAGCATATAACTCATCGTCGGTAATTGCCGTAGGCAACGTTTGATATTTGTCAAGCGCGATTGGCTTATCTGTATCTGTTAATGTTTGTACATCGAGTGGATACGTTGTGTTGTTGATAAGTACCGTAGGGTCTCCACCTATATTAATAAAGTGTATAACATCATTTTCAGCGTACTGATCAAAACTCTTAATCTTATTATACCATCCTATAGACTCCGCAGAGCTTCGGAATGCTTTTGTCATAAACCCCGTCCAAGCTTCCGCGTAGACTCCTGCTCCTAATGTTCCACTTGGGGTTAATTTTCCAAACAAAACACTAATTCCATTAAGCCCTATGGCTCCAACTACCGGACTTAAATCAACCATTGGAGCAATGGTTGCCCCGGCAAAGCAGTTTACTAAAACTACAATCATTATTAAAACTAACTTTTTCATTTCTCTTCTTTATGAATTGTTAAATACTTTTTTTAATTCTTCTTTTAATTCTTCTTTTTACTTATCCAATACAGGCTCAAAACCAAACTCTTCTTTGTATAAGGCAATGTAGACTTTTGTGTCGTTGTTTCGCAAATGAATCAGCTCATCGCTGCTGAGTTCACTGTATTTTTTTTGTTTGCCGTCTGACCCGGAAGACGCACCGATAAAAGAACTTGGCTTTACAGCAGGTGTAATAGCATCTAAAGTCGCTTTTAGCTTTTCAATCCCTATCGTCTCTCCAAGAGAAACAAAATGGGCAACTTTATCAGCTGTTAATTTTTTGCAGCCAACTGCAGCATTTACCATATCTTGTATGGATTTTTTTTCTGCTTCTTTTGCATTTTCCTGTAAAGTTTTAATTGTGTTTTCTTTTGCAGTAAGCTCTTCTTTTACTTTTAAAAGCTTATCAATTTCTGCAATCATTTGTGCCTCGGTCGCCGTGTCTGGCAATCCAAGTTTTAATGCAATCATTTTCATGTTATCAAATTTTTCGTTATTATTGTTTTTATTTAAACTGTCTTTCAATAAACCTATCGGACATTCTCCTCCCTCTGTTAATTCTATCACTTTACCTTCTTTAGAATATAGAGAGATTGCATTGTAATTAGACCCTATATCGGTAATACTTGCCTCTCTTAATTTACATTTAGCTACTGTCTTGCGACTCTGTCCTATTGATATGTGTTCCGGACTATCGCTTTCTTCAGTAACTTCAAATCCGATGGAACACATATTGATCATCCCTTTATCTACCTTCCGAGAGATCGATGCTGCAAACTCATCTTCCATGTCAAATACGGCATCCGCTTTCAACGCACCTTCTTCTACTCGTATATTTTCCCATTTACCTATCGGAAGGATTACATTGTTTTTATCCGAATAACTACGTGTATGATTCCACAACATAATAGGATTTTTTTTGAAATTTGTCAAGTCAATCCCTTGTGTTAGTACTTTAAATCCATAGCTGTTTACACTTTCCTCACTCAACACAAATGTTTTTGCCATAATTACTTTTTTATCATTTCTCGCATTTTTTAATTCAACTAAAGCAGCTACAAAAGTACAACCCGAATCATACATTTAATTATTTTTATTCCTATTTGATAACTTGTTATACGATTTGAGTAGTTTTATGAAATAAAAGTAGCTTTGCAGCTACTTTTGTCGCTGTTTTAAAATAAAAGTTATGGCAAATAAAGAGACGAAAGAATTGGCAAGACTTTACTTCATGCGTGGGGAAACACAAAAAAGCATTGCCAATAAGATAGGGGTAACAGAAAAAACAGTGAGTCGTTGGGTCGATAAAGAAGGTTGGGCTGAAAAAAGAGCTGCAGAAAACATTACTCGACCTGAACTGGTTAATAAGCTTTTAATTACTATAAATAAGCTGATAGAGCAAGTGAATGAATCCGACGACCCGGATTTAATATCAGGATTAGGTGATAAGCTTTCTAAACTATCAACTACAATCGAAAAACTCGATAAAAAAGCAAACGTGGTTGACGCTATTGAGGTATTTATGGCATTTGGAAAGTGGATGCAATATCGTTCAAGTTTCGACTCTGAAATAACACCCGAATTACTTAAAGCTATTAACAAATATCAAGACCTTTATATAAGTGAACAAATTTCAAAAAAACCTTAACAAATGCCTGCTATTCCCCGTAATTATGACGAATGGAAATTATGGTGCGATACCGTACAAAGACAAACTACTGTCGATAAGTCAGAATCGCCAGTGGCTAAGAATAAACGCATAAATCATTTACGCGAGAACTATTCTGATTTTGTTAATTATTACTTTCCTCATTATACTACCAACAAAGACACCGGAGAAATAACCTTCTCTGCTAAATTTCACATTGATGCAGCTCAGAAAGTTAAAGAAACAAAAAATCTTAAGGGAGTTTTTAAGTGGGCAAGAGGTCATGCAAAATCAACACATTTTGATATTTTTATCCCTTTGTGGCTTAAATGTCAAAAAATAAAACAAATCAACTTAATGGTGTTGGTCGGCAAAAGCGAAGACAACGCAAATACACTACTTGCTGACATTCAAGCCGAATTACAGTATAATCAAAGATACATCTCCGATTTCGGGGAACAATACAACAACGGAAGCTGGCAAACAGGAGAATTTGTAACTAAAGACGATACTGCTTTTTTTGCTCGTGGACGTGGGCAATCTCCACGTGGATTAAGATATCGTTCTTTTCGACCGGACTATATTGTAATTGATGACTTAGATGATGATGAACTTTGCGAAAATGAAAATAGAGTTACTCGGTTAACAAGCTGGGTAAAAGAAGCTCTTTTTGGAGCTTTGGATGGCGGTCGTGGACGTTTTATTATGGTAGGTAATCTTATATCTAAAAACAGCGTCCTTCAAAAAATCGCAAATACGAAAGGGGTTTATGTAAGTCAGATTAATGCGTATGACAACAAAGGAAATGTTTCCTGGAGTGAAAAATGGTCAATGAAAGAAATTCAAGATATGGCGACATTTATGGGATATCGAGCATTTCAAAAAGAAATGATGAACAATCCCATTACCGAAGGTGCTGTATTTAGAACTGACTGGATTAAATGGAAAAACGCATTCCCACTAAAGCAATATGATGCAATTATAGCCTATTGCGACCCAAGCTTCAAAAGCTCCTCAAAAAACGACTATAAAGCAATCAAAGTATGGGGACAAAAAAACACTGAGCTGCATTGCCTATTCGCATTTTGCCGACAATGCTCCATTACTGAAATGGTGCGATGGTTTTACGACCTACATGAAAGATTCCCCTCCGACGTGATTTGCGATTACTATATGGAAGCTAATTTTATGCAGGACTTAATCCTTGACGAATTTGCCGGCGAAGGTCGATTAAGAGGATATCAACTACCTATACGCGCAGATCATCGCAAAAAACCGGATAAATTTCAACGTATTGAAGCTATTTCACCTTTATGGGAACGTGGCTTTGTCTTCTACAACGAAAATCAACGCAACGACCCGGATATGATGTGCGCTCTCGAACAAACACTTTCTTTCGAAAAAGGAACCCGTACTCACGACGATGCTCCGGATGCTGACGAAGGGGCTATTTTTATATTACAAAAAAACAAACGACTTGAAACATTTCAACCTGTTTTTGGGAAAAGAACATCACCTAAATCATCATGGTAATTATATAAAATACATCTATGAAAACATTTATCAAAACATTTATTCACGGAATTGAAGCTTTTTTATTTGATTACAAATTAAAACGCAAGGTTCGTTTAGCAAACAAACTCGCTAAACAAAATAGGTATAAATATATGGTGTTAAATATGGGCGGTAAACCCGTAATTAAACAGCGTAATATTGTTAAAAGATATTGTCAAAAAGGAGTATTTAATTGTAGTCTTGAAACTATCGAAAGAAACGCTCTCTATAAAACTTATTAATTATGTTCATAACAATCGAAGAATTAAAAACGGTAGCGTACGAATATCAAATTATTGATATCGTTGAAGAAGACGAAACAATTGTTGAAATCGCAATTGATGCAGCCATCGAAGAAATTAAAAGCTATTTGGCAGGGCGATATGATACCATAAATGTTTTCAATAAGCAAGGCAATGAACGAAACCGCTTAATTGTCGAGCTCACTAAAGATATTGCTCTCTGGCAAATTATACGTCTATCCAATCCGGATATATTATTCGATCGCGTAAAAGATAGATACGATAGAGCTATCGATTATCTTAATCGTGTAGCAAAAGGACTATTATCTCCAACACTACCGCTGTTAACAGATAGCACAGGTGAAGAAACAACACCTTTAAAATTCGGAAGTATGCCTAAACAACAATACGACTATTAAACTGTAATATTATGGCTAAGGATACTAAAAAGAAAATGCTCATTGAGCTTAAAATACAGGCAGAAAACCTGACAAAAAAAGATATTGGAACATGGCGACGTGCATGGCAAGCTGCTATTAATCCCGAAAATCCGATTCGCGGCCCCTTATACGACGTATATACCGATGTGGCAGCCGATTTACATCTTACCGGATGTATCGATCAACGAAATAGAATGGGGTTTAAGAAATCTTTCAAAATAGTGGATAAATCCGGAAAAGAAAAACCTGAACTTTCAGAACTGTTCGAAGTAGAATGGTTTAAAGATTTTTGGAATTACGCATACGATTCTATCTATTACGGTTATTCTCTCGTTGAGTTTGGAGATATCATAACCGAAGGACGTATGCGATATAGCGAAGTCTCTCTTATACCACGCAAACATGTTATTCCGGAATACGGGGTAATTGTTAAAGAAGTTGGCGACGAATGGAAACGAGGTGTGTCTTATACTGAAGGGAGTCCTGCTAACTGGTGTATCGGAATCGGAAAAAAAGATAATCTCGGTCTGCTTCTTAAACTTTGCCCGTCTGCCTTATCCAAGAAAAATATGCTTGCATATTGGGATACTTTTGGAGAAGTGTTCGGAATGCCTATACGTATCGGTAAAACAGCAAGTCGCGACCCTAAGGATACTGCCCGTGCCGAAAAATTCCTTGCCGAAATGGGAGCTCTCTCCTGGGGGTTATTTCCGGAAGGAACAGAAATAGAAATCAAAGAAACAACCAGAGGAGATGCTTTTAATGTTTACGACAAACGTATCGACCGCGCAAATTCCGAAATAAGCAAAGGCATATTAAATCAGACAATGACAATCGATAGTGGCAGCTCACTTAGTCAATCGGAAGTGCACCTCGAAGTTTTTAAAAATGTAATTGAATCCGATTCCGATATGTTTCGTGATGTTGTGAACTGGAAATTGATACCGCAAATGATTCGACACGGCTTCCCACTTGAAGGATGCCGATTCGAGTGGGACGAGTCAATAGACTGGACGCCGGAGCAACAAATACAAATCGAACAAATGCTGCTTAACAGCTACGAAATAGATCCAAAATATTTTACGGAAAAATATAACATAACAATTACAGGCAACAAACATCAGGCTTTTCTTAAAGACGACAACCGTTTTTTCGTCTAAGGGCTGGCGAACACCCAGCCCTGACATCAGAGCTCGACAGGCTGTATTTTAATGGCGATTATACGATGTTGAAAGAATGTTTAAATACATTTAAAACATCGGGAATACTTGAGTATTCCTTAGCTGCTAAAAATTCGGCTGAACGAATAATAGATGATATTGCCTCAAATCCAAAACAGAAGTTAAACAAATCTTTGTACGAACAATACGCAGGCAATTTGCGTAAGGCGATCAACACGGTATACGCTGAAGATACTGAAGATGGGATCTCTGATCAATTCCGCGCAAACGTAAGCCGATTTGCTGCCTATAAAGCATTACATGCTACTCAACAGGTAAAAATACAACTCGAAAAATCGACCAATGATGCTAAGAAAGTAATCAATGCTTTTAACAGATACCAGGCTGCAGAGTATAATACTGCAGTTGCTCGGAGCCGGACCGCAAAACAATTTTCAGAATTTGTTAATCCGGACAACATAAGATTATTCCCAAATATGCGATGGCTTCCAAGCCGGAGTGTTAATGTAAGAGAAGAACATGTTGTGTTCTATAATCGTATATGGCCTAAAAACGATCCTTTTTGGAGTTATAATCAGCCCGGGAACCTGTGGAACTGCAAGTGCGATTGGGAAGAGACAGACGAGGCAACGACAGACGGGAATCCAAGTGCTCACATCAGACATAACGGACTCGAAGGAAACCCTGCCATGACCGGTGAAATTTTTACTGATAACTCGGCATATATTAAAAACAATATAAACATTAAGTTAGATAGCCAATCCGCTAAAGCTTACAAAAACCTGCAATCGCTTATAAGCAACGACAATAAAAAATGGAGATTCGATTATTATACTGATAACGATGGAATGCTTGTAACTAATCGCAATCGAATTAAAGAAAGTGAAATAAATAAGCAGGAAAGGGCTAAATTCAGCAAAGAACACAGCATGTGCCGAACTCTTGCCGTAAACGGACATAAAATAGAATACAGAGAAACCGTACAGGGAAGCTTTGATATTTTTTTGGATGGTGTGCCGGCAGAACTAAAGAAAACAAAAGCGGCAGGAAACATTGTGAATTATGCGAAAAAAGCAATCAATTCACAAAAGGCACGTATCGTTGTATTTGAATTTGAAACGATGAACGTTAAGATAATAGAGGAATTGAAAAGATTGGATGAATTGAAAATAAGCCATGTGTATTTTACATCAAAAGAGAAAAATAAAATATTCTATCATAAAAATCAATAACCCGACAATTACTCGTCGGGTTAAGGCTGGTACGAACCTTTCGGCACGTTCCTTTGGACCGCAAAAATATACTTTATTTTAATACAAAACACAAAATTTTAAAAAAAACGAAAAAAAAATATGACACCGGAACAATTCAACAAGCACTTGGCGCAAATGCAAATGAAAATATCGAAGGCTATCAGCTCCGACATTCCAAAACTTGCCGGCAATGAGGCAGCTCGCTTGTTTAGAAAAAACTTTCAAGAAGAGGGCTTTTTCGGCAAAAGGTGGAAAGATGTAAATAGACGTCGTGTAGTGGAAGTTAAAACGAAATCCGGTAAAGTAAAATATCGTACACGTGCAAAAGGAGCAGATGGCAGTCGCAAAATTTTAACCGGTAGAACGGCTAATCTTGGACGATCCATTAAAGTTAAGGTAAGAGTAGGAGGAGCGACTGTTTACAGCGATCTCCCATACTCGAAAGCTCACAACGAGGGAACCGATAATGCCGGCCGTGGACATAAGACTAAAATACCTAAGAGGCAATTTATAGGAGAACATAAAGTACTTGACAAGGCTATTAAAGATAAAATAGAAACTACATTAAATAAAATTTTTAATACGTAATAACATGAAAAACATTTTTTTAGATATTCAAAACAAACTATCGAATATTACTGAATTAAAATACATAGACAAAAACTGGGGACAACTTCTCTACGAACAACCCCCAGTTAAGTTCCCCTGTGCATTGTTAGACATTGCGAATGTTAATTACACACAACTTGGGCAGTTGGCACAAACAGCCGTCGGAGATATAGAAATTACAGTGGCTAATTTGCAACTGTCTCCATCATCGCAAAAAAGCTTACAGCGAAATAACGCATACGCTATAATGGATATAATGGATAAAATACATCAAGATTTGCACGGATGGGCAACGGCTAATTTTATTCCACTCATTCGTACAAATCTACAAAAAGTAGAAGTGTCGAAAAGCTATGAAATATATAAAATAACATACAATACGTCCTGGCGGGTGTATAAACAACAAAACACAGTTGAAGTGCAAACGAATCCTGTTGTTAGCGTAGAAGTATTAAATATTAATCATTAACACATTACATTATGAGCGAGAAAATTACAGGCATGACCGAATTTACGGAAATATGCCTTGAAGACAAAACAATGACAAAAAAACAATTGTTTTATGAATTAAATGAGTTGTTGGTGGATTATGGCGACGATACGCTGTTCTGTAGAATCAATCTGCATGGTCGCGTTGGAGTTGATATTCCTGTAGGCGAAAATCAATAAGCTTACGGTATTCTTCACAATCACACCGTCTAACTTCAACCCATTTAGTTGGTGATAGTATGTTGAATGTCCATTGCGCCTCGCATTTTGGACATGGAACTGAATAAACTTCAGTTAATCTTTCGATTTGTTTTTCTACACTTTTCATGTTATATTTTTTAAGGTGAATAATGTGCAAATGTAGTAAAATTAATCGCAATAAAAAAAGGCAGCCGGTTTAGCTGCCTTTTTTTTAAGCTATCTCTTTGAGTATGTCCCGTAGCTGTTTTAATAGGAAAATGTCCTTCCCGAAATCGTTAACCGATAGCGATCCGTCAGAGCTTCCGTAAACGTATACGAAATCAAAAATGATCTCGTCCAGCTCTGTGGCTATTTGCTCCGGTTCTATTTCTTTGATGAAAAACTCTGCTAATTTTTGCATGTTCATAATGAGCCTCCTTTCTCGCAGCCCTTGCAGCGTATTATACTACAATCATGCAAACCTGCATTATTGATTATAATAGCCCCACTCCGGCGGTTCTGTCCCTGTCCGCAGGCACATTCCAAGCGGGTACGATAACATTTATACCCATGCTCGGTATATTCTTTAATAAAGCGAGTTACATCGCTCTTTTTTTGTACGTAAATGTTAGTTGCCATGACTGCCTCCTTCCATTAATTTAGAAGTAATAGACAGCCGGAGCTCTTTGTCATCGATACGGCAAACATCAGCTAAAATAGAAATTAACCTATCTTGTGTTAATCGGTTGTGGTTTCGCTTTCCGGATAATTTAAGGTTTTTGTTTTTTTCTAAAGGAAACAACGTCATTTGTTCGTCTAATTTAAGGATTAAATCCTCTGCCCAATCTCGAAACATTTTTGCCCGCTCCGATTTAATGAAAAATCCAAGGCGAACAACTCCGCGTTTTGTCCAGTATACTTTATTGCACGGGTCGCTGTCAGAAAATCTGACACCTGAAATAAAGTGCTTTCCTTCGACAAATTCATCATTTACCCTTTTATGCTCTCTTATGTTCCCATAAGATACGCCGTAGCCCAATGCGACTTGTTTGGAATCCATTAAAAACTCATGATCTAAACTTGGCTGGATGGTAACCGTCAGACCTTCGGTTACGGTAAGGCTTATTGCCTTGTTTTCATTCTTATTACTTTGCATGATTAAGAATATTAATTAATAAAAAAAGCCTACACGCTGCAAAGTTCTTATACCAAAGGCAATAAGATCAACCGCTCCAAACGGCTCGTGTAGGCTATGATTTTATTTTGATTCTGCCCGCACGGTATAAAAACTTTGCAAGGCAAAAGTATAATAAAATTTAATACAAATTTCAAAGAACGTATTTTTTTTAGTTTTTCACAGCCTGATTAGAGACTGTGAAAAAAAGCTACATTTGCATATTATTAACTTTAAAAATACATGTAGCATGGAAAATTTAGATTACAAAGAACTTTTACAAATGCTTGTCGTTATTTACAAGCGACTTGATGAATTAGAACGCAAGGTGAAAGGAAACGGTTGGCGTTCTGCTCCCGACGAAACGTATCTTAAAGAGCTTCGCAAGGAAGCTGAAAAGATTAACGTTAAATAGAAGGAAGCCAAAAATCACCTTCTTTAGGCGATACATTGTAAGCTTTTTTTGTAAAAACAATGATGCCAAAAAATCGTATGGTTTTTATGGCACCTATTGATGTTTTGCCTTCTCTGATCGGTTTAACTTCAATTTTAATCATTTTTTTACTTTTTAAATTTATAATTCCGTTAACTGTCTTTTTTAAATTTTTCAAACAAATCAAGTTGGTTTTTGGGTGTCGGGCTCATAGTGGGCGGGTCAATAATTTCTTCAGACTCTAATATTTTAAGCTCTGCGTTCAATTTTGGATAGTTTACTATCCGCATAAAAGTAACATAACTCATCGGATAAAAAGGGTATACAAACTCCCGCCATACCCCTGCGTAAGTTGTTAGACCGGGTACATAGTGTGATTTTACTATGTCAACTATTATTTTATAATATCTTAGCTTGTTTATGCGTGTTGCCATGTTGTATTTTTTAAGTGTTAATGTATTTCTCTTTAATTTTCTTTTCGATTTGTGCTTTTAAAAGTCCGGCATTGCTCATCTCATAGAAGCCATATCCTGCGTAAATTTCGAGGTATTTCAGGAAATAAACAGCTTGTACGAGTGTAAGTCGGATTGCCTTGTCATCTCTCGCCACAGCGAGTAATTTAGCCCTTATTTCAAGCAACATGGCACGTGTGCAAATATTTTCTACCTTACAATCTAAAGCCTCCATGATTTCAACCATCCTACGAATTCCGGAAACCATCACAGCTTTATCTTCTTTTTTGATTTTAATGCTTATATTCATATTTTTTATTTATATTCTGCTAACACTCCATAAATGCAATTTAAAAAGCATTTATTCCGACGTTAGCAACAATTAAGTTACTTTGTTCTTATATGTATATCCGCAAGTTCTGCAAAGGTCGTAATTGGTTGTGTTGTCGTACTTGCAACCATCGCAACTTAACAGATTGCTAACATCGGGTATAGAGCAGTTTTTAACTATCTCCTGTGCATATCCCTCCATCCATCCGATTACTTCGTTGTATCGTTTTTTGGTATCTAATCCAAAAACCCCTTTTGATTCTAAATATTCTTTTGCATTCATTTTCTTTAATTTTCTTTAATTAATGTTTAGTGTTTAAATCCGTAAAAACTGATTCCATACCTGCGTGCCGTTAGCATAAATTTATTTTTTAATTGTTCCACATCTCAGCATTCAAATACGTCTCTGCGTACTTTTTAGCGCAGCCTGGCAAAATAGTACTATTATACTTCTTTATATAATTATATGCCTTCACCTGCTCCGAAGCAGGCATTTTATTCCACTTTGCGAGTGTACGTTTTTTGGAGGAGTGTTCTTTGTCATCGTATTTATTCCAAAACATTTCAAACGTTACTGCCTGCTCAACCGCCGTAATGGTGAATTTCGAGTTATACAGCTCCAGTGCCTTCTCATCGCGCGGTAAATGTTCAAGAACCCACGTCCGCTGCTGATCGCTCAGTTCGGCTCCTCTTATGTCGAACATAGCAAGTGTGCCTTCGACGAATATAAAAACGATTTCGCCGGTGTATTTCTTAGATATTAATATGTACTTTTTCATTTTCGTTTAATATATTAAATATATGTAACTCTATGTCGTTTTGTAAATGCATTGAGTCGGGATATCTTAAGTTCGTTTTAGATTCAATTAGATTTGTAATTGTTTTTCTAAAATTAACGCTTTTAAATGCATCTCTAATTTCGTTGTAGTTGTAAAGGCAATAATTTAGCTTTTGTATATTTACAGATTCAGCTATGCTAAACTCTAACATAGCTCCTTTACTGTCTTTCCAGTCTTGCAGCAGATAAATAGCGTCGCATTTAAGCAAAGCTTCTATGCATATCTTCATAGCCGCAGCCCAGGGCGTTTCTGGACCGCACAACCGGGTTGGGTTCACAACTTCGTACCCTTTGTCTTTAAGGTACTTTTCTGCACGTGCGAAATTGTTTTCGCATACTTGCCTGTCAAGGCCTGTTATCTTACCGCTTATATATGCTTTCATGATATTAATTTAAAATGTTTAAAATAAAATTAATTTATTCATTAGTCTAAATTTTCAATAAAAAAACGTTAAAGTGATGTTAAATCAAGCTTAACAGCTTTAAATTCATTGTCGCTGCCCTTTACAGAAATGCGGTAAAAGTTTTTTGAACCTGTGTTGCGTATAGATTCTTTCAGAAAGCGCATGGCTTCTTGAAATTTTGCGTCTTGAATTTTTGATTCGTATTTCAAAAGAGAAAGTACTTTTTTGGTGTCTAACTTTCCCCGTGATGTACTGAAAGCGTCAGTTACAATCTCGCTGATAAATGCATTTTTCGCATCGATATTTTCGCTTAGAAATTCGTCGAGTAGTCCTTTACACGCTTTAATGGCGAGATCATCAAATTCGACACGAGCTGCTGCGTTTAACTCAATTTTTACAGAGCCATCGAAGCTCGATATTGTTAAATTTCCCTTCCAAGTTTCCATTTTTATTTTATTTTTATCAGCGTAATTTTTTACGGTGTCTTCCACGAAACTTGTAAGGTTAGCTTTTAAGGCAGCTAATCGAGCGTTTAAAAAATTCGCTTCCTTAAGTATTTTACCCAATTCGCTTTCTTTTTGTTTGTCGAACTTTGAAACGTATTTTACGGGGCATTTTCTTCCCTGTTCGTCTATCCAGTGCTCTTGTTTTTTATTCTGTATCATTATTTTAGTGTTTAAAATTATTAATCGATTGTTACCTGTAAATTGTAACCGTATTCTTCGCTTAGCGCTATTGCGTATTTATTGTTTTTTATTACTTCTATTTGTGTAGAAGGAAGCGACACCCGTCGTTCTTTTGTTTGTATGTTTAATCCTGTTTTCCGACCTTTGTAATGCAGATAATACCTGCGTCGAGTTTTTTGGTTGATACGGGACTGAAGCGTTACAAACTCCTCTTTTTTTAGTCGTAAAGTGTTATAGATGTTGTCAAATAACTCTTCCTTTCTACCTTCCGGAAGAGTTATTTCCTGTTCGAGTATAGCAGAACTAATTGCTGTTTCTAATTGTTTAGTTTCCATAACGGCAATAAATTAAGACGGCAAACACGGTCATTGCAATAAAAGCAATAACCATAAAAGTGTTAAATAGCTTCTCGTTACGTTTTTGACGTCGAGTTTTTTGAATCAGTTTAGGGTCAATTACATTCATGTTTCTATGTTTTAATTGTTAAAAAATTGATGATATTCCATTCTTATCTCATTCTGCGCCACCTGCTTTCTGCAAAACTCAGCGTACAATCGTGTTATCGCAGATTCCGGTATTTTGTTAAAGTCTTTCACACCTAATCCGGCCGCTCTGCAGGCGGTAGCTTTTACGTAATTTATGTCCACAACTTTGCCTTGACGGTCGTACCAGCTGAAGATTGCTTTAATGAGACCTTTACGCTTTCTATCAAGGGTAAGCGTTTCAGTCTTCTTTTGTTCTCCTGATCGACTTAAATTTTGAAGGTACTTAATCAATTCCATAGCCTCCAAAAAAGACAGCTCCGATGTATGCACTGTGCGATAGTGTGTGGTTTCGTTAACAAGTTCTCTAATTACGTCCTCGTTAAGTTTTAGCCGGTTAAACAGCCAATAAAGTTTCCTGTTTTGTTGAATTGTTCTCATAACCAATATTCATTTGCTTTTTGTTCAAATATGTCAATATGATTTCCACCCCCAAATCGTCCTTGTGGAAATGCTCTATAACCTTCTATTCTAAAATATACATTACAATCACGCCATATGCGTTTTGCTGTACATCCATCCGGCTGCTTACCATCTATGTGCGATATATATATAAAGAGCTTCTTTGGGAATTTTTCCTTGAGTAATTTATACTGCTTAAAAGAAAGCTCCATAAATTGTATAGAATCTATTATCACAACATCAGGACTTTTATGCTTTGACAATCGTGATAAAAGCTCTTCAAAAGGTTCCTTTTCAAGTAGTATTAATTTACTCCCTACCTCTGTCATATTTACGCGTTCCATCGCCATCTGAATAGACAGACTCAATCCCTCTTCCACGCTGTTATATGCCACGCGACGAAAATTACACAAGTATTTAGCCAGCTGCATTGCCAATGTAGTTTTGCCATTTTTGGGCGGTCCGAAAATCATCCAAGAACCCGCGAGTTCCGGACAGCCGACTGCATCCTTCCACTTTCCCTCAAAGTCAAGTGTACGAAAACGAGCATTAAGTACATTATCTACACTGTAGGCTTTCATTATGCGATTCTTTTAAGAGTTGCATATATTTTTCTTCTTACCCTGCGAAGATCATTTTCACAATCTGAAGCAATGTCTTTAATATCCTTTTTGTCAGTAATTCCATTTGCAATGCAAACACCTGTTATATCTGTAATGTTTGTTGTTTTAAGAGCTATAAATCGGCGTCCTATACGACTGTAGATTTCTTTATATCCTTTGCGATTAAGACGAAGCCCTCGTTTGATTTTCTTTTCTAAGTAATCGGTAGCAAGCATTACTATTCCGCAGTGATCTTCGAGTTGATTGTATAAGGTTATAAAGAAATATAGAACTTGATCATTTAACTTGTCAGCCTCGTCCATGATAATTAGAGGTGTGTTCATTCGCTTTAATTCATAGACAATAGTTTGCATCATTTCACCAACAGTCGTTTCACATATATTTTTTCCCATTGTTTTGAGCAATTCCTGCATAAAGCATTTACGGTTCCAATACTCATTACATTTCAAAACAAACACATTCTTATGTGTGTCTGCATACGCATTGCTTGCAACAGTTTTTCCGCTGCCTGCTTCACCGGTTACAGCCATCACTAAAGCATTTTCCTGTGCATCGCTAAATATTTGTATTAAATCTTTGAAATTGCTTGTTTCTATCACAGCCCAAGTTTTGCTTTTATAGCCTATCTGCGCTGCGATGGAACGCCACATCACTTCGTTGATCAGATCCCAATCTTCCGACAACAGCTTGCTGATTGTTGCCGACGAAACGCCGTTTAAACTGTTTGCAGCTTTGTTTTGACTGCCTTTTTGTTCGCAATAAGCCTGCAAGGCTTCTTTAATTTTCAACTTTTCATCTGTTGTTATCATATTATGGTGATTTAAAAATTAGTATCTACTGTAAATATCTGTATCCGGAACCAAGTTGCTTTCATTCTTTTGAAAACCGCCGATTTCTACAAGTACTTTTTCGCGTTTTCTTTTGCCATGATTAAACCCACGAGGTTGAGGCATGTTTAATCCTTGCTGTGATGGGTGCAACCCTTGTTTTTCAAGTATCATTTCTGCTTTCTCCTGCAATTCTTCTCTGAGTTGTTTGTTTTGTTTATCTGTCCAAGATATAAATGCATTGTCAAGTTCGTCCTGATCTTGTTTAGCCCTGTGAATTTCGATGTATTTTTGTGCAATGGTTTCAAACCTATATTCGCCTGTCGAAGTCTTAGTGTACAATGATACTGTACTCATATCTTCCATGTCGTATCCGATATAAAACTTCCGATCTACATTATTTTTCAAAAATTCAAAGTCCGGTTTGCCGTCAATATCCAATACCTCCCATGTGTATTTTTGCCGTTTAACCTCCATTGTAATGCCGTTTGAACGGTATGTAATCGGTGTTGAACTGATCACGCCGAACATTTTGATCATGTCAGTTAATTCAATTTTTTGTGATTGTTCGTTGAAAGATGATCTGTACATGTCTATTCGTTTTTTACCGATATCATAATGCGATGCCTCGTTCCATTCATTTCTCCTTTGTTCGTATAATTTCTTTATTTCGTCAAGAGTAGGAAGGTTTGCTTTATTACTTAGTATAAACTCCATATTTGCCTTGCTCTCGAGTTTTTTTGCCGTTATGTTTTGCCCTGTAAAGAACCAATCACGATGCAGATAAGACGCCTGGAAACGACCGAAAATGCTCTCTATAGTTTTACTGCGACCGTTGTACGGTTGTGTATTGATTGCTAGCCTTGACAAATTCTTAAAAAACTGTACGGATTGTAGTTTTTTATGTCCTCCTTGGTTGTCGAATTTTATCTCATAAGGTTTATAACCGGAAAATTCCATTGCTCTTTTAAAAGCATAATATTGCGCCTCGAAATCTTCTGAGTTGCTGATGTGGTAACCGAGTAAACATTCGCTATATACATCTATTACTTCATACACGTTGCATGTAGCCACGTTTCCGTTTTCGTCTCGGTAATAATAATTGAGTTTTGTTCCATCCGCATACCATAATGAATCACGACGTGTCGGCAATCTGGTTTTATGCTGTCTCGTATATTTTTCCTTAGCTTTTAACTCACCGAAACGAGCACCAAACCACAGAGGTTTAATTTCAGGTCTATTTAAGAACAATTTAAGCGTTGACGGTTCACGAATAGTTTTCCAACCTTCGATAATTGCCTTTTTGTTGTATTCATCGAATAATTGGTAAATTGTAAGTTTGTCGATATTACTTGCAAAACGAGCAATTGCCCATTCCTTTCCTTCTTCTGTCAACTTCTCTGAGTTGCAAACAAAAGAGCTTTGTTTTATTAGAGC
>JAQWDY010000026.1 GCA_028705215.1 Patescibacteria group bacterium | reverse complement strand
GACTTATTAAAAGATCATGAATATTTCTATGCCGTATCTGATAATCAACCAATAATAGAGAAGTATGACCTTATTAACAAGGAAAAACTTGAATCATTTAATTACTCTTTTATTCCGATAATTCAGAAAAATATAGAATTCATTAATTCAAAGCCTGATAGTCCTAATTCTTATACAGCTTTTGTAAGGGATTCCTATATAGACAATGGTGAATTATATCTTCTTATTTCCACTCAAGGAGATAAGTTTCGGGCTAACACCATACTACGAATTAAATTACGCCCAAATTTTGAGCTAAATACAATTTATCACTTACCTGGAAATATATATTCGACTTTTTGCATAGAGAATGATACGTTTTATGCTTTTAATAGTGAAACTGCATCAATTGAAAAAATAAGACAAAACTAAAAATGAAACATTACCATTTGAACAAATAGTCAGCCGCGGTTGTGGCCTCGTCATACAAAAGAAATGGTTTGTACGTTCTTAGCTAATGAGTTGGAATAAATTTGCCCCGGAAAACAAAGAGAGAAATAATAATCAGCAGATATGGGAGTAAAATTTCAATTAAGAAAATGTCGGCATAAGTTTTGGATTTGTGTACTGGCAACTTTGATTACAATTACTTCTTGTAATCAAAAGGAGAACAAGCTATTGCATCATGCCTTAAAATTATCCGGCACAAACAGGCCTGAATTGGAAAAGGTTTTTAACCATTATAAGGACGATACGTTAAAGCTTAAAGCCGCCAGATTCCTTATAACAAATATGTACGGGTCTTTTTCTCAAAATAAGGAGATATTAAATTTATGCGCTCCATTCTATGAGGAATATAATGCATTAGCGAAGGAATACAATTATACCATGAACGCCGACAGAGGACAAAAAATCGACAGCCTTTGGAACGCTTTTTCTACCCGAAATCCTCAATTACGCAGCCTGCCTTTCCAATTGGATTTGGAAACCATCTCGGCTAAACAATTAATTTCCGAGATTGACTTGGCTTTTAGTGCGTGGCAAGAGAATGTATATACAAAAAATTGTAGCTTCGATGAGTTTTGTGAATATATCCTTCCTTACAGACGAGTGAACGGTTTGGTAATTGATAGCGCAAGGACAAGGTTCCATGACAGACACAAAAGGCGATATTTCACTCAGCCCGGAAAAGATATGATAGACGAAGCCGATTCGTTACTGTATCAATACCGGCACATCACATATTCGAGATCTTGGGGCATACAAGTTCCTATTTTAAATGCATCGACCTTGGAGTGTCTTCGCCACGGTTTATGTACGAATCGCTGTTGGTATAATTCTTTATTATTTTCATCGTTGGGTATGGCCATTGCTATTGATTTTGTTCCGGCATGGGGTAACAGGTACAACGATCATTCATGGAATGTGTTAATCAAAGACGGTGAATCATTTGCATTCGAGCCTTTTTGGGATCAGGACAGGTGGAAATATAAACGAATTTATAACAATAAAACATTTGATTATATTTATGGGCGTTTCAGAGCACCTAAGATATACAGGCACACTTTCAAAAATTATTTTGATGGTCCAATTACCGATACTAGAGTGGATATTGAAGATATTCCCCCACTTTTCAGAAATTTCAAGAAAAAGGATGTTTCTCATGAATATTTTGATACTGCAAATGTCTCTGTTCCATTATCAAATCTTTCTGAAAATGTTTACTACGCTTATCTATGTGTTTGGAGTGCAAACGGTTGGCGTCCAGTACAGTGGGGGCGGATTAAGAAAAACAAAGCTGTTTTTAAAGGGATGGGAAAGGATATCGTTTATTTACCTTGTTATTATATAAATAAATCTCTCAATCCTGCCGGGGAACCATTTTTATTAAATGAATCCGGTGAAATTGAATATTTTAATTCAGATCTTAAGGATACTGAGGATTTGTGTATTAAACATTATGGTTCACAATCACTCCTGAGCAATCTATCTAACCATCTAATTATCAGCGGGACTGTGGTGAAAGGAAGTTGTGACCGATCGTTTAAGAAATCAGACACCCTATGTGTTTTTCCCGATTCAGTGGAGATATATGGTGATAAGATAGGTTCATACTCAAATAGAACAGTCAGATATATTCGTTTGTCTTTACCCAGTAAAACCCTGGCTTATAGTGATTTGTCCTTCTTTCAAAGAGATAGTGAAAAAAAAGAGAAAAAAATTAATCACGTAAAGTTAGTTCACCCTCTTGATTCTATAGAAAACGGAGAACAAGTTTCTTATATTTTTGATGAATATAAGTC
Organism: Patescibacteria group bacterium; assembly: GCA_028705215.1. Lineage (GTDB taxonomy): Bacteria > Patescibacteriota > Patescibacteriia > Patescibacteriales > UBA12465 > UBA12465. Next base: position 1,981 of record JAQWDY010000026.1, on the reverse strand, counting down.
TACAGGATATATTAAGGAGTTAAATAAGAATTTCATCGATATTGACTTAGGGGCAGAATATTGTATCTCAAGTGTGGATTTTACACCTTATATTGACTCCGGATTGAAAAAAGAGTTTGAGTTTGAGTTATTTTATTGGAATAATGGATGGCAATCCATTCAAAAGCAAATGGGGACTGGCAAACATATGATATACAAGGATGTTCCGAAAAATGCTCTGTTTATCCTATTACATCAGGATAAAAATAATAGGCAGGGTTCACGGCTTTTTATTTACAGGGATAAAGAGATTTTATGGTATTAAATGAATGCAATAAATCCAAATAAGCGTTTAATAAATACTAATATCGATATATTTATCGATCTGATAGTTTTTTCCTTTATTGTAGTGATAGCCGTCAACTACGACTATCAGGGACATCTTGCACCTGTATCATTATATACTGTCTTTCTATTGGGTATATTGTGGTGCATTTGTCGTGTGTGCTTTTTTTTGTTTCCTGTTTTCTCAAAGCAAGTAACCTATGCTATTATCATATTGGGTTTAGTGGAAGGTGTTTGGGGTTTGGGACAACTCTATAACTTACTGCCTTCTAGCCACTTTGTGTTCAAAACCACCGGCTCGTTTTTCAATCCAGGTCCTTACGGCGGGTTTATCGCCCTGATTTTTCCGCTGACGTTACACTTTTGGCTCGTTTTCAGGCACAAAAACAAGATTTTAGAACATGTTTTTCTTGCTGTCGGTATAATTCTTCTGTCGGTATTTCCCGCCACATTGAGTCGTACGGCATGGATTGCGGCAATTATTGGGTGTATATTGGTACTGTTTTTTGATACTAATGCAATTGCGAAGTTAAGAAACATCGAAAAACGAAATCCGCCAAGAGTTATTTTGGCTACGGCTATAATGATCGTCCTGTTTATCGGAGGGATTTACGGCATTTTCCACCTAAAAAAAAACTCCGCCAACGGTCGTCTGTTTATGTGGAAAATTACCGCGTTGGCAATCAAAGAATCGCCGGCGAAAGGTGTGGGTTTGGGTGGTTTTACCGCCGCTTATGCACAGGCACAAATGGATTACTTTAAAAGCGGAATAGGTTCCGAAACCGAAAAGTTGGTTGCCGGAAGTCCCGAATATGCTTTTAACGAATACTTGCGAATATTTCTCGAACAGGGCGTTTTGGGCGGCATCCTGTTCTTGCTCCTCACCGTTTTCATCATTCGAAGTGGCATACGAAACAAACAAATCGGTGCTTCCGGAAGTTTTTTAACATTATCCGTTTTTGCCTTTGCCTCTTATCCCTATTATTTATGGGAATTTCTGGTAATGTGGGTACTGCTTGGCTCGGTTTGCGTTTCAAAAACAGAGAAAGCTCATCGAAAGAAAAAAACAAAGCGAAACATTTATAATTTTATTTTATTTTTAATTGTACTCTTTGCCTGTACGCTGCTTTGTCTGAAACAACTGCAACTCTATAGCCAAGCAAAAAAAGAGTGGACCAAAATCCGTCCTCTCTATAATATGCGCTCATACCAAAGTGTGATGGATGGGTATGCCCAGCTTTATCCAAGGTTAAATCACGACCAAAAATTTGTTTTTGAGTATGCGGTTACACTGAATGCCGTGAAACAGCATGCAAAGGCCGACAGCGTCCTGGCACGCGGACTCCAATTAAGTTGCGACCCGATGTTTTACAACGTGAAAGGACGCAATTACCACGAAATGAAAAAATACAAGGAAGCCGAGACGTGCTATTTAAACTCGACATATTTGCTGCCCGAAAGAATTTATCCCTATTACCTGCTCACGAAGCTCTATGCCGATTCCGCCAACTATCAACCGCAAAAAATGAAACGGGCGGCTCATGCGGTTCTGGAAAAAGAACCCAAGGTACACTCGACGGCCATCAATGAGATGCGCGATGAAGTAAAGAAAATATTGAAAAGCAAGGAAATTGAAGATGAAAAGTGAACAACGAAA
>JAQWDY010000025.1 GCA_028705215.1 Patescibacteria group bacterium | reverse complement strand
ACGGGCGGCTCATGCGGTTCTGGAAAAAGAACCCAAGGTACACTCGACGGCCATCAATGAGATGCGCGATGAAGTAAAGAAAATATTGAAAAGCAAGGAAATTGAAGATGAAAAGTGAACAACGAAATGTAATAAAAAGAATCGGCAATATCGGGCTGAATATCTTCTACTACAGCTCAATTCTGGTGTTTGGTTTCATCCTGCTGCGCGTATTCGTTTTCGGTTCGTACAGAATCCCCACCGATTCGATGGAGCCGGCAATCATCCCCGGCGATTATGTGCTGGTAAACAAACTGGCGTATGGCGCCCGGTTGTTCGACCTGTTCGATGCCGTGGAAGGGAAAAAGGTAAACATCCGGCGTGCGCCCGGCTATACCCGCATTAAAAACAACGATGTGGTTGTCTTCCATATTCCCCATCCCGATACCTGGGACAGGATCGAAATGGATATGTCAAAATACTTCATCAAACGCTGTATCGGAGTTCCCGGCGACACGCTCCGGATAATTAACGGGTTTTACGTGATAAATGCCGATACGGGCAAAAGATACGGGAACATCGCGGCGGAGCGACAATTGAGCCGAACAACAAAAGAACAATTGCCCGACGGCGTATTTCATGCCTTCCCGTGGGACAGCACGCTCGACTGGAACATCAAGGATTTCGGGCCGCTGTACATCCCCCGGAAAGGAGACAAGATAGTGTTGGACAGGACAAACAGCCTTTTATACAAGAAAATAATCGAGTGGGAGAAAGGTTATCCGCTTACCCTCGGCAAAGATACGTTGTGGGACAATGCTACTCCTCTTCCATCGTACATTTTCTCACATAATTATTTTTTTATGGGCGGAGACAAGGTCGAGAACTCGCAAGATTCCCGTTATTGGGGCTTGCTCCCCGATGATCTGATTGTGGGAAAGGCTTCCTTTATCTGGAAATCCGAAGAGCCGTATTCCCGTAAAATCCGGTGGAACAGAGTATTCAAAAAGATAGAATAATCCCAATCATCCCCTGAAAACAGAATTGAAACAGAATCTTAACACTTTATTTTCAGGAGGATGAGTTTTTATTCTGTTAATTTGCACTTGCTTTCTTTGTGCCCGATAAAGAGAACAACAATACATGCTGCTCATTACATGGAAATTAAGCGAAATGAGTTATAAATGAGTTATGATTTATTGCCGATTCTTTATGAAATTCTATTTTTGCCCTTTACGAACACATAAAAAAGGAGGTAGCAGACAACGAAGAAAAAAGCAGACAAACATTACAAGCTACGGGGTTGAGCCATTGAAAGGATAGATATGGCACAACAACAGTTTTTATAAATCAAAAAAGACGTTATTATGACTAAAAAAACAATTTTAAGCGGTATTTTCGCAATTGCATTGGTGGCGGTTGCAGGAATGGGAATCAATCGAAGTGTGAACAACGATGCGAATCTTTCGGATTTTGCGTTGGTTAATGTTGAGGCATTAGCACAAGCTGAAACAGGAGATGAGTTTACTCAAAAGACTGACTGTATTGCTTGTCAAAGAGATCACAGTTGTCTTGGTAAAGATGGCCAAACATATTCATGGGCACATCATAAAAATGATCCAAGTCATTAATAAAAATGAAAAGTACAGAGGAAAGTTTCTCTGTACTTACTTTTTAATTTAAGAATTATTTATTATTATTATGAAATATAAATATGTTTATTTAATAGCCTTTATTGGCTGTTTCTTAAACTGTACTTCGAAGAAAGAAGTACACAGAGAATCCGTTGTTTATAAAACAGTTACAGATAGTATTTACACTAGAATGCCTGGGGTTTTGTTGAAATTTGGGAACTATAGTGTTTGGCAAGATCCATTTGGAGTGGATGGGTTTATTCATGTAATTGATACTAAGACGAACAAAGAAATAGGCGTGATGGGAAAAATTGGTCAGGGTCCGCATGAGTTCAATACACCTGCTATTCAAAGAGGGACAGGAAATTCTATTTTAGTCTTTGATTTAAACAGTCAAAAACAGGGAATATTTTCCATAGATAGTTTGAAATTAGATAAAAATTATTATACGCCATTGCCAAAATCGAATAACCATAGAGTAACACGTAAAATACAACTTGATGATAATTCTATATTATCATTATTACCAGGCAACTCTATGCCATTTGTTCTTGAAAATAATGATTCATCAAGAAAGGAGTTTGGTGTTTTTCCAATAAACGAACAAATCAATAATGGCTATAATATATTTCAAGGAGCAATTGGTTATAACAAAGATAAAAAGTTATTAATATATTCATTAATGAATTTTTTTTCATTAAACATTTATGAAAGAAGTGATGGAAATGATTTTACATTGAAAAACACTATAATGCCTAATATAAATTATAAAATTACAAAATCTGAATTAGTTTTAGATAAAAATACTCAAATAGGTCCTGCAGAAATGACATTGACAAAAGATTATATTGTTACAATTCAACGTGATTATGAAAAAGACAATACAGAAGAATCATCTGTTGGTATGGATTTTTCAAAAAACCCCACAACGATCTTCCTATATGATTATGATGGGAACTTAATAAAGATTGTAGATGTAGGAATACCACTTCTTCGAATTGCTGGAGAAATCAACAACAATGAACTTTTTGCAATAGGTATTGATAATGAGTTTATTATAATTGCGTTTGGGATATAAATTTAAAACATCAATACAGATATTGCTAACTCCTTATGAAATTCTATTTTTGCCCTTTACGAACACATAAAAAAGAGGTAGCAGACAAAGAAGAAAAAAGCGACAAACATCACAAGCTACGGGCTTGAGCCATTGAAAGGATAGATATGGCACAACAACAGTTTTTATAAATCAAAAAAGACGTTATTATGACTAAAAAAACAATTTTAAGCAGTATATTCGCAATTGCATTGGTAATATGATACTCCCGAAAAACCAGACAAGCAATTAAGATATGATGGATAAAAGTATGAGGAAAATAATTTATATCATAATATTTCTTTGTTTATTCTCGTCTTGTGTGAATAAAAAAAAGAAAATAAATGAGATGTTTCAACAGAGTAGCTCTCTTGAACATAAAAAAATAATTGATGATAAGACTTATTTAATTGGAAGTGCAGGAAAAATGCTAATTGTTGATTCCATCTTAATTGCTCTTGATTATTCTGCTCAACCAATACTTCATCTGTTTGATATAAAAAACAATATATATATTAATGGTATGGGGGAAAAAGGACAAGGCCCAAATGAATTTTTACATCCTACATCTTTGATACATTCTTCAACTAATTCCTTTTTAATATATGACTTATTGGATAACACACTCAAGAAAATATGGTTGGATTCATTGATGGCAGGAAATGTTTTTTATGAAAAAATTATGAATTTCAATTCAATTTCCAATTCCTTTGTGTTTCCAACTGCATACGATAACTATATAGCTTTCGGATTATATGAGTCAAATATGTTTAAATTGATTGATCAGCATAATAACGATATAGGATATTTTGCTGATTTTCCGGTTAAAAGCAAAGAAGAAAAAAAAATAGATCATAGGAATATTGCCCTGGCTTATCAAGGGACATTAAATATTAGTCCAGACAAAAAGAAAATAGTATACGTATCTTATTACGGCACTATTATCGGAATTTACGATATTCAGAGTTCAGTAATTAATCAAAAATTTTTACTGGTGTGTGATTATCCAATGTACACCGTACAAAATGAAGGAAGTGGCATGTCTAGTCCAATTACCAAAGAGGGCATAAGCGCCTTTAGAGATGTTTATGTGACAGACAAATATATTTATTCTTTATATTCGGGTAACAAAATATCAGAATTAAGAGAAAGAGCATTTGAAGCTAAAGATATATATGTTTTTGATTGGGAAGGAAATCCTGTAGTACACTATCATTTAGACGTTCCTATTAACAATATTGCAGTCCTTCCAAATGATAAAAAAATATATGCAATATCTAACTTGCCAGACCCTACCCTGATAGAGTTTGAAATCGACTTGTAAAATAATAAATCAACCCGTAGTGCATTTAGACTATGAGCGTTTTTTAGTTGTTTATATTTCTGTTTAAAAGTTTATTAATCATCTGAATAACAGTAACTGATGTTATTTTTGACAATATTCTTGTTTTATAGCCGTCAAAAGACTTGGCGTAGTTTCGACGGATCATAAATTGATCACACAATTGTGAAAAAAGTGTCTCAATACGTTTTCTTGTTCTTGTTAACAGATAGGCTGTTTTATATAATTTCGCTGATTTACTCTCATAGGAACTTCCAATCTGATAGATATTATTCGATGTGAATAGAAACTGTCTAAGGAAGGGGAGAAGTTTAATGATCTTTATTTTTACTAATATTATTTCAATGAAAGATCTTAAATACAAAATAGATGTAAACACCAATACAACTTTACCTTTCTGCCTATCCAAAAGATAAACAAATATATCCCTGCATTTTAAAAATTAAGAATGGAAAGATAGATCAAATAAAATTTCAAACTCCAACAGAAGAATCATTAAAATTAATTTTGTGAATTAAATGAAAAAA
>JAQWDY010000024.1 GCA_028705215.1 Patescibacteria group bacterium | reverse complement strand
ATAATATAAGTGATAACTTTAAGTTATCACTTTAATTTTTGATTGAGAATTTATTTTTTATGACTAAGCAGGAAGCTGAAAAACGTATCATTAAATTACGTTTGGAAATTGATAAACATCGTTTTAATTATCATGTTTTAGATAAGGAAAGCATTTCGCCGGCTGCTTTAGATAGCTTAAAGGCTGAGTTGTTTGCCCTGGAAAATAAATACCCAGATTTAATTACTCCTAATTCGCCAACACAAAGAGTTGCTGGTAAGCCTTTAGAAAAGTTTAAAAAAGCGCATCACCTTTCCCCCATGATTTCACTTTTTGACGCTTTTTCGGTTGAAGACATGCAAGCTTGGCAAAAAAGAAATGAGAATTATCTAAACCAAGTTTGGAACAAGGAATATTATTGTGAATTAAAACTTGATGGTTTGGCAATTAGTCTGCGCTATTTAAAAGGTGAGCTATATTTAGCAGCGACTCGTGGCGATGGAAAGGTGGGGGAGGATGTGACTCAAAATGCACGCACAATTAAAAGCATTCCCCTAGCTTTAACGCCTGTATCTTTAGATCAGTTACTTGATATTGGTTTTAGCAAAGAAGAGGCAAAAACACTGTTTTTTTATCTGAAAACAGGGCAAATTGAATTGCGTGGTGAAGCCATAATGCGCCTGGCTGTGCTTAATGAATTAAATGAAAAAAATAAAAAAGAGGGGAAACCATTGCTCGCTAATACACGTAACGCGGTAGCGGGCTCAATTAGGCAGCTTGATTCTAAAATCACTTCTTCACGACGCTTGGATTTTTTTGCCTATGATCTGTTATTACCAGATAGAGCGCGTGGTGAAATTATAGTTTCCAAGGATCAGCTTGATGCTCTGATGCGTCTTCTTGGTTTTAAGGTTTTAAAGCAGAATAGGGTTGCGCCTAACTTAAGTGCTGTTTTTAATTTTTATGAAGAGACAGAAAAAAAACGTAATCTTTTGCCCTTTGAAATTGATGGCGTGGTAGTTAAGGTTAATGATTTAAAAATGTGGCCAATTTTAGGAATAGTTGGGAAGGCGCCACGTTATATGATGGCCTATAAGTTTTCCGCTGAACAAGCAACCACGAAGGTGCTAAGTATTACCTGGCAGGTAGGGCGGACCGGTGTTCTGACGCCAACTGCTAATTTGGAACCAGTTAAGGTAGGTGGCGCCTTAATTAGTCGCTCCACTCTGCATAATTTTTCTGAAATTAAACGTTTAGGTTTAAAACTTAAAGACACGGTTATTATTGAAAGGTCAGGTGATGTGATCCCCAAAGTGGTGCAGGTATTACCTAATTTACGCACTGGCGAAGAAGAGGAAATAAAGGCGCCAAAAATTTGTCCCCGTTGTCACTCACAAATAGAGAAAATAAAAGGTGAGGTTGCTTATCGCTGTGTTAATAAAAATTGTTTTGCTGTTTCCTGGCGCCGTATAAGTCACTTTGTCTCTAAAGGAGCGGCTGATTTTGCTGGTCTTGGGCCGAAGTTAATTGAGCAGTTTATGACAAGTGGCTTAATTAAAGACGCGGCTGATTTATATAGTTTACGCAAATCAGACTTATTAAGTTTAGAGCGTTTTGCTGAGAAAAAAGCAGACAACGTGTTAGCTTTAATTGTTGTTAAAAAAAATCTGGAATTAGCTAATTTTATCTACGCGCTTGGTATTCGTCATGTTGGTGAAGAAACAGCTTCCTTGTTAGCCGCTGAATTTATTAGCGCGTATTTAAAGATGAAGTTTAAAAAAGAAAAAAAGATTAATATTTCAACTTTAGTTAAATTTTTTCAAAATAAAGATAGGGAATTTTTTAACAATATTGCCAATATTGGCGAAGTGGTGGCGAAAAGCATCTATGATTTTTGGCATGAAAAGGATAATTTAGAATTATTGTCTAAACTAGAAAATAATGGCGTTATTTTAAATTTAGAAAAGGAATTGGAGCGCTTGTATTCTAACAAAACAAGCAAACTTAAGGGGAAAAGTTTTGTCCTTACAGGGACCATGACGAGTTTGACACGAGAGGGAGCAAAAGATAGAATAAAGGCGCGAGGAGGCAAAATTAAAGATAGTGTAAGTTTGGAAGTGGATTATTTGGTGATGGGAAAAAACCCGGGTTCTAAATATGAAAAGGCAAAAAAAATGGATATAAAAATAATTAATGAGTCTGAATTTTTGCAACTGTTAGATAGTAAATAATAATATTTTATGAAATTAAAAACAGAGGAAATAAAACATATTGCCAAGTTGGCACGATTGCAGCTTAGTGAAGCAGAAATAGAGAAATATCAGAAAGAGTTAAGTAGTATTTTAGACTATATTGCTACTTTAAAAAAAGTAGACACAGAAAAGATTGATCCAACTGCACAAATTGGCGAATTGCGTGATGTGTTGCGCACTGATGAAGTTTTTTCTTGGGATAAAAAAGAAATTGAAGAGGCCTTAAATAACAGTGAAAGAGAGAAGGGCAGTATAAAGGTAAAAAGGGTTTTATAAATTAGTTTTAATTAACATGAATTTAAATGAATTAACAATTAAGGCGGCGCGAATAAAGCTGGATAAAGGAGAGATTAGCGCACAAGATTTAACCCGGGCCTGTCTTTTGGCTATAGAAGAAAAGAATAAGGAGCTTAATGCTTGTCTTTTAGTAAGTCAAAGGGAGGCAATGCTGGAGGCAAAGGCTGCAGACAAACGACTTATGGCAGGAGAAAAGGGAGGGCTTTTGGGTATTCCGTATTTATGTAAGGATAATTTAATGACCAAGGGGCTAAAAACTACAGCTGCTTCAAAAATGCTAGTTGATTATATTGCCTCTTATGATGCAACGGTCATTGCTCAGTTGAAAAAGGCGGGAGCAATTCTTTTAGGGAAGACTAATTTAGATGAATTTGCCCATGGTGCCTCAACGGAAACATCTGCTTTTGGAGTAACTAAAAATCCCCATGATTTAAGTCGTGTTGCGGGCGGTTCTTCGGGCGGGAGTGCGGCGGCGGTAGCGGCTAATTTATGTTTATTTGCGCTAGGCTCGGATACTGGTGGTTCTATTCGGCAACCAGCTAGTTTTTGTGGCGTGATTGGTTTTAAGCCAAGTTATGGTCTTGTGTCTCGTTTTGGCTTGCTTTCGATGACTTCTTCGACCGATGTTATCGGTCCGCTTACAAAAACAGTAGCTGATGCGAAAATTGTTTTAGATTTCTTATCCGGAGGTGATCAGCGGGATGCAACTTCTGTTAGTTATAATTATGTTGCTGAAATGAAAAAAGCGTTGCCACGTGTCTCACCGCGTTTAGCAAAAACCGCAACTGAAAAAGATTTGAAAAAAAGCATCAAGGGTTTAAAAATTGGTTTGCCGCAAGAATATTTTGCTACCGATTTAGCGCCAGATATTAAAAAAGTGATAGATGAAAAGATAAAGATGCTTAAAAATCAAGGGGCGCAGCTTATTGATATAAGTTTACCTTATAGCAAGTATGGTATTTCCGCTTACTATATTATTACACCATGTGAAATTAGTTCTAATTTAGCTCGTTTTGATGGCGTCGGTTGGGGTAATGTGCAAGTTAAAACGAATTCTTTGCAGGATTTCTATCAGGTTAATCGTGGTTTGGGGTTTGGTGATGAAACAAAAAGGCGCATCATGCTTGGCACTTATGCCTTATCAGCAGGTTACTATGATGCTTATTATAAAAAAGCACAGGCGGTAAGGACTTTGATTATTGCTGACTTTAATCAAGCTTTTTCTAAGGTTGATTTTATTCTCACCCCAACTTCACCACACGCCGCTTTTAAAATTGGTGAGCAAAATAATGATCCTTTAACTATGTATTTAGAAGATGTATTTGTCACCGGCGCTTCACTAGCGGGCCTACCAGCAATTTCTGTACCAGCTGGAGAGGTGCCAGTTTCAGATGATAAAAATATGCCCGTTGGCCTGCAATTACTAGCACCTCGCTTTTTTGATAAGGAACTGTTTTATCTGGCACAGAAAGTAGTTAAATAAAAGTAATTATAATTTGAGAAATTGTTATTTTTCTTTTATAATATAAAAAGGTATATAAATTAAATAATTTTATGAAACAAGCTGTAACAACAAATAAAAGCATAATTTTTTTAGGCGGCCTTTTCATTATTGCTATTGCCGCGCTGATCGCTTACTTTGGTTACATAGATCACAATAACAAAATTACGGAAATTGCTTTTACCCCCTTAGAAGGAGCAATTGCTGGTTCCTATGAAGCGCCTTTGAAGTTAGCAGAAGTTCAAGCTGACGATACTTTAATTGGGAGAGAAAAAGCCGATTTAAAATTAGTAGTTTATGAAGATTACAGTAATTATTTAAGCGCATCACTTGCTAAAACTTTAAATCAGTTAGTTGCTGAGTATGATGGCAAGCTCGCTATTCTATCACGCCCCTTTATTAATATCTCTGTGCCAGATTCACAGCAAGCAGCGTTAAGTTATCTGTGCGCTCTTGATAACAACAAGGGGGAGGAAATGAGAAGTTTGCTTTTACAAAAAGCAGAAGCTGGGGTAAGCGGATTCGAGCCACTTGTTTGTGCTCAAGAATTAAATTTAGATGTTGATAAATTTGCAAATTGCTTGACGGATGAGAATAAATTAGAGAAACTAGAAGAGTTAAAAGCGGAAGCAAAAAACAATTTAGTTTTAGGAGCGCCTACTATTTTAGTGGGGAATGAATTAATTTTTGGTAATCGTCCATATGCCGATTTTGTTGATTCAAATGGTGATGTAATTGAGGGTTTAAAAACGGTTATAAAAAGGCATTTAGAAGAAGAGAAAGCTAGCTAATTTAAAAAGTATAAAAGACTAAAAACATAAAAGCGGCTTAGCCGCTTTTTGGGAGAGTTCGCATAGTGGTCTAGTGCGCGCGCTTGGAAAGCGCGTATACCCAAAAGGTATCAAGGGTTCGAATCCCTTACTCTCCGC
>JAQWDY010000023.1 GCA_028705215.1 Patescibacteria group bacterium | reverse complement strand
AGTAGCGCTCCAGCTAATAAGTTAGATGTAAGTGGTAGCTTAGGAGTAAATGGTATACTTAAAGGATATGGATCAGCTAATGGTAATTTCTTTGAAGGTAAGTTAGGGGTAAATTCACTTTCTGCTGGCGCTTCTAGTTTAGCTGTCTTTGGTAATGCGGCAATTGGTACTAGTTATTTAAGTACAGCAGCTCCTGCTAATGGTTTAATTGTTCAAGGTAATGTTGGTATTGCTACCAGCGCTCCAACTGAGGCTTTGCACGTTGTTGGTAATTTGAAAGTTGATGGGGGAGCCACAATTAGTGGCAACTTAAATATGGCAGGCTCCACTTTAATTGTAAATAAGATTACCGCTAATACTATTGACCCTCTTTATACAATTGGTGGTGTGAAATATTCTACTTTTGCTCCTTCTATAGTAGGTGGCGTGAAAGAAGAATATGTTGGTCGTATAAGTAAAGATAACTTTAGAAAAGTTGGAGTTGAGTATGAAGCAATTATTGATATGAGTAAATTAGAAGAGGGTAGTGATTTGTGGGTATGGCACAAAGTAGTTGATTTTAGTGATGATAACGTTGATATTTTCCTCACTCCTAAAGGTGAAAGAGCTTCCATGTATGCTGATATAGAAGGTGATAGAATTGTAATTAGAAGTGACAAGGCAGTTGACGCTTATCTTCGTCTTTTAGGTAGTAGATATGATTGGCGCGCTTGGCCAACTAAAGCAATAGACCAAAATCAGCTTGGTGGCTTGTTAATAGATTAATAATATACTATAATAGTGGTATAAATAGTTTATTTTATTTATTATATAAATTTAAAAACTTTTGCTTTTAACATTAAAGCAAGAAAATAAAAAAATATGGAAAACGAAAAACAACAAGTTGGCAAAAAGAAGACAGTCATGATGATAATTGCTATTGTAATTGTTTTAGCTATTATTATCGCGATTATTCTTTTAATGCCAAAAAAGAATAATGAACCAAATGAACCGGGTAATATTGGTAACGAAAATCCAAGTGGGGAAGTTACTACTCCAGATGGCGATCTTCCAGTTGGTGAAGGTGAGATGGAGCCGGTTGAAGCAGAAGTGGCCAATCCTATCCTTGAGGGAGCGGTAACAGTTGCTCCAGGAGCAGACCTAGTTACCACTGAAGGAAAGGTAGTTAATCAAGAGGGAAAAGAAGTAAAAACTGATGTAGCTTATAATTCACCTGAAGCACCACGTCAAACTCAAGCTTTAAGTGAAGAGGAATTAGCCCAGATAACAAATGATATCGAATTGTATTTAAGTGCTGATGGTTTTAGTCCTAACGAATTTACAGTTAATGCCGGTGATGCAATTACTATAACTTTAACTGGTTCTGAAGATTCTTCTCATATTTTAGCTTTTGCTGATTCAAAAATGAGCGGCGTTTTCATTAATGTCCGTCCGGGCGAAACAAGATCAGTTACCTTCAATGCACCTGAGGCTGGTTCGTACACTTTCTTCTGTGATTTTCCTGGCCATCGCGGTCGTGGCGAAGAAGGTACTATGATAGTTAATTAAATTAAAAAAATAGCAGATAAAAAAGACAGCGCAAAAGCGCTGTCTTTTGTTTTAATAAATTGTGGGTCAAATTTATTTTTATGCTATAATATAAATATACACATCTTCTCGCTGGCAAATATTATTTTTAGGCGAGAAGGCCAAATTTAATAATATGGAAAATCAAGAAAATAATTATAACAACGAGTTTGTTAGTGAAACACAAACAAACGCAACTGATGAGGAAAGAGCTAAAAAAAAGAAGGCACGAATTTTAATTATCGTTGAGCTCGCTCTTTTGATCCTTGTTCTTTTATTGGCGGTTATCTTTTTTACCAACAAAGAGGGAAGTATTAATATTTTTTCTCGCTCTAGTGAAAATCCAGGTGTTAGCAATATAGAGCCTAATGATAATTGGCAGGAAGAAGTAGCTGAGAGTGAGGTTAACAATCAAGATAATACTAATTTTCCAATAGTTAATAATCCTGGGGTAAGCGTACCTGAGGGTGATAATTTGCAAGTTGTAGAAAGTGTGCGCTTGAGTTTGCCGGTGCCTGAACAATCTCCTGTTAGTAGCGAAGATAATATACCAGCTGGAGCGATTAAGATATCGGGACTAGAGAGCGGTTTTTCACCGTCTGAATTTAGGGTGAGTCCAGGAGAAGAAGTGACTTTAGCTTTAACTTCACGCATTGATTTTCCTGTAATTTTAACCTTTTATGATGCAAATATGCCTGCTATTTCTATTGGTTGTGGGCCACAAGAAACACGTTGGGTAACGTTTGTTGCACCACAAGTTAAAGGTGAATATCTTTTCAAAAATGATGTATTTGGTCGCAGCGAACAGACAGGAGTAATGATAGTTGAGTAATATAAAAAATTAAAATATTTAATATGGTTAAAACCAAAAAGAAAACATCTCTACCGCTTCATTTTATTATCATTGGAATTGTTCTAATTATTTTAGCAGTTATTTTTGTTATCTTGATATTAAAGCAAGAGCCCGGTGCGCCAGAAAATAATTTAGTTATAAACACACCAACTGATAATAATAACATTGAAGAAGAATTAATTGATGTTAATGAAGAGCCAGGGGAAATATTTAATCCCGAGATTGACTCTATTGAAATTGTTAATAATTTAGATACAGCGGTTGCTACTACAGCCGGAGCTAGTTTAATTACAGCTGATGGCAAGGTGGTAAATGAAAAAGGGCAGGTGGTTCATAATAATGCTTTGCCGATGACTGATTTTGCCCCAAAGCTAAGTGAGCCAGTAGATCCAGGAACTTTACTTGAAGGAACTGTTAAATTACAGGCTGATGTTAACGGTTTTACGCCAGCTGAATTTACCGTGAAAACTGGCGAGCCGATAACCCTATCTTTAACTAGTGTAGGTGTAGGTTCACGCTTACTTTTTGAAAACTCAGCTTTAATTGCCCTTGAGTTACCTGTGCCAGCAGATTATACAATGGCAAAAACTTTTAGTGCTCCTGCTCCTGGCCGCTATATCTTTTTTCAAGATATGCCAGGGCGCATTGATCAAAAAGGAGTGATGATAGTTATAGAGTAATTATGACAAGACAACAAGGAAAAGAAAATATAAAATCGAAAAAGCGATTTAATTTTAAATCAGTCTTAGCTGACATTCCTCCTTTCGTGCATTTTTTAGTTATTTTTATTCTCCTTATAATTCTATTTTTATTATTTATTTTTTCGGGAAACGGAAAGAGTCCTTTATATAAAGAAGCAAAACGAGTAAGTGAAGAAGGGAAGGTGTTAACGTTATATCATGATGTCTATGGTGATCACTTTGTTAATGATTTAGCAATTGATAAAAAGCGTACTAATTTTTATTATGACAATGTTAGTACCGCTTTTATGTTTTCTCCTAATTATGTTTGGGAAAGCGTGAGAACTTGTGGTGATAAATATTGTGGACTTGATGCTTCTTCTTGGCATTTCCCAGCAAGTAATGAGAAAGAATATTGCTTGTCTTCAGGGTGTTTGCGCCTGCAAGGGAACGATTTGTTTTTCAATGATACCCCCCTTAATTATCCAAATGAATTAACGAATAAAGAGATAAAAAAAGTTAGCCTGTATCCGTTAACTGAAAGCTGGTTGCTTGGTTTTGTTTTTATAGATGGCGACACAGAAAGGGGTTTAGCCTATCAGTTTAATGGTAGCAGTTTTAACAATCTTGATGCGGTTAATCAATTTCCCTTTGTCTCTGATCCTAATTTTCAAGGAGCGAGCATTGGTTTTGGTGGTAGTGATGATAATTTTTTGGTGATGTATGGTGGCTATTATTTTTCCGCCTATCAAGTAATAGACGGACAAAAAGTAGATGTTTCTCGTTTTTTTGGTTTGCGTGTATCCGATGGTGGCTTTGCCCCCATTGCTTTAAAAAAAGAAGAGGGAGGTGAAACTATTTGGTATGTTTGCTCTCTTGAGGTTAGCAAGCCGCGACTTATCAAGTTATGGCAGAATTCATCTGCTAGCATTAAAGGTTCATTGTCATTTTCCAAAAATATTTTAGAAGATAAGGAAAGGGCAGATTATGCTTGGTGCCGCTTGGATAAAAATAATAATTTAGAAGTGATTGTGGGACGAGGTAATCAATATTATCAAAAGAGGTTTATAGATAATGGTTTCTTGCAAAAAGATGGCGTACTGGTAACTAATAATGTAATTTCTAAAAATCGACAAATAAACACCGCTACTTTTAGCAATTTATTAGCTTGTGATAATAAGGCTTGTGACAATGGTGTATTAAATAGCTCCCTTACCTTTTCCGTCTCTGGCGATGGTGAGAATTTTTTTGTCGGCAGACTTGATAAGGAGATAAAATTCCCTGATAAATCAAGTGGTATATATTTTAGCTTGCAAGCAAAAAGTGAAGCGGTAAATAGGCACTATTCGCCTTGGATAGATGGATTAACGGCCATTAGTTATTCATATTGGCAATAATTTTTTAGTTAAAAAATAATCAATATTGTTTTTTTATTTTCATTTTTTTAAAGGTTAAATTAATTGTCTAAAAAATAAAAAAATGTTATAATTTTGATAACGATAGAAGTTGATTTTTAAAATTTTTGTTTATGGCAAGACAAAAAATCTCCAGTATTGTATTTAAGGGAATTGTTATATCCCTGATTTTTTGTTTTCCAGCAATAATGCATGCAAAAAATATTGATATTGGTTCAACTGGTGATTCGGTAAGAGTTTTAGGAGATAATTTTTGTATTGGCGCAAGTTGTATAAGCGCCTGGGGAGATGTTAGTGGTGTATGGTCTAAAAATGGAACTAGCATTTATTATAATACTGGTAGTGTTGGTATTGGTATTACTAATCCAACCGCTGCTTTAGATGTTTACAGAACTGAACCTTTTAGAACAAGAGGCCAAGTTGTTTTTGGGGGCAGCGCTTATATTGGTAGTGGAACTAGATTGTTAACAGTTGATAATGCTGGCAATGTTATTGCTTCTTC
>JAQWDY010000004.1:17670-74066 GCA_028705215.1 Patescibacteria group bacterium | reverse complement strand
CCCGCTTAAACTTATTTAAAAAATTATTAATTATTAATATAAAAAAATATGTTTAATTTAAATTCAAAAAAAAGAGCTATTCGCATCACTGTTAAAGAGTCTCCCAAAGAGCAAAGAATTTGGCGTTATAAATACAATCGTTTTATGCGCTCTCGTCAAATATTAGTGTGGGCAAGATAGAATATTATTTGTGTTACTACAATGAGTTATAGCAAAAAGGATAAATTAAGAAGAAGCTCTTTTAATTTATCCTTTTTTATGATATATTAGATTAGTTAAATTTAAGATTATAAGTAATGCCCCCTAAGAGACCAAAGTCTTGGAATTTTTATTATGTCAGGTATTTTCAAGTTAAAATCTAATTACAAGCCCGCTGGTGATCAGCCTGGGGCGATTAAGAAGCTAGTTTCTGGCCTGTCTTCTAATTTACGCTACCAAACTCTTTTAGGGGTAACAGGTAGTGGTAAAACCTACAGCGTTGCTAATGTTATACAACAATATAATAAACCAACATTGGTTATTGCTCCTAACAAAACATTAGCCGCTCAACTTTATCGCGAATATAAGAACTTTTTTCCAGAAAATGCAGTGCACTACTTTGTTTCCTATTATGACTACTATCAACCCGAAGCTTATCTCCCTATCACTGACACCTATATTGATAAAGAAGCGATGATAAATCAGGAGATAGATAGATTACGTCATGGGGCGACTTCTGCCCTGATGACAAGACGTGATGTTATCATTGTTGCCTCAGTGTCTTGTATTTATAATCTTGGTGTTCCTACTTCTTATTTAGCGGCTAGCCTGGTCTTGGAAAAAGGACAGATGATAGTTAGGTCGGATTTGATAAAACAACTCGTTAGCATGCAATTTGAGAGGTCTCAGAGTAATGTAGAAAGGGGGCAGTTCCGGGTGCGCGGTGATATTTTTGAGATAAGGCCAATGTCAGAGAATATTTATTATCGTTTGGAGCTAAGGGGTCAAAAAATTGCGTCAATTTCAGTACTTGATAATGTCAGTCAAAATATACAAGACAACTTAAATGAAATCATTATCTTCCCGCCCAAGCACTTTATTTCCAATGCGCCCCAAATTGAAGCGGCGATAAAAAATATTAAAAGTGAGTTAAAAGATAGATTAGCTTATTTTAAAAAAGAAGGCTTGCTTCTTGAAGCGGAAAGATTATCTCGGCGTACTCGCTATGATATCGAAATGCTACAATCTTTAGGTTATTGCCATGGCATTGAAAACTATTCTCGTCATTTATCGGGCAAGCTTTCTGGTGATGCCCCAGATTCTTTGCTCGCTTATTTCCCCTGGAAAGATGGCAAACCTGACTTCCTTACCATTATTGATGAATCTCATATTACAGTGCCGCAAATAAGGGGAATGTATAATGGTGATCAAGCAAGAAAAAAGAACCTAGTACAATATGGCTGGCGCTTGCCTTCAGCTTTGGATAATCGTCCCCTTAAATTCTCTGAATTTGAGAAAAGAATTGGACAGGTAATATTTACCACTGCCACCCCAGGGGATTTTGAAAAAGAATATTCTGAGCAAATTGCGGAACAAGTCATTCGTCCAACTGGTTTAATTGATCCAGAAATTGAGGTTCGACCGGTGTTTGATAAAAAAACTAATTATAGTCAGATAAATGATGTAACCCTTGAGGTAGAAAAAAGAAGCAAGCTAAAAGAAAGGTCAATTATAAACACCTTAACTAAAAAACAAGCTGAGGACTTACACGCATATTTTAAAGAGAGGGGCTTAAAATCAAATTACTTACATAGTGATATTAAAACTTTAGAAAGAGTAGAGATATTAAAAGATTTTCGGACTGGTAAGTTTGATGTTTTAATTGGCGTTAATCTGTTGCGTGAAGGTCTTGATTTGCCTGAAGTTACTCTCGTTGCTATTTTAGATGCTGACAGGGAGGGATTTTTGCGCAGCGAAACATCACTGATGCAGACGATGGGACGAGCCGCTCGTAACGTGAAAGGGAAAATCATACTTTATGCCGACAGGAAAACAGATTCAATGAAAAAGGCGATTAAGGAAGTAGGGCGACGACGTCGAAAACAGCTAGATTATAATTTAAAAAATAAAATAACACCAATAAATATTTCTAAAAAAATTGAAGAATTCTTTAACCTAGAAGAAGCTGATGAAAAAAAATAAAAATATGTTAGATAAATTAATTATCAAAAAAGCGAGGATGCATAATTTAAAAGATATCAGTCTTGAAATTCCTCACAATGCGCTAACAGTCATTACGGGCGTGTCAGGTTCTGGTAAATCATCTTTAGCCTTTGATACTATTTTTGCTGAAGGGCAAAGACAATATGTGGAGTCTCTATCGCCCTATATGCGCCAATTTTTAAATCAAAAAAAACCGGCCGATGTTGAAGAAATAATTGGCTTAGCTCCGGCGATATCAATTGACCAAAAAGCGCTATCTCATAACCCCCGATCAACAGTGGGCACTTTAACTGAAATTTATGATTATCTGCGCGTGCTTTATGCTCGTATTGGCGAAGTATATTGTCCCAAGTGTGGTACAAAAATTGAAAAGCTATCAGCTGATGAAATGGTTGATATTATTGTAAATCGTGCGCGCGAAGAAAAGGAAGACTATGTGACTGTATTGTCACCGGTTATAAAAGCGCGCAAGGGTGAATATTATCAACTGCTTTATAATTATTTAGGATTAGGTTATAGCGAAGCAAGAATAGACGGAAAAATTCATTCTTTACGTGATAAGATTAATCTTTCTCCCCGACAAACTCATGATATTGAGATTGTGATTGATAAAGTATTAATTAGTGATACAAGCCGTTTAGCTGAAGCCGTTGAAAATTCGCTTGAATATAGCAAGGGGCTTGTGGTTGCTAAATATCAGAAAAAGGAATTTCTATTATCCGCTAATTGGACTTGTCCGAATGATAATTTTTCTTTTCCAGAAATTGAACCGCGTCTTTTTTCATTTAACTCTCCACATGGTGCCTGTGAGACTTGTTCAGGCCTGGGCAGGAAGAATTTCTTTTCACCGGATAAGTGTCCTGATTGTAAGGGCGATCGTTTGCGCAAAGAAGCGCTTTCTATTTTAATTGCAGGAAAAAGCATTGCAGCTGTTTCTTCGCTAACTATCAAGGCCGCCTATCATTTTTTTGATAAGCTCTATGAAAACTTAAGTGTTAAAGAAAGAGCGATAGCAGAAAACGTGATTGTACAGATTGTTTCTCGTCTTGAATTTCTATTGAAGGTGGGGCTTGATTACCTATCCCTTAATCGAGAAGCGCACACACTTTCTGGGGGCGAAGCTCAGCGTATTAGGTTATCTTCGCAAATTGGTTCACATTTGTCTCGCACCATGTATGTGTTAGATGAGCCTACCATCGGCTTACATGAGCGTGATACTGAAAAACTGATTGAAACCTTACAAAAACTAAAGGAGAAAAATAATACTGTTATTGTCGTTGAGCACGATGAAAAAACCATTTTAGCTTCAGATTATCTAGTTGATATTGGACCACTGGCGGGTGTGCATGGCGGCGAGATAGTAGCTATTGGCAAAACGGCTGACTTGTTAGCAGGTAAAGATAAGAAGGCCCTTTTATCATCTCTTACTTTAAAATACCTTCGTGGGGAAGCGGAAATTAGTTTGCCAGAGAAAAGACGAGAGGCAAATCACGGCGCCTTAAAAGTAATTAAAGCGAGCGCTAATAATTTAAAAAATATCAACGTTTCCATTCCTTTAGGAAAACTGGTAGGTATCGCTGGTGTCTCTGGCTCTGGCAAGTCATCATTTTTATATGATGTTTTATATAAAAATATTTCACGTATAAAACAACGTCCAGGAGGGCGCGCTAAACTAGATAAGGTAGCTGATATAAAAGGAACTGATTATATAAATAAGGTAGTGGTAATTGATCAATCACCGATTGGGCGAACACCTCGTTCCAACCCCGCTACCTATACTGGCATTTTTACCCCCATTAGAGATTTTTATGCTTCCTTGCCTGAGTCTAGGGAAAGAGGTTATAATCTGGGACGCTTTTCCTTTAATCGAGCGGGTGGTCGCTGCGAGGCTTGTCAGGGAGCTGGTTACAATTTAATTGAGATGCATTTTTTGCCCGCTGTTTTAGTAGAATGTGAGGTTTGCCAGGGCAAGCGTTTTAGCCGTGAAACCCTGCAGGTTAAATACAAGGGGAAAAATATCGCCGATGTGCTTGCTTTAACTATTGATGAGGCGGTAGATTTTTTTGCTGGCAACTATTATATTACTGATAAACTTCAGGTGTTGCAGGCAGTTGGCTTGGGTTACTTGCAACTGGGGCAAAGCGCAACGACACTCTCAGGCGGGGAAGCGCAAAGGATAAAAATTGCTAAAGAGCTAACACATACTTTAGGCAAAAGAACCCTGTACTTGCTAGATGAGCCAACAACTGGTTTACACTATTATGATATCAATCAACTGCTGTCTGTTTTAAATAAATTAGTAGAAAGAGGGAATTCGGTATTTGTGATAGAGCATAATATGCACATGTTAAAATCTATGGATTATATTATTGACCTTGGTCCTGGTGGTGGCGAAGAAGGGGGCCGGTTAGTGGCTGGCGGCACACCAGAGGAAGTTGCAAAAACAAAGGAAAGTATAACAGGGCATTATTTAAAGGAGTACTTAAAAAAACCAGTGAAAAAGAAAAAACCCTGATAAATGTTTTTTCATTTTATCAGGGTCTTTAATTGGTGGCCACGGTACCGGTTATTACTGGATGAGAGTCGTCTGGATTAGATTTAATCGAGATCTTATCTCCTGGTTTGGTGGTGTGGCCTTTTTGTCGGTTTAATCCGATTTGTGAACCAATGGTTACTCATTGAAGTTCACTTCTATTTTAGTTCTATATTTATTACTTGTCAAGAAAAGTTATCCACAGATTCTAAAAAAATATTTATGAAAGAAATAGTAGATAGAAAAATAATTAAAGAAAAGGTTAAAAAAGCTCCCTTAAAGCCAGGGGTATATTTTTGGTTGGATAAAAAAGGAGAGGTTTTGTATGTGGGTCGAGCAACTAGCTTGCGCTCACGTTTAAGTCAGTACCTACAAAAGAATTTAGAAAGAAGAATCTCAGAAATGATGAGCCAGGTCTTTGATCTTCGTTTTATTGAAACAGATTCACTTTTACAAGCAATTATTACAGAAGCTCAAGAGATAAAGCGATACTGGCCAAAATATAATGTTAAAGATAGAGATGATAGGTCTTTTGTCTATATTGTTATTTTGCAAGAAGATTATCCTCATCCAATTATTATCCGGGGACAGGACTTAAAAAAATTCTCTCCTTTGAAAGCGGATATCTTTGGTCCCTATCAATCCTATGCTTTAGTTAAGAAATTTCTACGTCTTATAAGATCAGTTTTTCCCTATAGCACTTGCCGTTTCAACAGTGGCCAGGCTTGCTTTGATTATCAAATTGGACTTTGTCCAGGTGTTTGTCTGGGAAAGGTGACGGTGGAAGATTATCAAAAAAATATAAAAAATATCAAGCTACTTCTTAAAGGCGAGAAGAAACGATTGTTAACTCAGCTTTTACGTGATAACCCAGAAAAGGCACAGGCATTAAAACATTTACAAGAAGTATCGCTTTTGCAAAGAGAGGATAGTTTAGTAAAAACTCGACTTAATCGTTTAGAGGGTTATGACATTTCGCACCATGGAGGCAAAGAGAGTTACGGTGCTATGGTGGTAATGGAAGAAGGAAGGCTAAATAAAAGTGCTTATCGTCTCTTTAAAATCAGGGAAGCGCCAGCAGCTGATGATGAGCGCGCCTTACTTGAGGTGCTTTTGCGTCGCTTTAATCACAGTGAGTGGCCGCTACCTAATTTAATTATGATAGACGGGGGAAGGGCGCAGATAAGTTTTTTAACCAGAGAGTTAAAAAAACATAATATTGAAACAAGCTTGGTGGGGATCTCTAAATACGGTGGAGATGTTTTAGTGTTTAGTCAGCCAAGTAAAAAGCAACAAAGGGAAATTGCCAATTCTTTAAAGTCAAGTCTTTTGCAATTAAGAGAAGAGGCTCATCGTTTTGCTAATTATGGCCGACGTCGCGGGAGTAAGTTAAAATTTTAAAAGCAAATAAAAATCCTTGACAATTTCAACGATTGTGTTAGAATATCTCTATTACAAATATATGCCACAGACAGCAAGTGTAGCAATACGTAAATCTTGCCGAGGTAACAAGCTTATTTATAAGCTTTTCTTCATCTGTGGTAACACAGATTTTTTATATGCCAAAAAGTAAACAACAAAAACAAGAAATCCTAAAGAGTCTTAATGATAAAATGAGTCGTGCTAAATCCATTGTCTTTGCCGGCTTTAATACTTTAGGAGTAAAAGACAATGAAGATTTAAGATCGCGCTTATTGGCCGAAAATAGCGAATATTATGTAGCTAAAAAGACTTTAATTGATCGCGCCTTAACTGATAACAAGATTAGTGATTTGAAAACTCGCGAGTTTTCCGGAAAGGTAGCGGCAATTTTTTCCTACGAGGATGAGGTCGCGGCTGCTAAAATTATTGGTGATTTTCGCAAAGATAAGGAAAAAAAAGATAAAATTGTTTTCTTGGGAGGTATTTTGGATAATAAATTGTTGGCTCAATCTGAAGTTGAGGCCTTAGCTAATGTCCCTAGCAGGCAAGAATTATATGCGAAATTAGTAGGTTCGATAAATGCTCCAGTATCTGGATTCGTTAATGTCTTAGCTGGTAATTTACGTGGTCTAGTTAGCGTTTTGCAAGCGATATCAGAAAAAAAATAATAAATTAAATAAATTTAAAAAATATTAATTAATAAAACTATGAGTGAAGAAAAAAAGGACATTGTTGTCCCAGAGAAATTTGCCAGCTTAGTGGCAGAAATTGAAAAAATGAGCGTGTTAGATTTAGCAGAGCTTGTTAAAATTTTAGAAGAAAAGTTTGGTGTTAGCGCAGCTGCTCCTGCTATGATGGCAGCTCCAGTGGCAGGCGCGGCAGCTGTTGAAGAAAAGAGTGAGTTTGATGTTGAATTAACTGACGCTGGTGCTAATAAGATTGCCGTTATTAAGGCTGTTCGTGAAATTACAGAGATGGGCTTAAAAGAAGCTAAAGATTTAGTAGATGGCGCTCCTCAAGTAATTAAAGAGGGTGTTAAGAAGGAAGAAGCAGAGAACATGAAGAAGAAATTAGAGGAAGCGGGTGGTAAGGTTGTTCTAAAATAATAGAAAGCAAAGTAAATAAAAAAATCACCTCATTTGTAGGTGATTTTTTTTATCTCCAATAATGCCAATTTTAATTTACTTTAAATGAATAAATCCTGTTAGCTGAAAGCAAATAAATGCTGCCGTCACTGGCTAAGGAAATATCATCAAGAGTGATGTCAGAAAAAAGATATTGTTTAATTTCTTCTCCGGGTTTATAATCGCCTAACTCTTTTTTATTAATGGTAATTAAGCGATTGCTATCTGCTAAAACAAAAAGATAATCATCGTTTCCAATTAACCTTTTTGCCTTATCCGTTTCTGGTATTAGCTCTCTGCCTGAAAAAGACTCCTTCTTTCCAAGGCGGAATTTAGAAACGGTGCCATTTTTAAATAATAGATAAATATCACCATCAATATAGATGTCACTTGCAGCACTTAAGTCACTGTCATCGTTTAACCACTTATTGAAACTAGCAAAATCAGTGCCGTAGCGAAGAATTTGATTTTCACTTGGCGAGAGAAGATAGACACGACTGTTCCAAACTCCAATACTGCCATAGTTTAAAGTGTTGTTGTAGTTAGATAAGGTGTTGCTTTTTAGATTATTTGTGTCGCTATTTAGGCTAATAATTTTATCATCAGCGCGCAGATAAAGAGTTTTGCTATCAGGGTGATAAGTGCTGAAGCTTAACTGATTTGCCTCTAATTCAATTTGTGTGGCGCTTGAGTCGCTTAAATTTAGCTCCCAAAGGCCATCATTATTATAGCCGTATAATTTATCAGAAGCTACTTGGATTTTGTTTAAATTAAGATCAGAGTAAACAGCTAACGGATCACCAGCGCTAACATGATTTAGGCCCAAGACTTTATCTTCAAGAAGGCTAAGTCGTGAGCTTAGAATTTCTTTAGCACTTTTTTGGTACTCTTCTTTTTCGGGTAAGGCGCTAGCTATTTCCTTGATATCATTTAAAACCCTGCTCGCCCCGTCTTTATTATCATAGAGTAAATAGGAATCAAGCAAAGCCTCCTTTTCTTCAATTTGACTTAAAGTTAAATTGAAACTTTCTTTTTCTACTCTTTTGGCTTGATTTTGAGAAAGTATACTAACGCTAGTGATAAGGGCGATTACAACCACAGTTAAACCAAGGAAGAGATACATGTTTTTCTTTTTCATGCCTTTAAACCAATTTTGGAAATTTGTGAAAAAGTTTTTCCAGAATGAAATGGAGATAAGTTTGGGCAAAAACGAAGCAAAGGCCTTAAGTCCGTCCCAAAAATGTCGTGAACCTTTTTTTAATAATACTTTTTGGGGGCGCAGAAAAGAACTAGCACTGGGCAGGTTTAGCGCCTTTGCTTTCTCTTTTTTCTCTTGTTTAAAGGGAGACTCGGAAATATTTGTTTTTGGCTTGGTCTCTTTTTTTAAACTAATAAATTTTTTTAAATTACGACCAGCTTTTTTTAAATTAACTAAGCCGGCGGGAGCAAGCATGGTTTCCGTTTTTTCCTCAGTGTAATTGAGTGATGAAATTGAATTTTGAGCGGTTAGTGGAGTTTTAGCTTCTCCTAATTCCTGACCAGATTTATCAGTTGTATTTTTAATAATAATTCCCAAAAAAGGAACATGATAATTAATTTGTGCTAAAGTATTTTTAATTTGTTCAGCGGCAACTATAGGGGGCAGTTTAGTAATAATCTTTACCAATTCTTTGCCAGATAAAACTTCTGATAGCGATTCACTGGCAAAAACAAAATAGGAATTTAATGGAATGTCGCCACTTAAAACAGAAGAGAATAAGTTTATTTCCTTTGGATTCTTTTTAATTTTTTCACGATCACTATCTTCTTTTAAATCTTTAGCAGCATTATCAACGTTGATAATTTCATATCCTTCTTGGCGGCGATAGATTAAGATGGAGCGATTGTGTCCATAGTTTGAAAAATATAATTTAGTGCCCAAAATAACGCCCAGCGTGATGCTTGTTGTATCAGGATCTAATTTAAGACGATAGTCTCGACTGAACTCATTTAGACTTTTATTAGTTTTAGCTAAGGCAGCTTCAAAGATGTTTTCTGCTTCTAGGCCCTCAATTTTTCCAATCAAAAGAATCTTATCATCTTGATAATAATTTTCTTCAAGTTCATTGATTAAAAAATTGAGTAGTTTTTCACCCTCATTTTTCTTGCTGCCAATTTCGGCTAAAACAAAAATTTTGCCAGCAATCTTTTCCTTCTGTGCGTCGGGCTGAGAAACATAAACTGCTCCCGTGCCTTGGGCCTTACTGAGGTTTAAAATAATAGGTGCAATTTTATTATACATAAGCAAAATTATCCGCCTTAGAGATGGCTTTTTTTGTTTGACTGTTTATGTTAGATATTATACTATAAAATCATAAATAAATAAAATATGCTTAAAGCTTTATTTGCCTCTGAGACGAGAATAAAGGCGCTTAGCGCCTGCTTGTCTCAAGCGGAAAAAACTTTTACTGCTAAAAGTTTGGCGAAGGATTCAAGCGTTGGGTTAGCAGCTATGCGCAAGGAGTTGCTTAGTCTAAAAGATTTAGGCCTGTTAAAGCTGGAAGGGAAGGATAATTATATGGTTGATAAAAACTTTATTATTTATCCGGAATTAAGAGCGCTACTTGCTAAGGCGCAACTGCTATCAAGTCAAAAATTTATTGATGGCGTTAAAGAGCAAGGGCAGCTTAAATTATTAGCTTTGACTGGTTTTTTTACCGGTGATCTGACAGTTAAGACTGATATTTTATTAGTTGGTAAAATAAAAAGACGCCCCTTTTCCAAATTATTAGATACCTTGGAAAAGGATTTAAATCATGAAATTAATTATACCATTATAGATGAAAGTGAATTCACTTATCGTCGGGCGGTGATGGATATTTTTTTATATAATATTTTAAACGGCAAAACTATATTTCTTGTTGATGAAATAAGGGAAGAAAGAGAAAGAGTGGAAAAAGAAGGTGAGCCGGAACTTAATTTAGAAACAAATGAAAGCTCTAGTTAAATTTTTTAAATATTTAGCGCTTACTTTATTAATCTTTATTGTTCTATTGCTGGGACTGCTGGTTTCTGCTTTTTCTGATATTAAAAATACGGCACTTGCTGGTTTAGCGGCAAAAGAATACTTGCAAGAAGCGGCCACGCAGAGTTTAGCGCGTAACTTTGATGAAGCTAAAAAGAGCAATGAAAAGGCAAGCGAAAAAATCGATATCGCTTTAAGTAGTTTGGAAAATGTTAAAGCTCGTCCTTTGTTTTCTAAAATAAAGCCCTTAAATCATCAACTTTTAGATTTAGAATATTTACTTAAAACAGCTTCCTTAATTAGCAAATCATTAACACAAGCTCTACCGCTAGCGGCCGAGTTTGACACTTTGTACAAAACCTCTAATTCCTCTTTTGCTCAGATGCCGCTTTCGCAAAAACAGGAGTTTTTTCGTCTTATTTATGAGTCAGAGCCAGAGTTAAATGGTCTACGTGCTAATTTGGAGTTAGCCAAGTTAAATTTAGAAAATATAAAAAAAATTGGTGTTCTTTATCCTATTTATTCTGACATTAGTGATTTAAAAGCTGAACTTGATACCGCGATTCATCTGCTTAGCCAAGCGACGCCACTTATTAAATTATTGCCTGCTTTTGCTGGTTTTCCAAGTCAAAGTAACTTTTTGGTGATTATGCACAATAATGATGAGTTAAGGCCAAGTGGAGGCTTTATTGGTGTTTTTGGCCTACTTTCTGTGTTAAATGGAGAAATTAGTCATCTTTTAACCTATGATAGCTATCACCTTGATATGCCAGCGGTTGGTAAATGGAAAATGGAGCCACCAGCACCAATTAAAAAGTATATGGAGGTTGAAAATTGGTACTTACGTGATGCTAATTGGTCGCCTGACTGGCCGACATCGGCACGAAAAATTATCGAAATTTATCAAGGCGAGAGTCAGGCTGTAGGACAAGTGTCACCTGACTTTACCGGTGTTATGGGGATTACTCCTAAATTTGTATCTGATCTTTTAGCGCTTGTTGGTCCAATTTCTGCTGGTGGTGAAGTTTATACACCTGATAATCTTCAACCCCTATTGCAATATAGTGTTGAGGTGGCCTATAAGGAGCAAGATATCGCTTCCTGGGATAGAAAACAGGTAATTAATGAGTTATTAGAAGAGTTAAAAATTCGTTTACTAAATTTAGATACAGAGCACTTGCTTGATTTGTTAAGTATTATTGAAAAGAACTCACTGAGCAAAGATTTGCAAATTTATTTTCCCAACTCAGCGTGGCAGTCATTAGTTTATGATCTTGGTGCCAGTGGCGAAGTGAAAAAAACAAATAGTGATTATTTTTTAGTTGTTGACGCTAATTTAGCTGCTTTTAAAAGCGACGCTGTTTTAATAAAAGAAATCGATTACAACTTACAACCTTCTTCTTTGCAGGCTAATTTAAAACTTTCCTATAAACACGAAGGAGATTTTAATTGGCGTACAACGCGTTATCGTAGTTATACCAGGGTTTATGTTCCGCGGGGTTCTAAATTAGAATCACTTCAAGCTCATGGGCAAATTAATCTGGAGGCCGCCTCAATTTCAACTTATGATGATGTTTTATTAGATAAAACTGTTTTTGCTTTTTTCTTTAGTTTGGAGCCAAAAAATAGCGGACATTTGGAAATTAATTATACCTTACCGGACAGAATTAAGTCCGATTATTCCTTGCTTATACAAAAACAAGCGGGGCGACGAACGGAAAGATTAGGAGTGACTATCAATAACATGTATTATCCACGGCAACTTGAGCAAGATTTAATTATCAAGCCTTAAGCATATGCAAACTGAGGCAGAAAGATATTTAATAAAAATATTAAAGAAAATTCTTATTTTAGAAAAACGAGTGTTAAGATTGATTAATTTAGGAGCGGCAAAAAGTGTGGTAGTGGAAAACGCCTTGCTTGAAACAGGCTTAAAATTTATTTGTGATCGCTCTGATGTAGACGATGCTCAAGTTTCTGCACCTTATGTAAAAAATATTTTTCGTTGTGGCCTGGAAGACATGCGGGTAATTGAAACTGATTCCTATGATTTAGCTTTTGCTAATTTTGTCATGGAGCACATTGAGGATACAGATAAAATGGCTAAGGAGACAGGGCGGATTATTAAAAGAGAAGGGAATCTGGTAATTACTTTACCTAATCCACAGGCCCCTGAGTTTATTCTTGCTAAAATTACTTCTACTAAATTTCATCAAAAATTTCGTCGTCGGGGAGCTGACCCCGCCTATCCGGTAAGGTACTCCTATCGTAACATTGCTAATTTTATTTCCATTATGGAAAAAAATAACTGGAAATTAGTAGAAAAAAAATATTTTCCAGCTACCTATAGTTATCTACATCGTTTTCCGCTGATAAATTATCTAAGTCGCGCTTATGACAGCATTATTGTTTTCTTTAATCTCACTCGCCTATTAGGGCACGTAGTTTTACACTGGGAAAATAATAAAGATTAATTATTGTTTTGTTAATATTTGCTTCCAATTGGAGGCATTTTTAATATTGACAAAAACTCATATTTATTATATAGTAGGGGTGCATAAATTGAACATTAACATAAAACTCAATAAACGCATGAAAAAAAAGATTTTGCTTTTTGTTTTGCTAATTACCTTAGGTTTAATTAGCATTTTGCTATTTAAGCAGCGCCACTTAATCTGGCAGGGCTTAAAGGATAAGAGAGAATTGGCGCAAATGAATATAGCGCCAGTAGCTAATTATCCGATTAAGACAGCCGCTTACTGGACTTCTCCGACAATGGGAGAAAGAGACGCGTTAAATTTAGCACGTCACGACCTGTTAATTATTGATTTGGAGAATAAGTTTAATAATCGATATCGCTTATTGGAAATTAAAAAAATGAATCCCGATATCATTATTTTAGCTTATAGTAATCCAATGGAAATTTTTACCACTCTTTACCAAACTCGACCCTGGCAGAATAAGGTAATAAAAGAAATTACAGAGAAAAGACCAGCTTGGCTACTTAAAACGGTAAGTCAAGAAAGGCAATCTTTGCAATTTGCTAATTTTTGGCCAGGGATGATAATGCTTAACATTTCAGCTACTTGTCCGCGCATTAATGGCGAACGCTATTATCAGTGGATGGCTAAAAAATTGAAACGTGAAATTTTATCTGATCCTATTTTTGATGGTTATTTTCAGGATAACGGCACTGTTAATATTTCCTGGGTTTATCAAAACAAGCCAGAAAAGATTGATATCAACTCTGATAATCAACCCGATTCTGATGCCTTTATTGATAAATCTTGGTCTAAAGGGCAAAATAGATTTTTACGTTCCATTCACGGTTATTCATTCTGGCGTAATCTTTTTCGCTCCCGCAAGATGTTAATTCTTAGCAACAAAGGAGACACTAATCTTTTAAAATATGTTGATGGTAAGTTTTTTGAAAAATTTCCCAATGACTATCTTGGAGATAAGTGGGCTTTTGGCTGGGGGCAATCAATGAGCAATGCTCGTAAAACAGGACCTTACACCATTTTGCAAGTAGAAAGACATCTTTTGCAATTTGGTTTAGCAAGCACCCTGTTGCTTGATAACGCATATATTGCCGTTGGTCAAGATAATGCTGGAGTTTTTCCTGAATTTGAAATTGATCCAGGTAAACCAAGAGGTCAGAGCACAAGTTATGACAACTTATATGCGCGAGATTATGAAAATTTGCGGGTAGAAGTTGATCCACTTTTACAGAAGAGTGCAATAATAATGTATTCTCATTAAAAGATGGTAAAAGTAAAAAGGTTAAATAAATAATGTTTAACCTTTTTTTATTTTAATTTTTAGGCTATTATTAAATTAGCTATGATGGAATATTATATTATCACAGGGGCGATCTTAGTAATTCTAGCATCTGCCTTTAAGCCAAAACTTGGGCTATATTTAACCGCTTTGAGTCTGCCGGTGATAGGTCGGGATTTTTATATACAAGGGCTTATTATTCCTGCCTCAGATTTAATTGCACTTTGCACTCTTTTTGGTTTTCTTTTTCACCTATTTTTTACCTATTTATTTAAACCTCTTAAAAGAGAAAAATTAATTTGGCCCTTATTTTACCCTTTTGCTCTTTTCTTTTTGATAAATATTTTATCAATTATAATAAATGGAAATAATATATCTTCCTGGTATTATTTTTTACGTTGGCCAGTTTTTCTTTACATGGCCTATATTTTTGTGCCCTTTAATATTATTAAAAATCCCAAGACCTTAAAAAAAACAGTTATTTTAGTAACAATAAGTGCTATTTTAGTTTTAATCTCAGGTTTTGCTTCGTTAATCGGACAGGATTGGCAATATTCATTCTTTCGCCTAAAATCGATTTATATTTTTAATAGCTATCCTTTTGGAGAAAATCATAATTTAGTGGCTGAATTTTTAAATATTGGCGCTTTTTTTATTCTTGTTATTCGTGAGTTTATTAAAACAAAAAAAGGGAAACGATTAATTGATGCGCTTTTTATTCTCTCTGGCTTGGGTATTATTTTAACCTTTTCTCGCACCGGTTGGATTACTTTGTTTTTGCAATCCGCTCTTTATCTATTTTATCGTTTAAAACATCGACCACGAGAAAAGATGACAGCGGCCATCTTAGCCTGTCTGTTCCTTATTGTTATCTCGCCTTTATTTTTCAAGATGAGCTCCTTGCAAGAAAAAAATACAAGCTCAACCGAAAATCGTTGGTTGCTAACAGAAATTGCGCTTGATGCTTTTTATGATAAGCCTTTATTGGGCCAGGGAAGTGGCAGCTATATTGATTTAGTGGCCGCTAATACGCGCTTTAGCGCTAAATACGGCGCCCCAGTTGACTCACATGGCATGTTGCAGAAAATATTAGCTGAGACGGGAATTTTAGGCCTGTTTAGCTGGTTGTTTATTTTGCTTTATTTAGTTCGTTTTACCATTATTACTTTAAATAAATACTATCCGCGAGTAAATTGGGTTTTACCTTTTGCCTTAGCAGCCTTAGGTGGTATATTTTTTCAATTTTTTAACACTTCCTATTTTAAGGGAAGAGTTTGGTTGCCGCTAGTGCTATTTTTATTAGCGATTAAATTTTCTGAAGCTTTATATGGAAAAAAAGATAAAAGTACTCCATATCCTTCCCAGCTTAAGTAGGGGAGGGGCGGAAAAAGTTTGCTTTGATATTATTTCTAATCTTGAGATGAGGCGTTTTAGTCCAGCTCTTTTGTTATTTAAGGATGCGGGGCAGGGTCTAGCATGGAAAAAAGAGTTGGCACAAAAAGGAATCCCAGTTTATAAATTGAAAAAAAAGACGAAAATAGATATTTCTAATTTCTTTAAAATTTATAAAGTTATTAAAAATTTAAAACCAGATATAGTCCATACTCATTTAGGAGCTGATATCTACGGTCGTCTGGCGGCATCTTTAGCGGGGGTTAGGGTGATTATTTCAACAGAACATAATGTTAATCGAAGTGAAAGAAAAATAGTCTCAATGTTAAAAAAAATAACCGCTCCATTAACACTGAAAATATTTGCTGTGTCCCAAGCGGTAAAGGAAGACGCAAAAAAGCGTTATCGACTAGGAGCCGAAAAAATCGATGTTATTTATAACGGTGTTGATGTTGAGAGATTTTCTCATTGCTATCGAGAAAGAAAAAAGGGCGACACTATTATTATTGGTTCTTTAGGTAGGTTAAGTCAACAAAAGGGTTTGTCAGTTTTAATAGAAGCTATCTCTTTGCTGAAAAATAAAAACTTTAGACTTTTAATTGCCGGACAAGGAGAGTTAGAAATAGAATTAAAAAGACAGGTGCGCAGATTAAATTTAAATGAAAAAATTAAATTTTTAGGTAAGGTTGATGCTCCTTTATTTTTTAAAAAAATTGATATTTTTGTTTTTCCTTCGCTCTG
The DNA here is from genome assembly GCA_028705215.1 of Patescibacteria group bacterium. Taxonomy (GTDB): domain Bacteria; phylum Patescibacteriota; class Patescibacteriia; order Patescibacteriales; family UBA12465; genus UBA12465. The sequence goes on along the minus strand of JAQWDY010000004.1, from coordinate 57,868 downwards.
GGAGGGCTTAGGTTTAGTGGCTCTTGAAGCCGCCGCCGCCAGGAAACCAATAGTTGCCTCTGAAATTGATGGTATAAAAGAAATAATTGGTACTGAGAGCGGTTGGCTTGCATTACCCGGCGATGAACATGATTTAGCCTTAAAAATAGATAAGCTTCTTTCTGATATTGATGATATGAAAATTAGAGAAAAAACACAAAGAGCACAAGATTTAGTAAAAAATCGCTTTTCTTTAAATAATATGGTTTTTAACTATAGCGTTTGGTACGAAAAATTATTGACATAAAAATTATGCGCATTTTGCAAGTAAATAAATTTCACTATCCGCGAGGTGGGGCAGATAAATATTATTTAGAACTCGGTGAAGCCTTAGAAAAGGCTGGGCACAAGGTAGCTTATTTTTCTATGCGCCATCCGAAAAACATTCCATCTTCTTGGGATAGATATTTTGTTTCTCGCCTAAGTTTTAATGAGGGAGGAATTAAAGATAAATTGAAAGCACCAGGAAGAATTATTTATAGCTTGGAAGCTAAGAGTAAGTTTAAAAAACTCGTACTAGATTTTAAACCAGATATTATTCATATCCATAATATCTATCATCAATTATCACCTTCTATTTTAGATGTGGCCAAAAAGTATAAGATACCAGTTGTAATGCATTTACACGATTATAAATTAATATGTCCAAATTATCAGCTTTTTTGTCGTGGTCAAATTTGTGAGGCTTGTAAAAAGGATAAGTATTTTAATTGTGTTTATCGTCGTTGCTTTAAAAACTCGTTAAGTCAAAGCTTACTGGCAGCATTGGAGATGACTATACATCATAAGTGGCTTAAAATTTATAAAAAAAATATCTCCCTTTTTATTGCTCCCAGTAATTTTATGAAAAATAAGGTAGTAGAATATGGTTGGGATGAAAAGAAGATAAGGGTAGTTTATAATTCTTTTTCTGCTAGTTTAAGTGCCAGTCAGGAAGAGTTAAGAAGTAAAAAAGAGGGAGATTATTTGTTTTATTTTGGGCGCCTGTCCTTAGAAAAAGGATTAAGTGCTTTGATTAAGGCAGCCACTTTAAGTAAACAAAATCTTAAAATAGCCGGGGTCGGACCTTGTTATGAAGATTTAAAAAAATTAGCAATTAGTTTAAATGCACCGGTAGAATTTCTTGGCTTTAAGACAGGTGATAGATTAAAGAAATTGATAATGGAAGCGCGGGCAGTGGTTTTGCCTTCTATTTGGTACGAAAATATGCCACTTAGTTTGTTAGAAGCTCTAAGTTTGAAAACAATAGTAATCGCTTCTTTACAAGGGGGTATGCCAGAGATAATTAAGCCTGGATACAATGGCTTTTTATTTGAAGCAGGCAACGTTAATGATTTGGCTACTAAAATAAAGGAACTTAGTAATTACAATTTAAAGAAAATGCGTGAAAATGCTTATCTTAGTGTGTCCAATTTAAATGCAGAAAACAATTTAAATGAAGTTATGGGTGTTTATCAGGAGTTAATATAAATATACTATTTTGTTTATAAAAAAACCGCCTTTTTCTAAGACGGTTTTTTTATACGCCTAAACTTTACATTATTCTACTTGAAAGGAAATGCTATAGTGAAAAGCTGATTCTTCGCCACTAACTTTAATATCGTGTCCACCAGCTCTTAACTGAGGAACATTAATAATCTTAGAAAAGCGACCATTAATGTCAGCCTGAGCACTATATTTTTCCTTGCCAAAAGTAATAGTTAAATCTTCATAAGGGAAGTAGCCGCCTCCACTTATCATAATATCAGAATTAACAGCGGCACGATTTTTATCTAATTTCAAAAATAAATTCTCGCTTGCCCATTTATCGGCTTCTTCGCTAGCAACAACTGAAGCTATCTGATTTAGTTTATCATCTAAAACCAGGATGCTGGTATTATTAAAAACAATAAGTTTATCGCCATTGTTATATACTGATTTAATTCCCATAGCCCAACCAGCGCTGGCGCCTAAGTTGCCAGTCCAGGCATAGTCTACTTCTTTCATGTTTTTATCAAGCTTTACTACGCCAACTCCATTGCTAAAATAAACATATTCGGAGTGATTATTGCCCGAGATATCAAAACCTTGAAAGTCTAAATGAGAATAACTTGCTAGTAATTTTCCGGCAACATTAAACTTTTTAGCATAGTAGTCATCAACAACAAAGATATTGCCGTGTATATCTTGATAGGCGCGACGATTACCCTTGTCGTATTTGAAATTTAGAGAAATAGTTGAGACTACTTCACGTGCTTCACGATCATAAACTGAAAGAGCACTATTTACCTCATCTACGCTTAAATAAAAGCGAGGATTGCTGCCACTTAGATTATAGGGAGCAGCAACATTGTTAAAATCATGTGCCACAATTACTTCAAGATTAGGACTAAAGACCTTAATTCCTTTAGCGCTAATTGTGACTATATCATCACCAAACTTAGCTACGCGGTTATACCACTCCCAATAAGTATTCTTATTCTCTGTTACTAGAGTTAATTTTGTGCCGGTTAATTCATACTTATATAAGGTATAATTGGAAACAGCATAAACGTATAAACGATTACCCTCTATATTGAAGATAGCATCGTAAAAATCGTCGTAGGTGTTAAAACGAGCGTTATAAGGTTGAGCGCTAACAACTAAATCAAGTCTATTATCTTGGAGGCGAAAAATTTCAAGACGACCTGTGTTAGTGCTGCTTACATAAACTTGATCATTGAAACTAATAGCGTCACCTGAGTAATATGATTTTAAGCGACTTTTCCCAGGATTTGCAAAAATTAGAAGGGAGGCGGCTGAAATCAATATTACTGATAAAATTATCCATTTTCTCATATTATTTATAATTTTGCCCGCTTAAAAAGCGACAATTTAATTTAAAAAATTAATTAATAATTTATTGTACATTATTATTAAAAATATGTCAAGGGTGCTTGCCTTATATTATTAGATCCAGTAAAATAACTCTTGACAAATAAATTCATTTGTAGTATAGTTGCAAGAGTAAAATAAATTAAACTAGTTAAATTAATAAATATGGAATTTAATGATTTTCTAAAACTACTGCGTCGTAAAACACAAACAATCGTTGCTATTTTATTAGTTGTTACAATGATGGCTATTTTAGTATCACTGACTCAGCCTTTAAAATATGGAGTTTCTTCTCGTTTGCTTGTTACGCAAAACTCTGATAATACCGATGCCTATTCTTTGTCTCGTTCTAATGAATATCTTGGTAATTTGTTAGCCACTGTAGTTTATTCTGGCTCTTTCTATGATAAGGTTTTAAATTCTAAATATAATGTTGACAAGAATTATTTTGCGGGTGAGTATAGTAAACAATTAAAACGTTGGAATAAGACGGTTTTAACTAAGACGAAACAGGATACAGGTATTATTGAAATTAATATTTATCATACTAAAGTAGCAGAAGCACGAAAAATTGCTTTGGCTGTAAATGATATTTTAATCAACAGTAATCAAGATTATCATGGGGGTAAGAATGTAGAAATTAGTATTATAGATCAACCGCTTGCTTCTAGCTACCCTGTTAAACCAAATCTGTTAGTAAATAGCGCAATGGCTTTTATTGTCGCTTTTCTTTTCTCCTTATTTTATATCTATGTTTTTCCTGAAGATAAATATAGTCTTTACTTATTTGGCAAGAAGAATGTAAAAAATAAAAAAAGAAAAAAAGTAAAAAGCAACTTAGGAGAAATCAGCATAAAATCTGATTTAGAATATGAAGAGATTCCTAATTTACAAGAAAATATAGATACTGAAGAAGAATTAAAAGGAAATATTTCAAATATTATAAGGTAAAATCTATAAATTTTAAAATGTACTATTAACAACTTAAAGTAAGGAGACTTAAAAATGAGAAGAAGAAAGAATTTTTCAGTTTATTTGGCGTGGATCTTTTTCCTTGCCTTTGTGATTTATGTTGGTGTAGATATGTTCAGTAATCAAAAAAACAAAGATACTGAGCCTGCAAATCTCTCTTTTGCCCCAACACTGCAAGCGACGGCGGCCCAAGCACCGCTTAACACTACTGTAATTTCTGTTCGTTTGGACGGAAGAGGAGATGGACATCTACCGGAATTATTACCCAGTGAGATGAGCGAAGCTTATCCTAATGGTGTTGGTGGCTATAATTGGGCCCTGCCACACACAGCAACTGGAGAGGAGGCAAGAGGTATAACTGCAGATGGTATATTTTTTATCAAAGAAAGTCTTCTTTTAGAGGCTGGAATGAGTGAGTACGCTGAAATAATGTGCGATGCCACTGCTTGGTCACCAGCACCTCTTAAAAGGGTGGAGTGGCCTTCTGGCATAGTTTATATCTATCAATTGTAGATATATAATAAAAATTTAAACCTCATGCGAAAGTATGAGGTTTTTTTCTTAATTAAATTATAAAAGTTGAAATACTTGACATATATTTAAAAATAGTGTATTATGATTTAATGATTTAATATCATATATCAGTGAACATTAACAACAAAAACTATATAGAAAATGAAGAAAATTATTGTGATTTTTCTTTTGCTTATCACAACATTCGCGCTTAGTGCGCAATTTCGTGATAATGCCAATTTGTCACTTTTTGGTGGCGGGCATGTGGCGACGCAGAACACTAATAATTCCGGTTATTGGTATGGTATGTATGCCGAATATATGCCCATTAAAACCAATGGTTGGAATATTGGCATGAGTGTTGTTGCCAGTTCAACTGGCTTCAAGAGTAATGACAGGACTGACACCTATTCTGGTAATAGTTCTAGTTTTGGTGGCGGTTTAGCTGTTGGGAAATATGTCCATGATTTATCTCTCACGCATTCTGGATATTTCGGCTCTAACTTAATGTTAAAGCGGAATTTAGATTCAGGTAATGGTGAATCGCTGGGTAACGATGGCCTGTTAGGAAATTTTTCTATGAATCAGAAAGACGTGATTTTTTCTGGTGAATTAAATTTAAATTTTTTGAAAAAAATTAATGAAGGCAATGAGTTCTTTCCAAGAACACAAATTCGTTTATTTTTTCAAAAACCTATCAGCGCAAGTCGAGAGGCCTATTGGGATGAAAAATTAATTGATGAGAGTTATCATTATGATAATTCATCCTTTAGTTTAGAATTAAAGGAAAGCATCATTAGTTTTGGATCAAGGACGCAACTGGAGCCAAAGCTTTATGTTGGTTATTACCATTATAAAGGTAATAAATCCAACTGGTTGGCTATTGGGCCGGAGTTCGCTCTAAAGAAAAAAGGTTGGGATGATTTCCTTTCAGTTTATTTGCTCTTGAAAAAACAAGTAGGTAGCTTTGAGAAAAATCTCAGCAGCAGTCAAATTGTGTTTGGCATAAATTTCATGCCCTTTAATATGAAAAAAACGAATTAATAGAAGTAAAACTAAAAAAGTAGAAAAGATGAAAAAGATTATTTTTGTATTATTTGTGATCCTTTTTACCGCCTGTGGCAAAAAGGAAGTTGTTGTAGCAGAAGATTGCTGCGAAGAGTTGCGAATTGAAGTTGCTCGCCTCCAGGAGAGAGTGACTTTTTTGGAGAAGTTGTGGGAGATGGGGAATGTTCAGGCGATTGAAGTCGTCACGCCAGTAGAAGTTGAAACAGTTGTGCCAAAGTCAGCGCCCGCTCCAAGAGCTAGCGCGCCAAAAAGCACTTCATCTACAACTAAAAAATCTACAACTCCTGTTTCAAAGCCTATATCAACACCGCCTACTCCAGCCCCGGTTGCTAAAACAAGGACCGCTCCTTCTTCAGTAATGCCAGGATTAGTAAATCTGGACTACTTAAGGCAGGGAGGTGAAATACTTTACTGCATTAGAGTTAACAAGAGAGAGGACATGTATTTTCCTCACTACGCAATGAATCAGGGGGTCCGGTTTAACAATCCCATCATTGATAATCAAATAAAAGGTTATAACTTTTTAGTTGAGCCCACAGAAGGTTATCAAGGTGATTACGGGATCACCAATCAAGGTGTTTTCTATGTTTCAAACACATTAATTATGGAAAGTCTTCGGTCTGGAGGCGTGCCATTTGATAATGTGGTTGAGATTAAGGCCCCATTTACCGGTTGGAACCTCCGCAAAATGACAAAAAGCGGAGATTACTGGATCTATAAGACTCAGTAAATTTTAAATAAGTAGCCCCTGAATAATTATTATTCAGGGGCTTTTTCTTAAATTTGCGTTTTTTATGATAAGATTATAAGATAAGCCTTGTAATAATTAAAAAAAACATATGGAAGATATTATAAATAAAATATTAAGTTTTAATTTTTATGGCAATTCTGGCAAGGACTATTTACTTGCTTTAGCGGTTTTTGCTATTTGTTTACTTATCTTGTTAATTGTAAAGAAAGTGATCTTAGCACGCTTGCATAAAATTGCAAAAAGAACAAAAAATAATTACGATGACACCTTGATCGGTATTATATTTAAAATAAAATCATTTTTTTATCTTGTGATTTCGCTTTATTTGGCTTCAAATTTTTTAAATTTAAGTAATTTTTTAAGTAAGGCAATTTATCTACTATTCATTCTTGTTATTGTCTACGAGGGGATCAAGGCTTCTAGTTATTTATTGAAGGTTTTAGCGTATAAGGCGATTAAAAGAAATGATGATGATAGCCAGGCGCAATCTACAGTAAAAACATTAAATGTTTTTATACAAATTATTCTTTGGAGCTTGGGTTTATTATTAATACTGGCTAACATGGGGGTAAATATTACTTCTTTAATAGCTGGTTTGGGAATTGGCGGAATCGCTGTTGCCCTAGCTTTACAAAACATATTAGCTGATATATTTTCTAGTTTCTCAATTTTAATTGATAAGCCCTTTAAAGTTGGTGACTTTATTAAAGTTAGCGCTGATATGGGTACTGTAGAAAAAATTGGCATAAAAACAACTCATTTACGAACGCTAGATGGGCAACTATTAATTATTTCTAATCAAGAATTAACAAAGGCGAGAGTGGAGAATTTTCAAAAACTACATCGTCGTCGAGCTCTTTTTAATCTAGGAATAATATATGAGACTAGTCGTACCCAATTAGAGTCTATTCCAAAAATTATTGCCTCTATTGTTGATAAACAAGAAAAGGCAAATTTAGATCGTTGCCACTTTAAAAGTTATGGTGATTTTAGTTTGAATTTTGAGGTATCTATTTTTATTGATGTAAAAAGTTACAATGATTTTTTAGATATTTTAGAAAAAATTAACCTTGATATCTTTAGCCAATTTAATAAGCAGGGAATAAGCTTTGCTTATCCTACTCAATTGCATTATCAAAAGACAGCTTAATTTACCTAAAAATAGAAAAAAATTAGCTCATTTTTTAAAATGAGCTTTTTAATATTTTATTTCTATCTCTTGACAAATATTATTTTATATGATAGACTTATCTTGACAGTTTGAAGTATTATTATTGTTATTATTTATAAATATTATGAAAATAGCCTTTATTGGACAAAAGGGAATACCAACTATAAGCGGTGGCGTTGATCGTCATGTTGAAAACTTGGCTGTTTTTCTGGCGGCAAAAAATCAGAAAGTGATAGTTTATAATCGTCGTAATTATTTACCAGAGCAAATAAATGAATGGAAAGGTGTTCGCATTATTCACCTACCTTTTATAAATAATAAAAATTTAGCGGCCATTACTCATGGTTTTCTAGCAACTTTTGATGCTATTTTTAAAAAGGTTGATGTAATTCATTATCATGGAATTGGTCCCTCGCTTTTAACTTGGATACCGAGATTATTTGCTCCTAAAATTGTAGTAATTTCAACTTTACATAGCTTTGATTATGGTAATGATAAATGGAGCTCTTTTGCTAAGTTTATGTTGAAACTAGGTGAAAAGACCATGTGTCGTTATGCGCATCAAGTAATTGTTTTAACCGATTTAATGCATGATTACTTATTACAAAGACATGGACGGGAAAGTGTTATCATTCCCAATGGCGCTTTTATTAATAAAACTGATAAAAGCAATAAATTAATTGCCTTTGGATTAGAGTCAAAAAAATATATTGTTAGCATTTCTCGTTTAATAAGATTGAAAGGTATTCAGTATTTAATAAATTCTTTCAAAAATATCAAAGATCAAAATATAAAGTTAGCAATAGTAGGCGATGGTGAGTATCAAGCTGAACTAGAGAGATTGGCAGAGAATGATAAACGCATTATTTTTTGTGGCAATCAGACAGGAGAAAATTTAAATCAACTTTATTCTAACGCTAAGTTATTTGTACAATCATCGGAAATGGAGGGATTATCAATTTCACTCCTTGAGGCGATGGCGCATGGGCTTAGTAATGTAATTAGCGATATTCCAGCTAATCGTGAAGCCGCTGCTGATACCGCTTTGTATTTTAAATCTAAAGATGAAAATGATTTACAAGAAAAGATTGAATTTGCTTTGCGCAACGAAGATAAGATGAAAGAGTTTTCCCAACTAGCACAGAAAAGAGCAGAAACTATTTATAATTGGGATAAGATTTCGGCTGATACTCTAGCAATTTATAAGAAATAAAATTTATTTATAATAAACGTACATTGAAAAAACAAATAAAAAAATAGGAGGACTAAAAAATGAAAAAGGGAAAATTGTTGTTTTTGTTCTTATTTGTCTTTTTTGCATTTAGTTGTGAAAAAATTGAATATGAACCATTTGATTTTGAAGAGGAAATTGAAACCACAGAAAATGTTACAAGCACTGATCAATTATTGATCACAACTCAGCAGGGATTTAACTCTCATTATCATATTTATATCCAAAAGGATAAGGATGTGAAAATGGAGATTTCTTCACTTAAAGGTGAGGAAATAAAAGATGCTCAGTGGAAGATTGAAGAGAATAGTTATCAGGGTCTTGTCGTTTCTCACAAATTTGACGAGGTAAAAGATGTGAGCATATCAGTTACAGCCACTCAAAGTGATGGCCAAAAGAAATCTCAAGTATTTGAGGTTTCGGTTGTAGAAGATATAAAAAAGCACGAACCGGTGCAAATATTTTCTGAACCAAAGAGTGCTGGCACCTTTGCTGTTACACTTCTCTTTAACCTTGAAAGGCTAAATGGAAAAGACCTTGAAAGTTGCTATTGCGATGGCAACATTTTTGACTGGGAAAAGAAGCAAGTTTCTGGAGATAGTGGTTACATCATTGAAGATGATAAGGCCACTAAAGTCCAATCAGGTGCTAAGTATGTGGGCATTGAGGTTACCTTAAAGACAGGTTTTCTCTACAATGCAGCCTTAGTTGACGATTTGGGAAACTGGCTTAATTTATCCGGATCATCTTATTTGCGTAATGATAATCCTGGACTAATTTGGTTCCAGTTAAACAAAGATGGAGACATTATCAGTGAAGGAGAGGTTTATAATTTATAATCAAAATAAAAGCCACTTAATAAAAATAGGTGGCTTTTTTCTTATCTAAAAAAATTAATTTAAATCCATTTTCTGTATTTAAAATAAATAACCATACCTAAGCTTCCTATAAACATGATGCCTAAAATTAACCAAAATCCGTTACTAGAATCAACAAGGGGCATGTTAACAGCGTTCATTCCGAAAATTCCTGCTAAAAGTGAAAGGGGAAAAACAATAACAGAAAAAACAGTTAAAGTCTTCATTATTATATTCATTTGCCCATTTAACATTGATTCGTTAGTGCTGTTTAAAACTTCTATCATTTCTTTTTGGTTATCAAGATTTTCCCAAAGGCGCTTTGAATCTGCAACAAGAATTTCATAATACTTTTTTATTGCCATAGGATCAACTAAGCTACTTTTCATTTTAGTTAATTCTTTGAGAATATTCTTATGATTTTGCATTATCTTTCTAATGTTAATTATGTTGCGTCGAAGTAATAAAATTTTCTGCACCGCCTTAGATTGCTCATTAGAAAAAATTAAATTTTCTACCTTTTTAATTTCTAGACTGTTATTGTCTAGTAAGTTAAAACAGTCATTAATTAATCGTTCCAATATCTCATATAATAAAATAGCAGATGATTCGGTTGTAAAAGAAAGAAGAGAATTAGGGTCCTTTTTTCCTAAATTAAAGAAATGATTTAAGGAAGGAAGGTTATTATTAGAAATAGTTATTAAAAATTCGTGACCAACAAAAAAGTCAATTTCTCCAGCAATTATTTTATCGCCTTCTAAAGTAGGGAAGTGTAAAATTAAAAAAAGATAAGAAGGGCCCTTAAAAACAATTGGTCGTTGGGCGACAAAGGAGGCGGCCGTTAAGCGTAAATGAGAAAGATCAAAGTTATAATTTTTACGTAAATAATTAATTTCTACTTTACCAGCATTAATTATATTTACCCAACGAACCCCTTCGCTCTTATTACGAGGGTTGTCAATATCAATATATTCTATTTTTTCAGATATTTTTTTATAGGATTTCATATTAAATAATTTTGACTAAAGCCAATATTTATAATAAAATTAGGTCATCTAGATTATATCATATGGCAAATATTTTGGGAATAAAATTAAGTGGTTTAAGCTACGAGCAGCTGCTTTTTGATATTGAGTTAGGTTTAGAGAAAAAAACAAAACGCTATATTGTTACCCCTAATCCAGAAATTATACTAGCCACCTTAAAGGATGAGAATTTAAAAAATATTATTAATGCGGCAGATTTTTCTTTAGCAGATGGATTTGGATTAAAACTTGCTGGAATTTTAAAGGGGGAAAAAATTATTCGAATAACCGGTTCTGACTTAAGCTTAAAAATTTTATCTTTAGCAGAAAAGAATAATTATAAAGTAGCAATAATAATCTGGGAAAAGGGGTTATCTTCAGTTGAAAAAGTAAATGCTGCATTGAAGAGAAAATATGTAAATCTTGATTTTGCAGTTTACAAAAGCCCAAGAGAGTCAAGTTTAAGCAAAGAACTTATTAAAAAAATCAATGATTATTCTCCGGCTATTTTGTTTGTCGCCCTCGGTTTTCCTGAACAAGAAAAAGTGGTGGCAGGAAATTTAACTGACTTTAAAGACGTTAATTTAGCATTAGGGGTTGGCGGCACCTTTGATTTTATTACCGGCAAAAAAAGGCGAGCGCCTAGATTATTTCGTTATTTAGGACTGGAGTGGTTATGGCGCCTTATTATCCAGCCGAAAAGAATTAAAAGAATTTGGCGAGCAACGGTTGTTTTTATGTATAAAGTTTTAAGTACAAAAAGATAAATTAATATTATAAATATTATGATTTTTGATAATAAAGAAAAAATAGGGGGTGTTCGTTTGCGATTTGCTCCTTCACCAACTGGTTTTTTACATATTGGTAATTTGCGCTCAGCTCTTTTTGGTTATTTTATTGCGAAAAGCCAGAAAGGTAAATTTATTCTTAGACTTGAAGATACTGATCAAAAAAGGGAAGTAGAAGGCGCTTTAGACAAGCTGCTTGAAGTCTTTGATTGGCTAAACGTTAAATTTGATGAAGGGCCAAAACAAGGTGGTAATTATGGACCATATATTCAAACACAAAGACTGGATAAATATCAAAAATTAGCGGATGAACTAATTGAAAGGGGTGGTGCCTATCGTTGTTTTTGCACTAGTGAACGTTTAGAAAAAATGCGTTTACAACAACAAGAAGAAAAATTACCGCCACGATATGATAGGTGCTGTCGTGATTTAAGTTCGACTGAGATAGAAAATAAATTAAAAAATGGTGAGAAGTTTGTTATTCGTCAAAAAATGCCTCTTGACGGCGATATTATTGTTCATGATGAGATAAGGGGTGATATTAGCTTTCCAATTAAGGATTTAGATGATCATGTTTTAGTTAAATCAAATGGGGTCCCTACTTATCAGTTTGCTAGCGTAGTAGACGATCATTTAATGGAAATTACTCATGTTAGTCGAGGCGACGAGTGGTTACCCTCTTTTCCTAAAAATATTTTGCTCTATCAAGCTTTTGGTTGGCAGCCGCCAAAATTTATTCATCTACCACTTATTCTTAATAAAAGTGGAGGGAAGCTATCTAAAAGACAGGGCGATGTTTATGTTGAAGATTACATACAAAAGGGATATTTAAGTGAAGCGATTATTAATTTTTGCGCTCTTTTAGGTTGGCACCCAAAAGGTGAACAAGAAATATTATCAATAGGTGAAATTATTTCTAATTTTAGATTTCAAGATATTGGTGCTTCTCCGGCTGTTTTTGATGAGGAAAAACTTGATTATTTAAATGGTTATTATATTAGACAGAAAACAAAAACGGAATTAATGGATTTAGTGCGTCCTTATTTTGTGGCGGAAAACATTGAAATTAATGAAAGCCAGTTGGAAAAGATAATCACATTGTCTCAAGAAAGAATGAAAAAATTAGCGGACATCATTGAGCTTAGTGCTTTTATTCTAAAGCTACCTGATTATGAAGGTGAGCTTTTAGCATGGAAGAAAATAGATAAGGAAAAGGCACAGGAAAATTTAAAACTTATGTTAGAATTTTTAGATAAGGTGCCAGATCAAAAATGGAATAAGGAGGAACTTGAGACTAGCATTTTTACTTATATTGAAGAACAAAATGGAAAAAATGGTGATTTTCTTTGGCCTTTAAGAGTAGCTTTGTCGGGTTTAAAAAATAGTCCCAGTCCTTTTGAAATTGCCTGGGCATTAGGCAAGGAAGAATCTCTAAATCGTATTACGTTGGCAATAAATAAATAAAAAAATGAAAAAAATTGCCCTGCCTCTTTATCTTTTTCTCACTTTAATTCTCTTAAGCATTGCCCTTGGCTATGGTTTAAAAAAATACTTTCCGGCTAATAAGGGAGCAATTGATCAAGATATAAGTTTGCATAAAACGGGTTATACTTACATTAGCCCTCTTTTAAAGTGCGCTGACAGTCAAATCAATGTTTCTAAAATTACCAATTTAGAAAAAGACATGAGAGCTTTTATCACAAAAGAAATAGGGCAAGGAAACGTTGAAGAAATTGCTGTATATTTTCATAATTTAAGTGACGATTCTTGGATTTCGATTAATCGTGACTTTAAGTTTTCGCCAGCTAGCTTGTTAAAGGTGCCACTTATGATTACCTATTTAAAGTTAGCTGAATATGATTCTAATATTTTGCAAAAAAAATTAAAAGTAAAATTTTTTGATTTTCAGACAGCCTTGCAGAATATTCAACCCGCTAAGTCAGTAGAAAATAATAAGGAGTATACTGTTGAGGAGTTGTTGCAGTATGCAATTAATTATTCGGATAATCAAGCGGCAAATACCTTAATTTATCACCTAGATCCTAATTTTATGAATCAGGTTTATACTGATTTAGGCTTGTCTGTACCCGGAAGCGAGAGTTTAGAGAATTTTATGACTGTCAGAGAGTACTCTTCTTTTTTTGAAATTTTATATAACGCTTCTTATTTAGACGAGCTAATGTCTGAGAAAGCTTTAGAGATATTAACAAAATCTACTTTTAACCAAGGCTTGAACAAGGGGTTGCCTGAAAATGTTATGGTAGCGCATAAGTTTGGAGAGAGAATAGTTGGAACTGATAGACAGCTACACGATTGCGGCATAATTTATATGGAAAAAAATCCATATCTTCTTTGTATTATGACTAAAGCAAGATTAAGTTCCAGTTCAGATTTTAGCGAACTTGAGCATATTATTAGCACAATTTCAGAAAAAACTTATAATTATCTTAATAAATAATTTACTAGTTAGCTAAAATGTGCTATAATTAAGGCATGAAAAAAAACTATTATAAATTAGCTTTATTAGTTTTCGTCGCTTTTACCGTTTCCTTTTTTAGCCTTAAATCTTTAGGGGCGGTTTCTGATTATCAGTTAGATAGGGAAATTGAATCTTTAAATTTAAAAATTCAATTACAAAAGAAGCAAATTCAAACTCTGCAAGAAAAACAAAAGGAGTATCAAGAACAAATTGCGGCAAAAAGAAGTGAAAAGGTAAGTTTGAATAATCAATTAGGAATTATTGAAAATAGGTTAGCAAAAACTGAGCTTGATATTGAGGAAACGCAACTTGAAATAGAAAAAATTAATTTAGAAATAAGGAAGACAGAAATTGATAGCGAAAACTTAGATAAAAAAATAGGCAAGCAAAAAGAACAAATTGCCAGCCTTTTGCGTTTAATATACAAGCAAGAACAGGTTACAACTTTAGAAGCACTTTTGCTAAACGACAGTTTGTCTGATTTTTTAAATCAAATAAAATACCTACAAAACACTAATGAAAAATTATCACTTAGCGTAAATGAATTAAAAGGTGAAAAAGAAAAATTGGAAGAAAACAAATTAAGTTTGGAAAATAAAAACCAAGAAGCGTTAAAATTAAAACAAAAGCTGGAGGAGAAGATGGATAGTTTGCAATATGAGCAAAATCAAAAAGAAAATATTTTAATAATTACTCAAGAATCGGAACAAGAATATCAAGCCTTGCTCTCTAGAGTTAAGGCGGAACAAAATAAGGCTCAGGCGGAAATAAATAATGCTGAGAGTCTAATTAGGCAGAAGATGTCAGCTAAGGATAAAGATAAGCTAGAATCCGGTGATAGCACCCTAACTTGGCCAGTAACAAAAAATTACATTACCTCAACCTTCCATGATCCTGACTACCCCTATCGTAAAATCATTGGTGAGCATTCAGCTATTGATATAAGAGCAGCTCAGGGTTCAAGCCTGTATGCGGCCGCTGATGGTTATGTTGCTAAGGTGAGTTTTGATGGTTCAAAAAATTACGGTTATATTATGATAATCCATGGAAATAATTTGGCCACTGTTTATGGTCACGTATCGGCTGTTCATGTGAAAGTTGATCAATATGTAGTAAAGGGACAAATAATAGGGAAGTCGGGTGGAACGCCAGGTACACCCGGTTCTGGTAGCTTTTCAACTGGACCCCACCTTCATTTTGAGGTACGAAAAAATGGCATCCCAGTTAATCCCTTAAATTATTTACCTTAAATTATTTTAAAAAATAAATTATTTTTATAAAAAAGGCTATTTTTAATAGTCTTTTTTGTTAGAAAGAGAGGATGTTATTAAAAACGTTTTTTATCATGAACACGGCGATGAATGTCTCGCAATTGTTTATTGGTAACATGAGTATAAATTTGAGTTGTAGCAATGTTGCTATGCCCTAGAAACTCCTGTACGGTTCTTAGGTCTACTCCTGAATTTAGCAGGTCGGTGGCGAAGGAGTGGCGCAATGTATGAGGGGTCGCCATTACAGGCAAACCGGCAATTATAACGTACTTTTTAACAATATCTTCTATGCTTTTAATTGTTAGGCGTCTTGATTTATCACTTTTTTCCGCACCTCTTTTATAATTAATAAAAAGAGCCTCATCAAGGTCTTGACGTTTATTTAAATATGTGTCAATAGCAATTATGGCTCTTTGGGAAAAATAGACTGTTCTGATTTTTTCTCCTTTGCCGATAATGGCGATTTCTAAATATTCAGTGTCAGGTCTTATTTTTACCTGATCACGATTTAAGGCGGCAAGTTCAGCGACGCGCAGTCCGGTGGAGAAAAGAGTCTCAAGTAAAGCCTTGTCTCGTAAACCAATTATAGTGCTAGTATTTGGCGCATTTAAGAGTCGAGATAATTGCTCTAATTTTAAAAATTTCACCTCTTTGTCAGCCTTATCTTTTGCTAATTTTACTTTTGATGGTGGCAGGGAAGTGATCTCCTTTTCCACGAAGAATTCTAATAATGAGCGAAGAGCAATTAAATAGTAATTCTGAGTAGTTTTCTTTAAGGGTCGCTTCTTTATTTTATCAATATGACGAGAGAGAAAGACTTTATAATTCCAAATGTGCTTATTATTTAGTTTTTCTGGTGGCAAAGAGGCTAGGCCCTCACTTTCTAGCCAGAAAAAAAACTTATTAAGAAAGCGACCATAATTTTCTTGGGTCTTGACAGATAAGCCTTTTTCTATTTCACAATAATCAAGGAAGTCAGGGAGATATTTAATTAGTGGTTTAATGCTCATAACAGAAAAAAATATTATTAAAAGCCAAGTATATTATAACAAATATTTTCATGTTTAAGAAATGATTTTTATATAAAAATGCACAAGAAGGGGATGATGACTTGTAATGTAAGAACTTATTTAATCTGTATAATAATACTTCGCATAATGTATATTAATCAACTTAATAATATATAAAAAGAAGGGGGCTAAGCAGTCATGAAACCTAGCCCCCAATTAAGAATAACCCCTTTTTTACATTAATAAATAGCATTCACAAATAAGATCAGGGGTCTTCCTACACTGAATTAAAGGACGAAAACACATTAACAAATATTACAGTAAGTAAAGCAAAAAAGAAAACTTATAGTATGAAAAAAAAGTTAGATTATTCTTTTAGATTATAAAGAACAAAGTGTTAACTCATGAGAATTCCCATGAATCTTATCTCTGGTTGAAATAATAACACAATTTTAATAATAAGTAAAAATATTCCAGCCGAAACTAAAGAATACACAAATATGCCTAAGCCGAATAAAAATTTAAATAAACCTTCCATATTCTTAATTTATATATATCATATTTCCGTAGCGTAAGTCAATATACTTCGTACTATTAAAATTATCTCCTATTTTTTCCTTTTTGACAAGGGCTAGGTCATCAACTTGTATTATTGGGTCTTTTTGGCTGTTAAAATAGACCAAGGGGCCCTCATTGAACTCAACTAAGACAGAGTTGAGCTCTTGTTCAATAATTAACCTCTCAGGGCGTAATTCAGGGTATTTAAGCAGTTGACTATAAAGGGCAAATATAAAATCAAGATAATCAGATTTAATGCTTATTTTTCCATTTTCAGCCACTTTAACAATTTGACTTCTATTTTCTAATATAAAATACTTTTTTTTAGATTCTTCACTTACCGCCTCATCTTTAATAATGTAGGCGTCAGCTGAAGCAAAGTAGAAGCTAGTTCCCTCTTGAAAAATAAAGGCATAAGGACGCTCGCTTATAACAATGCTTATCGTGTTAGGTATTTTTTTTCTTACTTTTATTTTGGAAAAATTATACTCATTTATCAGCCTATCTTCAAAAGCTTTCTTATCAAATACAAAAAAATTACTTTCTTTTAGAAATAAAACTTTTTTATTATTTTTTTGCTCTTCAAAAATATTATTTATTTCTTGCTTTTCAATTCTTTCTAAGCCAGTAATTTCCATTTTATTTATCTTAAAAAATGGGGCAGAAAAAAATAAGTAAGTTAAGGCTATTAAAAAAATTGGAATCAAAAACAATAATATCCGCAAACTTCCCTTCTTTTTCTTCTTCGGTGATCGGTAAAAGGGATTTTTGAGGTTTTTGGCTTGATAATCAGCTTTAATTATGTTTTTCTTCTTTCTTTTCATTAAATATTTATTTAATATTAGCCATATTTATTATAACACGCCTAATTGATGGCTGTAATTTAACCAAAAATTCATAAGAGATAGTGTCTAAAATAGAGCATATATTTTCCACTGAATTTAGAGCCTCCCTGTGATTAGAAATAATTTGGACTTCATCGCCGCAACTTACCTCTTCTTTTCCCACATCAAGGCAACATAGGTTCATGCAGACTTTTCCAGCTATTTTAGCCATAAACTCATTGTTTGTGAAAACCAAAAACTGAGCCTCATTAGAAAGCCGTCTATCTAAACCCTCGTAATAACCAAAGGGAATGACCGCAATTTGTGTTGGATTTTTTGCTAAAAAAGAATCACCATAGGAGACACTTTCGCCACTATTTATTTTTTGAATAGACACAACTTGTGAATAAATTTCTAAAGCTGGTTGTAATTTTTTTGTCATTTCATTTTCCAGGCTAAGTGGGTTATAACCATAAAGAGCGAGTCCGGGTCGGAAAGCGGTAAGTAGGCGATTATCAGACCAAAAAATAGCAGCTGAGTTGCCAAGATGTACAAAGCGAGGAAAATAACCAAGTGATCTTAATTTATCTAAGGCATCTAAAAAAACATCTTCTTGCGAAGAATTAACCAATGAGCGACTATCGGCTCGAGAAAAATGCGAACAAACCCCACTAACCTCAACCTTATCTAAATAAGCTTTATTATCAGAAACAAATTGAACAATATCCACAATCCCTTCCCTGTTCATACCCGAGTTTATAAAAAGATGAATCTTTGCCTTCTTTTTAAAACGAGAAATATATCTTAGGGTTTCACTGTTGTAAACAACAAATTCTGTTTTTTTCAATTTACAATAGTTATATGCTCTCTGTGGCATTTCGCCAATTATTAGAACCTGCCCTTTAAAGTAGCGATAAGCTATTTGTGCTTCTGGATAAGAATCAACAGCTATCATTTTAGCACCAGTATGATTCAAAATTTGGCAAATCTCTTTTAGCCCATGGCCATAGGCATTCGCTTTTAAAACCGGAAATAACTCTGCTTCTGGCTGCAAGCTTTTTAAATAATTAAAATTAGCAACAATTTTTTCAGCATCTATCTCAATACGATTAAGCGTTTCATATTTGGGTTTAATTATTTTTCGTAACAAATTTAACATACTCTTAAATATTGTTTAAGTCTTGAACTATGCCATCACCACTATTTATAGTATCTTTTTTTAAACTTGTATCAATTGCTGGTAAGTTGCCACTAACGGTAAGGCCAGTAAAGATATCTTTGCTTTGAAATCTAATTGAATTTACAAGAGTCGCATACGAATCAATATCAGTCTCACTTGGCGTTAGAGTAACCTCAAAACCAGCTCGATAACTACCACTATCAGGACTTACTTTTTCAACCTGCCAAATTATTTGACGAGCATCAGCGTTATAATTTAATTTTCCCGATAATAATGATTGGTTGCCCGTATATTCAACATTATTTGGCAAGCGACCACTCATAACAAAGTTATTAAAATCGGCCACCGTGTCAGCTTGAAAAAACACCCAGAAAGTAGTTGGTAAAGTAGTAATTGGCGGAAAGGGCCCAGCTCCCAATTGATCCCCTTGCGGACTGGTATAATAAGCATCAGCTTTAACTAAGATCTCTGAAGCGACATGTAGATCAATTAAATCCAAAGTTTCTTTTATGGTTTGGCCTAAGACCTTATACTCACTATCTATTCTGCCAGTGATAATGCGGGAATTGTTATTTTCCTTTTTAAATTTAACCAATAGATTAACTTCTCTGTCGGTGCCGGGTGCTAGCTCATTTAAAAACAAATCAAAGCCCTTTATTTCTATGCCAGAAAGACTTGTTTTCTGTTCAGTGGAAAACTCTAAACGCGATAAAGAGAAGGAATTAGATCGAGAAATTAAATTTAATTTAATGTCAGTTAGTAATTGGCTACTATTATTTTTTAAGCGCAAGGTTAATATTGCGCCTTCCTGCCAATAGATATTAGTGGTAGCTACATCATAGTTTAAATCTAAGGGTGGGTTATCTAAATTAATTTCTTCTTTTGGAGCTGGCTTGCTCCAAGGAGCTAAACTTATTTCTGGTTGAAAAGCATAAAGGCGTAGAAGAAGTGCAGCTAAAATAATAACAACCGCAATTAAAGCGATGTCTACTATCATGTAAATGCGACTGCGGCGATAAAAACGATTAAATCTCTTATTCAAATAATGTGTTATTTTTTTTATCATATTTTTTTAATAAATATTTTTTATACCAACCATAATCTCTTTTTTATTATCACTATTTGTGTCTGCTAAGGAAATTTGCCAATCGCTACGAGCTGTTTGATCGTAGGCAAAAAATTGCCCCAATACTCTTCCCTGGTCAGTAAATATTCGTACCTGTGGTCCACCGCCTAATCCTGGTATAGTAACAATTTCCTGAAAACCATTACCAGAAATATCGCCAACCGCAACTTTAACGCCTCCTTTAAAATTTTCCGAATAAGCATAAAAGCTACTAAGTAGTTTTCCTTGAAGAGTAAAAACGTTTACAACTGGCTTATCACCCCTACCGGCTCCGGTAACAATTTCTAAGACTCCGTCATTATTTACATCACCTAAGGCAACACTAACTCCACCGCGCATATTTTTGTCATATGCAAAAAAACTTGATATAAGCTGACCACTTCCAGAAAATAGTCTAACCTGAGGTCCGCCGCCAGAGGTTGTTCCCACAAGCACCATTTCAATAAAGCCATCATTAATCATTGTATCAATATTTAAACTATTGCGGAATAAATTATCATAAGGATAAACAGCCATTAATTCTTTGCCATTTTTATTTAAAGTAATTTTTCCCTGATCAGCTATTAAATTTACCGCCTCAGTTTCTCGTCGCGTACCATCGGCAATTACCGCGGCAGAGCTAGCAGGAAAAGACGATGAAAAAGCAAAAAAACCATTACGGGCTTGTTGTCCATTGTCAGAAAAAACACGATAAAAATAACCATTAATAAAAGTGCTATTTAAAATATCGTCAGTAGTTTTTAATAAAACAATACCATCCTGTGGTGCTAATTTAATATAATTGACCTTATCACCATTGTTTATTATTTTATCCTGTGTGCCTTTTATTTTTTCAAAGTTTTCGTTTTGAAAAACTTTTATCTGATTTGAATTTGTAGAATTAAGTAAAACTGAACCAAATTTAAAATCGCGACGCCACAAACCAGGAGCTAATTTATTACTATTATTATCTAATAAATTATAAGCCATACTTTGAGCGGGGCCGAGATTAGTATTATATTCATCATACCACCAGGCCTGAGTATGATTGGTAACATCATAGTCATAGCTATAAAAACCATCACCAAGCAAGGTGCTAACTAGTCCAAAACGAAAGCTCTTGAAATCAAATTGGTTTTTTTTGTTGACATTAATAATGTTAAGTTGAGGATTTTTATTTTGATTGGGTAATTTTAAGTAGGTTTCCATTGATCCTTGCCAGGACCCACCATTTTCCCAAGTCGAAGGAAAAGATTCTAGCATCATCCCATTTATCAAGCTTTGATAACCCCAAAACACTCGACCATTACCAACAATAATAAATTCTTCATTAGTTAATTTTTTGGTATTTTGCAATAAATTAATAAAGCCCTCAGACCAAAGAATGTCAACTTCTGAGCTCTCATCGTGCTTCTTATCTCCATCTATATCAATATTGCCATTTACCCAAGTAACATCACCCCAGGTGTTATCATAAAAAACACCATCAAATAGGCCGCGGCTATAAATTTTTTCAGCAATAAAACGAGGTAAATAATCATTAAAACGTTCACCTAAGTGATTTTTCTTCGAGACGTTGCTTAAGTTTAACATATAAGTTCCGGGCCAATTCATTATTCTCTTCCCTGACGCCTCCTTTAACCACCAATTATCATGAATATTAGCTCTTAGCTCACGACGTAAAAAGGCACCCGTATAGCCAGCAGCAGCATCAATATCATCAATAATTTCTTGCGAAGTAATATAGGCTAAAATTATAATATCAGGATTTAAACGCCTTATTTCAGAAAGTGCTTCTGGACTATTTTCTTGCACTTCCATATCCAAAATTAGTAAATCCCACTTAGCCAATTCTTGAGCCTCCTTATTGCTTAAATCCCATTTTAAATAATAATTAGCTAAACGAGGATAGGTGCTTTTTAATTCTTTTCCTTGAGTTAAATTTGGAATAAAAAACAGAAAAGATAAAATAAAAATGATAGGTATCTTAAATTTCATGGAGTTTATTTTAAAAATTTCATTTTTTTCGGCAAGTATTGACGCAATACCTTAGGGATTAATACAGAGCCATCAGCTTGCTGATTTTGTTCTAAAATAGCAGGCAATAGACGACTAGTAGCTAAGCCTGAACCATTTAAAGTGTGCACAAATTCATTTTTACCGCTAGCTTCATTTTTATACTTTATCTGCCCTCTTCTTGCTTGATAATCTAAAGCATTAGATACACTACTTACCTCCTTGTATATTTCCATGCTGGGTATATAAACTTCAATATCATATGTCTTTGCCATCGCTGCACTGCAATCTCCAGCGGCTAACTTAGAAACTTGAAAATGAA
Source organism: Patescibacteria group bacterium (assembly GCA_028705215.1). GTDB lineage: Bacteria > Patescibacteriota > Patescibacteriia > Patescibacteriales > UBA12465 > UBA12465. Next base: position 35,835 of record JAQWDY010000004.1, on the reverse strand, counting down.
GACCAAGCCCTTCCATTAATTTTTTCGCATTATTTGTCATTTCAGCAAACATTTCCCAACTACTTTCGGGTTTAGAGAAGATAAACATCTCCATCTTATTAAATTGATGTCCTCTTATCATTCCTCTCTCTTCCTGTCTATAGCTACCAGCTTCACGACGAAAGCAAGGTGAATAAGCAAAATATTTAAGAGGTAATTTATTATTATCAAGTGTTTCTTCGCGATGATAATTTCCTAACATCATTTCACTGGTAGGATTTAAGCATAACTTATCTTGATTCCAAAATAGGTCATCTCTAAACTTTGGCAAGTGCCCAGAAATATAAGCCGATTTTTCGGTTAAAAGAAAGGGCGGAATAAGAAAGCTGTAGCCATTATTGGTGTGAAAATCAACAAAATAGGAAAGTAGTGCCCATTCTAGCAAGGCACCGTTTCCGGTATAACACCAGAAACCAGAGCCAGACATTTTTACTGCTCTTTCATAATCAATTAAATTTAAAGAAGTAGCTAGCTCAACATGATCTTTGGGGGTAAAATTAAATACTGGTTTTTTGCCATAAGTATAAATTACTTCATTATTTTCCTTGCCTCCAGCTAAAACATCAGGCGCTGGTATGTTAGGCAATTCAAGCATTTTCGTGTTTAACTCCTCATCAATTTTAGCCAACTCTTCTTCCTGCTCTTTAATTTTTGCGCCCAAGGCCTTCATTTCGTTAATAATTTCTAATGTTGGTTTAACTTTGGATTGTTTATTTTTTTTAGCTTTTAACTCTTCACTTAACGCAATCAGCTCTCTTCTTTTATCATCAAGTGAAATAATTTTTTCAAAATCAAAATGAGATATATCACCTCTTTTCGCCAATCCCGTTTTAACACTTTCTAAATCGTTTTTAATCAAATTAATATCTAACATATGTTTTTTACTTAACCTATTACTTCTCCACCAAAGGTATTGAGTAAATTAGTCATTAATGATTCATTATTTTTTTTAGCTTTTTCCAATTTTTCTGTTTGTTCCATTGTTTCTTCAGTTTCTTTAAGAGTAGTTTTTTCTTCAATTGAAATATCCTCGTTTAATTCTGAAATAAAGGTGATTTTACACGCAAAAACTTCATCTAAAGTAGCCTCTATTAATTTTTTAATTTCTGCATCATTAACTCTATCTTGATGAAATTTATATTTAAATAACAAATGAAGTTTGCCGTCTTTAATTTCTCCTGGTTGACAATTTTGCAAAACAAAGGATAGGGAGTGATTGTGTTTCTTTATTTTGATTAAAAATTCAGGCCATTTTTCCAAAACTGAGCTACAATCCATATCAATGTGACTCATAGTAACTGCGCCCTGTTTTAAATTATCTCTCTTTTGAGAAAAATTTGTCTTAGAAGGTGAAATTGGAGATTCGCTTTGAGCTGGATTGTGCCCACCAGTGACATTTTCTACTTTAGCACTCCTTATTTCAGTCTTGTCATTACAAATTTCAATTATAGCTAACTCTAAAGGAAGTTGCAGAATTAATTGATTTTTTGCGTCATAAGCTATTAAAAAAGTTTTTATAAAATCAAGGAGTTCCTGGGCTGATATTTTTTTTAAAAGTTCCAGTATTTTAAGCTCCATGCTATCACCTAAATTTAAGCCTAGATTGTCAGCTAATTGAGGGCTAATTTTCATAATAGCAAGTTTTCGGGTCATAAATATTAACTCGGCAATAAAGTTTTTCATATTAACACCCGCATCAGCTAAATTATTAACCGTAGTTAAGGCGCTGGCAGCATCTTTAAGCGCCAGGTAGGAAAGCAAATCGATTACTTCATTATTATTATAATGAGGCATTAATAGTTCAGCTTCTTTTAAGCCAATACGCTTATCAGTTAAGGCAAAAATTTGTCCTAATAAACTTTCAGCATCACGTAAGTGGCCGCCAGAACGACGCGCTATTGCCTCAAGCACCTCTTGATCAACCTCTTTATTTTCTTTAGTTGTAATTAGACGTAATTTGCTAACAATGTCACTTACGCCTATTCTTTTAAAATCAAAGCGCTCACAACGGGATATAATAGTTTGCGGTACTTTATGTATCTCTGTTGTGCAGAGAATAAATAAAATGTATTGTGGCGGCTCCTCTATTATTTTTAACAAAGCATTAAAGGCAGAAGGTGATAACATGTGAACCTCGTCAATAATAAATACTTTATACTTAGCCTGATTAGGTGCTATGCGAGAAAAAGAAATAATGTTTTCTCTGACATTATCAACTCCAGTGTTAGAGGCCGCATCAATTTCAATAACATCCAAATGCGTCCCCGCCTTTATCGCCTTACAATTAGCACACTTGTTACATGGCTCTGATTCGCCCTCTTTTCGATTCAAGCAATTTATTGATTTTGCTAAAACACGAGCCATGGTTGTTTTTCCTACGGCACGAGGTCCGCAAAACAAAAAAGACTGCGCTAAATGACCAGTGCTAATTTCATTTTGTAATGTTATTTTAATATGTTGTTGTCCTAAAACTTCGGCAAAGTTATTAGGGCGATAATCACGATATAAAGTAGACATAGTATATTATTTACGATTGAGTATTTCTGCCTCAACTAAACGTGAGCTGCGGCCATATTTAAAACGCGACAATGTTTTAATTTTCTCAGCCATGCCCTCTCTTTTTACTCCGATAAGCGGCCAGACTGTATTAATTGAAAAAGGGCGGACCGCGCTGTTATCTACTAGTAGTTTAATGTAGGCTGTTCCCTTGTCAATATTTATTAAATCATATTCGTTAAATACTGGACTAAATTCTTTTAGCAGAAATTCAGCGTCCTCAGAACCGATTTTAAAACTAACCATGGTGCCCACGTTACCGAAGACAGCGTCTTTGATTTCTGTATTACCATTTTTACTTAATTGGCCAATATATTGATGAGCAATAATTAAATTTAAAGCATATTTTCTTGCTTCCGATAAAATTTGACATATTGAATTAGTGGTAAAATTCTGAAACTCATCAATATAAAGATAGAAATCTTTTCTTTTTTCAGACGGCATGTCTGTACGCGATAGAGCGGCCATTAAGATTTTACCCACTAATATCATGCCTAGTAAATAAGCGTTAGTTTCACCGACTGTTCCCTTGGGTAAATCTACTAATAATATTTTTTGCTTATCCATGATGTCGCGAATATTAAAGGCACTTTTTTGTTGACCAATAATAGGGCGCATCATGTCATTGGAAATAAAAGAAGTGAGCTTGGAAGTAATATAGGGCACTATGTTAGCAAGAGCTGCTTCCCCGCCCGCTTTTTCTGCTTCTTTAGTCCAAAAATCAACAACAGTTTGATTTTTGCATTTACTTAGTTTAAAACGGCGAAAATTTTCATCAGCAAGAACCTTTGGTATTTCCATTAAAGTTGAACCTGATTCAGGATGATCCATGACCAATAACATCGCATTGCGCATGTACTGCTCAAACATGGGGCCACCAGTAGCGCGTAAATCATAGAGTTTATCAAGTATGCTTATCATTTCATTTATAACAAAGCTTTTTTGTTCAGGGTAAGCTGGATCATATTCCAATAAGTTTAAAGCCAGCGGTCTTTCAAGGTCAGAAGGAGAGAAAATTATAACATCTTCAGCTCTTTCTGGTGGTATGCGTTCTAAAATATCAGTTATTAAGTCGCCATGAGGATCAAGAACGCAAACCCCTTCTCCATTTTCAATATCTTGTATTGCCATATTTGCAAGTAATACAGATTTACCAACACCTGACTTACCAATTATATAGGAATGGCGGCGACGGTCAGCTCTTTTAATTTTAATTTCTCGTCTAAGGCCACGATAAACATTGTGTCCTAAAGTAATTCCCTCTTCTGGAGTCTCAACCGGAGCGGGCGCTGTTTTTGCTGTTAACCACAGTACATTGGGTGTTTCAATGCTTCTTAAAGGAAGATGGAAGACGCTAGCAAGTTCCTCTGAATTTAAAAGAAAACTATTTTTTTCCCGGAAATAACGATATATAAAGTCTTTTACAATTTGATCTGTATTTTTTTTCCGTGGTCGAGAAAACGAATTTCCGTAAGAAAAATTGTTATATTCTGAATAAGCGCTGGCAATGTTTTCTAAATAGCGATTTGCTTTTTCTTTAATACTGGAAAAAGCTAAAATTCTTAAGTTAACATCTAGTCCTGCCTTTAAATTTTTTTGTTCTATTTTCTTTAGCATCTCCTCCTCAATTGCACTGAGACGTTTTTCCGGTTTTTGATTATTGCTTGTATCAATTTTTTTCTTTCCAGTATTAAAAAAAGAGAAAAATTTATCTAAATTATTGACCTTTAAGCCATTAACAACCGATTGCTTCTCTTGAATTCTTGCAACCATTTTTCGAGAAAAACCATGCCATTGACCTTTAGCGCTTCGCACTAAATATTGCAAAGCAATACTTTCTCCCTTTTCTAGTTTCGATAAGACGTTTATTAATGAGCTCATCGGATCAACATCAATTTCTTGATAAGTTTTAATTGGAAATATAAAGCTTTTAATGGTTTTTATTGTTGCTGCGGCAATCTGTCCCTGCGCGCTAAAAATATTGTAGTCTTCGACTTCTTCAATGGACGCTGCTGGATATTGGGCATGAATTTGTTGTTCTATGTAGCGAAAATCATCAAGATGACACGCAAAATAAAAGGCAATACGTTTAGCATTAGCAACAATTTCAAAGGAAAAGTGATCTTGTCTTCCTTTTAGCCATGACTTAATGCCACGTTCGGCCTTTAATCCACCAAGAGCAGAAAAGATAGCTTCCCCCTTTGCAATTTCCTCCTTAATACTTTGACTAATATCGCCTTTTTCCTCCTTACTAACATCTTTGGGGATGCGCACTAAAAAGACATGATGAGGAACATAATGTCTTCTTCCCAGCAAAGATCTAAATAAGCGTAAACTAATGAAAATTGCTAAAGCAAATATAAAAACAATGGCAAGCATTCCCATTAAAGTGCTCAAGTTGAGTGTAGAAAAATCTAACATAGTTAAGCTTTATTTTTTAAATCAACAATTTTATCAGCTTTTATTTTCGCCTCTTGTTCTAAAAAAAATTGATTAATACCAGGTATTAATTTTAGCCATTTTTTAATAAGACTAATTATTTTATCAATTTTAATCTTTGACTCATTTAATAGGCCATTAATTTTTGAAACTGTTTCTTCCCCCTTTAATTTAAATTCCGCTTGTCTTTTTTTATCAAGTTGCAAAAAAACTTCATGTAAACCCGAGGAAAGTATATTATCTATTTCTTTAGCTCTTCTTTCTTGAAAAGATGGTGATTTTTTAATTATTGGGTCAAGCTTAGTCCCATTTTTAATATTTTTATCAACTAAAATTTCCTTTTCCATCTTTGTTTGTTCCGCTTTTTTCTCCAGCCCCCTCTCTTTTTGCTCAAAGCGAACCTCACTTCCCTGCTCTTTTTTTTCTACTTTAACATTACCCGTTTTTTCAAAAACAGTTTCTGGATTTAATTGTTCAATTGGATTGGCGTCTGCCATATTATTTTATTTATGGCTAATTGCTTGAACTGGACAATTTTGTTCAGCATTTTTTGAACAATCAGTATCTTGAGGATTAATTACCTCTGATTTATTGTCAGCATTCATTTGAAATGTTTCTGGGCACATGCCTGCACAAAGCCCACAACCAATGCACTTGTTTTGGTCTACTTTTACCATAAATTTATTATTATTTATTTTATTATTTATGACCTTATTATAACATATTAGAAAAAAAATAAAACCTTTAAAAAATGTATTTTTAAATCATTTTATTAACTTTTTAAATAATAAATAAATAACAAAAAAGCTTACTTATTATGATTTGACATTTTATATCACTTTTGTTAGTATATACAGGTAAAAGAAATCTAAATACCAAATACAAGCTTAATGTAGCTTAGTATTTTTTATGTAAAATTATATGGCACATAAGAAAGCTGCCGGCTCTACCGCTCTTGGCCGCGATTCAGCGGGTAGACGTTTAGGCGTTAAAATTACCGATGGTGAATGGGCTAAAGCAGGCGCTATCGTAATCAGACAACGCGGAACAAAGTATCAACCAGGTTTAAACATTGGCAAAGGTAAAGATGACACCCTTTTTGCACTAAATAGTGGTTTTGTTAAATTTACAACCAAGAAACTAATGAAATTTAATGGTCAGCTTAAAACCAATAAGGTTGTTAATGTTGTAAGCGAGAAAACGGCAAGTAAATAATAATTTTCAAATTATTAATAATAAAAAGTCCTCATTTTTGGGGACCTTTTTATTATATTAGTTGATTTAAATAATTATTGACATTTGCCAAATTTTGTGATATATTTTAATTAGTCATTTAACATCTAACATCATTACGGATTTAATATTACTGATTATGATTGAAATTTTAAAATTAGGACGGACACGAGGACTTATTGTTTGTGAAGATGGGGTTTCTATTTTAGAAACTAAGTCAGGAAATTTATTAAAAATTGCAAGATTTTTAATAGAAGAAAAACAAGAATATGTTGAAGAACATATTTTCACAGGAAACAGCTTGTACTTTGACCTTCCTCAGGACAAAGAGGAAAAGCTAAAAGAGCTACTTCATCAAGAGTTTAGAAAAGAAAACAACATTTTCTTTGAAGGGGGGTACGACTAATCTTCCTTAAAAACAAAAAAACAAAGGCGCAAAATATTGCGCCTTTTTTTATTTATCTTCTAAAATAAAATTTATTGCTCGGTCAAGCTGTGGATCGCGATTATTTAAAATATCCTCCTCAGTTATATCAACTTCAATTTGTGGTGCTATCCCTTTATCATGAATATAATCTCCTTCTGGTGTTAGCCATTTTGCGACTGTTATTTTTAAAGATGAGCCATCACTTAAATCGCCAAGATTTTGGACAGAGCCCTTACCAAAGCTTTGTTTGCCAATTATCGTAGCCTTTTTATAATCACGTAAGGCGCCAGCCACAATTTCTGAAGCAGAGGCACTGCCTTCGTTAATTAAAATAGCAGTTTTAAGACCACTTAAACGAGCTTGGCCACGAGAAAAGTGCTCCGTCCTTTTATTTTCACCAAACTGCTCAGCCACAATTGGGCCATCTTTAATCCAATCACTGGCAATATAGATAGCTGTATCTAAATAGCCGCCTGGATTATTACGTAAATCTAAAACAATGCCACGTGGATCTTTTAATAATATATCAGAAACTGCCTTATCAAATAAGATTTGGGTATCGTCATTAAAATTAGTTATTTGCAGATAATAAACACCATTTTCCTTCATTTCTGTTTTTACAGAGTTAACTACTATTTTATCCCTGACAATTGTGATATCGCTAGGCTTATCATCACCGCGAATAATGGTTAAAGTTACTTCAGTTCCCTTCTCGCCTCTAATTTTTTTAACAGCTTCATTAACACTTAGCCCTAATATAGATTCGCCATTTATAGCATATATTTTATCCCCCGCCCTTAAACCAGCCTTCTGGGCAGGCATGCCGTCAAGAGGTGCAACAACCGTTATTATTTCATTGCGCATACCAATTTCAGCGCCTATGCCTTCAAATGTGCCGGAAAGATCTTCGTAAAATTCAGTTGTTTCCTCAGGATCCATAAAAACGGTATAAGGATCACCGGTGGCAGCCGCCATTCCTTCTAAGGAGCCATAAAACAAATCTCTATCTTTTATTTTGTTTTTATCAACATGCTCACTTTTAAGGCTATTCCATACTTCAAAATATAAATTAAAATCAAAACTATCATTACTGTTATTTTTTGTTTCTCTTGCCTCGGGTGAATAGGCTAAAATCTCGGGAAAAGATGTCTCATCTTTCCCGGCATAAAATCCTAACAAATAAACTCCACCAACAAGCAGGAGAAGAAAAAGGGTGGTTATGATTTGTTTATGTCTATTACTAAATTTGAACATATGAAAATTTTTTTAAAATTAACGAATCTGCATTGGCTTATCACCACTATAATCAATTATTTTAGATGGGGCTCCATTAAGAGGGCCGATGTCTAAAACCATGTCTGGTAATAAATTATCAGGAAAAACTTTTTCCAGATTTTTAACTGTTTTTAAAAATGGCTGACCACTTAAGTTTAAACTAGTTGAAATTAAAGGTGAGCCTAGTTCTTTTACTATTTTAATTAAAAAATCAGATTTAGGCAAACGCAAAGAAATGTTACCATTTTCATCTTTTAATGAAGTTTCAACATATTTTTGCGCCTTTAAAATAAATGTGGTCGGTTCATCTTCCTGCCAAATTTTTTTAATATCTTTTAATGTGTTTTTCTTTATATCAGCCCAAAAGCAAGCCATTTTTAAATCAGAAACTAAGAGAATGAAGCGTTTATTATTAGGCCTATTCTTAATTTTTATTATTTTATTAAGAGCCTGGATGCTAGTAGCGCTACAGCTAAGACCATAGATAGTGTCAGTAGGAAGTGCTAGAACCTTATCTTGCCTTAATTGCTTTACAATAAAGGCAATATCATAGGCATTAAGTGATGCAAGGTCTTGGCATTTGTGCTTCATATTAAATTAGCATTTGAATAGTTTTTAATGCTTGCGGTAAAAGTGGAAGAACAATCTCTACTGCCTTATTAAGCCAGGGTAAAACAATTGAATCTTCAATTATACTGGAAAAGCGTTCACTAAAGGCAAGGTAGCGATAGGAAATGTAGAAAATTGTTCCCAAAAAAAGAGCACTTTCCGCTAATCCCAAAACACCACCTAAAATATTATTTATATATTTACTACCCGGAATAAAGGCAATCAACTTAAATGTTTTTTCTATTAAATAAAATAATAAATTACTAATTTGAATAATAGCAATAAACAATATAATAAAAGCAATAATTTTCTCTACATTCTCGTTAATATTTAATAAATCCTGACCCCACTTATAAACATCAAGATAATATCGAGATGAAATATATATGCCAATAATAAGTCCGATAATTCTACCTAAAGAACGAATTAATCCTTTTTTAAAGCCGAAAAAGAAGGCAAAGGCTAAAAAAGCGACTAAAATTAAATCAAGGATAGACATAAATTTTAATTTAAACGAGGAAACAAGGCTTCCCCTTTTTTTATTTGTTTATTTTGAAATTGAGATTGAATATTAAAAGATGTAAGTGGCATAAAAGGCTCTAATAAATAGGAAAGATTTAAAATGCTTTGCGCAAGTGGTATTAAAATATTAGCAACTTCAGCTTTATCATTTAATTTCCAGGGCGCCTGTGCGCTTAAACTCTCGTTTAGATCACTAATTTTTTTCCAAATAATATGTAGCGCTTCATTAAAGTGGTAAATTTCCATAGATTTTTTAAAAAGTGCTACCGTTTCTTTTATGTCCGCAATCGAAAGATCTGGTTTTAAATTAGTTTCAATTTCATTTTTTTCTAAAAGATTGCTCACTCTAGCAACTAAATTGCCTAAACCATTAGCCAAATCAGCATTATAACGAGCAATAAATTTATCTTCAGAATAATCACCATCAGTAAAAGTTGGAATTTCTGCTAATAAGTAATAACGCAGAGCATCACTTCCGTATTCATCAACTAAAATGTAGGGGTCAACAGTGTTGCCCGAACTTTTACTAATTTTTTCACCATTATTAGTTAAGAAGCCAAAAACTAAAACATTTTTTGATGGTTTAATCCCTGCCGACATTAACATCGCTTGCCACATTGCGGCCTGTGGACGAAGATTGTCCTTGCCGCAAACCTGAATGGCTGGCCAATACTTTAAAAAATTACTCTCATCTTCAGGCCAACCAAGGGTGGAAATATAATTAACAAGAGCATCAAACCAAACATACATAACCTGACTATCATCATCAGGAACGGGTACACCATGTGGCATTTTATCCCTTTGGCGAGATATGCTGAAATCTTTTAAGCCGTTTGCAACAAAGGTGTTAATTTCTTTCAATCGAGAAGCAGGAATAACAAAATCGTTCTGCTCGTAGAGCTTAAGTAATTGTTTTTGGTATTTGGAAAATCGAAAGAAATAATTTTCCTCGGCAATTATTTCTAATTTTTGCCCAGGATGAAGAGGACAGAAACCATTATTTAATTCAGAATCAGTTTTTTCCATTTCACAGCCAACACAGTATTTAACCTCATATGTCTTTTTATAAATATCACCATTAGCTAGACAACGTCGCCAAAATTCCTGAGCAGCCGCCTTATGAAAAGAATCAGTTGTTCTGATAAACTTATCATAAGAAAGATTCAACTTCTCCTTCAATGGTCTAAATTTAGCTGAATATTTATCACAATATTGAGCAACTGACAAGCCTTCTGCCTGGGCTTTTTGATAGACTTTTAATCCGTGTTCATCGGTGCCTGTATTAAAAAATACTTTTCTCCCTTGCTGTCTTTGGTAGCGCGCAATTACATCAGCTTTGATAATTTCAGCAGCAAAACCAATATGTGGCTCGGAGTTTATATATGGCAAAGTAGTGGTAATATAAAAGTATTCTTGATCTAGCATAATTTTATAAATTTTATCTATTTTTTCTTCTTTATTAAAACGACAAATTCTCCTTTTAAATTATTAGCATCTTTTTTTAACTCTGTCAGCAATGTCTCAGCTTCTCCTTGGTACACGCTTTCATGAAGCTTGCTAATTTCTCGAAAAATTATTAATTCTTTTTTGACTTTTGCTAAAGCGCTAGCCTGGCCTAACTCCTGCAGCAACTTAAGAATGCGATGTTTTGATTCATAAACAACAAAAGATGTTTCGGAGTTAACAATTTGTTGTACTAGTGTTTGCCTTCCCTTTTTATGAGGTAAAAATCCTAAAAAAGTAAAACGATCAAAACCAATACCCGCCAATGATAAGGCGGCGGTTAAAGCCGAGGGACCAGGTATAATTTCCATTTTTAAATCTAGAGCATTCTCTTCTCGCAGCTGAGATATTAATTTACTTCCCGGATCAGATACGCCGGGAGTACCAGCATCACTTATTAAGGCTAACTTATTTCCCGCTTTTAATAAGTCTTTAATCTTTTCAGTTTTAAAATTATCAGAATGTTGATGATAGGAAAGCAATGGTGTTTTTATTTCATAATAGTCAAGTAATTTTTTAGCAACACGAGTATCCTCACATAAAATTAAATCTGCCTCTTTTAAAATACGTAAAGCTCTTAAAGTAATATCCTCTCGGTTACCAATTGGCGTGGCAACAACGCTTAGTAGTCCACTCATATTAAGACTCCATGTTATCGCGCCTTTCTCTGATATAGCGTGTCCAATCTTCAGCCACATCAACTAGAATTTTGAAAGGAGCCTCAATTATAAAATCAAAAAAGAAAATAAAGACATTTAAACGTGACATATTGCCCGACAACCAGCGGCCAACAAAAATAATAGGCATGTAAAACAAATCAACTAAAAAGGTAAGGATATTTTCTTGACGCTCAACTATCATTAATTCTCTGACCCCCCGAGTTACAATAATACTAAAAAAGCTGACAAAGGCAAGAAAGAATAAAAATACAATTATGCTCACCCAAGTAAAATTAATCGCAGTTAAAATGCTAATAATAAGGTAGAGAGAAAAGACAAAGGCAGCGCTATAGATGAGATTAAAAATAAATTTGGTTAAAAAGCGACGTTTACGTTTTGGTTTAATATAAATAGGTTGTTTATTTTCCCTGCCCAGCAATGCCACCTGCTTGATTCCGGCAATAATTTTTTCAGTATTATTGCTTCCCGGTTTTTTTGTAAATAAAATGATGAATAAAAGTAATACCGCTGGAAAGGAAATATTAATAGCTAATGATAAAATGTTCAGATTTTCACCAAACCACTTAATCGCTGGAACTTCTATTAAAAAAACAAAAACTGATTTTGTTAGAAATATATAAATAATACTTCTTAAACCAGCACGCCAAAGTCGGGTTTTAGCATCTTTATATTTATTTTCACAGGTTTTGGTAATAAGTTGCGAGAAAGGCTTATCTCCTTCTTGAGATAATTTATAAGCACGAGTAGGATTTTCTGAAATAGCGTCCGCTAAAATAGAGAAATAAAGTGCATAGCGGCGCACAATTTTATCTAAATCACGAGCAAGGGGATGATTTAATTGCTGCTGAATTTTATTACTTAAAACATCTATACGCTGTGCCACCTTTTCAATTTCTTCATTTCTTTCATTTTGATCACTAATTTTATCTAAATCTAACCAATTTTCATTGTAATATTTAAATAAAACAAAACTTAACATATCCTCGTCTAACTTGAGGAATTTGCGTCCGATACTTAAATATATCTGTATCTCCAAGTCTTTGCTATGTGGTGAATTGCTAGGTAGAGCAATGTCACGTCGTAAAACATCAAACATGCTCCCTACTATCATTTTTTTAACACGATTAGGAGCTAAATTTTCTTCAATTTCACAAGCAGCTAAATTTAATAGCCAGCGAATTACATTGTTTTTCTTTTGTAATAATTTTTTAGCCCCATTAACATCGGCTTTCACATTTAAGGCGGAATTAATATTGGCTACTACCTTATTTTTTAAATTAAGGTATTTATTAAGAAGAACAGAAATCTCAGTTATTTTTTTTTCCAAAATCGCATTATTAGGCAAATAACCGCCCCGGATAAGTTCAGTTAATAAATGTTGAGCTAGGTTTTCGCTGTCAACTTCTTTTATTACCCCCTCAATAATAACTTGACGACGCAGAATACGGGAAATAGCATTTTTACGCAAAAGATGATCTTCGTCATATTCAACGGCATTTCTAATTTTTTCATAAAAGAAAGAAAGACGTGAGATAAGCTCTCCGACCTTAATTTTTGGTTCATTTTCACCCATCTCTTCTTTACGATTTGCTTCAGAATAAATGATTTGAAATAGTTTTTTGGTATTATCATTAAATTCCAAGGGTTCGATATTGTTTTGTTTTCTTATCAAATTAGGACTTACCATAAATTAGCTATAAATGTGTCTTAAGTAGCTTTAATGTTTTTATTTTATCCGCTTTTAGCAAAAAAAGCAATAAATTAAGACAATTTGTATCTTTAAATTATTAAATATTTATATTTTTTTTATTCAATTACATACTTTTGCATAATCCTTGACATAAACTGCGCTATTTTGTATTATAAGTACGTGATATATAAGTGGCCTTGCAGCCATTTTTAATTACCTATTTTACTCAAATATGAACAAGTTGATAAAATACATCAAAGAGTCAATTGCCGAAATGAAAAAGGTAACTTGGCCAAGTAAAAAAGAGACCTATCGCTACACCACCTTAGTAATTATTTTAAGTCTATCTGTGGCTGCTTTTTTAGGTTTGCTTGACTTTGCCTTTAATCTCGGCTTTAAACTGATAATTTAAATTAATAAACAATTTAAATAGCTTTAAAATAAATTTATGGCTAAACAACTATTAAACCAAGGGCGTCGTTGGTACGTTATTCATACTTATTCTGGCTACGAAGAGAATGTGGCGCAAAATTTAAAACAAAGAGTTGAGTCCTTGGATATGGAGGATAAAATTTTTAACGTTTTAATCCCTACTGAAAAGAAGATTAAAATTAAAAACGGAAAAAGGAAAGTTAGTGAAGAAAAGATTTTTCCAGGTTATATTTTGGTAGAAATGATAGTAACTGATGAATCATGGTATATTGTGCGCAATACACCTAATGTAACCGGTTTTATTGGTAGCGGCACTATTCCAACGCCAATTAGCGATACTGAGGTGAAGGCCTTGCAAAAAAGAATGGGAGTTGAGGATCCTAAATTTCAAATTGACGTTGAAATTGGATCACCAGTTAAAATTAACGAAGGGCCCTTTAAAAATATGGAGGGTCGGGTCACTGCAATTGATGAAGCTAAGGGAAAAGTTAAGGTATCAGTTTCCCTTTTTGGTCGCGAGACTCCAGTTGAATTAGACTTTCTACAAATTAAAAAAGGATAATCAGAATAATAACGAAAACAGACGGCGCTTCTACGTCTACTAAATAAATTATATGGCTAAAAAAATAAAAACAAAAATAAAATTACAAATTACTGGCGGACAAGCTAATCCGGCGCCACCAGTTGGTCCCGCTTTAGGACAACATGGTTTAAATATAGCAGAATTTTGTAAGGAATTTAATGATAAAACTAAGGACAAAATGGGTAGCATCGTGCCGGTTGAAATTACTGTTTATGAAGATAGAAGTTATAGCTTTATTTTAAAAACTCCACCAGCCGCAGAACTAATTAAAAAAGCAGCCGGAGTTAAAAAAGGATCTGGAAAACCTTTAACTGAAAAAATTGGCTCAATTTCCGATAAACAATTAGCAGAAATTGCTGAAATTAAAATGCCTGATCTAAGTGCTCGTGATATTGAGACAGCTAAAAAAATAATTGCTGGTACGGCCCGTCAAATGGGAATAGAAATTAAATAACTAATTTAAATAATGTGGGAGTAATTAACTTTTACGCCTGCACCACAAAATAATATGGAAAAGAAAAAAAATACTAAAAAGGATTTATCAGCTATTTACGATAAAGACAAACAATACACTATAGGTGAAGCAATTAAAATTGTTAAAGAAATTAGTACCGCTAAATTTGATGGTTCAGTTGAAGTGCATGCAAATTTAGGAATTAACACAAAAAAAAGCGATCAACAGATAAGAAGTGCTGTTAACCTACCTCATGGTACTGGCAAAACAATTAAAATAGCTGCCTTCGTGTCACCTGAAAATGAAAAAGAGGCTAAAGACGCTGGAGCTGACTTTGTTGGTGGTGAAGAATTGATTGCAGAAATTAAAAAAACTGAAAAAACTGATTTTCAGGTTGCTATCGCTGAACCAGCATTAATGAAAAATTTAGCAGTAATTGCTAAAATATTAGGTACTCGTGGCTTAATGCCTTCTCCTAAAAACGAAACTGTTACGCCAAATATTGTTAAAGCGATAGCGGAGTTAAAAAAGGGCAAGGTAAGCTTTAAAAATGATGATACTGGTAACTTACACGCCGTGATTGGAAAACTTAGCTTTGCTGATGAAAAATTAGTAGAAAACTTTCAAGTATTTATTGACGCTGTTCGTCGCCTTAAGCCAAGTTCAGCTAAAGGAACCTTTATTAAAAGCGTGACTATTGCTTCTTCAATGAGTAAGGGGGTAAAAGTAAGTATTTCTTAGGTCCTTGACTTTATTATAAAAAACATCTATACTTATAGTTGTAGGTAAGCAATTTTTAAGAAAGGGCGTATCTGAGATTCGGCCTTTCTTTGCTAAAAAAAGGTCGTCTTACATTAGTAAAAAAAATAGAGAAACAAACATGAAGAAATTATTCGTCGGCGGCTTGAATTTCAAGACCGATGAAGGAGCTTTAAATGAAGCTTTTTCAAAAGCCGGCAAAGTTTTATCTGCTATCATTATCAAGGATAGAATGACTCAGAGATCTAAAGGATTTGGTTTCGTGGAAATGGAAGATGATGCGGAAGCAGACAAAGCCATTGAAATGTACAACAATCAAGAATTAGATGGACGTCGCGTTGTAGTCAATGAGGCTCGTCCTATGGAAAAAAGATTTTAGTGCTAAAACTTTAATAAAAAACGCTCAACTTAATTGTTGGGCGTTTTTTATTATCTTTGTTTTACTTTATTTTTTTGTGCTTGTTTTTTTGTTCTGCTTGGCTTTTTCTTTACAACCTTAGTCTTCTTTGACCTTATTGCGCTAGATGTCACCTTCTGTTTTTCTTCATAATCTAAAATTGCTTTTTTTAAACCCTGTACCGCCATTACTGAACAATGAATTTTCTGCTTTGGCAGGCCACCTAAATCATTAACTATTTCCTGCCAGGCATATTTTTTAGCCTGTTCTATCGTCATTCCTTTAACACGTTCTGTTAAAATCGAAGCAGTCGCAATATTTGAAGCACAACCAAATGAGAGAAATTTTACATCAATAATTTTCTCATTTTTTACTTTAAGGAAAAAATCTAATTGATCACCACAAACCATATTGCCAATTTGTGCGTAACCATCTGGATGCGCAATTTTTCCTATATTTTTTGGCCTTAAAAAATGTTCTAAGGTCTTTTTTGTATAATTTAATGACATATTTCAATGCTTATTTTTTTATATTTTATAAATATACTACAAATTATTAATAAAATCTAGTTCTTGACATTTGATATTAATCCTTTTAATCTTTAACTTAGTTCTTTTTAAATCAAATGACATGCAAAAAATTAATAATTATTATTTATTTAAAGTTGTTATTATTTTACTCTTTGTTGTTTCTGGTGGCTATTCAGCAATTATTCTGGTGATGTTAGTGGCTGGATATTATTATGAATTTTTAATAATTAACTTTAGAAAACAAGGTTGGTTTAAATTGTTTATAGCGATTACAGCCCTGCTTATCGGCTTTATAATTAATTATTATTTAAAAGCTAATCCTTTTGATAAGGTTGATTTTTTTAAGACAGTTTCACTGAGCATACTAATTGCCCTTATTTTCTTTTTTTGTGGTCTACTTGTTCGAATAAACGACCAAGGTAATAACAAACAAAATTAATAGCCAATCTTTTTTAAAAAGATTGGCTTTTTAAGTTATTGGCGAAAAAGCGCGTAATCTTTTTACCGTCTCCTTTAATGCTTTAACTGTATAATCAAGTTCTGCTTTAGTTGTATAACGACCAAGAGAAAAACGAATATTACTATTTAGATAATTTTTATCAAGTCCAATTTCCTTAAGCACATAAGAGGCTCTTAAATCTGAGGCTGAACAAGCTGAACCAGTAGAAACACAAATTCCCTTTTGGGACAAATCCATTAAAATCGCCTCTCCCTCAATATAGCGAAAAAGCACATTTAAATTAGCAGGCACTCTTTTTTCCCAACTACCATTAAGTAATATCTCCGGAATTTCTTTTTTTAATTTTTCCCAGAAGTAAATTTGTAACTTGCTAATCTTTTTTAAATATTTATCTCTTTCCTTGTAAGCTAAATATAAAGCCTCACTTAAACCAATAATACCAGGCAGATTATGGGTGCCAGAACGAATATTATTTTCTTGACCACCACCTAGAATAAGTGCGTTTATTTTAATTTTAGGATTAATATAAGCTAAGCCTACGCCTTTTGGTCCATAAAATTTATGAGCTGATAGGGTTAAAAAATCAACCTTAAGAGCTTTAATGTCGATATTTAAATATGGCACTGCTTGAACAGCGTCGCTATGAAAATAGGCACCAAAACGATGAGCAACGCTAGCTAGTTTCTTTATATCAGAAATAGTACCAATCTCATTATTTACCATCATAACAGAAACCAACAAAACGTCATCATTCATGAGATTTTCCAAGGCCTTAGGGGTCACTATTCCCTGCTTATTAGCTGGCAGGTAATCAATAGTATAACCTAAAGTTGTTAATCTTTTAGCTGCTTCTCGAACACAGGGATGCTCAATTGCCGAAATAATTATCCGTTTTTTATTTTCATTTTTGTTTGCCTCTGCTAAACCCTTGATAATGAGATTATTTGCTTCCGTTGCTCCAGAAGTAAACACTATAGAATCTATCGGGGCATTTAAAATATTAGCAACTTTCTCTCGCGCTCCTTCAAGCGTGATAAAAGCATCTTGACCAAGCGCGTGGATAGAGGCGGGATTAGCAAATTTTTCGCTAAAATAAGGAAGCATTTTCTTTAGAACCCGAGGGTCCAGCGGTGTTGTCGCTGCGTTATCTAAATATATTGTCATATAATTAATAGTTACTTTTTATTATAGGCGTAATATTTTTACGATTTTCTTCATTTAACTTTACCCAAATTGCCTTTCTCTTTGGCTGATCTAAAATTTGAAATTCTTCTATATTATAATCGGCCTTATCTTTAAAATCAGCTTTAAATATAAAGCAAATTTCATGCCCTAATCTTTTCTGATACTGGAATATATTTTCACTTACCTCTAAAAGAGAAATATTAACAATCTCCCTGCCTAACTCTTCTTTAATTTCGCGCTCTAAAGCTTCCTGAGCGCTTTCTCTAAATTCAATCCCTCCACCCAAAAGGCGAAAAAAATGCCAATCTTTTTCTTCGTCATAATTTGGAGATACTAAAATACGATCATTGTGTTTTATAATTACAACCGCTATATTCCTTATCTTCTCATCC
>JAQWDY010000004.1:0-17570 GCA_028705215.1 Patescibacteria group bacterium | reverse complement strand
CAAGCGCTTAAAAAAAACGCAAATACTATTAGAGACAAGCTTAATCCTATTTTTTTTAACATATTATTTTTTATAATTAAACTTTAAATTGTTTTTTAATATCCTTGTCTTCCTCTTGTCTTTTTTCCGCAATTACATTTTTAGCTTGTTGACGCAAGTCATCTAGCTTAAGTTCATTTAATTTTTTTGCTCTTTTCAATAGGTAAGCTTCTTCATTTAAACTTGGTTCTTCTATTACTTCACTTAAAAGAACATCTAAAATAGCTCCTATTTTTGGCCCAGGCGCCGTATTTAAAGCCAGCATCAGAGAATCTCCATTTACTTTTAACATTTTTACCGACACTGGATCATGTTGCACCTTTTCCATCATATACTGCAAATGCCTTAGTTTATAGGGCATAGCTTTAGGCGTGCCGGAACCTAGGCGATCAGCTACTCGTAAATCAATTAAATCAGCTAAATTTTCCTGACCAACTTTAGCAATTAAACGACGAACTGAAGCGGCGCTGACTTCTCCAACATTATAATAAAACATGTGATTTTTTACTAGATTAACCACCCTTTCTCTGTCTTCGTTGGTAAATTTCAATCGCGTCATAATCCGATTTACCATTTTAGCGCCTAAATATTCATGGTTATAAAAAGTGGCAATATTTTTTATAATTTTTCTAGTTTTCGGTTTAGCAACATCATGTAATAATGCCGCCAAGCGTACTTGCCAATCTTTATTCGGACAGTATTTTAAAGCGAGAAGATTATGTTTAAAAACTGGATAAATATGGTGTCTATCTTGTTTTACATTAATTCCCTGCTCAAGTTCAGGGATTATATATTGCAAAAGCTTAGTTTTTTGCAATAATTCTATACCTTGGGCTGGCCTATCTGAGGCCAATATTTTTATCAATTCATCTCTAATTCTTTCATTGGAAACAAATTTAAGACTACCCGCTAATTTGGTAAGTGCTCTTTCCGTTTTTGGTTCTAATGTAAAATCAAGTTGTGTAGCAAAACGCACTGCTCGCAACATTCTTAAAGCATCTTCCTTAAAACGATCGCTTGGTTCACCAATAGCTCTTATAATTTTTAATTTAATATCTTTTAAGCCACCAAACAAATCAATTACTTTCTCTGCCTTAGCTGGGTCTATCGCTAATGCATTAATGGTAAAATCTCGTCGTGATAAATCTTTATCCAATTCTTTCTCAAATTCTATGCGATCAGGATGGCGACGATCACTATAGGTGGCTTCACTGCGATAAGTTGTAATTTCTAGAACTGTAATTATCTTTTCTGCGCTATCACGTACCGGTAATAAAACTGTGCCAAAACTATTGTTATATTTAGCATCTTTAAAAAGAGAAACTATTTCTTCTGGCTTAGCATTGGTTGTTATGTCCCAATCCTTAGGCTCTTTATTCATCAAAAAATCGCGAACAGGGCCACCAACTATAAAAGACTCAAAGCCAGCCGCTTTTATTTTATCAGTAGTATTTAAAACAAAATTTGGAATTTCCATATTAAATTAATCAAGTTCTTTTACGAGAATAATATTTAGTGTGTAATAGTTTTTCCTCTAATCTATTAGTTTTAACCCAGTTTAAATATTCTAACATTACTTTATTTTCATGAGCACATCTATCTTTTTTATTTTTATCTATTTGCCGTAAGGCTTTAGCTCGCGCCTTTTTAATTTCCTTGGTACTAGGAAATGGCTGACCACCACCACCAACACACCCACCTGGGCAGGCCATAACTTCAATATAATGATATCTTCTTAAATGAGGCAAAATATGTTGAAAATTAGCAATACCACTAACAACGGCAACTCGTAATTTGCGCCTTCCTATCATAATTTCCGCTTCCTTAATATCTTTATTGCCACTAAAATTCTGGAATTTTAATTGAAAATTATCAATTACTTTTTTTTGCTTAAAATTACTTAAATAAAGAGCTGTCCTTAAGGCGGATTCCATTACGCCACCAGAGGCACCATAAATAGCAGCTGCACCCGTTCCATCATTGAAAAAAGGCTCAGTTTCACTATCCTTTAATCGCGCAAAATCAATTTGCCGCTTTTTCAGCATAAAGGCAAATTCACGTACAGTCAAGACATAATCAACTAAGGGTTCTTTTCTGTAACGCAGTTCTGCTCTAGCTGCTTCATGTTTTTTAGCTGTACAAGGAACTATAGAAACAACCTTGATTTGACGCCTATCTAAACCTTTTGCCTTTGCAAAATAGGTCTTAATTGCTCCAGCGCTATGAATATGTGGAGAGCGCGCCGTAGTTAGGTGTGGCAGCAATTCTGGATAATATGATTCAACGTAGCTTACCCAAGCAGGACAACAAGAGGTAAAAAGTGGTATTTTTTTATTATCTTTTATTCGTTGTAGTAATTCTTCAGCCTCAATCATGGTCGTAATATCAGCACCAAAATTAATATCAAAACTATGAGCAAAACCTAATTTTTTAAGAGCAGTATTTATCTTTTTTGCACAATTAGTGCCTACTTTCATGCCAAATTCTTCACCAATAGAAACACGTGCAGCCGGAGCAAATTGAGCAACAACAATCTTTGTCTTGTCAGCTAAAACCTCTTCCACCTGCGGCCATTCCATTTGTTCTTGCGCTGCTGCGACTGGGCAAACATTGGTACATTGACCACAATGAATGCAAACTCGCTTTTTATCATTTACTGGTCTTAACTCTTGTCTATAACCTTTGCCAGAAAATTCTAAAAAATTTATTCCTTGAAGAGCACAAGCTTCTATACAATTTCCACAATCAATACACTGAGTTCCATCAATTTCAACCGCATTAGAAAACTTATAGGTTTTACGTGAAGTCTTTCTATCAGAAAACTCACTAATTTTTATCTGATACAGTCGCGCTAATTCTAAAAGACGACAGTTAAAACGCAGGGTGCAATCAGCACATTTTTCAATATGAGAAGCAAAAATTAATTCTAAATTTAAACGTCGAAATTTTTTAACTTTATCGGAATTGGTAAAAATTATCATTCCCTCACTAACCTTAGTAGTTTCCGCCGATTTTAATTTATTTTCACCCTTAATTTCAACTAAAGCTACTCTATCGCCCCCCTTATTGGTAATTTCCGGATGATAAGAAAGATAAGGAATGAAAATCCCAACTCTTTGCGAAAGTTCTAAAATAGTTTCATCTTTTTGCGCTTCTATCTTTTTTTTATCAATTATAACTTGCATGTTATCTTTTTTTATTCTTAACTAGAAAATGATAAGCTTCGTAGAAGAAAATAATGAAAATCGGAGCAACTAACATGACAATGATCTGTTCAATTAAATTCCAAGCTTCAAACATTGCGCTATCTTTATTTAAAGCTGATTGCGGCATATCAACAATACTACCAAGTAAATAAGCTAATATTAAGAAAAAGATGAAACGACCAAAAATGGGCCAGAAATAACCTTTAACTAAAGATTTGCTTCGCGAAATAGCTGACCACCCCCTTTTCCCCTCACTAATAAAAGCGTATACCGCAAAAACGTAATAGGCGCTAAATATTAAACCCGGAATAATAAGAAGTAGTGTCCACAAAACTATTAACACAAAAGTTAATAAACCTAACCAAAAATAGGGCCAGAATAAAGAACGCGTCTCTTTAAATAATGTTTTTACTTCACCTTTAAAATCATTTTTTATAAAAAGAAAGATGGCTATTTCCGATCGTAGTAAAAAATAGAAAATTAATAGAAACGAAATAGCAAATAAAGCCAAATCCAACCAGGCAAGTGAAAATCGATCACCAAATAATTTTAAATCCATAACCACTACTGAAATAAAAATTACTATTGGAATTAAGGCTAATTTAAGTCCTTCTAAATAAATCAAAATAAAGCTTTTCAAGTGTTTCCACCATAATTTTGTCGCTCTTTCTAAGCTGTTAAAAATTAAAGGTAGGTCTTGTTTTTTTTCCGCTTCCCCACTGATAATCTCTTTTTTTTCTTCACTCATACTTTTTGTACTTAAAATATATATTTTCTAAATAACTTTTCACTGTGTAGGGCAAAGAAGAACCAAGAGCACAAAATGTGCTTTGCTCTAAATTATCTAAAAGATCAGTGAATTTCTCTGTTTTTATTTTTTTTTCTTTAAATAACTCTCGGAGACGATAGCTGCCCTCTCGACAAGGTGTGCATAGTCCACAACTTTGATTTTCGTAAAATCGTAACCAGAAATCAAGTAATTTATCATAATCTGTCTTCTGATGATTAAAAATCATTATTAATCCTGAGCCCTCAACACCAGCTATGAGTTGATCTTGGTCTAAGACTTCGCCACAAACAGCCCCACCAGCAATAACAAAAAATGGAAAATCAGGATAATTATCTGTAGCATGTAAAATATCAGCTATACTCATCGTTGCCGACAAATTATACACTCCCTTGTGAGAACATGCGCCCGCTAAAGTAAAAAGTCGCTTATTATCATAGGTGCCTTTAGCTATTAAGGCGACATTATAGAAAGATTCAACATTATTTATAAGAGTTGGTTTAGCAAATAAGCCAACTTCAGGTGGAAATGGCGGCCTTTGACTAGGTCGCACTTTCTGGCCACCTATAACATTAACTATAGCACTCTCTTCACCACCAATATAACCACTTTCTTGAGGTTTTTTATAAAAAATTATTTTTTTAGCTAGCTCCTTATATTCTTTATTTTTTAATACTTTTTCAATTTTAGCTTTATATTTTTGAAGATATAATACATTTAAATAAAAATAGATAGCCTTGATATTTTTTGTACCCAAATAAAGAAGGGCCCGGTTTATTCCCGCAATAACTAATTCTGTTTCATTTTCTAATAAATAGCCATCCTTTTTCACCTCTGGCTCGCCCTCTGCTGCATTTACTATAATATATCCAAAATTACTATTATCTATATTTTTTTTTACTAATTTCCATTTTTTAGCAACTGAAAATGCACCGCCGCCACGACCAGTTAAACCCGATTCTTCTATTTTTTTTATCAACAACTGATTTGTCATTTTAATGTATAGTCCAACCACCATCAACATGTAAAGTGGTGCCAGTGACATATTTTGCCTCATCACTCGCCAAATAAAGCGCAGCGTTTGCTATATCTTTTGGTTCGCCAACATAAGCTAATGGTGTATTACTAATTACCATCTGATTAAATTTTTTATCATGCAATATATCTTTTGTCATTTTTGTTTTAATAAAAGCTGGTGCTATTGCATTTACTCGTATGCCAAATTTGGCTAAATCCAAAGAAGCAGCCCTTGTTAGCTGGCCAACTCCACCCTTAGATGTGCAGTAGGCCAATGTTTGCTCCATTCCGACTGTTCCTAAAATAGATGAAATATTAATAATATTACCTTTCACTTTTTCTTTTTTCATCGCTTGAGCTGCTGCCTGAGTACCATAGAAAACTCCAAATAAGTTAATCTTGAGTGTTCTGTCAAAGTCATCTGCCTGAGCTTCCAATATTCCGCCTAAACCACCTACTCCAGCATTATTTACCATTACATCCAAGCCCTTATAAACCTCTTTTGCCCGAGCTATCAAAGCTTTTACCTCTTCTTGATTGGAAACATCACAGGGGACATAAATTGCCTTCTTAGAACTTACCTTAAAATCATTTATTTTTTTATGAATATCAGAATAAATTACTTTTGCTCCTTGGCTAACAAATAAATCGGCAATCGCCCTCCCTATCCCAGAGGCGGCACCAGTCACTATTGCTACTTTATTTTTTAATCTCATATTTTTTAAATTATTTAATATATTTAGCACTCAATAAAGCAAGCTCCACTAAGCGATTAGAATATCCCCATTCATTATCATACCAAGAAATAAGTTTAAGCATATCTCCTCCTAAAACATTAGTTGAGGTGGCATCAATAATTGTGCTATTGGTATTTCCAATCACATCAGAAGAAACGATTTCTTCATGTGTGACTGCTATAATTCCTTTTAATTTACCCGCTGCCGCCTTAGTTAAGGCGTCATTAACTTTAGTTGCCGTTGTTTTTTTCTTTAAAATATAAACAGCATCAACTAAAGAACCAACTGGCACAGGCACACGCACTGCCATGCCATCAAAATTATTTTTCAATTGCGGAATCACTTCGGTCGTCGCAATTGCTGCCCCAGTTGTTGTTGGCACTATATTTAAAGCTCCAGCTCGAGCTCGTCGTTTATCCTTATTGGGGCCATCGACAATATTCTGATTTGCGGTATAGGCATGAATAGTAGTCATCAAGGCTTTTTTAATTCCAAATTTTTGTCGAATTATTTCTGTTGCGGGCGCTAAACAATTAGTGGTACAAGATGCGCAGGAAAGCATATCATCTTTTTTTGTTATTTTTTTCTCATTTACACCAAGAACTATCATTTTCACTCCCTTTCCTTTAGCGGGGGCTGAAAGAATAACTTTTTTAGCACCCGCTTTTAAATGCAAGCTGAGCGCTTCTCTATCACGAAAAACACCAGTACACTCAAGAACAACATCAACTTTTAACTTTTTCCATGGCAACTGACTAGGATCTTTAATGGCAAAAACTGGAATTTTCTTTTTATCAACTATTATCATACCACTGGCATCGGAGACTTCTTTGTTATATCTACCATAGACAGTATCGAAACGGAGTAAATGTGCTAAAATCTCAGTCTCAGCTAAATCATTAATAGCAACTATATTTATATTAGGAAAGGAATCAAAAATTACCTTCAAGGCACAGCGGCCTATACGACCAAAGCCGTTAATTGCAACATTAATTTTTTGCATAAAATAAAAAATAAATTAGTAAATAATAATTTCTCCTGCACCCATTATAGCATATATTTATTTTTTTATAAAAAATCCAACCGAAAAAAAGTTGGATTTAATATATTGTTAAAAATAGCTTAAAACTAAAAAACAATTTTATTTAGAAAATAGCATTTCTGCCTTAGAGACAAAACTGGGATCAAGAACTATAGCCTGATTAGCAGCCTCTCTTGCCTTTAACTCATCATCCTCAACCAATAAATAAAGTTGCGCTAAATTAAACCACATATTAGGATCGCTGTCATAAGATTTTACTAATTCTTCTAAAACAACAATAGAGCGTTCATACTCTTCATTTTCAACTAAAAATTCAGCAGCTTCAATTAAGGAATTGACTCCCCCTAATTTTGACGTGACCCCATTATCAATGCAGTTGTAATAAGCGTCAATGGCATCATCTTTCCTATTCATTTCTTTATATAAAGGTGCTAAACGACAACTTGTATCAGCGTAATCATAATTTAATGATTGAGCGTATTCTAAAACCTCTAAAGCGGCCGCATTATCTCCTTTAAAACTCATTATTTGGGCTTTAACAAAATATATTGGAATTCGCCCTGGACTTGAAATTAAAGCCTTTTGAGTATAATCAAGGGCTAAATTAGAATATTTATCTTTTAATTCTAAATCTGAAGCAAAAACTCTGGACCCTAAATCATATAACTGTGCCGTCTGAAGTAAAAATAGGCTATCTTGCGGATTATGTTCTAGATTTTTTAATGCCAACGATTCTAAATAAGAGAATTCATTTTTTGCTTTTTCTTCAGTAAAAGAAGTAAGTATTATGGGGTTTGAGATAATTAAATTTAACAATGATGAGCGGCCGTCTCTATCAAGTGGCCCATCTTTTAAGCTTTGCTGAAAAATATCCAAACCATCTATTACTTCACCTGAAACTAATTTAGTGTAACCAGCAATGACCCCTTCTAAAGTTCGCCATGGTTTTATATTAAATTGATTTATAACAATTAAAGCTAGAATCAAAACTCCCATTAAAACAAAAGTCTCCCCCCTTTTTTCGATATTTTTTACTTCATTTTGCAAAACATCTTCCATCTTATTTTCATAAAGAAAATATATAAACCCCAGGGCCATCATTAAACCCATATAGGTAACAAGAGAATCAAAAACAGCCAAATTTTGAACGAAATAGGCAATAAAAAGTGCGGTCAATAACACTAATTCAAGGTTTTTCCGCCCCAGTGGTGTTTTATCAATATGCCAGCCTTGACGACGCCAAAGAGAAATAATATAAAAAGCAACAAAAACAAAGATTGAAAGATAGGTAACTAAACCAAGTATTCCTGTTGTTGAAGCGATATCGATAAGATTGTTATGGGCCCTATCAAAATAAGTTTCATTTTTATCGTAATTGAAAAAAACTGGATTAAAATATTTATCAAAAATAACAGCATAATTACCAAACCCTGTTCCTAACAAAGGTTGCTGGGGAAAAGCTTTAGCTGCACTCTGCCAAGAAAGAAGTCGAGTTTGAAAGGTTGCTTTTTGGCTAGTTAAATTTTTAAGAAAACTATTTTGAAACCAAGAGGCTTCCTGCTGAGAAAAAATAAAAAATAAAGATAAAATAGCTAAACCAACTAGAGAAAATAAAGTAATTTTAAGCTTTTTGTTTCTATGCAAAATAGCAATTAAAATTAAAGCTACCAAGATGCTAATTGCCAAACCAATAATAGCTCCTGAAGTTCGCATCTCTTTAAATTGCAAAAGAAGAATCAGTGTTGGCAAAAAATAGATATAACGCCAAGAAGAGCGACTACGAAAAAATAAAATTGCAGCAAAAAATAAATTAAATATTATATAACCACTAACGTAGGTAGTATTACCAATAGTACTATGAGGTTTTTCCCCCAATAAACCAATTAAAGCAACTAAAGTAGCGATAATAAGTGAAAAATTTAATAAAAGGCGCCAGTCTTTTTCTTGACGAAAAACGGAAATTAATATAATAAAGAAAAGGAAAAAATGCAGAATATGAAAAAAACCTAACATTCTTTCAACATCACCCCAGAAACTTAAATTAAAATCAATTCCAAAAATAGAGGAAATAAGGATAACTAATAAATAGGCAGCTAAACTGTAGACCAAGAAATTAAATTTGGGCCGATAGGAGGGGTACTTCCAAATAAAGACTAACCACAAGGCAAAAAGAAGCTCCATTAAAATATTAAAAACTAGTTGCTTTGAACTAATATAGGGAAATAATAAACTGGGAAAAACAAATAATACCACAAGAAGTGATAAAATTATTCCTCCCTGCAATATTCTTAAATATTTTTTAGCGCTCATATGCGAAAAAGATTAATAATTACCTTAATATTATAACTTAAACTATATAAAATTTCTATTTAATCCCTAATAGCGTCAGCTACTACAAGAGCAACGCGTTTATCAAAGACATTGGGCAATATTTCGTAAGGACCAGGGTCAGCAACAAGGGCAGCCAAATTTTCAGCTGCTTTAATTAACATTTTATCAGTAATTTGCTTAACCTTATTATCTAAAGCACCACGAAAGATGCCAGGAAAAGCAAGCACATTATTAATTTGATTAGGATAATCACTGCGACCAGTAGCAACTAACAAGGCACCAGCAGTAAGTGCTTCTTCAGGCATTATTTCTGGAGTTGGATTAGCTAAAGCAAAAATTATAGCTTGCTTATTCATACTCTTTACCATCTCCGGCTTTAAAATATTCCCCTGACTTACGCCTATAAAAACATCAACATCTTTTATCACATCAGCTAAGTCGCCTGCCTTCTTCTCTTTATTAGTATATTTTGCAACACTCTCCTTAGCAGAATTTAAATCACCGCGCCCTTCGTATATTGCTCCTTTGCTATCTAAAACAATAATTTGCGAAAAACCATATTTAATAAGCAAGTTAGTAATTGCTAGTCCGGCTGCCCCCGCGCCATTAATAATAATTTTCACCTTGTCTTGACTTGTATTTTTAATTTTTAAGGCGTTAATCAAACCGGCTAACACTACCGTAGCTGTTCCGTGTTGATCATCGTGAAGAACGGGAATATCCAAACTTTCTCTTACTCTTGCCTCAATTTCAAAACAACGTGGGGCTGATATATCTTCTAAATTAATGCCCCCATAATTTGGAGCAAGATTTTGTATTGTTTTAATAATTTCTTCACTGTCCTGAGTATCAAGACAAATTGGAATAGCGTCAACATTAGCAAACTCTTTAAAGAGAACACACTTCCCTTCCATAACGGGTATAGCCGCTAAGGCGCCTAAATTGCCTAGACCTAAAATGGCGCTACCATCGCTTATTACAGCAATAGTATTGCCTTTATTAGTGTGTGTATATGCGCTTTTTTTATCATTAGCTATTAGTTTTGATACAGCGGCTACTCCCGGGCTATAGGCCAAAGATAAGTCGTTTTTATCTTTAATTTCAACTTTGCTTACTATTTCTAACTTCCCCTTTTTCTCTTCATGTAATTTAAGTGCTTTTTCGTATATATCCATATATTTAAATTAATTAATTTTTTTTAAACTTATTCCCTGCGGCGTTGCTGTATTTAATCCAGCGGGAATATCAGCTGAATCCTGACTAAGACAATACTCTAAGAAATAGGATGAAGCTCTATCACCTTCCACCCTTTTTGTATAATTATAATCTAAATTAGAGGCACAGCTCCCCTTACTAACAGGGGGCCGAGGAATAGTATCTAAATAAATTTTTCCTTTATTTTGCAAGGCTTTACCAACTTCTAGCACTTCAGGGTAATCATTATTTTCGTGATAATATAAGGCAAGCGCACTTTGTATTTTTTTTATATCCGCCAATTTTCTGGCATCATCAGCTCTTAGTTTTCCCCGCTCCAAAAGCCATAAAGAAAAAAAGAAAAGAATAATTATAAAAATAACAATTAAGGTAATTTCGATAAAATTAATAGTCTTTTTACGCATTATTTTAATGTTATAAAAAATAAAAATAAAAACCCATGCTTTAAGGTTTAAAATGCAAAAACAAAGTTAATTATATAACTATCAATCTTTCCGGAGAACCCGGCTGCCTCCTGGACAGTTAAGATCAAGCATATAACGCTTTATAAGTTGTAAATAGAGTATGACTTACTCGTATTTGAACTTGAGCGTTGACATCTTGCCGTCCACAGAGGCGGCCAGGCTGTCAACAAGTGTCATGAAATTAAAGTTTATCTAATTTAATTAAATTCTTTTTTTGACTTTAACATAATTATTAGCTTTAATTTCCCCTAAACTGATACTTATATTATACCACGACAAATAACAAAATCCAAGCAAATCAGGAAAAAAGAGTGCAAAAAACCCGCTGTTTGTAGCAGCGGGCATACTTTTTTAAATCCAATATGTTTCACCCATTTCATGGCCATGTTGACAAAAGCCATCCTCAAAAAAAGTTCCAC
Source organism: Patescibacteria group bacterium (assembly GCA_028705215.1). Classification (GTDB taxonomy): domain Bacteria; phylum Patescibacteriota; class Patescibacteriia; order Patescibacteriales; family UBA12465; genus UBA12465. The sequence goes on along the minus strand of JAQWDY010000004.1, from coordinate 6,313 downwards.
ATATCGTGCACCGGTTTCCGAAGCTTTCACATTTCTTTTCTGTTTTTTCTTTTTTTACTGTTTTTACTCTTTTTTTGTTCTCTTTTTTCATTTTACTAAATTTTTTATGTACGACATTTGTAATCGAAGCTTAAACTATAAAGTCTGCATGATTACTACACTAGTCTAATATAATTTAATAATTTTGTCAATACTTGCTAATTTATATTGAAATAAAAGTATATAAATATTAACAAAAAACCGACTTTTGTCGGTTTTTTTGGATTCCAATTATTCCCATCGCCCTTATTCATGATCAGTATTAATTTTCTCTTGGTATAAATTATCTTTTAACTCTTTAGCGAAAACTTCGTCATTCTTTCTTAACCATTCAATTATCATAGCCGCGTGCTCTTTTTCTTCATTAGCATTATGAACAAGTATGCGTTTTAACTCTTCATCAGAGGTGGCGTCGGCTCTTTGATTGTACCAATCTACAGCCTCCATTTCCTCCTTTAAAGAATCAATTGCTCTTTTCATATCCAAAGTTTTTTCACTTACCTTGCTTACTTCTTCATGTAACATATATTTTTTTATTAATAAGTTATTAATACATTATAATACAAAAACACGCTTTATTCAAACTTATCAATATTGAGGCGCCCTTTCTTGTGAGCTCGCCTTTTTATTAGCAAGTCTTGCCAACACATACAACCAACTCGATAAACGGTTTAAATAAACAAAGGCAAGTTTGTTATAAGTGATCTTGATTTTCACATCAAGTAACAGTGCCTCTCTTTCTGCACGACGAGCTATCGTGCGGGATACATCTAAAATTGCGCTAAGTTTGCTGCCGCCTGAAACCACAAAATTATTAAGTGGACCTACTTCTTTTTCCCACTTTTTAATATCTTCTTCAAGGCCGGAAATTAAATTAGGACTAATTATTAAATGAGCTTTAGCAAAATGTGCCTGAAGAATAAATAAATTATTCTGCTCTTTTTTAAGAGCGTTATAAATTCGCGACCCTTTTTTGCTGTAAGTTGAAGCTAGGCCAAGATATGAATTTAATTCATCTAAAGCACCTAAGGTTGCAAAAATTTGTTCACTTTTAGATAATCGAGCAGAAGAATTAAATAATTTTGAACTACCAGCATCACCTCGACCAGTGTAATACATATTTTAATTCATTTCACAGGCGCCTCCAGCGCAAGCTAATTCTTTTTTTACCTCCGTTTCGTCTTTTTTTTCATAAACAACAATTTGCGCAAAGTCCATATCTTTAAATTTTTCTACAAGCTCATCATATCTTTCCTTATTTATCTCTTCATAAGGAGCCAAATCATAGACATGATTGGAACGTGGTAAAAATGATAGCCCACCAACAATATCCCAATTTTCGTAAACCCAATCAGCAACCTCTATCCACTCATTATCACCAACTGAAATTGTAACTGAAGGATTATGTTCGGTAAAATTGAGTTTCACCTTTTTCCAGTGCTCAAGTTGATCAAGAGCGCTTAAGTCTCGACTAAAAATAGATCCTTTTGGCGCCTTAACAGGAAACTCAAAAACAAATGTCGTTGCATTTTCATAGGATTGTCCTACCTCAGGTTTAAAGGGTATGCCCTGATCACGCAACATTTTAAACAAAGAATCGGTTGCAGAAATTCGAACTCGACGAATATAATAGGGGGCATAACGGGCATGCATTCCGGAAGCACAGTCAGTCAATTGCGAAACAGTTCCTGAAGGCTTAACACAGGTAACAGCTGTTGACTGATTAATGCCAAATTTTTTCGCATATATCTTATTTACTCTTATCGCTTCACTTTTTAACTTTTGTAAAATCTTCTCATCACGAGCCACCCTTGAATCCCATTGGCCAGTAACTGAAACTCCTAATAAACGTTCACTTTCACAATTTGTCTGCCAACCCTTTGATAAATAAGGAAAGTTAACTAAGGTCGCTTGATAGGTGCCTAATATGGCCGCTAATTTAACTTTACGTAGCAACGACTCTTCATCGTCTTCAGCCCTAGCCACTACTTCTGATAAATTACAAAACTGTTTTGATTGTAAAATAATTTCACCACAGGGATTAGTTCCCATTTGGCCCAACATAATTTCACCATCAGCAGAGAAAAAACCTTTCTTCTCTCGCAATACTTCTAAACGACGCTCTGGTAAAGTTTTTACCAATGATCCCCGGTTAAAAATACCTCTCTCTCCAGAACCAGATTTAATAAGGGCCAACCATTCACCCAAAAATTCCTCATTATCAGGTTTTTTCATAAACACGGCTGAATTATTAGCCAGAGTCCTTTGCGGCTCACTGATATAAAATTGTCCTTTTTTTGCATCACGTATATCTCTGTCATCTAAATCAGATAAAGAAATCATTGCACTTCTTCTGACCCCACCGGAAACAACACAATAGCCAATCATGCAAATAATATCATGCAAATCAATGGTCCTTAAACGCCTGCCTTGACGATTTAACATCTTTACTCGTGTAAAATCAAGTAACTGCCTTAAAGGGTCTGGCCCGGAACTCTTGCCCCCCATAACCTTAAGACGTGCGCCAGCTGGTCTTAATAGAGAATAATCAAATTCGATATCTTCTCCCTTAGCCCACACTTTCATCCCCAATGCTAGCGCGTCCGCCCAACCCTCTTTATCATCAGGAATAACAAATTTATCTCGTTTAATGCCTGTTTGTATCATAATTTGAGGAAATTTTTCCACATTACGACTTTCTACAGACCAACCCACCCCAGTGCCACACATAGAAACATACATAATTTCTGCTATATCCTGGAAATTCTCAGGTGCAATATAGGAACAATTGTAGGCACAAACATTAGTTTTTTCTACCGCCTTACCAGAAAATTGCATTAATCGCATTGAAGGCATTACTTCATGTTTTAAAATTGCCTCTCGTATTTCTTCATACTCTTTAGCAGTCAATCCGTCTTTTAACTTATCTTTCATGAAATTAATATAACGATCAACTGTTTCTATCCAAGTCTCACGTCTTCCTTCGGTGTCTATCCAACGAGAATACGAACGATAAAAAATAAACTCGGCAAGTGGATTTTTAAAATACTTTTTACTTTCTTGAGTTAATTTTTTTACATGTTCAGGCACTTCCCTGGCCGCTTCCCTAATTTTTGCCCTTTCTTCACGATAAAGAATATAGGCCCGAGCTACCTTTGCAAAACCATTTACCATTAACTGCTCTTCTACTATATCTTGAATAACTTCAACTGTGGGAATAAAATCTTTGTCTTTAGATAAACGCTTTAAACGACGTAGATCCGATTCTACCTGTTGACTGATTTTTTTTGGAAAACCATTAGTTTCCGCACCAACATGCTTAAATGCTTTGGTAACGGCATTAATAATAAAACTGGCATCAAAGGCTACCAGGCGGCCATCTCGTTTTCGGATTTTACCGATCGCTTCGCGCTTACTGTTTGGCATAGGGCTTTTAAAATTAATAATAAATTAAAAAAACAATTTATACTACATATAGTGTTTTAATTTATAAAAAAACTACCATATGTTGATATAGTAGCAAATTTATTATACCTCGTCAAACCCCTTTATTTATTGCTTTTTTATCATTTTGAAATAATTATAATATTTTTTCTCACTTCATTAATCGCTTTATGATATCCAGTTGCATAATCTCTAATAGCATTAAATAATATATCAGTTGAGTATTTATAATTTTCTCCGTAGCGCGTTCCCGGGTCATTGGTTATAAAAACATCTTCTTTCGCATCATATCCTCTTATTACCAACATATGTCTTTCTGGTCCCGCTCCGGTAAAATGCGGATTGTTCAATAATTGTCCATTAAATGGAGCTATCACTAAGTTCCCTTTTCCTAATTCATCTATGATATCTTTCACCGTAACATCAAGTAAAACCTTAGTATTTCTGTAATTAAAATAATCATTAAGTATCCAAAGGTTGGCATCATTTATTGAAATATCACGATATTCTCCGTAAGTATCTTTCAGATAGTCTGAAGCTTTTAAAATTTCTTGTAAGGCCTCATTTTTATTTAAATCCTCTTCTCTCGCCCATTTAACCGCCATCAGCGCTGACGCTTCCTCGCAACCATCTTGCTGTCTTTTATCTGCCCAATCAAAATATGGGGCCTGACTAGTAAAAGGAACATCTTCTAAATAACTGGAGTGAAAATTTAATTCTACTGCATCTATATCTCCTCTTGAAATTAAATTTAAATCATTATTTTTTATGCCCAGACCTAATTGTCTCATTATTAAAAAAGCATCATCTGGTCTACCTAAATAATGTTTTTTTAAAGTAAGCGGGTCAATATAATAAGCCTCACCATTTTTCTCAACGTCAAGTAAAATCATGCCGGCTAAATTAGAGGGAAAAATATTTTTCCCTATAATATCTGATTTAGCTCCTAAGCCTAAATTTCTCATCACATTAAAAGCGTCGCGAGGTCGACCTAAATAGTAACGTCTATAATTTTTAGGATAAATATACCAAGCCTCTCCGTTATCTTCTACCTGCAATAAAATTCTACCCACTAACTTATCAGCTAGAGCTTGCGCTTCTAAGCTATTTGGCAAAAACAAAAAAATACCAATCAAAAAAAGTATAGAATAAATCTTTATATTATTTTCTTTTTTCTTAAAAACCATAAGAAAACTAAAATAAATAAAACAATAAACAAAACAATGCCAAAGAAAGTAAGACTTCTATCAGCCCATGGCAAATGAACATTCATTCCATAAAAACTTGTTATCATAGTTGGCAATGCGAGAACGACCGTAGAAACAGTTAACACCTTAATAACTCGATTTAAGCGATTAGTAGAAATAACTTCTTGAGCCTGTCGAAGGTTGGCAATATTAGTCAAGTTACTCTTCGTCCTTTCAATTAACTGCTCATTATTAAGCTGCAAATCCTCGATTAACTCTTTGTCATATTGATAAATTTCCAGAATTTTTCCTGCCATTATTGTGGTTAAAACATGGCGCAGTGGCAATAGAGCGCGAATAAATTCATTTAAAATGACTTCATAACGTACAAAACTTACCAAATCCTGATCCTGCACCTTTCCCACATTAAGCCCAAAATAGTTTATGCGGTTATCTATCTTATTTAAAAGTTCATTGTATCTATTTTCTACTTCAAAAAATAAGGTAATAAAAAGTTTAGTTCTTTGTGTTGTATAATGCTTTTTGTGACGGCGCAGAGCGGTAATTAAAAAAGAGGTTTCTTCTAAAGAAAAAAGTAAAAGAAAGTCTTTTCCCAAAACAAACATGGTAGGAAAAGTTGATATATTTTTTAAGGCACCATCATAACGAGGCACACGGGTAAAAATATAAGTCGTTTTCTTTTTTATCTCCATACGTGGCGCCTCATAGGGATCAAGGGCATCACGCATAATATTAATATCAAGATTAAACTTTTTTGCTAAAAATTCAATTTCCTCTGCACTAGGTTTTTCCACATGAATTAAGCTTCCTATTTTAAAACTTTCCAAGCGTTTTAATTTTTGGTCCTTAACGGTTCTCTGATAGTATGTAATCATAAATCAGTTTTTTTAATTTAAAATAAAATCTTGAAGTATGCCGTAGATTAAAGCTAGAGCGGAAAAAAGAAAGATAGCGATATAGTTCCACTTTGATAAGCTAGTTTGTAAGCCCCGCAAAACATATTCTAGAGCTTTTTTATCCTCATCTTTTAACGCCGTGCAATTTTTAACCTTAGCAACTAGATTTAAATCGGTTATTAGTTTATCGCGTCTATTTTCTATTTTAAAGCGATGAGCAAAATACCAGACAAAGCCAATAGTACCTATATACCAAGCAATCTGTACCCATAAAGAACTATAATTATTTAGCACAACAATAACGCGATAAGCGATGGTGGCAATTATACCTAACACAAAAATAAAACGACGATATAACATATTACTTAATTTTGTCATAATAGTATCGATAAATTTATCATAAGTTTATTATAACATAAAAAGCAAACAAATAATTGCCTGCTTTTTTAGTTTAAATATAAAATTTATTTATCCCTCTTCTTCTAATATTAATTCTTTTTCTTCTTCCTTGTCATCGATTTCAATTTCAATCTCTTTTTTTATCAAAGTAGCTAATATTTCATCAGCAATATCTTGAGGAGAAAAACTTTCTCTTTCCGCTAAGCAATCCGTTTTTTCCGGATCATCATAATTATAACACTGCGGATATTGGGCGGTAAATTTAATCACTATTAAATCTCCTGAAAATAGAGTGTAGAAAGAATACTCTGTATAAACTGAACCGGC
>JAQWDY010000022.1 GCA_028705215.1 Patescibacteria group bacterium | reverse complement strand
ATGCAAAAAAACTATCAATATCAGTTAAGCGCTCCTTTAGGAAAAAGTTTTGCTCCTGACTTTAAACCCGAGTTAACGCCCAAAGAAATGTTATCTTTGGGTGTTTTTGGGGGAAGATATATGCGTGATTGCCAGGCAGAATTTCCGCCTACTTGGTTTAAGGGGGCTAAGTTAGCAATTGATAAGGCGGATAAGAGTTTAAATTATTTTAAGGTAAAGGCAAGTTTGCCGCTTTCCTATTGGCAAAAAAAAGGTTGGATACATCCTGATGATCCACGTGGTTGGTTTCAGTGGTACTGTCGCTATTATTACGGTCGACGCCAAGAAGAAGAAGACAGGCGACAGATAAAGCGGTGGCGAGCAATGAAAAGACATGTTATGGCGATAAAAAATAATTGTCGTCCGGGTGATATTACTTGTCGAGCCAGACAAAGACAAGCGGTTTTACACTGGGCCTATGATAGTCGGTGCTATTAATTCATGTTATAATTAAAAGGTAATATAACAATTATTATTTAAAATAAATGGTTAAAGGTCGAATTTATTTTAAGCAAAAGTGTAATTTAAAAAAATATATGAAAAAATAAACTGTAAATAAAAAATACCTATTTCTCTATTTATTTAATAGATAAGTAGGCATTTTATTAAAAAATATGAAGAAAACAAATGCAATTATTAGCGCTTTAGGCATTGTTGCTATTGCTACTGTACTAAGCCTCGCCTTTTATTTTACCAATGCAAAAAACAATGACGATCGTTTTTCTGTTACTGGCTCAGGCACAGTATATGCAAAAGCTGATATCGCTAATTTAACAATTGGTATAAAAACTGAGGTGAAAAAAACAGCAGCGGAAGCAACTAGCGAAAATAGCGAAAACATGAATGCTGTTATTGCTGTTATAAAGGAATTGGGAGTGGAAGAAAAAGATATTAAAACCACTAACTATAATTTGCGCCCTAATTACAAATGGACAGAAGACAGGGGTCAAGAATTAATTGGTTATGAAGTTTCACAAGATGTGGCTTTAAAAATTCGTGATTTAGAAAAGATTAGTGAGATTATTGGTAAGACAACGGAGAAGGGTGCCAATCAAGTTGGTAATATTAATTTTACCATTGATGATGAATTTGAATTAATGAATCAGGCGCGTGAATTAGCGATTGAAAAAGCCAAAGAAAAAGCACAGCTTATCGCTGATCAATCTGGTATGAAGTTGGGTAAGATTAAGGGTATGCATGAGAGTAGTTATCAGCCTACACCAGCACCTTATAGAAACGCTAAAATGGATCTTGCTGTAGAGGAAGCAGTTGGTGGTGTAATTAGCCCTAGTATTGAAGCGGGCACCAATGAGATAAGGGCAGAGGTTACTTTAATTTATGAAGTGAAGTAAAGCCTTGTATTTATTGGCATCTTTTTTAAAGTGTGCTATAATAACCTTGTAAACATTGATTAATAATAATAGGAACTTATTTTAAGTCTGAATATCAGTTTTAAGATAAGCCCCATGCAAAAAATTATGTCAAAAATGACAAAATCACAAATGATCACAGCCTTAGCAGAAGGCACAGAAATGAGCAAGAAGGAAGTATCTGCTTTCATGGATAGTCTTTCATCTTTAGTTTATAAAGAAGTAAAGAAGAATGGAGAATGCATTATTCCTGGATTTGGTAAGTTAGTAAAAGTAAAAAGAAAAGCAAGAGATGGTAGAAATCCAGCGACTGGTGAAACTATTAAAATCCCAGCTAAAACTGTTGTTAAGTTTCGCTTAGCAAAGGCAGTTAAAGACGCTGTTCTTTAGTTTATAAAGAAGAGCGACAAGTGGAGGAATATTATTAGCCTCACATACAAAAACCACCCTAACGGAATCTAGGGTGGTTTTTATTTTAGATAATTTTATTTAACATTTATTCCTTCCATTCCTTGACAAATTGTCCTAGGCCAAATTGAATAAATTTATTTTTTAGTTTAGTGTTAATATGAAGATATTTTATAAGGGAGAGTAGCTCAATCTGATATCGATTTTTTACAATTTTAAAAACTAAACCGGAGTTAATATCTTTTAAAGCGCGCCTTATTGTCTTATCATTTACCCCACCTAAAGACGCAGCTTCAGATACTGAGAGCCAGATAAGATGTCGGCTAGTTTTTGACTTATTGTTTATATTTTTAGTCATTTTTCTAGTTTAAGTCCACGCTATTGTAGACTTAAGTGCTTTAAAAGCTAGCTGATTTGTTTTTTAAGCTTGTATATAATACAAGGTAAGCTAGACTCTAAATTCATTTTTATCTGACTTAAGTCCATAATAATTTAGACTAAAGTCCTTAAATTTTAGATTATGCTGCAGAAAAAGTCAAGCTAATATAATTTGAGCCTGGTGATAATAATTATCGTTTAAGCGAAAAATATTTTTATTGATTTTCTATTATCTGACAAAAAAGATAGAGACACTTTTTACTCTTTTTAATATTGCTTTTTCCTCTTTGTCGTGTTAGAATTAGCTTAGTTTAAAAATTATTATCTGTTGTTAGCGGGTGTTATTTTCCCGTTATTTTTTGTTAAAAGAAAATGAGCTCTAACTTGTTTAAAAAATTTAAAAGCAAGCAAACACTTGATCGCTTGAAAAAGAAGGACCAAACGGCTTTTACCATGGCTTATGATGAAAATATTGCCGATATTTATCGCTTTGTTTATTTTAAAATTGGTAATGATGAGGAGGCAAAAGATATTACTTCCGATGTTTTCTTAAAGACCTGGAATCATATTCAAACCAATAGCCTGCAAGACGCAAAAACACTGCGGGCCTTGTTTTATAAGGTGGCGCGCAATGCCATAATTGACCATTATCGCGAACATGGCAAGGGAAAGGTTTTATCTTTAGAAGAGAGTGCGCCTCATTTTGATATTGTTTTTGAGGGAAAAGATGAGGGGGAAAGACTTGATGTTGAAAAAGATATAGAGCTTATTAAAACTAAGTTGCCGCTTTTAAAAGAGGAGTATAGAGAAGCGATTATTATGCGTTTTATAAATGAGCTTGAATTGGCTGAAATTGCCGATATTACCGGCAAGTCCCGTGGCAATATTCGAGTTTTAATTCACCGTGCTTTAAAGGCTCTAAAAGCCTTGCTTGATGAGGAAAAAGCAGCGGAAGAAAAGAAGGTGTAACAGAATGCTTGTTTTGTCGTATATATAGGTGTATGAACGAAAAAGATTTGATTGCCAAATTAAATAACGGAAAACATTTAAGCCCTGATAAGGAGTGGTTAACTTCTAATCGGGAGCTTTTTTTAACCCAAATTGCTAATTCTGGCGCTGAGAAACTTTCAATGTGGCAGATTTTTTCTATTAATCTAAGATGTTTTGCTAAAGCTTCATCACAGCCGGTTTTTGCGTCCCTACTTTTTCTTTTTATACTCATTGCTTCAAGTGTTTTCAGTCATAAGATATTTAGTGAGGCAAAACCCAATGATACTTTATATGTAGCTCGTGTAATTTCTGAAAAAGCAAAATTAAATACTGTACTTGATAACACGCAGAGGGATAAGATGGCGGCTAAGTTTGCCGCTCGTCACGCTGAAGATATTTCCGCTCTTTTAGCTAACCCTGAATTTAACACTGAGGAAAATAAGGAGAAGGTGGATAAATTAAGTGATGACTTTAATAAGGAAATTGAAACGGTAAAAAATAAAATAGCAAAATTAAATAGTGATGAAGAAAAAAATAGAGTTGTAGCAGATGATGATGAAGGTGAAGATAATAAAGAGGAAGAAGAAGGTAACAGCGAAATTGCAAGTACAACTTCAGAAGAAGAAGTTATAACTATTGCTAGTGACAAATTAGTAGCTGATAAAGGAATCGAGTTAGATATAAAAGAAGAGACAGAAGAAGATAGTCTTGTTACTTTAGAGGGCGATACGGCGTTAGAAACTATTATTACTAATGAAGTCCTAGAAGATGATCATAATAATATCAGTCAAGGAAGCAGCACCGAAGAGATTGCCGGCGCCTTGCTTGAGGAAGTAGAAAATGGTAAAAATATAGATGAAAAATTAATTGAAGAGGTAAAGACATTGTTTAAAGCTCAGAAGTACAGTGAGGCTATAGAAAAATTATACCAAATTAACAACATGTTAAAATAAGCACAGTAGGAAGTACGTGCTTGTTAGTTTATCTCTCCCTTTTTAGATCTTGTCCTGATAGGAAGAGTATTCATCCTGCATGGGTGATCTGGAGTGAGATAAATTAACAAGTCCGTGTTTCTAAAATTCGAATTTCGAATTTAGGCCCGGATCGGCAGACCTTATTAAAGGTCGAATCTCATTTATTTGAGATGGTTTGTCCCTTATAAACAAAATTACTCTTTTTCTTTCAAGCTAACAGCCGAGATCTTCTCATTAAATTAAGTAGGGAAGACAGGAAATAGATCGGTTAAGCTTTTCTCCAGTTCAAGTAGCAACACGCGCTTGGCTGGCAGAACTTTGACTTGTTTGAAGAAATCGGCCGGCCTTCGTCTTAAGCTAAAACTAGCTGGTGAAGCGGGATTCCGACCGATTTATAACCCGATATCTTATACTTATCCTAGTTGGGAAAGTTAAAGCTGTGACCTTTGGAAAAAGAGAGTAACAATAATTATTTGGAAATGTTTAAACTACTTATGTTTTGACTTCTTCAAATAATAAACGAAAATTACTTATGAAAAAATTACGCAAATTCCTAGTCGCTAGCGTAATGACCTTATCAGTTATCGCTATGAGCGGTTTGACTGTGGCTCCTGCCCAGGCTGCTGCTTCAGCTGGTGACTTGATAAAAATGGATGGTTTATCATCTGTTTATTACTTAGGCGATGATGGTAAGAGATATGTCTTCCCTAATGAAGCTACCTATTTTTCATGGTACAGTGATTTCAGTGGCGTGGTAACCATTCCAGCTTCTGAATTACAAAGCTATCCTTTGGGTGGTAACGTAACCATGAGACCAGGTACAACATTAGTGAAGATCACAACTGATCCTTCTGTATACGCTGTTGAACCAAATGGTGTATTAAGAAAGATCGCAAATGAGTCCCAGGCAGCTGCTTTATATGGCACTAACTGGAACAAGAGAATTGTGGATTTAGCTGACGCTTTCTTCACAAACTACACTATTGGTCAACCTTTAGCTGACGGTGAAGTCCCAGCTGGTTCTTTAGTAAAGAATGCAGATAGCGCTTCAGTATATTACTACGATGGTACTAACTATCGTTCAATTGCTAGTGAGGCTGCTATGACCGCTAACCGTTTCCGCTTTGAAAACGTAATGACCATTGCAAATGACATTACTGCTGGTGGTTCAGCTGTTTCCGCTATGGAAGCTGCTTTAGTA
>JAQWDY010000021.1:3734-5559 GCA_028705215.1 Patescibacteria group bacterium | reverse complement strand
TTAAAACGATGTTTATCAATTTCCAAACGTAATTTAATGATACGTTTTTCAGCTTCCTGCTTAGTCATAAAAAATAAATTCTCAATCAAAAATTAAAGTGATAACTTAAAGTTATCACTTATATTATAACACAAAAGCCCTGCTTTGCGCAGGGCTTAAAGTATAAAATAACTTAATATTCTATTCAGTTACTGGAGCGGCCGCACCGTCTTGAGGAGCAACATTTTGATTGATAAAACTTACCACTTCATTAATGGTTTGTGAATTTTGAGTTGCATATTGCTCTAATTGGGCTAATCTGGCATTTTGGTTAGCAAGACGAGTGCTAAATTGCCAAAACATCATTATCATTGCACCAAAAAGGATGCCAATAATCAAAGGAAAAACAAATTCTTTTTTCATAGTATTATTATTAATTTGCCGGCTAGAAGATGCTAAGCGCGGCGATTTTTTATAGTATTTACTTTTAGTTATTGTTCTGGGCATTTAAGTTTGCGTTAAAAAAATTAACAACTTCAGATGTTGCACTTGAAGTTTCAATTATGGTTGTTTGTAGTTCAGTCATCTTTTTATCCATTTTATTCATAGAAAGATGGAAATAAACAAGTGAGCCAGCTACTGCAACCAGTAGAAATATGGCAATAATTTTACCAAACATTGTATTATTCATAAGTTCATTTTTAAAATTACAAATAAGTAACTTCTAATTTGCAATTTTTTTATTTTTATCTTCTTAAGCTATTATAACAAATTTTATAATTGTCTTCAAATCTTATTTCACAACTACAATTTCTCCAAATGCGCCCGCCTCTTTTCCCCCGCAACTATCACAGTAGTAGAGAAATCTCCCTTCATTGTAAGCTTGAAAGGACAGGTTTTTAGTCATGCCCTGAGGAATATTTTGACGCATATTATAACCCTGTAAAACTAGATCATAATCTTTATCAACAGCCGTGATTTCAATTTGAATATCATCATTGTAGTTAACAATGATCTGTGAAGGAATAAATTTATTACCTTCTCCCCTTATTTCAAACTTACGAATATTACTTTTTGAATCTTGTGAAGTTGGCACTACATCAGTGGGAACAGCAATCACATCTTTTAGCTCTTCTGTTATCTGTTCACCTGGCTCAGGGACAACCACGCCATCTGGAACCACCTGACGAAACTCATCTTCTTCCCAATTAGTAGAAGCGGGGACATCATTTTCTTCTAAATATTCTGGCACAAAGTCATTTGGAGGAATCGCTCCGCCATCTTTATCGCCCTTTTTCATCTCTAAAAATACTATAACTAAAAGAAGTAATATTATCATTACCCCACTAATAATTATCCCCAACTGTTTTTTATTTTTTACCATAGTTTTATATTATTTTAAAATTATAACATAGAAAAGATAAATTGAAAAATAAAAAGGCCGCCTGTTTTTTGTCAGGCGGCCTCGTTTTACGCTTTAAGCGTATAAACAATAATTTTTTCAATTGGAGTTTGTAATTCAAACAAAGAGCCAATTGGAGTTTTTAGAAGCCAGGTTAAAGACCAAGTATCATTTTCAATTTGAAACGAAAAAGTATCACCACTGATTGCGCCAGTTGTTTCATAAAGCTTTTCCGTTTGTAAATTATAAATTTTAATCTCGGTTTCAGAGATGGCAAATACCAAATCCTGTGCTTTTAAAAGTCCATTAAAACGACCATCGCCAGCAGCTTCTTGTTTGCCAATATCTTCTGGCTTAAAGGGTAACCATTTCCCAAACAAGCTTTCACCATAGGGAGCATAATGATCAATTCCATTTATGCGACCAAGATATACTGGCTTTTCT
>JAQWDY010000021.1:0-3634 GCA_028705215.1 Patescibacteria group bacterium | reverse complement strand
ATATCAGCTTCGTTTTCAATAACTTTGTAAGCCAAGATTGTGCCACTAGCCTCATCACGAGCTAGAACCTGAACTCGGCTTTCCTTAGCGATACCAATAAGCTCTTTTTCCTCATCGCTCATAAATTCAACTTCAAAATTCTCTTCACTTACTGACTCACGCCAATCAAAATCAGCGGGAATGTCTACTTCTACAGCTTCAGGAGCAACTTCCTCTCCCTCAATTCCTGGCTCTAAAACTTCTCCATTTTCCACTTCATTGTTAACATTATTTTCAGGAGCATCTACTTCTTTTGGCGTTTTGGTAGCTAGCCAAATTATAAGTGCCAAAAAAATAACTGCGATAATAATAAAAATAATAGCTTTGTTTTTCTTTTCCATATTTTTTTAAATAATTATAATTAATTTGGATAAATAATATCTTCTGGCCTATAGATTATTTTATAAGCACTTATATTTCCAGAAAAATCACGCGCCACGATTTGAACAATCGTATCGACTGGCAATTCAACTGCTAACTTTTCTTCTTCACTCATAAATTCTAAGCCCATGCCCTCAATCCCAGGAAAAGGCATTTCTCTTGCTTGCGCCTCTAAAGATGCTGCTTCTCTCATATCAACCCCATTCTCATCAAGATTAATCGCCTCCCCTCTTTCTGTTTCCTCTGTATTAAGCGGCGCCTCATTATCATTTTCTTCTTCATTATTTATAAGATCATCATCATCTTCTAAAACAGGTGGCTGCACTTGCCCACTTTTTTCCTCTTCTTTTATATCATTATTTTCCACATCTTTGGTGCTCATTTGCGCTAATAGATAAAAGACCGCCAAGATGATGATAAGAAAAACTGAAAATATTAATACTTTTAAATTTTTATTATCCATATTTAAATTTAACTTATATTTAAATTATAGCATTATGTTTGTAATATAACAATATTTTATAGCTCTAAGGGCAACTTGCAATACAAGTATACTCACCATCTATACTTTGAAGGCAACTATATTGAGGACAACAAGTGCCACCGCAACAGACAATCGGATCATCTATACTTTGCACACAATCACCATCAGCAATACAGATAGCGTTATACCAAGGGCAATCAGGATTTAAAAGAAGGCAATCGGAAGGACAGCTAATTCTTTCCTCAGGGGAACACAAACGATCGCCACAATAACCACAATCGGAACAATTACTACTATTTTCACCATTAGCAGAAGAACAGTAGCTATCACCGCAACAGATTTCATAATTTGGTTTTTGTGCTAGCGCTGAATAGTTATAATAAACTTCACAACCATTACTAAGATCTTCATCACAATCTATATAGCCGCTATATAAATTATAACCTGGTCTTGCCGGATCAGATGAAATTAGTGCCTCACAAGAACAATCGCTAATAGTAGTTGAGCCAAAAATAAAATGGGTCATATTGTCAGGACAATAGTATCGTCGGCCAGATATACAATAGGTTCCGATATAACATTGGCTCTGCCCACTTGCTGTTCTGCAATCTAAAGTATCACCGTAACTTGAAACAAAATATCCACTACTTACAGCATACCTTGATCCACTCGTGCAATAATAAGAACAGGAGTCTGAAAAGGCATTACATTGCGTGTAACCAGTTCTGGTTGTACTAGTTCCACCGGTGCCATAATAACCTTCGGGGATTGGAAAACAAGCTTCAATTGTTCCGCCAGGAGAATACAGAGACGACAAGCCGCAAGGAACACAAGAATTATTTGTTGTTGAATGATAACCCGCATTACAATTACATGCCATAGGATAAAGAGAGACCGTGCCATTTGTACAAGAGGCTGTTGCCATGCAATAACTACCATTAGCTACCGTTGACATTGTTATTTGAATAGAATCGCCATTATCCATGGCCGGCACATCATAACCATCGATAGTAGTTGCCGCACAATTACTCACACAATCACTTAAGCTATCTGATCCAGCTGGAGAAATGCTACCCGCCGGACAACTGTAACGCTTATAGTCATAAGCTGGAGAATAATAATTAGCTGATACTAATTCACAAACACCGTCCCTATTACTATCATAGTAACCCGCTGAACAAGTATAGGAACAGGTGGAAATTGTTGAGTTATAACCTGAATCACAAGCATTAGCAGTCGCACTAGTGCTACCAAGCGAACAATTATAACCATTATAACCTGTACTACAACTAGTTGAACCATAACTTCCTGTATAAGTACTACAGGCACAAGAAGTGCAAGTTGTAGCCCCTGATACAGATGAATAACTACCCGGAGAACAACTAGTACAAGATGCCGCACGAGAATAAGAAAAAGAACCTGGATCACAATCGTCACAGGTATTACTAGTCTGGCAGGTGCCAACACCACTAGTGCCAGCCGGGCAAGAAGTGCAAGAAGCAGAAGATGTGCCACCTGTGGTAGTTAAATAAGTGCCATCTGGGCAACAGGTGCCAGCGCTTGAACAACCGGAACAATATTGACCAGCTGGACAAAGATAACGATTATTATTATTAACCGGTGAATAATAACCATTGCCGACACAGGTGCAAACATTATTTAACAAATAATAGCCCGCGCCACAACCTGCGATTGGAATAGTACAATCGTCCGATGAATCAGAGCCGAGGTTTGGAGTGGTATAACCTTCGGGGCATGGTGAAGGCGCCTGAGCACAACCAGAACAATAGGAATCAATCGGACAAATATAACGATTATCATCATCATAAGGTGAGAAGTAACCATTGCCCACACAAGTGCATGTATCATTTAACAAATAATACCCAGCGCCACATTCTAACAAGGAAACACTGCAATCACTAATAGAATCAGAGCCCGTACTTGAAGTGGTGTAGCCCGTAGGGCAATCTTCACAAGAAGAAGAGCCGGTAGTAGAAGCATATGTTCCTAAAGGACAAGACAAGCAAGAAGTCGTGCGATAATAAGGGGTATATGTTCCAAGTGCACAATCCGTACAAGAAGAAGATGCTGAGCTTGATGCAAAGGTCCCCGGAGGACAATATGTACAAGAAGAAGAGCCAGCTGTGGAATAGGTGCCTGATGTACAAGTACTATAGGAAGTAGCGCCAGCCGCTGAATAATAACCAGCCGGCGTTAGGGCGCAAGTATTACTAGCCTGACAAGTGCCAATGCCATAAGTACCAGCTGCACATAAAGTACAAGAATTAATATCTACGCCCCCAGGCTCTGTGCTATAGGTGCCATCCGGACAACAAGTCCCAACAGCAGAACAACCAGAACAATATTGGCCAGGAAGACAGGGATAGCGATTATTATCTTCATCTGGAGAGAAGTAGCCATCGCCCACACAAGAGCAGATATCGCCAACCAAATAATACCCTGCCCCGCAAACAATACAATTTGAAACGGAAAGATCAGGAATGCTAGGAACAGCTGCTAAAAAAGCATTCCACTCAGTGACGCTTTTAGTCGGAATAAAATAGTCAGTTGTCAAACTTGAATTTTTCACCATCCTACAATTATCATGAACATCAACTTTAATTCCCAAAAGCTCAGTATTCTTAAGTGCAATAAAACCACCAGTTATAGTATTAATTTGGGAAAAAACAAAAAGTGGCAATAATAATAAAAAAGAAAACAAAAAAACTA
>JAQWDY010000003.1:54726-80208 GCA_028705215.1 Patescibacteria group bacterium | reverse complement strand
TATATTTTTATTCATATTTTTATAATATTTTTGCCTTACTACTTTAAAACAATAGAAAAGCAAAAAACTTAATTAATTATTCTACCTGAAAATCAGGTTGTTTTATTATACACAAAAAATTAAATTGACGCTAGAAGACTAAGTTCGCTATAATTAAATAGCTAAAAAATAAACATCTTGTAAAATAAGACTTTAAATAAATGTCTAAGCTACTTATTATTTACGCTCATCCTAATCATGAAGGGAGTAATGGTTTTTTCTTAAAAACAATCTTAGAAAAATTTGAAAAAAAAGGTTTTTCTGATTATGAGGTAATTGATTTATATAAAATTAATTACGATCCAATCCTAAAAAGTAGCGAAGTCTACAGCATGGGAAATAAGGAGGTAAGCCAAGAAAACTTGGCTTTCCAAGCAAAAATTAAAAAATCAGAAAAACTTCTTTTTATTTATCCAACCTGGTGGCAAAATATGCCAGCAATACTTAAAGGTTTTATCGACAGAGTCTTTACCAGTGGATTTGCTTTTAAATATATATTAGGCGCGCCAGTTGGACTACTAAAAGGAAAAAGGGCGGCTATTTTCACTGCCACCGGTGGTCCCGCTTTATACAATAAGCTAATTATAAGAAATCAGGCAATTAAGTTATTATCAAAACATGTTTTACTTATGGCAGGTATTAGATCTAAAGGCTTCACCCTCCCTTTAGCTAGCCGCTTTAAAGAAGGCCATAAAAATAAAATTACAAAAATTGCTGATAGAGTAATTAATTACCTAGACTTATAGATAAGCTAAAAAAATAGGAATTTAATAAATATAGTAAAAGCGGGCATAATTGCCCGCTTTTTATATATTTACAAGACTACTTATATTTAACGCACATATTTCTATAAATTAGAACTACAAGTGGCCCTACAAGCTACTAACAGTTTAAATTGTTATATTAAATCACAAAAATGTACTTAGAGTCAGCTTTCTACCAACCACCGCCACCACCGCCGCCTCCGCCTCCGCCAACCCCACCACCGCCAGCAGAGCCAGAAGAAGAACTAGCAACATGAGAAGAGACACTTCTTGAAATATCAGAAATAGCTGTTTCAAAATTGCTAAAATCTGATAAAACAAGCGCTCCTGTCATAAATGTTAAGTGGTGATTTTTAAAGTAATCCTCACCATAAATATCTCGCATTTTCTTTAACCACTTACCAGTTAAATCAAACAAAATAGCATAGGGTAAAATAAGTTCTAACATATTCTCTTTCTCATAAAAACGAGCTCGATACTTTTCTGCTGTTTCAAGATACAATTTAAAGCCCTTAATTTTCCTTTTCATCTCTGATCCTTCTGGTGTCAGCCTTCTCATGAAAGCGCCAAAAATTATAAAAGCAATACCCGCTAACATTATTAATCCTCTAAAAGAAGTAACAACTAATAAAAATCCTAGAGAAATCATAACAATCTGCCACCAAATACCTTTTTTATCTATTAATCCTCTTTCTTTTAAATCGCTAGAGATATTACTACTAAGACCACGAATGTCAGTCGCAAATTTGTTTTTTAAACTGCTAAGTTTTACCTCATCTCCTCTTTTAAATAGTGCGCTTAAAACAACCTCTTCATATTTATATAAGTCTTCTGTTTTCTTGCTAGTCTTTATTAACTTATAATCATCTCCCAAAAAGAATATTTTCTTTTCTAATTTTTCAATTTTTAAATAACCTTTCACTGCCAAATTAATAATAGTGGCTGTAATCGCTTTATTATGCCCACCTGTTTCTTTTAATATAAGGCTTATCTCTAAAGGAGTCATATTTTCTGGGGCTTCAAATTCTGCTACAATTGGCCGATTGCTTTTTGGATCTCTGCCATACTTATACCACATGAAAAAAGCTAGAAAAATTAAAACTAAGGTTAAAATAACTTGCCACCAAAAATTTTGCGACGAAATCGTCATTGGCACATAATGACTAACATTATAAGCTGCTTTTTCTGCCACACTCGGCTTATATAAAGTTAAAATATTACTAGGAAAAGTTACAGATATAGTAATTCCCTGATTTTCACTTATCATTTTAGTAGATAATATCTCTAAATCATTTTCACTTTTCCACTTATAAGTAGCCAAAGAATTAACGCGACTATCTAAATTTCCGCTATAAAGATATGCCTCACTATTACTATTAGTAATTCCTTGAGGGAATATGATATTTGCCTGGTAACTATCAATCTCTAAATCCCAAAAACTACCTAAAATATCAAAGTACAGCTCATCTTGAGTTTCATTTAAATTTCTAATTACACCCTTTAATTTATATTTAATAATATAAGTATTCTCTCCCTGAACTGTTTTTTTGGGATCACCTATTTTATAAGTAACCGTATCCCGTTCCCTGCTTTCTTGATATTTTAAATGATTACCCTTTGCATCAGTAATACTAATAAGCTCAACTGGAGTGATAAAATTGCCGTCTTTAGTTTTATTAACTATTGGTAATACTCGAAAAACACCATGCTTACCTACCGCTTCGCCACAGTCAGCTAAAATAGTCTCGGTAATAGTTAAACTGGAATCAGTATTTACAACTACTTCAGTTCTAAAATCCTTTATATACCAATCGACTACATTATCTCGCGCCAAAGAAATATCTGGAAAAAAAATTATAACAAGTAGGGAAAAGAAAAAAATAATACTTCTGGCCGTTTTCATAAAGCTAAAATTATATAATTTTAAAATAAAACTCGGCAAGCAGGTCACCAAAAAAAGCAAGAATAATAGAATACACCAGATAACCAAGCACAATTACAATAATAAATTTCTTCGGCTTAATTTTTGATAAACCAAAGGTAGCGGTTAAAACATCTAGAGGTAAAATAGGAAAAAAATAAAAAAATAACAACCAATTTTCATGTTGCCCTAACGCTTTCTCATAACGAATCATTCTTTTTTTATTAAAAAGTTTTTCTGCCCAGCTGCGCCCATAATACCGAACCAAATAAAAAACGACTAAACTGCCAATAATATTGCCAAGATATACATAAAAAGCGCCCCAAAAAGAACCGAAAACAAAACCTGCTGTTAGCGCTGGAATAAATCCAGGGATTGGAGCAACAATTACCTCTAACGCGATAATAAATATTAAAACAAAAGGCGCAAAAGCGCCAAATGATTCAATAAATATTTTTAATGATTCGCGTGAAGAAAAAACCCCATTTACATCCAAGTTAATAAAATTTATTACAAGCAAAAGAGCTAAAAATAAAACTAACCAAATAATATAGCGATGTTTATGAAAAAAATGTTTCATTATAAAAATTATTGTTATTTATATATTTGCTAAAATAATATTGGTAACAACAAACAAAAGGTATACCCCTATTAAAACAATCCCCTCTTTTCGACTCAAGCTTTTGTCGGTGTGAGAAAATATTATAAACAATATAATAATTAAAGTGACAAAAAACACCAGGCCATAATATACTGGCCCCACTGTAAAGGTAATCGGCTTTAAAATACATAGCAGTCCTAATACTAAAATATTAGTGAAGGCGGAGCTGGTTAGGTGACTTAAAGATAATTCTGAGGCTTTTCGTCGCCAGGAAGTAAAGGCAATCATTATTTCAGGTAAGTTGGTTCCAATAGAAAATAAGATGATCCCTAAAACCAATTTACTAACATTAACTTTATCTAAAACGTCAACCGCTAACTCAACCACAAAATGAGATGTAAGTACCACTAAAATAATGCCAACTACCGCCAGCAACATAGATCTAAACATCTTTTTCTTATCAATTATGGCTAAACCCTCTCCCATTGTCGAACGATTAATGCGATAGAGATAGAAAATTAAAGCGGCATAAAGAAAAACCATTATCAAGCCATCAACTAAACCAAAGCGCCCATCAATTCCTAAAACAAAAGGAGATAAAATAAGCAGAGCAATTTGTGGTAATGGTTTTAAGCTTTTATCAGTTTCAACTCGTTTATTTAAAATCAGGCTTGACCCCAATATTAACCCTATCATCACAATTATGCCTCCCATAATATTGCCAACCGATAAAGAGCCCGCGCCTTGCAAGGCGGCATTAATGCCAACTGTCAGCTCAGGTAAAGTCGTGGCAATGCCCAAAACTACTCCCAAGGCAAATAATTTCATGCGCAGAGAAAGCGCAATATAGCGAATATTATCAACTGCTAAATCAGCGGCTAAACCAAGAATAAAAAATAGTAAAACCAGGACCAAAAGATTAAAAACTAAAGACATATACAATAAAATAATATAAAACACCCAACTTGGGTGCATAAATGCTCGGGGGCAGGGATTCGAACCCCGATAGCCAGGACCAAAACCTGGAGTCCTACCGTTAGACGACCCCCGAATAAATTAGTTTATATAACAAAAGAAAACCTGCATATATATTATTAATTATCGGTCCATCTGTCAACTCTTAAACCTTGGCATAGCGCCTGACAGCAAATAAGCTGGCGACAACATTAATAAATAATACTAATAAAAATTGTGCACCAAAAATGAAAATAAAATTATTAAAGAAATAACTAAGAATATTTACATTGTAGCCCACGAAAAATACTTCTAAATAAGGTTGCAATAAACTCAAAAAAGGATAAAACAAAAGAATGATAATAGCCACGCTAAGCAGTGAATAGATAAAGGCAGAAAAAACATGAGGCCAATAAATAAAAGCGTTGGAAGCGCCCACAAGACGCATGATTTCAATTTCTTGTCGATGAGTATAAATTGCTACACGCACAGTATTATACACCACTAAGATGCCAGTGAGCATAAAAATAGCGATAATAAATAGACCAACATCACTTACCCGTTTAGTAATATTTTCAATTTTACTAAGCACCACTGTGTTGTTAGAAAAATCACGTGATTCAATAATAGGATCATCTAGCACTCTTAACTCATTTATTAATAAATTAGCTTGAGAGAAATCATGCGGAATAATAATTAAGCTTGGTGATAGCGGATTTTGTCCCAATTCTTTAAGCGCTGATAAAACCTCTTGATTATTTTCATATTTTTCTCGAAAATCTTGTAGCGCCTGTTCTTGAGAGATGTAATTTACATCCTTTACTCGTGGCAGATTCCTTATTTTATCCTCTAACGCTTTAATTTGTAGTTCGGGAACGTCCGATTTTATATACAAACTAATATCAATCTTTTCTTGTATAGCTTGCGAAGCGTTGCTGCCTACAACTTGCACTGTTAATAGAATATTTATCGAAAGCAAAGCTAATACCAAAATAGTAATAGTAGCAACTGACAACCAAACATTTCGACCAATATCTTGCAAGCTAAATTTAATAACCCGAAACAAAGATAACATTTTATTTATATTTTAATTATAATAAGTATTTCCCATTTTTCTGATCGCTAATAATGCGACCATCTTCCATGGTAATTACTCTTTTATTTAAATGATTTACAACCTCTTTATTATGAGTAACTAATATAACTGTAGTACCAAACTTATTTATTCGCAAAAGCAAATCAATTATTTCATTTGCATTTAAAGCATCTAGATTCCCTGTGGGCTCATCTGCTAGTAATATTTTTGGCTGATGTATTAACGCACGAGCAATGGCTGCTCTTTGTTTCTCGCCACCTGACACTTCATGTGGATAACGATTCATCTTTCCCTCTAGTCCAACTATTTTCATCACACTGGGAACAATTTTTTTTATTTTAGTAGCGCTACTATTTGAAACCTCTAAGGCAAAAGCTACGTTTTCCGCTAGAGTTTTTTTGGGTAACAATTTAAAATCCTGAAAAATAACTCCAATTTGACGACGAAGATAAGGAACTTCTCGCTTAGATATTTTTGTTATATCCCATTCACCAACCACCACTTCTCCCGAGTCCAGCCTTTCTTCACCAATTAATATTTTTACTAAAGTTGTTTTTCCCGCTCCCGATTGACCAACGATAGAAACAAATTCACCAGCCTCTATTTCTAAATTAACATCATCTAAAACCTTGCTGTGACGAGTATAAGCTTTGTTGGCGTTTGTAATGCTAATCATAATTTTTTTATTTATTTAAGGCCTTTAAACCGTAATCAATAAGCTGTTTATTATCACTAGTTCTGCTGTCCTTACTATCTGATCCTAAATTTATTACTATCATATTCCCTTTCGCGGTTTTAATTCTCGTCATTAGGCAATATAGTGATTCATGTAAATAACCAGTCTTTGAACCAATAATTTCATACTCCCCCTCTTTAAGCATGGGGTTGGTATTTTTTAAATTGTGAGGGTCTTTTGTGTTTATAGTTGAAAAAGAATAGTTGCTAGTAGTACTTATTTTTTCCATTAAAGGATTTTTAAATATCTCTTTTGTTATTATAGCATAATCTTTAGGAGAACTCACATTAGCCGGCGCTAGCCCGCTAGGCTCAACAAAGTTAGTATTATATGCGCCCCACAACTTAGCAAATTCATTCATTTTTTTAATAAAATCCGCGCGACTTAAACCACTTACCCGTACTAACGTTTCGATTGAATTATTAGCCGAGCCAACCAGAGTGCTGTAGATTAAATCTTCAATTGTCATTGTTTCTCCTTCTGAAACTTGTAGTCGAGCAGACTCCCAAGGATAGCAATGTTCATAGTTATAAAGTTCATCTTGTTTTTTATAACTTACCACACGACTCATATCTGGGCGCGTGCTTAAAAAAGTATAAATCGACATAAGCTTAGTCAAGCTTGCAATCGGCACTGCTTTATCAGCATCTTTTTCCCAAATAATTTCTCCGCTATCTTCCATCATAATAATCGCATTACGTGCTGTTATTTCAGGATAAGCAGACACCAATGAAACCGGGCTTGGCTTTTCACTCAACTCACTTATTACTTCAACCTTTACGGAAACAACACCAGCGCTAAGAGGAGCAATTTTTTCAAAAGCAACTCTATCTAAGTCAATTACTCTATCTGGATGTATGCTTCTATCTGGCCCGTAGTCATTAACAGTGACATCAACTGATTTCCCATTGTTAATATTATAGACCCTCAATTTTGTGCCTTTTGGATAATCGGGTGAAGCCGCAAACAAGCCTTCTTTATATTTATACCAACTTGCCTTACCGGTACTCATGACGTCTGGTTGAGCTAAGGCAATAAGCCAGGCTGAAGTAGCATCAGTTTGCATGCTTAGGTATTGCTCTTCTGTATTATCAACCGTTGGCACTGGACGCCAAACACTGGAAAGAAAATCAAAGGAAAAAATTTGCTTTAAACGATTGCTTTTCTCAGGATAATATATTTTTACATCCATAGGTCGACTAGGATCATAAAATCCTGGAGTGATAAAAGAATATTCATAAGCCGGCGTTAACGCTTCCCATTGCCACGGTATTAGAAACTGTTCACTATTTAAAGAGGTTACTAAGCTTACCTTGTCGGTAAAGGCTAATGGATGATAATCAATTTTGAAGTTATTACCTGCCTGAGAGGCAAGCGGAATTGCAGCAAAAAATAAACTAAAGACTAAAAATTTAATTCCTTTTGTGTAATTTATCATGGTTTGACTTATATTAATTTTTAAGATTATAATTATAACAACAAGCAAGCGGGTGTCGTATAATGGTTATTATGTCAGCTTCCCAAGCTGAAGACGGCGGTTCGATTCCGCTCATCCGCTCTCTAACGCCGAGATAGCTCAGCTGGTAGAGCAACGGTATCGTAAACCGTAGGTCGTGGGTTCGATCCCCATTCTCGGCTCATTTATAACTCTGCTGAAAAAAAATAATCACGCCATTTACGCAAATTACTCCTTTCATCAATTACCTTCTCCCCCTTTTCAGTGGGCAACTCATTTTCTCCTCTATCTATAACCACTACTATTTCATCAGGTTTTTTTAGATTCAAATTTAAACGCGCCTGTGCTTCCAATGACTCTTTGGACCCTAAATAGTTAATCATTTCCTGCAACTTTTCCGTTTCCTGCTCATATTTTGCAATATTTGCTTTCAACTCTGCCATCTCTGTTTCCACCATTTTTTTTTCACTATAAGTTCTAATTAAAGGAAAAGAAATTAAAATAATAAGAACTAAACCAAGAAAAGCCAAAAAACGCTGGTTAGAAAACAGGCGATTAAAAAAACTTTTATTATTTTCATTTCTCTCGCCATTAAAAGAGCGAGGCGGATTTCTAAACTGATTCATGTTTTATATTATATCACAGCCAACAAGAAGCTGACAAACAAAAAAAATCAGTCAAAACATGGCTGATTTTTTCTTTTATTTATAAATTATAAAAAGATTAATTTCTTGCTTTCGGAGTTACCCAAAAACCCATATATTTACCACGCATTAACCTAATTTGAGCATCAAGACAAGGAATGGCTCCAAAAATAATAATTACTATCGGAATTAAAAGCCACTCTAGGGTAATTATAATCTTTTTCCAAATAGTATATTGACGTGGCCTTTTAGGCAGCAGCAAAGAAGAAATAATAGCTGATAATAATAAGCCCACCATAGCTACACTCATCAAATTTTGTGTCACTACTGGCAGATTACTAGAAAGTACTGTCGAATTAAATCTATCACCCCCTAAAAACATTGGCATCCAACCTAAAAGAGCGATAATAAGTGCATTAGTTGCCCACGCGTGAAAACCATAAAGCTGTATAAAAATATGCCCCATTACGGTATTCTTTTTGAAACCAGGATTGCGCCAGGCTTTAATTGTATTAAATAAAAGATAGGGAATATTTTCCGCCCCCCAGGCCCAACGTCTTTGCTGTTTATATAAACTAAGGGCAGTTTGAGACATATTGCTATCACAAGTAACGTCCATAGAAACATCGAAATGAATTGGCTCAACTCGATAGTTACCATTATAATGAAGCAAGGAGTGCCAAAATATACGAGAGTCCTCGCTTACACTTTTAGGTGACCAAAAACCAATTTCCGCTAAGGCCTTAAAAGTCATAGAATGAGAGGAATAAGTAACTAGACTTTCTTGCCTTACTTGCATTATCATTTGCCAAAAAGTATTAGAAGAAGCAGCTACTCGGGAAAAGAATGGTGCCCCCCAAATATTATTATGATAGACTGGAATGGGTTGATAACTAGCTCGAAAAGGATTGTTTACTGTTAGAAATTTATAGGTAAGTGCATAAAAATAGCCAGACCTTACTACAGTATCAATGTCAAAAATACTTATTAAAATACGCTCTTGATTAAAATTTTCCTTATCTAAAAATTCTCTTTTCAGTTGTTTAACGCACCAAGCCTGATTTGATCCCTTTCCCTTTAATTCTCCCTCAATTCCGTCTGGATGAAAGAATGTATTAAAATAATAAAATTTATCTTTAAACTCATTTTTAATATTTTCCGCCCTTTTTCTACCCTCTTCCCCTGATCGCTCCTCAACAGCTAAAGCTACAATTTTTCTATTATTTGGAAAATTATCATTTACTACCGCTTGCAAAGAGGACCTAATAATTTCTTCACTCTCATTATAGGTGGGAAATATAATCAATTGCCAAACATCTTCCCAGGTCACTCCTTCACGAGCAAGTGACTTGTCGCCCACCTTTTCTTTATCATGGTTACCTTGCGCAAGGTTGACGCATTTAGCGTGCCAATCAGTTTTTAATCCACGCCTTAAGTTAATATAAGAGGTAATTAAAAAGATGGCCATATATACAACCACTAACAACCAATAAACATCAAAGGCGATAATAAAATAAGCCACAAAAACCGGCTCAAAATAAGATAAAACAAAAAGTCCAATTAAAGTAGCAAGTGATAAAAAACCAGGCAAAATTTCAAGTAGACGATACAATTTATAATCCCGCCCCTTTAAATCAGTTGCCTTACCAGCTCTTAAATAGTCTTGTCTATTTTCCATATATCTAGAATGATAATCGATTATAATTGGTTTCTTCTTTTTAACTCAAAAAAACAATCAGCGCAAGCTTTAACGTCAAAAAAAGCGTCATGTGCTTCCGGAAAATTACTTTGAAAAATATAGGTATAAAGTTCTGTTAAGTTTGGCCATTTGTAACCACCGCGCCCATTAGGAAGGCGACAGATATCGACCGTTCTTTTCATGGTACAAATTTTATTGGCATTAGCAAGATTGTTTTCGAGTTTCAAACGCAGAAGCTCTGCGCCAATTATTTTTTCATCAAAATCAATATTATGAGCCACTAAATAAGTCGATCGCCTTACATCCTTATCAAAATGGAGCAAGGCTTTTTTTAGATCAATTCCTTCTTTTTCAGCTCTTTCCTGCGTAATTCGATGAATTTTACTCACCTCTTCTGGAATAGTAAACCCATCTGGCTTGATAATATAATTATGACTTTCCCAATGATTACCATGAAAATCATATAAGCTCCAAGCAATTTGGACTATGCGGGGCCAATTAGAAAAATCATCAAGAGGAGCTTGATAATTTTTGGGCAGACCCGTTGTTTCGGTATCAAAAAATAAATACATAATATTTTATAATTTTATATCCCTGCCTTCTGGGAAATCTTTTTCTTCATCTAAAAGCCCTAAAATTTCTTCTGAGAAACTTTTTTCAGGCTCAACCTTTTCTCCCGCTCTTTTTTCCTCTACTGATTTTATCTCCCGACCTCTAAAATCAATGGGCTTAATATTTTTTAAAGCAGACAGAGACAGAGAGCTTTCCTCTGTTTTTTTCTCAACCTTCTTTTTTTCTACTTCTACTTTTTTCACCTTCTTCTCCTCTGCTTCTTTTCGCTTTTCCTCTTTCTTGCGGCTTAGGCAATCACGACAATAAACTGGTCGCACACCATCGGGCGCAAAAGGCGTCTTGGTTTTTTTCCCACATTCGGAACAAATAGCGTCATAACCTGTACCCGCTGTTTCCCCGCTCACACTTACCTCATTTCTAACATCCTTTGAATTTGAAGTTGTTTTATTTTTTGCAACAGACACTTCATCGTTATAATTTTCATGCCAACTCATAATTTTTTCCTCTACCTCTACTCGACTGCTAGCATATTTTTCTCGCGAATATGAAATAACTGTTTCTAGATTATCGCCTTTTTCCTCTTCTTTTAAGGGTGGTAAACCAATAGCAGAAAAAGGTGAAGAAGCAATTCCATCTATCATTAGTTTTAAATACATTTCATATTTAGGCAAGTTGACTAAATCCTCTTCGGTAAAGGTTGGAGTAAATTCCTTAACTAATTCTTCAGCATCAGCCGCACCAACCCGAAAAACCACCATAGTACCAACGTTACCAAAAACAGCTGGCTTAACTTTTTCACTCAACTGAGCAATATATTGATGAGCTAAAATAAGATTGAGACGATATTTTCTTGCCTCTGATAAAATATTAGCAAAACTATCAGTTGAGAAATTTTGAAATTCATCAATATAAAGGTAAAAATCCCTACGCTGTGCCTCAGGTATGTCAACTCGGCTCATCGCAGCTAACTGTATTTTAGTAATCATCATTGCCCCTAAAAGCGC
Source organism: Patescibacteria group bacterium (assembly GCA_028705215.1). Taxonomy (GTDB): domain Bacteria; phylum Patescibacteriota; class Patescibacteriia; order Patescibacteriales; family UBA12465; genus UBA12465. The sequence continues at coordinate 68,721 of JAQWDY010000003.1, read as the reverse complement.
AGAGTTATCTTCACCAATGCGACCTTTGGCCAGATTCATAATTAAAATTTTCCCATTATCCATGATATCTCTGATATCAATCGCCGATTTTGCTTGGCCAATGATATTACGCATTAAAGAACTGGAAAGAAATTGTCCTACCTTGTTTTGAATCGGTGATACAGCTTCAGAGGCAAACTTATCCGCGTAACCGGAAAACTCTTTTTCCCAAAAAGCCTTAACAACAGGATCTTTAATATTAGCAACCACTCGTTTACGATAATTTTTATCAGACAACATGCGCACCACTCCCAATAAAGTCGATCCAGGAAAATCTAAAATTGCTAAAATTGCATTACGTAATATATACTCCAAACGTGGCCCCCAGGAATCAGCCCATAATTTTTGAAATACACCAATTAAACCAGAAGCGACTAAATGCTGTAAATGTGGCTCAACCTGTTCAACTACATTAAAGGCGATCGGATAATCAATATCGGAGGGATTAAAGTAAACAATATCTTTAATTCTATGAGTTGGAATATATTCAATCACTTTTTCTGCTAAATCACCATGCGGATCTACTACAGCTACACCAAAGCCAGCCCTGATATCATCAACTATCATGTTCTCTAAAACCGTTGATTTGCCCATACCGGTTTTCCCAATTAAATACATATGACGACGCCTGTCGTCAGTTTTAATTCCAAATTTCTTCAATTCATTACGATAATTGGTTTTTGCAAAAACCGTTATATTTTCTGCCATAATTAATTAGTTCAAAACTATTTTTTAATTTTATAAACGGGAGATAATGTTTTGCACGTTGCCACCAAAATCAGAGAAAAAGCCGACAATATCATTCCAAGAAGCAATACCTAAAATAACGGCAAAAACAATAATGATAGTTCTTACCGTATTAAAAATAGAACGAAAAAAATAATAGCGCTTAATGAACTTAAGTTCTTTTAATATCGCCAAATTGTTTTCTTCACTTCTTTTCAAATATTGCCCAAATTCCGCTTTTAAATCACTTAACAAATCCGGCTTTGGGTCATTTTTCTCATTCTTAATTTCTAAATTTTCATCCCCTTTTATCTCTGACATATATTTAGAAGTTTACTATCATTAAAATTATTACTACTTTTAAGTTTACCACTTTTTTGCAAATTATCACAATAAAGACTGGGGACAATTAAATAAATCTAATTTTTGCAAAAAATTACCGCACTTTTTTTAATCTAAATAAAATGGACTATTTTTAGTAAAAAAAGAAAAAGGTTTTCTGAGCAGAGCGGAGAAAACCTTAATCTTTTATTTTTCATCCTCTCCCTCGCGGGTCAGGACAAGCATAGGGTAAAGCAAAGGAATAATCTAGATATATAGCCACAAACACTGTCTAAAAATTTCTGTAATTAAATTATAAAATATAAATTATTATATTTCAACCTAATTTTTAAATATTTCGTACAACTTATCGTTTTGATTTATATACTTATTTTTTCTTTTTAATTAATTTATTAAGTTCTTGACGAAATTCCTGAGCATCTTTAAACGATTCATAAACTGAGGCATACCTAATATAGGCCACTGTATCAATTTTTTTTAAATTCTTCATTACCGCTTGACCAACCTGACGAGAAGTGATTTCCGATTTTTTCAAGCGTTGCAAGTCTCTTTCAATAGCATGAATTAGACGTTTAAAACGATCTTGAGTAATTGGTCTTTTCTCACAGGACTTCTTTAAACCATTTACTAGTTTTTCCCGATTATAGCTTTCCCGCCTCCCATCTCTTTTTACTATCATCAAATCCAGTATTTCTACTTCCTCATAAGTTGAAAAACGAAAAGCACATTTTAAACATTCGCGCCGTCGACGTATTGAAAGGCCATCCGTTGCCACCCTGGAATCAATTACTTTTGTATCCGGATAATAACAAATTGGACATTTCATATTATTTTAAAATTTAAATAATATCAACATCTAGTGGCTTTTTATAAAAACAAACCACTAAATATTGTTCTTATAAACAGTATAACAAGTGAAAATGTTAAAGTCAATTACTTAAAATAATGATAAATTTATTAAATAAGTTCTGATAAATAAAAAAACACTGAAATTAATCAGTGTTTTTTATAATCTCTATTTTTTTAACCCATTTTTTTACGAAGAAAGGTGGGAATAGTTAAATCGTCCTCTTCATCCTCCAGGTTAGACTCTGCTTTTATACTTGGCTTTTTTGTTTCTGGAGTTGGTTTAATTGGTAAATTTTTAAAAACTGAAGAGAATTTTGTCTTATTTTTATCCTCCGAAGTAGACGCTAAATCTGCCTTGTTATCTTTTTCAACTATAAATGTATTAGGGGTGTAATTAGTCCGCACTGCTTCCTGTTTTTTACCTTGTCCGTGACCATCAAAGCCAGTCGCAACTACAGTTATTTTTATTTGATCTTTTAATTTTTCGTCAATTACGGCGCCAAAAATAATTTTTGCCTCTTCATCAGCGGCAGCAGTAATAATTTTTGCCGCTTCATTTACCTCAGACATGCTCAATTCTGGACCGCCTGTAACTGTAAAAACTATTCCTCTGGCGCCATCAATAGACATATCCAATAAGTTAGAATTAATTGCCTGCTTGGCTGCTTCAATTGCCTTATTTTCACCAGTAGCAGTGCCAATCCCCATTAGGGCTGACCCCGCGTTAGACATTACCGTTTTAACATCAGCAAAGTCGGCGTTAATAACACCAGGAACGGTGATAATTTCCGCTATTCCCTGGACCCCTTGACGCAAAACATCATCAGCAATTTTAAAAGACTCTAAAAGCGAAGTCTTTTTATCAATAACTTGTAGTAATTTATCATTAGAAATGGTTATAATAGCATCTACTTTATCAGCCAACTCAGCATGACCACGATCCGCTACATTTTTTCTTTGTCCACCCTCAAACATAAAAGGCTTAGTTACAACAGCAACAGTCAAAGCACCTAAATCTTTAGCAATTTGAGCAACAATTGGAGATGCGCCAGTCCCTGTTCCTCCGCCCATGCCGCAGGTAACAAAAACCATGTCACAATCTTTAAGAACTTCTTTTATTTCATTTTCTGATTCTTCAGCCGCCGCCTTCCCAAGATCTGGATTCATACCTGCACCTAAGCCCCTAGTTACCGTTTTCCCAATATGAATCTTTTCGCCTGCTTTATTGTGATGAAGCGCTTGAATATCGGTGTTTACCGCCACAAAGCCAACGCCTTTAACGCCGCTGTCAATCATGCGATTTATGGCGGAGTTGCCTCCACCACCAACACCAACTACTTTTATTTTTGCAAAAGTTTCTATTTCCGGTTTTACTTCAGCCATAGAAATGGAAGTATCAAATTAATTTCTAAATAAGAAATTAAAGACACTGTTATTTAAATTTTTCTTTATTTTGGAATTATTTTATTAAAAAATCCTCTTGTTTTTTCCAATATTCCGTTAATATTTTTTTTAATACTACCACCCCCGGTCATTTCATCGCCACCAGCATTATCGCCCCAAATTACTAAACCTAAAGCGATTAAAAAATCGGGATTTCTCACCTTATCAATTACAACATTTATATTTTTTGCAACACCAATTGCGGCAGGCAAGCGTAACTTCTTTTTAGCAGCTTCTACTAAACCCGTCAAATCTGAACCACCACCTACAAAAATAACGCCAGCAGGCAGCATTCCTGAGCGATCAATTTTTTTAAATTCTGCGTCCACTTTTTCAAATATTTCCTCAACTCGAGCATTTATTATTTCTGAAACATATTTCTTTGAAATTGTATCAATGTCGTCATTTATCTCCTCTTCCACAACTAATTGAGAAACGTCGATTTCATCATCATTATCACCTGCTATAACAATAGCGCTGCCATATTCTTTCTTAACTCTTTCCGCTAAATTAATCGGACACCTTAAACCAATTGCCACATCAGCTGTGATATGCTCAGCACCAATAGGCAAAACAGCGGTATGAATCAAATTTCTCTCTTCATAAACCGCCAATGAAGTGGTAGACGAACCTAGATTAATTAAAGCTACACCTAGCTCTTTCTGTTTTGAGCTAATCACCGCTTCAGCGGCCGCCAAAGGCGCTAAAACCAAATCTTCAATCTCTAGACCAGTTCTATATATTGCCTTGGTTAAATTTTTTATTTGCGTACTTAATCCTTGAATTATTAAAGTCTCAACCTCTAATCTAATACCATTCATCCCGATTGGATCTTTAACATCACTCTGATTATCGACACTAAATTTAATTGGAATAACATGTAAAATTTCATAATTAACAGGCACAGCTAAAGCACGAGCGGCCTCAATTGCACGATTTACGTCATTGTCACTAATTTCACCATCACTCCTGCCTACAGCAACAACCCCCTTGGAGCGCTCACATTTAATATGTGGGTCATTAATACCAACCCAGACACGATTTATTGGCACCCCAACCAATCTTTCCGCTTTTTCCAATACGGCTGAAATTGAAGATGTTGTTTCCTCGATACTATTTACAATCCCACGATTAACACCCGCTGTCGGTCCAGAGACAGCACCAATAATTTGTAGTTCTTCACCAGCTGGTCCTGAGATTTTTTGACCAATAACTAAACGAATTGAAGTAGAGCCAATATCTAAACCAGCAATTATGTCCTCTTTCATATATTATTAAAACTATACCTTTAATTATTTACCCAATAAAATAGGAAATAAAGGCACCATATTGTTTACATATATCATTATACAGAATTTTTAATTTTTTAACAATTCTAAAGCAAATTTAAGTACCAATTAAGCAACTTATCACCATAAAGAGAGGCAATTATTGCGCCACTTGCTAAAAATGGTCCCAGGGCAATTTTAGACCTTAAATTTTTCTTATAAGCTAACAGCAAAATAATACTAATAATTGCTCCTATGAAATAAGCTAAGATCAAGGCCAAAATCAGGAGATCAAACCTAGCTAAAGATACTCCCATTAAAAAACCTAACCAAATATCTCCCTCCCCCAAACCCTTACCCTTGGTAAACAAAAACTGCAGAATAAAAAAGAGTGCTCCCACTAAACCAATTATAAGTAACATCCAAAAAGATGCGCCCAATAAAACATTTAGAGCAAATATCACCGCGATCAAAGGCCATACAAAAATCATTGGAACAACTTGCCAGCGCAAATCATAAACAAAAATTAAAATAAAGCCAAAAAGGAACAGCCAATTGTGAAGTAAAAGTAAGGACGTATATGTTCCCGATTTTAACATCGCCGCTAACGAAAGAGTGAAAAGCAAGGCAGTAAAAAATTCAACTAAGGGATATTGCCATGATATTTTTTTCTGACAATAACGACACCTTCCCCTTAAAAATAAAAAACTAAAAAGCGGTATATTATCGTGCCAGGAAAGCTTGTGTCGACATTGAGGACAATAAGAGCGACCTAGCATGCTTTCATTTTTATAAAGACGCCAAATAAAGCAATTTAAGAAACTGCCAATTATAAGCCCAATGACAGCAGCGTAAGCAAGCAATAAATTATTCATAAAATTAATAACTATTTATCATTCAAGCGCTAATTAAAATTAAGCACCCTTTCTTTTTCACCCTCTGGCGCTAATTCTAAGGCTTTATCTAAGTATAAATTAACCGCTTCTGTGTCATTAAGTTCTGAATACAAGGCTGCAATTGCTAAAGGCCAAGCATAATCACCAGGCTGCAACTTAAAACCATGCAAATTATAAGCCAGCGCTTCTTCAAGGTTTCCAAGTAAATAATAACAATCTGCTATTTTTTTTAAAATAAGGGTATCGCTAGGCAAATTATGATAAGCTGCTTCTAAAAACTTTATTGCCAATACATACTCACCCTTATCCATATAGGCTTCGGCCAATGATTTATATATAACATATTTATAATTATAAACCGCCCTTTTGTGCTCCTCATTAATCAAAGAACTATTAGTGTCTGGCAAATTTATTTCTGTTAGCTGAAAATATTTTTTTGCTTCTTCAATATTACCTACCTTAACATAATGTCTTCCCCACTCAAAGTAATTAAGTGGCCATTCCGGACTAATACTGGCTACTTGAGAAAAATAATCAATTGCCGCATCTTCTTGATTAAGGCAGCTATATAGCTTGGCTTTTAAAAATAAATTGCTATAAGTATCATCTTTTAAATCATTTATAATAGTCATTATCTCCTCTTCCAGAATAATTTTTTCTGCCTCATCGCGCCAGGGCATATATCCGCAATAACTACTAATAGCGCTACCTACAAAATTATTAATTTTTTCCTCTTGAACTGGGTTAACATTCAAGCTAAGCGCCAAATTCTTTAACTCACTCGCCCAAATAAAGTCCTGCCTATTAACCGCGACTTGAATTTTATTTTGATAATAGTCAGCAAGAGCCATTTTATAGGTATTTAAAACAAGAAGACTGCTAAGTAAAATCATAATAAAAGCCCCAGGATAAAGCCATGCCTTTTCTGATTTAGTCCAGCCTTCTAGTAAAACGGCTGGCGCCTCCTGTTTTTTTGCAAAATTTAATATGGCCAGTAGAGCAAAAAAGAGCCAGAAATAAATTTCGCCAGCGACAATAATAAAACTAAAAAACAATGATAAAAAATAACCCAAAGAGCCCAAAGAAATAGCCAACATCAATTCCTTGCTATCTTTTTCGCCCCCTCCTTTAAATCCAAGACGAAAATAATAATAATACCAAACAACAAAGAAGATAAGGCCAATAAAACCATTATTCAATAATATATCTAAAATTAAGTTATGCGCCCTATCGGCACTCGCTCCAACTTTTCCAAAGATCCCCCAATCTCTTTCATAAAATTTAATAAATACATCATCCGCCGTTTCTAAGCCGTAACCTAAAATCGGTTTATCAAGAATAGCATCTGAGGCAGCTTGAAAAAAATAAACTCTGGCTGCTAAGCTTCCTGCTTTCAAATCAAATAAAGAACGGATTCTCCCTGGTATAAAATACTCCATCGTAAATACACCAGAAAATAAAAAAGCAAAAAACGCAACTATTATATAAAATTTTGTTTTCCTCTTCCATCTGCCTAAAAAAATAACCCGCCCCACCATAAAACCGGCAACAGCAATAAGCGCCAATAGGCCACCTCGACTAGAAGTGAAGAAAAAACAAGCTAGTTGTAAAATTAAAGCTAAAAGATAAATAAACTTTGGGAAAAATTTTTTCTCTTTAAGTAGGGCATATAAACTTAAAGGAATCGTTAGCAACAAAAAAGAGGCAAGAAAATTAGGTTGCCCTAAGGTCGATAGTGCTCTACCGGTCAAATAAGGCGGCTCAGGCCAAGACAAAAAATCAATATTTAAAATTTGTAGCACTCCATAAAGCCCTACTAAAGAAGCGGAAGAGATTACCGTAATAATAATCCTTTTTATTTTAACATCTAATTTTTTTCTTCCCTGTAAAATATAAATACTGAGAAGATAAAGAAATAAAAAAACGGACCACAGAAAATAAAAAAGATAACTAAGTACTCCTTGTTGGCGAGTATAAGATCCCCAGATACTTTCCGCCGGCTTAATCGAAAAAAATGAAGAGATTAATAAAAAAATGATTAATGCCAAAGGCGGCAAAAACAACTTAATAATTTTATTTCGTCCTTCCTTTCGCAGTGATCGCCAAACTAACTTAAGACGCGCCTTTGCTAATAACCAGATTAAAAATGTTATGAAAAAAAAGCACAGTAAAATTTTAAAAAGCACAATTTTACTAAGCTCAAACATGTTATAGGTGGGAAATAAATAGGCAAACCAAAGAGGAATGAGAAATATTAAAAGCAAATAACTCGTCTCTACAAGCAAATCTAATAGTCTGCCCCCTCTGAATCTCCAAGATAAAAAATAGTCTTTCATAGCTATTATTATAGCAAAAAAAAGAGGCGGAGAAAACCGCCTCTTAAGATAACTTAACTTGCTTTAATTAACTCTTTGCCCCTTTCCTCATTAACTTATGCCACACTACTAAAATCGGGCTTGCGACAAAAATTGAACTATACGTTCCTATGAAAATACCAATTAACAATGCTAAAGCAAAATCTTGAATAGTGCTCCCGCCAAAAATTAAAATTGCCATAAGCGCTAACATCGAAGAGAATGAAGTGCTTAAAGAACGACTTAAGGTCTGATTAATACTGAAATTAATTGTATCTTCAAAATTTTCTTTACTTTTTGGTAAATTTTCTCTAATCCTATCAAAAACAACAATGGAATCGCTAACGCTATAACCTAAAACTGTCAATATTGCAGCAATAAAGGGAGTGTTTATTTCAATTTGGAAAAAGTGTCCAAAGGCCGCAAAGGCGCCAAGGGTGATGATAACATCATGCGCTAAAGCGATAATTGCCGCTACACCATATTTCCAAGAAGAAATAGGACGAGACACCTTACGAAATGACCAAGAAATATAAAGAATAATCATAATAAGCACTATAAATGATGCATTAAATGATTTACTCTTTAATTCTTTGCCGATAGAGGGACCAACTGAATCAAAGCTTAATTCTTCAAAACTGGCACCCTCTTGGCCACTATTTTGTGCCAAATCTTTTAATTGTTTTACAACTGCCTTATGCTTTTCATCGCTGGCATCTTTAAAGCGAATCATAAAGGTGCCATCTTCTGTTGGCTGAACTGTAAGGTTATTAATATCGGCCTCAGCTAAACTGGCTTGGATATCAGAAATTTCTGGCTGATAAGCATTAAATTTAGCCTCAAGCAAACTTCCACCTCGAAAATCAACACCAAAATTTAGCCCCCAGGTAACAAGGGCAAAAATTGCCGCTGCAATTAAAACTCCTGAAATCGAAAGAAAAAATTTTCTTTTTTGTATAATCCGATAAATCATATAAATTTATTTAATTTATTCTTTTATTATTTTACTTTTTTTCATCCCTAAAAGCCAAGGTCTCTTTTCTAGCCATTTACCAGATGTAATTAAAAGCAATGCTCTTGTAACGACAATAGCACTAAATAAAGACACTGAAACACCAATAAATAAAGTGGTCCCAAAGCCTTGTACTACCGATGTGCCAAAAAACATTAAAATAAGACAAGTTAGTAAAACGACAATATTTCCATCTCTAATTGAAGGCCAGGCTCTTTTAAAACCATCGGTTATCGCCTGACTTAAACTTTCCCCTTTTTTCATTTCTTCTTTAGTACGAGCAAAAATCAAAATGTTAGCATCCACTGCCATTCCCAATGACAAGATTAAACCAGCAATACCAGATAAAGATAGGGTAATGGGGTTAATAGCATAGAAAAATAATAGTACTCCAATAAGGGTAAACATCAGCGCTAGCAGAGAGTCAAATATTTTTATTTCGTGAAAGGAATAAAAAATCAGAGCAATCATCACAAAGACTAAAACCAAAGCTACAACCACTGGAATCACTTTAAAAATAGCTAACATTGTAAGGCCATAAACAGTCAAGGAAATAACTGACAATAAACCAGGGAAACGATAAACTAAAACCATGAAAATAGAAACCAGTAACAAACCGATTAAGCCCGCCATCAAACTATCGTTTATCGACTCCATGCCTAAACTAGCTTGAACGGTTTTCTGTGACACCAAAGAAATTGGCACTGGCAGGGCCCCTGAGTTTAATCTTTTTACCAAGTCTTTAGCTTCATCAATATTAAACTGCCCCGATATTAAAGCTTGTCCGCCAACAATTTTTTCATTTACTGTCGGCGCACTAATAATATATCCATCTAAAAATATAGCCACCGGTCTACCAACATTACGATCAGTAATTTCAGCAAACAATTTATCACCTTCTTCATTAAACTGGATAGACACCTCCGGCGTACTATCATTAGGATTAAATTGCAAGGTAGCGCGTTTTAAATATTTACCAGTCAATCCAGTGTCTTGCCATAAATCATCTTCGGTAATTTCAGGCGCTGGCAAAGATTCTGCCTCATCGGTTACAACTTCAACGTTTTCATCACCCTCAGTTTCAATTTTTATATCTTCCTCCTCTAGACTAATTTCCTGAGACAAAGTATTTATTAAATCCAAATTTTGTTCTTTAAACTCTAAAATTGGCGTTTCTCCTATCATCTTAATTGCCTCTTCAACATCCTTAATACCAGCAAGCTCAACTATTAAACGAAATTCGCCACTTAGCCCCTTATTAGCTTGTACCAAGGGCTCACTTACCCCAAATGCGTTTACCCTTCTTTCAATAATATCTCGTGCTGATTCCATTGCTTCCGCCCTATCCGCCTCTGCAATATTTGTCATGTCAGCCTCGTAAACTAATTGTGTCCCTCCTTGTAAATCAAGCCCTAAATTAAAAGGAATTTCTTTAATTTGTGGCAAGACAATCGTGTCGTTAGTTTTTTTAGCCAAATTGTACGCAAAACTGTTGTAGTAATTGCCGCCAGCAATCAAAAAAACAGCTAGAGTGAAGATGGCAACTAAGCCCAATATCCAGCTCGTTCTTGCCTTTAGCGATAACTGGGAAAATTTTTTTGAAAATGCCATAATAATTAGCTTAAAGAATAAAAACCGATCATTTATTTAAACCGGTAAATGTTAAATATTAAAACTTTCCTTTATCTTAGGACAAACTAAGATAAAAATCAAGTCTCCCCTCTTTACAAAAACCTGCTTTTTATTTATAATTAATCTAACAAATTGATTATTTATATTTGTCAATTTTACTTGAAAAGATAATTTTAATTATTAATTACTAAATCTATGCCACTTATCCCAACTGTCATCGAAAAAGAAGGAAATGTAGAAAGAGCCTATGATATATATTCACGCTTATTAAAAGACAGAATAATTTTTTTAGGAGAACCCATCGATGATCATGTCGCAAATATAATCATCGCTCAACTTCTCTTTCTTGACGCGGAAGAAAAAGATAAGGAAATTAAGTTTTATATCAACTCACCAGGAGGCTCTGTTAGCGCCGGGCTCGCTATTTACGATACCATGCAATACATAAAATCTGATGTTTCTACAATCTGCGTCGGCCTAGCTGCCTCTATGGCATCCGTTCTTCTCGCTGCTGGTGCCAAAGGGAAACGTTTAGCTTTGCCAAATAGTGAAATTATGATACATCAAGTTATGGGCGGCGCTGAAGGACAAGCTTCTGATATTAAAATAAGAGCTGAGCATATTTTAAAAACGAAGGCAAAAATAAATAAATTGCTCGCCTTTCATACTAAGAAAAAAGAAGATGTAATTGAAAAAGATAGTGATAGAGACTATTTTATGACCGCTGATGAAGCTTTAAAGTATGGCATTATTGATAAAATTATAAAATAAAATAAAAAACAAAAAAACAGCTTTTAAAAAGGCTGTTTTTTATTTTTATAAACTACTAAATTTGCTCAATTTTAAAAGTATCTATCAAAAGTTGGAAAACATTAGGATATAAAACCTTATTATTAATTGTGGCAATATAGGAAACAACATAAATATTAACTAGCTCATTGTCTGTTATATAAAAGTTCATATTATCCGCTCCCATGATTCCGGACCAACCATCACCCTGAACCTCGCTATTTACTGACGCCTCTCCTACGGTAGATTCATACCAAGTAGAAATAGTTTGCATTCTATTATTAGGTTGCACCGAAACTTGAAGCAAAGAATTATCAGGTGCAGCAATTATAACAGTATAATCATTATTAGTAGAACTTAAATCCCAACTTCTTGGATACAAGAAAGAATAACTTGCTACTCTGGAAAAATAGCGCAACATATAAGAAGCATCTTCTAAGGTCCCCCCGCCACTGGGATTATATAAATTCCTAATTTCTTCAAGATCGGAATAAGTGTCATTATCGCTATCTTCTAAATTTGGATTAGTTTGAAAGACTAATTCCTCTTCATCACTTAAACCATCGCTATCTGAATCTATTATTAAAGATGACTCAAATTCATAATCTTCTTCCTCCTCATTAACATCTTCTTCATCTGGAACATCTTCAATAATAACTTCTGGCTCAACTACTACTGTGGTGGTGGCCGTTAAATCATCCTCCTCTTCGTTTTCTGTTATCACCTCAACTTCAGGCTTATTATCCAAGACGATTTCTGCATTATCAACTGGCGGTTTAAAAAAGAAGCGATAACTTATAAAAATAAGCACTGCCACTAAAATAACCCCTAGTCCGATTATTAAAGCTCCGACCATTTTATACTTTTTCTGTCCCTCATCTTCGATAACGATACCCGTCTTAGGAGCGGCGCTATAGCTTGAATCTGAGCCACTTAAATGACCTTGAGGCATGTTATGAACAATTAAATCCTGATTTACCTGAGAAGCTAATTCATCTTCGACTTTAGTTGATTTTTTCTTTTTATTAAACATAACTAAATAACAAAAAATAAAAAGATAATAACTAAAATAAAAAACATCATTCCGCCTATTAAGAACCATGATTTAAAGTTTTTCTCACTTGTTTTTGGCATGGCGTGCACACCTAAAGATAAGCGCAAAGATTGTTTTTTCTTTTTATTTCCAGGTATTTTTATATTGTTATCTGATTCTGACATAAAAAAAGCATCTATTAAGATCAATTAATAATTCCCACCTTTAATAATTTAGCAAATAAATTAACTAGCCAACATGCCCTCTCCAAGTGGATTATAGCCATTTTGCACTTCCTCTCCATCAGGATAACCATCACCATCTGTATCAACTAATAATGGATCAGTTTTATAAATTTTAACCTCCTCATAATCACTTAAACCATCACCGTCTGTATCAACTAATAAAGGATTAGTTTTGTATAAAAGCTCTTCTTCATCGGTTAACCCGTCATCATCAGAATCAACTGGCACTACTGGCTCATCAACAATAACTTCAGTCTCTTCTTCTAAATTAAGATCTTCATCATCCTCTCCGGGAACAAGGGGAATAAAATCATTAAAATCATCAAGTTCAGGAGTAGTCGTGCTTTCATTGTTAATTTCTTCCTCTTGATTTTGGTTTAAATCATTTTCTTCATTAATTTGTGCCTCATTATTGACAACATCAGGAACATTATTATTTATCACAACATCATCTTCCGGTTGAAAGAATTTACTGTAAACTAAAAAGCCTAGCAAGCCTAAAATAATAACAACCATAACCACAACAACAATGGTAAACATTTTTCCTCCCTTTTTCTCGCCCTCATCTTCCTGCTGTTCATAATTTAAATTATTACTAGCACCAAGCCCTACCTGTTTAGTAACAATATCAGATTTTCTTGCTGGCACTTGACCAACATTATTATCTCCACCATCAGTTTCGGCAAAAATATCGTCTACCTCCGGTTGACTTTGAAAATTCTGATTGGGCATAGAGTTGCTATTTGCAGGATTTGAGCCAGAATCAGAGTTTGCATTGTTTAAATCTTCAAACATATTTTTTATTTTTAATCATTATTTTTATATTATAACCAAAAAAATTAACAAAGACAAACAAAGTTAAACAATATATTTGCTAAATTCATTAATAACGAGGATCAACTGGCCTATCAATCGCTTCTATATCAATAACCTCATCCCCTTCTTCTCTTATTATTTTATAAACAGTGACATTCCCTCCGTCATTGCGCTTCAAAACTTGAATTTTAGAATCTTCTGGCAAGGAAAAAGAGGCTTTTTCTTCAAGAGTCATATACTCTGGCTCATATACTTCCGGCACGACATCCCTATAATCTTCATTGGAATAATCAAAAAATATGAAGAAACTAAGTGTGACAATAAGTAATAAAGCTAATATTGCGCCAATTATAATTTTATTTTTATTCATATAGTTTTATTATTACTCTTGAATCATTTTTTGCTGATCAATAAAATCCTGATTTTGGTAATCATCATTTATTATATCTCCTCCAATTGTACCACCGCCACCACTACTGCCACCACTTGGCATGCTGCTATTTTTTACACATTTACCGCTAGCATCCATGCGACCATCTAAGGATGTGCTT
>JAQWDY010000003.1:22408-54626 GCA_028705215.1 Patescibacteria group bacterium | reverse complement strand
CCTAAGTAATTAGGGTCGCAATCAAAGGGACAATTTGATTTGTTCTCTCCACCAATATTATTTATTTCTGTTTGGCAATAAGTATCACCACAAAAACCACCACCATCTAGAGGTGATTTAAAAATACAATAATCATATGTAGAAATTTGAGTTGGCGTGCTTCCACTGTCTGGATTATTACAAGCGTATTGCCTTGTTTTATCACTCATCTCCACGCTACTTGCAACAAAAGAAGATCCATCACAAGCTTCATATCCATTATTATAAACACCTCCCTTTCCTTCAGTATTGGGCGCCTGCCTTATCCCGTCACCACAGTAACTATTAATACGTAAAATAAAGCTTTTCATATTTTCAGTGCCATAATCATTTACCGCTTTAATTCTAATTTCCTGACCAGGGTTAATTACATTAGCAACGCCTTTTAAATACACATCTTGCCCCCCACTTTCATTATCTACTGTAACAAGTTCCAAGCCATCAGGTAGGGGTGTATCAGCACTATATGAAATATTATAATTGCCTTGGCTCTTTTGACCAATAAAACAATTATATTCTTGCCCTTGACGAATTTGCGTATCACATGAAAAATCTAAAATTGGTTTTTCTACCTTTATTTTAATAACAAACATATTTTCAGTAGCAGCATCATTGGCGCCACTAGCTGATAGCTTGTAATAACTTTCACTATCTTCCTTAAAAGTCAAATTAGTTGAAAATATACCTCTATAACTCACCTTTACACGATTAATTCCCTCAGCGATAGACGTTTTATCAATACCTGACATGTTTAACACATTGGGCCCACTAACTAAAGTAACTGTATTTTGTGGCGCGCTAGTGCTACCGCTAACATAATAACCGTAATTAAAGGGTAAGGTCGGATCAAGGCGATAGATATATTCATTTGCCTCAGCTAAAGTCCCAGCCTGTCTAATATTAATGCTGGTGGTGGTGGCGGTGCTAGCCCCCTTGCTATCTGTTACTACAATCGTAATTGGATAAGTGCCAGGCCCGCCTGCCTTTTCTGCAAAAATTTTCTTTTGCTGCAAATCATTAGTCCCCTTAATTATTGGAGCGGCCGACCAACCAGACCAATTGCCCCCTGTTTCCAAGCGCCAAAACAAGGGATCATTTTCCCTGTCTGTTGCTTTAATAAAACCGTTAAATTCCTGCCCCGATATACCACTTAGTACTAATTCAGAAATTTGAGGTGCTTGGTTAGATATCAAGCTACCTCCAGCCATAATACCAGTTGCCGTTACACAACTACTACCAGCAGGATCATTAGGATTTAAGCTATAACCAAGCAATGGATCGGAACTATCCCGGCTTTCCATCACAGCGCATAAATTATAATCGGAGCCGCTTTCGTTGGTAGTGTAAACAAAGGCATAACTATCATTTGGCAATTTCAAGGTTAAACCCTCTTTTGAATAAATAAATTTTTGCGCATCTTTATCCCAACATGTCTTATTATCATAACCTGAACAAACTCCAAAACGATTAATTGGATCTAGAAAAACACTGGATGAGGATAAATTAGATAAAAATGTTTCCTGCCATGATGGCCAAAGAGAAGTACTTACACCAGGCAAATAGCTACCAGAAGATATTAAAGGATAATGATTATTGTTATCCCTGTATTTTGATAAAGCCTCTCTTAATTCCTCCATTTTTCCAACTCGATTTAAATCGCGCACTATTTTTGCCTTTGGACTATCACAGAAAAAATTCACTGGACAATCAGCATCAACCTGACAAACTTTACCCTCTTCCAATTGACAGGTGCCGCTATCTAAGGAACAAGTTTGACCAGAAAAACATTCAGAATCACTAGAACATTTAAGTGCAGAGATAGAACAAGTAGCTTCGGTGTCTGGCAAATTATCATTAAATTTCCAATGTGAAATTATTTGTCCCAAAATATCTACTGTATTATCTTCTGAATCCTGATTATAAGAAATTAAATAAATATTAGTATAGATTTGCTTTGATTCAGGAACTATATGGGCAGCGTTAACATAAACTGTGCGCCCATCACGTAAAGCTTCATAACCATCGACGGTTAGCGCTTGTGGCGACCCCGTAAAGCCCTGGTTTTGATACCAGCGATAAATGCTGTAATGATTAGGATTGGGTACTATTCTAATTCCAATTGCATCATTTTGATTTTGAGCATCGCTTTTTTGGACAAAAAATAAAACTGAGAAAATGGCAAATATTGCCAAAAGACAAAATCGCCATGCTAATTTAGTTTTCATATAATATATTATTTAATTCTCAATATATAATTAATCTTCATAGAAAAACACAACTTCTTCTGATTTTACGCTTTCATTTCCGTTATCATCAAAAGCAGAAAGAGCAAAATAATTATTATCAGGATTTAAAGTATCTTTTGATAACACTAATTCGGTTTGATTTCCAATATTTAAATACTCTCCATACTTTCCGCTATTTATACCTCTAAATAAGCGATAGCTTACTGTGCTAGCATCATTCTTCTCCCAGGAAAAAGATAATTTGTCACCAGTCGAGCTAGAGATAATAAAGTTTGTTGGCGCCAATGGTGGCGTCTGATCACTAGAGACAGCCATTCTCTCTGAACTCAAAATGCTTTCCGTATTATTTTCTGAAATTACTGATAATTTAAATACATAAGGCTTGCCATCCTCTAAACCGCCGATCTTAGTTTGACAATTAAATTTATCACCAACTGTCTGACACTGTGCTTGTTCCTTTGTTACTTCTTTATAAACACTACTTGCTCTACCTGCTTGACCATAATAAATTTTATAACTTTTTACTTGACTACTAAATGAAGTCCAGTTTATAAGCACTTCTCCTCCTAATTTCGTATCAACAATAGAATTGATGTTTCCCGGTGGCAATACTTGTTCTCGGAAAAAATATGATTCCTTTAAAATACTCCAAACACAGACTCCATCAAGTTGTCCATCACCATTTCTATCGTTACCACAAACTGAATTTAAAGTATTGCAAGGCGAACCATCTAAACTACAAGCCAAAACTGAGCTCTCTCCTCTAATAACAGCTTTATCGCTAATCGCTGGCAAATCATCAAAGGTGCCAGGCTCTCCAGAGTCACGACAATAATAAAATTTATAACTAAAATCTGTGCAATCCCCAAGCGCCGCATTACAATTATCACTCCATGGCTGCCAGGTGCCATCAAGATTAACCGGTGGCCAAGGATTGTTACAAATAAAGACGTAAATATTACTAATTGCCTTTTCTCCATCACCTGCTGAAAATGCATTCAGACAATTAGAGGAGCAAACATCATCAACACAACTGCAATCTAAGCTACTGTTAGCACTGCCTCCTAAGAAATTACTCATATCAACTGAAGCTTCTAGCTTTGTACTAGCATCAGTAATTCCGCCATTAGCACGTATAAATACCTTATTTTCCTCCAAATCATTTACCTCTAAAATAGTTGCAACGGAAGTATCTGTTAACTTAAAATTCCAATTCCAGAAATAGCCAGTTACCGGTTGTAAAAGCTGACTATTAGAGCTATAAGCCCAAGCGGTAAACACTTTATCCCTATCAAAAGCTGTATCAAAGTTACCACTTTTTGGGTTGTCATCATTTTCATCTAAATCATTTTCAGTTGTTTTAAAAAGATATGAACTTGGCCTTACCCTAGTATGATCAATTTCACAAACACCAGAATTGGTTATCTTGTCTGATAAAGTTTTAAATTGAACAATATGAGAGTTTTTATAACTTTTATCATTAAATTTAAGATGCTCACCCTCAGTAAAGACTCCATCACTTTCCAAACCGTCACCATTAAATCCTATGCCCGTTGAGCTAATAACACCGGTCTGGCTATTTAATTCTTCATCTCCTTTAATGATTAAGAAATAATTTGTATCTGGCGCCAATAGCTTTCGTGGCATGACGTTTACTATTGTTTGGCTTAAAGTATTTTCAGTTGATACATTTATATTTGTAGTGCAGTATAAACGATTAGAGTCTGGTAATTGCGCCAACACAGTCTCATTCTTAAAAATACTGCCCTTAAAGAAATTATTAATTTTAGTTTTTAAATTATAAAATAATTTTACTATTTTACTTCTCTCTTTTACTCCCTCGGTTTCATAGGCGAAGGTGCCAATTGGACAAACACTGCTGCCATATTCCATTTCTTGAAGTAAAATAATATTATTTTCTAAACTAGCAAAATCCATGGTCTGACTAAAACTCAATGACATCACCGCATTGCGACAAATATTTTCATCACCACTTAAAGGCGAAGAGGAGGCAATGGTTGGTCTCGCCTCACAACAAGAGTCAAAACCACAACCTACTGCCGCCGCATTTCCGCATTCACTATCTTGCTGACAACCACAACATAAACCACGATTCTCACCTGTGCAATTTCCAACATTTGCCTGACAATACAAGCTAGATCCTTCTCCTATCTGACAAGAGGTTGGATTAGCAGGGTCACAACAACAAATTCCACAATCAGAAGCGTCTGAGGCAAGCTCTCCATTTTCGACTAAGCAATCAGAGCCTGGATAATTACATATATCGAAATTACAAACTGAGGCTGTAGTCTGAGACACGCAGTTTTGTCCTGCCCCACTTGAACCATAGGAACACCCAGCAACACAAGAATCAAAATTAGAGTATTTTCCACTTAATTTTTTTTCAGGAATACAGGTATTTGGATTTTGCGGTGGAGTTGCTTGCAAGTCGCCACAGTCATAATAAGCACAATATCCACTATTTTCACCATCCACTATTCGTTCTCCGCCTAAACACTTGCTTGTATTATAATCAAAACAACAGGTAGAAATTTGCGAACAATCATCCTTTTTCCCGTCATAAAGAGCACAAATATCACATTTTCCTTCGGCTGCTCCGATTTCACAATCATAAACATTTTTAAATAAACCTAATTTAACCGGAGTAGAACTAGCACAAAGCGAACTATCATTACTATCACAATTATAATAAGCACAATAACCATAATCGGGATGGAGCGGATTATTGCTAATCTCCAAGCCACTGCCACCACGACAAATATCATCACTATTAGATGCGGTTTGACGAGCATCATAACAACAAACTGAACTATGATCAGCACAGCTACTTGCCATCTTCAAATTACTACAATCTGAACAAATTCCATTTGGAGTCTCTGGGCTTATACTGCAATACTGACCACTACTACCAGCGCAATTACAGGCAGCATCATGTTCTGCCTGCGTTGTTCCCACTAGGGCACAACCGGAACAAGCGCCAAAACCAGCACCATCATCTGTAGTGTCACTGCCACAAGTGCCCGTACATTCTAAAGGAGCGCAACAATCTTGAGCGCTATTACCAATACGACAACAACAATCACAGCTTGGATCAGAAAAAGCGATACAACTATCTTTTTCTTGACCAGTTTCTTCACAAACTGAACCAGAAGGACAAATTGTTTTAGACACGCAGCGACCTTCAGTTCCTATTTTCTCACAACTTAAATTACTATCACACAAACTACAAACAGAGGCTTTATCAACACAAACATCGTTAAGTCCTCTTTCGTAACCATCAGGACAAGAAGTGGGGGTAACTGTTTGCCAATTACCCTCTGCATTACAGGTCAAGTTAAGTTCATACTCCTGGCCCGCAATGGTAAAGACTTTAGTCTGAGGTAAACTACAGATACCAGAGCTTCCATCTTTTACACATTTATTGATCATTTCATCGTAGGTGCAAGAACTAGAACCAAGGCCGCCACTACAACCAGCTACCGAAGAACAGGAATAATCACAATCTGCAACCACCTGTTTTCCTCCTCCAGAATAAGGGGAACAAACCCCTGGTTTGTTAGGACAAGAAACTCCCGTCTGACAAGAACCATAATAACTTGCTAGAGTGCCACAAGTTTCAGTTGGATCAGAAATTGTTGTGCCAGTATAGCCAGTAGAAAAGCTCCATTCAAAAACAGAGTTAGGGATATCAATTAAACATTCAGACAGGCTATTAACACAGCGCCCCTTCTTATAAGTATTAGCGGGACAACAAACTTGTCCCGGACAATCACTGTTGACCTTGCAACTAGCAACGGTAAAGTTAAGCTCATTACCCCATTGATCATTCTTTACCACTTTTACTGGACCCGTTATTGCTCCCGCAGGCACAGAAATATTTAAAACATCAGCATCATTTTCTTTACTTATCGTTCCTGAGATATTTTTTTCTCGATGAAACCTAGTTAAACCCTCACGACCCTCATCACCAAAATATTCGCCATAAACTTTTACTGGCGTACCCGCCGTTCCCTGATTAGGTTCCAATTTACAAAGACTTGTTTTCAAAGATAGGGAATTGTTAACTGAAAATATATTAGGTGAAAGATTACTACTATCTATAGTCTTCCCCTCTATATCTAATTTAATATAATAGCTCCCATTTACCATCCCCTCTGGCACCTTCACAATGATTTGATTATCACTCCAAACTGAGGAAGAGCAAATTGCTGGAAAATCATAATTTGCTTCAACGTTTCCAAAATAAACCCGAGACGTCCCTTTGGCGCCACCAAACCCAGATCCGTTAATGGTAACGTATTGTCCTGTTTTTCCTTCAGTCGGCGCAAAAGAAATTAAATAAGCGCCTTCTTTTGGGTCAGCTTCTTTAGCTACACGTATATAATTACTTGCCTGTTTGTTTCCACCTAAACTACTTATCACAAAACTATCTGCTTCACCGGTTTTAATATTCGGTAAAGAAGCTAGTCCTGATAAGCCACTGGGGTGAACAAAATTAGAATTTAAGGCTTGGATGTTTGAATTATAATTACCAAAATAAGCCTCGCCCGAATACAGGTTAATGCCTTGATAAGCCAACTCTTCGCCCAAAAGACCAGACTCTGGACTAACACTACATAAACCAGGACGAACAATGTTATTAGCAATAAAATCAGGAATTTTTGGCCCATAATTATCATTGCTTAAATCTGATAAACCATCAGAGCGAGTAACTCTAATTGGCCCATCTACTGCTCCGGGAGGAACAGCGATTACAATTTGATCATTGGTCCAAAAATTAACACAAACTGGATTAACTTCAATTGGATTTCTTCCTAATTGATTATTAGAAAAATAAACCCGACTTACAGCTGCATCATATTCACCAAAACTATTTCCTAAAATTGTTATAAAATTACCACTTGCACCATTGGGTGTAATTAAATTACATCCCGAGACGCAATCAGTATCACTTTTACAAGATTTATTTTTATCTTCATTACAAAAACCACCCATAGGACTAACGCCTGTAATAACAGGTGGCCCAAAACAGGTACAGGTACTACTATCGCATGATAAAAATTCACCACACAAGTCGTCACTAGCATTACAAGTTGCAGACTCTGGATTAAGATCGCAGGAGTCGCCAATACTACCTTGGGGCTGACAAAGACAGGCACTATCACAATAATAACCAGAAGCACAAATATTGCTATTGGCTTGACAGCCTGGATTAGGACTTGAATCACAAGTTGTCGGACCAGTTCCGCCGCCAAAACCACAATTTGATCCGTAGCAAGCTCCCCAATAACCATTCTGGCAATACATAACACCACCACAACCACAAGCTAGGCTTGCCCCTTCACTACAAACGCCACCGCTTGATGTTCCCTGAGTCGCCCCACTTAATCTATTAAGAACAAAGGTAGCAATTCCCCAGGATGCTAAAATTATAGCCAAACCAATAACTGCGCTCGTTAAAGTCTTTTTTGCTTTAGCTATTTTTTCCTCATTTCCACTTGAACTCATCCACAAAAAACCCGCATAAATAATAACTCCTAACGATACCACTCCCAGAAAGCCTAAAACTATATTAATAATCCTTCCCGCTATTGTTCGCGGATCACCTTGCGCTAAAGCGCCATCTAAGCCCTGACTTACTTCATTAGTGCCAAAATCTTGCGCTAAAGCAAAGCGAAAAATTACAAGACCTGATGCTATTAAGAAAAATAATAAAAAATTTTTAAAAATTTTTTTTCTCACAAATTTATATTTTAAAATTTTTATTTATAAATTTAATTACAATCACCATTTTCGTTTAAAGTACCAGTTGCTACTCCAAAACAACAAGAAGGATTCTCCCAGTTTGCCTCACAACCAGGACCAGCGCTAGGTTTAAAACAATTTTGATAAATATCCTTTACTCCTGATCCCACCTGAGCATTATAAGAAAGGGCCTCTAAAAATGGAGAGTGCTGGATTTCAGCTATGGTAACATCAACAACACCATCTAAAGCCCCTGTATCAAGGTCCTTATTTGTTAACCAATAACCTAAAGGAGATTCCTGCGAACTCTTTAAATTAATAAGCTTATGAGCAACGCTCTCTGTGCCACTACTTAAAATAGACCCTCCGGAACGTAAGGTGCTTGACATCATTAAGGTATTAAAAGATATTTCAACTGGCGTTGTTAAAGTGACAATTCCCGTTTGTCCACCAAGGGGAACAATATTAGTAATAGCTGGAGATTGTAAATTCTTTTGATCATTTACAAAAAAAGAAAATCTATAGCTATCACGATTATTTACATCACCTGTGTTTTCATTAAAAAATAATAAGGGGCCATCAACAACTGTGTCGCGATTCCCATCCAAGGAATTTAAAGCAACATCGGTAGCGCCATTTAAATTTATAGTATCAGCGGCTGGATAATTTCTTTGACTATTATCTTGACAAGTGCGATAACCTAAGGCGCCAAGTGCACAAGTTTGAAATGGAGTAAATCCTAAACAATCTTGATTTGAAATACAATTTTTTAAATCAGCTGCCTTTAATTCTACCGCTAATTGACTACTAGGGGGCAGGCAGTATACTTTTTCACCACAGCCATTGATCCCACACTCGTTATCAGAAATAAATTCAACCGTTCTATAATTATTACTGACCATAAAAGTACCGTTTAAATAATCGCCAACACAAACAGATCCCTCACAATTATACGATTTACATTGATTATCTAAAGAACAAGCACTGCCTTCACTTAGAGCATCAGTACGAGCGTTAACCACTTTAATAAAGGGAGACACTACCGCTGCTGGGCCAGAAATATTAATGGGATTCATCGGCTCATTAAAGGTTATTTTAATTACTGTATTCATAGCCGTATCTCTCTTATCTTTTACCTGATACGAACTCTCTAAATCAGTCCCGCCTGTAAAAGGAATAAGCTCTAAAGCCTGACTATTAGTAGTTGCTAATTCAATCTCATTTCCCATGCTATTTGCTACCTTAGCTTGCAAAATAACGCGATTATCTAAAATGCTAACATTTATATCAGGGTGTCCACTTAATTTTGCCTGAATATTGGCTGCTTGTTGTCGTGTATCACAATTTCCTTCATTTACAACAATATTATTATTCTCTCCAGTATCAGAAAAAATATAAACTTGATTTCCAACTTTTAGAGAATCAGCTCTTCTTTCCGGATTAATTTTTATCTCCCATAAATTCCCAGGATCGGTGCTTTCTACTTTTAAAGAAAAATAGTTTTCAAAACTTACTACCATATTTTCATCAAAGTCCGCCACTCCTAAAGAAGAGTTATCAGCAGCGTTAAACAATTGCGCTCGACCAGGAGCATCGGCGGGAACTGAAACTTTAAAATCGGTGAGATTGCCATGATAATTAAGGCTAACCTGAGCATCTTGTGAGACTGAGATTACTTCCGCCGCCTTAAATGTAGACGGACAATCTTTAACAAAGATTTCTCCGTTAGCCGCTTGAGCGGCGCTTGCTACCGCAAACACATCCGCCTCATTGTCTGGTTGCGGAAACAAACCTCTGGAGACAACCTGAGGTGGAGTTAAATCCAATTTGGTACTAACTTCAAAACCCCAATTTAAATAATTTGTACTGCAAGAAGCGAACATTGAGGTTCCATTAGATTTTTTTAAATCAGCTGTCACTTTTACCGCATAATCTGTTTTTTTATCAGCTGAACCTAAATATGCTAGCGGTGTTAACACTAAGGTTTTTTGATCGGAAGAAACTGACACTGTAACATCGCTCACATTAGTATTTACCTCTGGACAAGTATCACCACAAGCATCTCCTAAGTTTTCGGTAAAAATACGTATTGTATTTGGATTAATATAAGAACAATCTGCGTTATTACAAGCACAACTGGTCCCACTTTCATTAACACAAGCTGAGGCTAAACCGACAGCTTCTTTAAAGGTCATAATAATAGCAGTATTTCGGGCCACATCTTTTTGCCCATTTTCTGGATAAACTGATTCAACCGAGCAAGAACCGATAGCACCTAATCCATAATTATTGGATAAATTATTGCCTATGGGG
This sequence comes from Patescibacteria group bacterium, assembly GCA_028705215.1. Lineage (GTDB taxonomy): Bacteria > Patescibacteriota > Patescibacteriia > Patescibacteriales > UBA12465 > UBA12465. The sequence goes on along the minus strand of JAQWDY010000003.1, from coordinate 44,262 downwards.
CTAACTGTAACTTCACCGCCTTGAGTTGCTCCCCACAAGCGAGAAATGATAAAAGTGGTTATTCCCCAAGCTGATAAAATAATCACCAAGCCAATAATTGCATTCTTTAAAATACTCTGTGCTCGCCTGACCTTTTCTTCTTCGCCGCCAGATGTCATCCACAAAAATCCCGCATAAATAATAAGCCCCAAGGAAATTATCCCTAAAAAACTTAAAACAAAGTTTATAATTCTGCCCACAATAGTACGCGGATCATCGGCGCTGAGATTAATGGTCTCGTCAACTTCTTGTAAGCCAAAATCTTGTGCCTGCACTAAATGTGTCACTAAAAAAATAGAAAAAACCAGTAAAATACCGATTATTATTTTTTTTCTTTTTAACATTTTAAACTGAAGAAGCCTTTTAAGTTGCTTCTTATATTGCTATAATTAATATAGTTAAATTATAGCATGAAGACGGGTAAAAATAAAATACTTTATGAACATAGATAGAATAATAAAAAAATTTGAAAGTAATAACCCGGGGGTAAAGGCTAAAATTTTAGAAGAAGCTTTTTTATTTGCAGAAGAAGCGCATAAGGGGCAAATGCGAAAAAATGGGGAGCCTTATATTCAGCACCCTTTACATACCGCTTATATTTTGGCAGAAATCAGAGCTGACCTGCCCACTGTTACCGCTGGCATATTACACGACGTCCCTGAAGACACAGAAAGGACTTTAGAGGATATAGAAGAAAAATTTGGATCTGAAGTCGCCTCCTTAGTAAAAGGGGTTACTAAATTAGGAAAAATTAAATATCGCGGCATAGAAAGATATCGTGAAAATTTAAAAAAAATGTTTCTTGCTATGACCAGCGACTTGCGTGTAATTTTCATTAAATTCTGCGACCGTTTAAATAACCTGCGCACCCTTGACTCCCTGCCTGAAGAGAAAAGAAGACGAATCGCCGCTGAAACTCTAGAGATATACGCGCCTATTGCCGGCCTTCTCGGAATAGAACGTTTAAAGTGGCAAATGGAAGATATTTGTTTTAAATATCTTTATCCGGAAAAATTTAACGAATTAGAATACAGATACGAAGTTGAAAAAAAACTAGAAAGGCAGCGTTTTTTGCAAAAAGTAAAAAAAATTCTTATCCCAAAATTAGACGAGGCTAATATTGAATACCAAATTGAAGCCCGTTTTAAACATCTCTATAGTATTTTTAAAAAAATGCAAGAAAAAGATCGTAAATTCAACGAGATTTATGATGTTTTTGCCCTGCGGGTGATAGTGCCTTCAATTGATAATTGTTATAAGGTTTTAGGTGTTATTCATACTATCTGGAAACCAAAGCCAAATCGCTTTAAAGATTATATCGCCGTTCCTAAACCAAATGGATATCGTTCCCTGCATACAACAATTTTTGGTCCAGAGGGCAAACCAACCGAATTTCAAATCAGGACCAAAGAGATGCACGAAGAAGCGCTTTATGGTATTGCTGCCCATTGGTATTATAAAGCAAAAAATAGCAGTGAATATCAACAACCTTACTGGGTTCAAGAAATTGTTGATATTCAAAAAGAAATAACAAATACCTCAGAGCTGGTCAAAAATATAAAAATGGATATATTTCGAGATCGTATTTTTGTCTTTTCTCCTCGCGGTGACGTTTTTGAGCTACCAGAAAAATCAACCCCCATAGATTTTGCTTATGCTGTTCACGGCAATATTGGCAATAAGGCATCGGGAGTTTTAGTAAATGATAAGTTAGGACGCCTTGATCAAGAATTAAAAAATGGCGATATGGTTGAAATTATTGTTGAAAAAAATCGACAACATCCAAGTAAAGACTGGCTAAAATTCGTTAAAACTAAACGCGCTCGTGATCAAATTAAACAACACGCGAAAAAATCAACTATCGAAAATATAAAACGACTTCTTCCCGGAACAAGGGAAGATGGGAAAAAATAGAGGAAACAAAAAAGAGTCAAATTTTGACTCTTTTTTATACATTAAGAAATTAAACGTTTAACGACGTCTTGTTTCTTGTAGTTTTCCAGTTTTTCTTAGAATTTCATTCTTTTTTTGCAAAGCTATTCCTGATAACGCTTTCTTCTTATTTAAACGCTTTGTTGTCTTTGGCTCTAAATGCTGCTTCGATCTTGCTTTTTCTAAGCGCTTGCTATTTTTTAAGCCTCTTTTGAATTTTCTAAGAAAACCTTCAAAACTTTCGCCTGGTTTTCTTTTAAAATCAGCCATTTGAATCCACCTCTCTTTCTAATTATTAAATAAATAATTTATTTTTAAGAGCTCATCCTTTTTGCCAATCGCTCTTTTACTTTTTTGAAAACAACTGTTTCCTGAGCACCAGAATCTATATCACGCATTAAAATGGTGCCATCCATTATTTCTTTTTTGCCCAATATCAGACAAACCTTTGCTTTTAATTTCGCTGCTTCTTCTAATTGCTCTTTTAAACTATCGGTAATAAGTGATTGCCTTACATTATAACCAAGAGCTAACAATTCATTTGATAGCTGCAGTGCTTTTAATTTAGCCTGATCTCCCAATTGAGCAATAAATACTATATCGCTTTCTTCTACATTTGTCAAAGCTGCCTTATCTCTTACCCGTGACACAACCCTTTCTAAACCTATGGCAAGTCCCGAGGCGGGCAAATTTAAGCCGCCTAGGTTTTCAATTAGATTATCATAACGTCCACCTCCGGCCAAAGCAAGGTTTCCAACTGAATCGTCTTTATTAATAGGCCAAAATTCAAAAACTATATCATTGTAATAATTTAATCCTCTTACCAAATAGGGGTTAAAATTATAATTAATTTTTAGCTCATCTAATATTTCTAATGTTTTAGCAAGGTAATCACGGCTTGCTTCTGATAGAAAATCAGCAATTTGAGGTGCGCCCTCTCTTAATTTAACACAAGCTTCTTGTTTGCAATCTAATAAACTTAAACAGTTCTTTGTTAAATTATTTTTACAAGCAACACAAAGCTTTGATTTCTTGCCTCTCTCCTTATAAAAATTAGACAATTTGGCACAATATTCTTTACGACAAACTAAATCACCAATACTATTTATCTGCAATTGAACATCTACTTGCATATCAGCAAAAAAATTACTCGCTAAAGCAATTAACAAAGCTTCAGTCATTGGCTTTCTTGCCCCTATCACCTCTAAGTCAAACTGCGTTGATTCACGATAATATCCACTTTGTAATTTTTCCCGACGAAACACTGGCCCAATTGAATACAGCTTCGCTACCTTATTTTCAATTTCCTGATTATTTTCCAAATATGACCTAATAATTCCTTGTGTAAGCTCTGGACGCAGAACAGGCTTTTCTCCCTTGTCACCATCGACACTGTAGATCTCTTTTTCATTTTCGTGACGAACAGTTTTTTTATATAAATCAAAACTTTCTATAATTGGCGTTTTAATTGATTTAAAGCCATAAACCCGAGCCAAGTGCCGCGCTCTTGATAGCGCAAAATCAAAACAAGCTTGCTCAAAATAAGAAAAATCTTTCATTCCCAATAAACGAGTCGGCAATTTATCATTTTTTCTTGTAGTTCTAACAACTGGCGCATCAGACGCCGTTTTTTTTCTTCTTGGCATATAATTAATATTTAGGCCAATAGTCTTTATTAAAAACTGTTATTTTATCAAGTGGCCAACCTCGAAATAATATTTTTCCTGTAATAAATGATTCATGCACAGGTCCAAAGCTACGCGAATCCTTTGACGCTGAGCGATTATCTCCTAGAACAAAATACTCATCGTTATCTAGTTTAACGCTTAAATCACTATTGCTGTAAGTATTTAAATCTTCTGGCAAGTAGCCTTCTACCAAAACTTCTCCCTTTGGACTTTGTTCGTTGTAGATAAATATTTGCCCATCTTTAATTTGCACTTCTTCACCTGGCAAACCAATTATTCTTTTTATATAATATTCCTGTGGATTTCTTGGATAGCGAAATACTATCACTTGCCCTCTTTGTGGCTCATTAAAACGATAGCTTATTTCATCTACTATTAAGTACTCATGATCATGAAAATTAGGCTCCATAGAAGCCCCTTTAACATAAAATGGCTGAATTAGATAATATCTAATTGGTAAAATAATAGCCAAAGAAATACTGACTATTTTTACAATCTCCCAGATAAAGAGAAAAAATTTACGCATAAAATAAAAAGATAAAACTTTAAAATTTATCTAATAATGAGTTTTAATTCAGAATTTACTATACCAAAAAAAGAGGGATTAATCAAGCAAGAAAATACGTCCCTTTAAATAATCAACATCGCATCACCGTAACTAAAAAAACGATATTTTAAAGATACTGCTTCCTGATAAGCTTTTTCAATGTTTTTTTGTCCAGCAAAAGCAGAAACTAACATAAGTAAAGTTGATTTAGGCAAATGAAAATTAGTAAGCAAGCTGTCAATAATTTTAAATTTATATCCCGGATAAATGAAAATGTCTGTCCAAAAAAGAAGTGGATCATTAATATTTCCCTTTGTCTTCAATATTTCCTCCGCCGCAGATTCAAGAGCGCGACAACTTGTGGTGCCAACCGCAATTATTCTACGCCCTTCTTGTTTTGCCCGATAAACAGATAACGCTGCTTCCTTGCTTATCTCAACGTACTCACTGTGCATTTTATGTTTTTCAATATCCTCTGTTTTTACTGCCGCAAAGGTGCCCAGACCAACATTAAGAGTAACAAATTCTATTTTTACCCCTTTGGCAATTATTTTTTTGAGCAAACTTTTATCAAAGTGCAGGCCGGCTGTTGGTGCCGCTACTGAACCAGCCTTATCAGATCGACAATACACTGTTTGATATCTTTTTTTATCTTCTTCATTTTTCTTTTCTCTTTTTATATAAGGTGGCAGAGGTACTGCACCAATTTTTTCTATTTCTTGCCAAAAATCTTTATCAGGTAAATTAAATTCTACTAACCACAACCCATCTTCAATCGGCGCCAATAATCTCGCTTTCATTTTTTTCGATAAAATAACATGCCCCCCTGTTTTTACCTTGCCTCGCAATAGGCATTCCCAAACAACTGAGGTTTTTTTAACCTCCTTTTTTTGATGTAAAAAAATTTCAACCGTACCTAGTGTTTTTTCTTTTTTTCCTATTAAACGAGCAGGGAAAACTCTTGAATTATTCAGTACTAACAAATCTCCCGTCTGTAAAAAATCTAAAATCTCATAAAACAAGTGATGCTTTCTGCTTCCTTTTTCTTTGTCTAAAACCAAAAGACGCGAATGATCGCGTTTTTTTACCGGCCTTTGCGCAATAAGACTAGTAGGCAAATTATAATCAAAATTACTTGTTTTCATTTATTAAAATAAGCTATTTTCTGGCTCATCATTTAAGCCAAGGTGTGCTCGACCAAGATGCGTAATCACCCGTCCTCGCGGAGAGCGATCTAAAAAACCAAGTTGCAACAAATAGGGCTCATAAACATTTTCAATGGTATCAGCTTCTTCGCCTGTAGCTGCTGCCAAAGTGTTTAATCCCACTGGGCCTCCCTTAAATTTTTCCGCAATAGTCTGTAACAGGCGCCTATCAACGGTATCAAGTCCTAACTTATCTATCTCCAAAAGAGAAAAAGCTTCTAAACAATAAGGTAGAGTTAAATTTCCTTCATTTTTAACCTGACAGTAATCACGCGCTCTTTTTAACAAACGATTAGCAATACGAGGAGTTCGACGAGAACGACTTGAAATTGCCGATTTTGCCTCAGACGCAATTTCTATCCCTAATATTTTTGCACTACGACTAATAATCTTTTCGATATCCTTGTTTTCATAAAAATTAAGATGATACGATAATCCAAAACGATCACGAAGTGGCGCCGATAACAATGAAGCCATAGTCGTTGCGCCAACAATAGTAAAGTGGGGCAAATCTAAACGTAAAGTACGCGCACTGGGCCCCTTGCCCATTACAATATCTAAAGCAAAATCCTCCATTGCTGGATAAAGTATTTCCTCCACTGTTTTTGGTAATCGATGAATTTCATCAATAAACAATATATCTCCTGCCTCTAAATTAGTTAAGATAGCCGCTAAGTCACCGCTTTTTTCAATTGCTGGTCCTGAGGTAACACGAATATTAGCCCCTGTTTCATTTGCAATAACATGTGCTAGAGTAGTTTTTCCTAAACCAGGTGCGCCATAAAGTAAAACATGATCAATCGGCTCACCTCTTTTTTTAGCCGCTAAAATTGCAATTTCCAGGTTCTTTTTAATTCTCTCTTGCCCCACATAATCCTGAAAATGACGTGGCCTTAAAGAAGTCTCTAAGGCATCTTCTTCTGGTTTTTCTTGTGGGGTTATTAATCTTTCCTCCTTGGACATAATATAAAAATTTAAACTTGCCTAAATTCACAAATATCTCTAAAATCACAAAACTGACATAGTGGTGAAGGTGAAGGGTGAAAATCCCTTTTTTTTATTGCCGCTATTTCATCTCTAATCTGTTCTTTGATTTTAATTTTTTCTTTTTCACTCGCCAGAAAGGATCTTTTCTCGCCGCTTTCCAAATAATAATAGGTTAGCTTAGAGACCGTTTCTTGTAAATACTCTTCTAAAAATAATTGATATAAAATTAATTGTTTTTTGTCAGCTAAAACAAGCTTTTCTTTAGTGCCTCCAGTTTTATAATCAATAATTTCTAGTGTTTTGTCAGGTAGTCGATCTACTCTATCAATAGTCCCCTTTATAACATCTAATCCGATTTTAAAAGTAAAGTTTTTTTCTAAAAAAATAATTTCAAACGGTCTATTTTCTTGATAATCCTGAAAAAAATCACTTAAAACTTTTTTTCCTTTTTCAAAATATGCCTCTTTCTCCTCCTTGCTTTGATAGCCATCACTTTGCCAATACTTTAAGTAAAGATCCTGCAAACGCTTTTTGTTTAATGCATTTTCTATCTTTTTCTTACTCTCTGTGCTGGCAAATAAACTACTCTGTTTATATTTATCACTTAATAAAGGCTGTAAAAAATTACAAAGGGTTGTATGCAAAGACCGCCCAAAAGCAAAGGCCGCCTTATCGCTAACTACTGGTATTTTTAAAACAAATGCAAATTTATACTGCAGGGGGCAGGTTGAAAAAGCGGCTAATTGCGAAAAGGAGAATCTCGCAGGTAAAACATAGTCATCTTTATTGGTAATCTTTTTTCTTTCACCTTCTAGTTCCCCTTTTAAATCTTTTATAAACTGCAAATTTTCAACACTTACTGGCTCTAGCATTTTAGCGTCTTGCTCAATCCCCATTTCTGCTAAAAAACTTGATGGCTTTTTCTCTCTTGCGCCTCCGTAATCTTTAGCGGCTGTTAAAAAAATTGCCTTCTTCGCCCTAGTTAAAGCCACATAAAAAAGTCGACGCTCTTCTTCAACGTGTGCATTTTTATCAGCTAGCACCTTCTCTTTTATCAAGTCTTTAGGAATAGAAATTTTTTCACTACGCGCAATTGTGGGAAATTTTTTATCAACTAAATTAACAAGAAAAACATATTTAAACTCCAAGCCCTTGGCTCCATGAACAGTCATTACTTTAACTGTATCATTGTCTAAAAAATCTAATTTTAAAGCGCCCGTTTCTCCAGCCTCTAGCTCTAGATTAATCGCTTCTAAAAAATCTTTCAATCTTAAATCAGAACCTGACTCTTCTAACTTTTTTATTTTTTGATAAAATTGATTTAAATAAGAAAACTGCTCTAAGTCCCTGTCTCTATCTAAGTTTGCCAACAGGCCTGAATCATAAACAAAATGAAGAAAAAGCTTAGTTGGTTTTGTAGATTTTACAAGCTGTGAATGTTCTTTTATAAGCGTTAACAATTTTTGACAATTTTTTATGCTCGCACCACTAACCTCAACTATTTTTTCAATATTTTGCAACGCTTCATAAAGTGAGCATGTCTTGCGCCGCGCCCATTTATTAATTGCCACCATATCAGTGTGAGAAATAAAAAAAGAATCCATGCTTAAAATACGAAATAGTGCAGCTGATTCATGATAATTATCAAGTAAACGAAAATAAGCTAAAATATCTAAAATAATTGGCTTATAATACAAGCCTCGCCAGGACATAAACTGATTGGGGATATCTTGACGATTCAGCTCTTTTACATAAGCATTGGCCGTATCATTTGCTCTTACTAAAATAGCAAAATCATTGAAGCTAATTTTGTTCTCTTCTTTATTTTCAGAAAAATAAATCTCTTTAATTTTAGAAACAGTAAAAGCGACCTCATCGTCCACACCAGCAAAGCTTAAAAAGTTAACTGGCGTAACATTATATTTTTTTACCTCCTTTTTAGCTTTTGCTAAAAGTCGTTTATTTATTTTTAATTTATCTTCTAGGCGATTAGGATTATTATGCTGAATAAAACGATAGGCAGCATCTAAAATTTCTTGATAAGAACGATAGTTATCAGTTAAAACAACCTCTTGCGCTTCTTTATAATCCTCTTTAAATTGCATAATATTGGAAATCGAAGCGCCTCTAAATTTATATATAGCCTGATCGTCATCACCTGTCACTAATAAATTGTTCTTCGGGGAAGCAAGTAATTTAATTAATTGATATTGCGCTAAGTTAGTATCCTGAAACTCATCAACCATAATATATTTAAACTTTTGTCGATAAAACTGCAAAATATTTTTTCTTTGCTTAAATAACTTAATGGTATAAGTAATTAAGTCGCCAAAATCTAAATAACCAGCCTCTAACAATAAATTATTATAAGTACTATAAGCCTGAGATAATTCTGTTATTTTCATCTTCTCTTCCTGGTCGCCCTCTTTTTCTACCTTAAATTTTTCTGCATATTTTAAATACTGATCCACTGTAATATTTTCATCTTTTAAACGAGAAAAATGTTTAAGCAACTCAGAAATAAATTTTGTCGGATTACCTAAAGGACGATAATAATCAAGTGAAAAGGCGGCTAAATTTTTTTTTACAAAAACCCATTGTTCTGTTTCTGATAATAATTTAAAGTCTGGATTAAGTCCTATTTCCAAACTATGATCTCGTAGAATTCTCTCACTGAAGCCATGAAAAGTGTGTATCCATAAATCCGTATATCCATAGGGAAGTATTCTATCCGCTCGCTCCTCCATTTCACCTGCTGCCTTTTCGGTAAAAGTGAGTAACAAGATGTTGTCAGTGCTTTGTTTTTTATTTAAAACCAAATATGCCAACCGATTAATTAAAACCGTTGTCTTGCCTGTACCAGCTCCAGCCACTAATAAAAGTGGTCCCTGTAAATGAGTAACCGCCTTTTTTTGAGCGCTATTTAAATTTTTTAATAAATCTGTCATTAAATTTATTATTATCTTTTAACTTCCAACACGCCACTTTTAAGCATAGTTGAATATTCTTGATCTATTTCTGACCAAGAAATAAAATCATTTAAAAAATTTTCTATCTCGATTTTATCTTCCTTGAAAGTTGGCGCTGATTGTTTTGAAGAAAAAGGGAAAAATTTAAAAATTAATTCCTCCTCATCTATTTCTAAATAAAGCGCTAAACCGGTTTGGGTGGGAATAGAAAAATATTGATCAAAAATAAAATTTCCTAAAGAATAAAAAATTGGCTTACCTTGATAAATTTCCATTCCTTGGACAACGTGGGGATGGTGTCCAATTATTATATCCGCACCTTCCTCTATCAAATAATGTCCTACTTCTTGTTGGTATCTATTAAATAAGTGCTCATATTCATTTCCCCAATGAATATTTACTATTATTAAATCAACTTCATTTTTTGTCTGTGAAAGCAAAGCAATAGCCTTCTCACGCGAAAAATGATTATACACCATCGACAACCCTATTAAGGCGACTTTTTTATCTTCTATTTTTACATCAATCCGTGAAAAATCATCTATTTTAGCATCTGGAGCGCCACTGAAATAAAAGTTTTCTTTAGCCAAATTCTCTCGGCTTTCCTTAACCCCCCTCTCCCCTTGATCTAAGAAATGATTATTAGCTAGAGTAAAATAATTAAAACCTCTCTGTTCTAAACCAGTAAGCCTTTCCACTGGAAAGGCAAAATCATACAAATTAACCGGCGCATAATGTTTTCCTTCATTGGTAACCGCTCCTTCTAAATTCGCGCTGATTATATCACTTTTTTTAAAATAATCATCTTTACTTGAAAGCCCAGCCAATAATTCTTCCATGTTTTTTTTCTCTAAAACATTGGCTACATTTCTATCTAACATGACATCACCAAAGAACATAAATCTCAGTGGCCTTTTTTCTTTTATTTCTAGCTCTGTTTTAACTACAACCTTTTCTTCTGTTTTTAAATTTTTATTCCATATTACGTCCTGTCCTTGATTTAAGCGATCAATGTTCCACCAAAAAACACCAGAAATAATTATTAATCCTGAAAAAATAATGAGCCAAATTGTTTTATTACTTATCATAACTAATAAGTTAAACTTATATCTTAAGCAATGCTTTTAACTTCACCTCTTTATTCCTTCCTATTAATGCTAAGTTTAAATCTGTTTCTTTAAAAATCTCGCGTGCAGTTTTTTGTAAAGATGAGGCATTAATCTTTTTAATCTGCTCTAAATACTCTTGAGGGGTTTTTACCTTCGAACGAAACAAACTTTGTGCACCGTACCAACTAGCCAAATTATCACTGGACTCCATTTGCATTATCATTCTTCCTGAAATAATATCTTTAGCCTTTTTTAATTCTTGGGCACTAATTTTTGTTGTTTTCAATCGTTTGTATTCACGCAAAATTATTTTAATCGCCTCTTCTGTCTTGTCAAAAGGAACACCTGCTTGGGTGTATAAATACCCTGTATCAAAATAAAATTCGGTACTAGTTCTTATCGAATAAGCTAAACCCTTACGTTCCCGTAAGCTAATAAACAGGCGTGAACTCATGGCACCTCCTAAAATTAAGGCTAACAATTTTACCTTCAGCTCTTCGGGGTGGCCAAGGGGAAAGGTTCTTACAGCTAAAGACAAAACTGTCTGATCTATATCTTTATAAACTACTTTTAACTGTGGCTTATTTTGTTTTAAGTTAAATCTTTCCGCTGACCTGAAATCGCCCTGATTAAATGCGCTAAGCAAAGCTTTACCCTTTTTTAACGCCTGGCCACTTACTGCTCCCGCTAAAACTAAGTTAGCGGCAGAAGCGCAATATTGTTTTTCTAAATAATTCACAAAATCCTTTCTTTTAAAACAACGAATATTTTCCTTAGTGCCAATAGTGTCCCAACCAACTGGCGTATCGCCAAAAAGACAGTTTTCTAAAACATCATCAATATGCATCATCGGATTGTCTTCATACATTTTCAGTTCCTCAATTATAACCCCCTTTTCTCTTTCAATTTCCTTGCTTTCAAGCTTCGGATTAAGCATCATATCGCTGAAAATAGTCAAAACCTTTTCTAAGTTACTAGCCGCCACTTTTACATAATAGCCAGTATATTCCTTGCCAGTAAAAGCGTTAAATTCGCAACCTAAGGCATCAAAGGCGCTTGAAAGGGCTAATGTATTAGAATAATTTTTACTACCCTTAAAAAACATATGCTCCAAAAAATGAGAGATACCATTGTTTTCTCTATTTTCATTTCGTGAACCAGTTTTAAATAACAAAAGAGCAGTAGCTGTTTTTGCATCTTTCTCAGGAACAAGAATTAATTTGCTCCCATTTGATAGTCCTATATTTTCGTATTTATTCATAAAAAATCATGTTATTTGTATCTTGTTATTTTAAATCTAGCACATTTCTGCTATAATTTAAAGCATAAAAAAAATTTTTATCAAAATAATATGACCTACCAGCTTAAAGATAAAAATACAATTCTTTGCTCTGGTAAAAATTACCGAATTTCAGGAGTAAAAGATTTGCCTAGCAATGAAAAACCTCGGGAAAAATTACTTGAATCTGGCCCCGCTAAACTTAGCTCGGCAGAATTACTTGCCATTGTTTTTGGAGTAGGAAGCAAAAGAGAAGACGTCTTAGCCATGTCTTTAAGAATACTGCGTGAATATGGAGAAAAAGGGATAATTTATCAAAAAAATCCAGAAATTATTAGTCGCGACTTAAAAGTCCCTATAGTAAAAGCCTGTCAAATTGTTGCCTGCTTTGAATTAGGTCGTCGTTTCTACCAAAGAAAACCCGGTGGCTTCATTACTTTAAGAAATTCCAATCAAGCTTTTGACCACCTTAAAGAAATGAGTCGCTATAACAAGGAACAAATTCGTGGCCTGTATCTAAATAACCACTACCAGTTAATCCATGACGAAGTTCTTTCAATTGGCACTATTGATGCCGCCATCATACAAGCTCGCGACGTTTTTCGTCCAGCTTTAGAGTGTGGAGCCGTGGCAATAATTATTGCCCACAACCATCCCTCTGGAGTTTTAAAAGCAACCAAAGCTGATGCGCAAATAACTGACAAATTAAAAGCTGCTGGAAAAATTCTTGATATTGAATTATTAGACCACCTTCTTATTGCTAATAATAAATATATTAGTCTAATTTAATGTCAAAAAATTATAATCTCAAAAACATTATTCTCCTAATCCGGGATAAAACAAGCGTTAAATATCATGTCAGTCAGGATGATTATTTTGGCACCATAGCCACAATCATTGCTTTAATAAAACAAAAAATAGAGAAAAATCCGGCAGATTATACGCCGGATTTTAAAAAAACATTAACAAATATAGAAAAAGATTTAGTTTGGCTACAAGAAAATTATCAAATTATTCCCAGAATAAAAAAGAAAAAAATAATACCAAAGGGAAGAGAAAAAAACCAATGCTCAAATAACATTAAGACTAAAAGGGAAACGGCTAGTGCTAAAGAAAAGTTTTCTCGCCTGCCATCACGGACAAGAAAGAAAAAGAAAAACATGAGCGCTAAAAATGAAACTAAGCCAGTTTCTGCTAAAAATAAAAGCAAGGAGTTGTGAACTGGTTGGACATAGGAATTATTACCTATCTCTTCGGTTTCAAGATGAGTAACATAATTACCGGTTCCAACTCCAAAAATAGGATTTTTTTGAATTATATTTTTTACTTCCATTAGCTGTTCTTTTCTTTCCGTTGTTGAGATAACCTCCAGTCTTGTTTCAGCTTTAATTCTGGTTAAAGCTAAGTCTTTATAAGGGAAAAAGGCAAGCGCAAAAAAGACAAGTGAAAATAAAAGTAGTGTTAAAAAGCGTCCTTTTATCCATTTATCTTCCTTTCTAAAAAACGTTATCGCAAGAACAACTAAGCCAACAAAGAATGCCAGCCAAGAGGCGCGAGAAAAGGTGAAAAATAAGGCCAAAAGAGATACAAAATAATTAACAAACAAAAGAAGTAGGCCATATATCTGAATCCGTGAATTAATAATTTTTTTACTAGCTAAAATAAAAACTGAAAGTAAAAGTGAAAAAACCAAGACTCCGCCTAAAATATTAGGATGATCTAGGCCCCCGTAAGCCCGAAGCCAACGCCCCGAGACCGTCTCAATTACTGCAGACCCTAAAACTTGTGGATCATGCTTAGCTAATCCTAAATACTTATTAGCAAAAGTGCTTTGAGTAAAAAACTGATATATTCCTAAAGAAGCATGAAAAAAAGTGCTAATTAAGAAGGCGTAGATTGCTCTTCTTCGATTAAATATATTATCAGCATAAAAAGCTGGACTTAATCCTTCTCGTAATATATAAAACAAGGCTAAACCTAAAATTAATAAAGCAAAATGGTAAGTTGCCAGTATTTTATCACTAGCAAAAAAGAAGGAAATAAAAAAACAAACTTCAATTATACCCAAAAAATACCAAATTTTAGGCACTCTCTCTTCTTCTCTTTTTTTTCTAATTTGATAAACAAAAAAAGAAATTAAGGCTAAACTCAAAACTAAGTGACTGCCGTATAAGCTAATTTCATTAAAATTATTATTAGCTGCAAAAATAATTAATTTTGTTTGCCAGGGCAACAAGAAAATAAATAGAAGTAAAAGGCCCTCAGTTAATAGTCTTAAAAATTTCATACTTTTTTAAATTAAACTTATCACGGAATTCCTGACGTCTTTCTCTGACATACAGTTTTAATATATTATCATTTATTAATACTCCCGAAGAGTTACCTAGCGCTCCTTGTAATCGGGGCGACATAATTTTAAGCTGAATTTTCTTAGCTATATTTTCCCAAAATCCTAACTTTAAAATTTCTCCTTTCCGTTGCTTCTTTTCCCCCTTATTAGCTTCTATAAATTTTTTCCAAATATCACCAGAGGCATAAAGCGGTAAAAGTCCTTGTCGCCAATAATAAAAATAAGGATCACCGCCGGCAAGTTCTAAATCTCTTAAATCAAGAGCTTCTTCGCTTACATAAAAGCTAAGACAAATTTTATCTCTCTTCTTTTTTTCCGTTGGCCGGCTAAGAAGAAGCTGCGCTAATCCGGCACAATATAAACGACTACGCCAGAGATAACCCTTTTTTGTTATTATAAAAAGATCAATGTCACTACCTAATCGCCAATTATGACTACCAATATAATTAGCCGCTGCGATAGCCTTAATTCCTGTAAAACGAGAAAATAAGCGACTAAAAAAATATGCTTTTTTCAATTTCTTAACAGAATAGTTATACCTTTTCTTACGAGTAACAATTAAATCCTCTCTTTGGGGCAAAAAATAAAAACCTTCTTTTTCTAAGATAACGCCTGCTTTTACTAAATCATTACAGATTGACTCTATTTCCAAAAAAGACAGCTTCGTATTATGATGCTGCCAGATTTCCCAGGCAGTTGGCGGAAAGGAAAATAAATCATAAAATATCAGTATTTCCAAAACTTTTTCTAAAAGCTCTAAATTGTAATTAGAAGTCACCATGAGTTTTAGGGCGATCTATAGTCAAAGTTTCCACCTTTGATTTTTCTCCTGCAATTTTAGTTACATCCTTATCAATTTTTTTAAATTCTTTATAAGCATTATTATAATGACTGACAGTTGTTGACATGCTGTTGCCAAGTTTTTTCATAAACTCATCATAACTGAGAAGATGTTTTCCTAACTTTTCAATATTATTCTTGATTTCTTGTGCTTTTTCCTCAATTTGCATAGCCTTTAATCCCTGTAATACAGTCTGTAGATAGGCTAAGAAAGAAGTTGGGGAAACGATAATGACTTTTTTGTCGCGAAACGCATATTCAATTAAATCTCGCGTATTAACTTTTACTGCCCCTACTTTATTAACCAATAAATCGTAGTAAATTGCCTCTGAAGGAATAAACATAAAAGCAAAATCCATTGTCTTTTTTTCCGGCAAAACATATTTTGCAGTTTCATCAATTCTATTTTTAAGATCTTGCTTAAAAAGTTGTTCCAATTTACCTCTTCTTTCCTTATCATTTTCTCCCAAAATTCTTTCATAATTTTCCAAAGAAAATTTTGCATCAATCGGGATAATTTTATCTTTAACAAAAACAACCGCATCAACAATTAAGTCTTTTCCTGTTTTTTCATCTTTGCCCATCCTGTATTGCATCGCATATGAGTTGGGTGGTAGAACATTTTTTAACGTTTCTTCTAAAAAATATTCCCCCAAAACTCCTCGTTGTTTTGGGTTCTTTAAAATATCCTGCAAATTTTGCAGCTGCGATGAAAAATTAACCACCTGCTTGTTAGTTTCATCAAGCTTGGTTAGTTTTTCACTAACATCAGAGATTAAACGAGCGGATTGATTAGTAATATTTTGCACAATTTTTGCAGTCTCGCTAAATTGCGTTTGATTGCTACGATGTGTTTCTGACAGCTTTGCGTCTAATTCTCTTTTTAAATTAGAATTTTGTTCTGATATATTATTTAAGCGCTCCATCATAGCCCCCACCCTTTCATCGTCTAAGCCACCAGATTTTTTTCTTGCTAACAAAAATATTATGGTTGTAAAGCCAATTACAACTAACGCTAATATTAAAATAATATAGGTTGTTTCCATTTCTAAAACTACTTATTGTTTTTTAATATATCCCTTATTTCAGTCAAAAGCACCTCTTCTTTACTTGGCTCAACTACGCTTTCCTCATTTTCTTCAATTTTTTTCTTCCCCATCTTCTCTTTACTTTTTGAAATAATTTTAATCATCATAAATATTGCAAAGGCAATAATTATAAAATCAACTATATTCTGCAAAAAAATACCAACATTAACTGCTACCTCTGCTTGTGCTACAGCACCCGTCTCATCCAGGCTTGCTTTTACTAACACCCATTTATAAGTTGTAAAATCAACCCCACCTAAAACTACTCCTACTAAAGGCATTACAATGTCGCTAACAAAAGAAGAAACAATTTTTCCAAAAGCGCCACCAATGATTACAGCCACAGCTAAGTCCACTACATTACCTTTAATAGCAAACTCTTTAAATTCTTGTAAAAGTTTTTTCATATGTTTATTAATAAGAACGATTAAACCCAAGTCACGCCACCAACTTTATCATTGTCCACTTTAAAACGCATGATTCTTACCCCCTGAGTAGCTCTCCCTAACACACTGATTGCCTTAAATGGCGTTCTTATAACTTGACCCTTTTGTGAAATAATAATTAAATCACGGTCTTGCATGTGATCGGAGTTAACTAAAAAGGCATTAACGATATTTCCTGTTTTAGTAGTTATTTTCGCCGTCTTAATACCGCTACCCCCTCTACCCTGAATCTTATACGAGTTTAAATCGGTGCGCTTACCATAACCGTTATCCATGATTGTTAAAATTTGATAGTTTCTTTTTTTATCCTTATCTGTTTTTGCGACACCCATACCAATAACCATGTCATCAGTATGTAGCCTAATGCCATTTACTCCAGATGCTCCTCTTCCCATCTTTCTAACATCAGTTTCCTTAAAACGAATAGCTTGTCCTTGAGCAGTTATAAGTTGAATATGATCACTACCTGATGTAGGTTTTACCCATATTAAACGATCGTTATCTTTTATCTTTATAGCAATAAGGCCATTTTTTCTTAAATTTTTAAAGGCTTCAATTTCTACTTTTTTAACAACCCCTTTTTCAGTAGCAAAGAATAAATATTTACTAAATACAGTTTTATCAAGAGGTAATATAGAAGAAACCTGTTCACCACTCATAAGTTGCAAAAAGTTAACAACTGGCGTTCCCTTGGCAATACGTGATGAGGTGGGTATTTCATAAACTTTTAACTGAAAAACACGCCCTTTGGTTGTAAAAAACAGAATATCATTATGGGTCAGACTGGTAAACATAAATTGCACCGTATCCTCTTCTTTAGTAGTTAATCCCATAACGCCCTTGCCCCCACGTGCCTGCACTTTGAAGGTATCTGGCTCTAAACGCTTCACATAGCCATCTCGAGTCATCATTACCACTGTTTCTTCATTTGGCACTAAATCTTCTACACTAAATTCGCCAACTGGGCTAGCCACAACCGCCGTCTTACGCTTATCGCCAAATTTTTCTGCCAGTTCTTTTAATTCTTTTTTTACAATATTTCTGATTTTTGTTTTTGAACTTAAAATTCCTTCCAATTCTTTAATTAAAATTGTCTTTTCTTTTAACTCATTTTCAATCTTCAACTGTTCTAAGTTGGCTAAATTCTGAAGACGCATTTCCAAAATTGCAATTGCCTGTTTTTCGGATAATTTAAACTTTTTTATTAAATTTATTTTCGCCGTTTCTTTATCTTTTGAAGCTTTAATTGTTTTAATAACATCATCAATATGACGCAGAGCAATCATTAAGCCCTCTAAAATATGCGCCCTGTCTTTTGCCTTATCAAGATCAAACTGAACGCGACGACGCACAATTTCTTGTCGATGTTTAATGTATTCTTCTAAAATCATTTTTAATGTTAATACCTTCGGCTGTATGCCATCAACTAAGGCTAACATATTTAAATGAAATGTAGTTTGTAAAGAGGTATTCTTATATAAAGAATTTAATACTTTTTTCGGATAACAATCCTTTTTTAACTCTATTACTACTCTTACACCGTCTTTATCTGATTCATCGCGTAAAGCTTTTATTCCGTCTAACTTTTTATCTTTTACTAAATCAGCAATTTTCTCTACTAAATCAGCCTTATTTACTTGATAAGGAATTTCTGAGATAACAATCATAAAGCTACCATTTTTCTGCTCTTTAATCTCCGCTTTACCACGTAAAACTATGCCCCCTTTACCAGTAGCATAGGCGGTATTTATATCTTTCTTGTTATAAATAATTCCTCCGGTTGGAAAATCTGGACCTTTAACAAATTGCAAAAGATCCTCAGTGCTTGCTTCTGGATTATCAGCTAAATAAGCAATCGCGTCTGCTAATTCTTGAAGATTATGTGGCGGAATATTCGTTGCCATGCCAACCGCAATCCCCATGGTTCCATTAAGAAGTAGGTTGGGAAGTTTAGCAGGTAAAACTGCTGGCTCTTTATGACTGCCATCAAAGTTTGGGGTAAAATCAACCGTGTTTTTTTCAATGTCAAACAACATTTCCTCAGAAATAGCAGATAGTTTAGCTTCTGTGTAACGCATTGCCGCTGCTCCATCGCCGTCCATAGAGCCAAAGTTTCCTTGACCTCTAACAAGGGGGTAACGCATAGAAAAGTCTTGCGCCATTCTCACCATAGAATCATAAACCGCGCTATCGCCATGCGGATGATACTTACCTAAAACTTCACCAACAACAGTTGCTGATTTTCTAAATTTTCCGCTTGATCTAAGTCCTATACTCCACATGGCATACAAAATACGACGATGAACCGGCTTCATTCCATCTCTGACATCTGGCAGAGCACGTGAAACAATAACACTCATGGCATAATCTAAATAAGACTTACTCATTTCTTCAACAATGGGTTGTTCTTCAACTAAGCCAAACTCTGTTTGCCGACGTTTAAGAGAGCCTTCAACTGGTGTTTGCTTTTCTAAGTCTTTTTCTAAATCAGCTTCTTCTTTTTCAATTTTTTCTTTTTTTGACATAAATAAATTAAGCTAATAAGCAATTTGAGTTATCCCCTCGCAGCCGGGCGGAATTTGACAAGGCCTAGCTTCACCAACCGTCGGCATACAATTTATCCACTCGGGACAATTATTTCTTTTTATTTCTTCTGAGCTACTTGCTGTCATTTTTTCGCTTTCTGTTAAATCTTCGATAATTTTACCAGTCTCATCCTTAAAATCATTAATTGGCTCTTTGTTAAGAGGATCTTCATTAATAATTTTTTTTATCTCTTCGACTTCATTAGTAGAACCTCCCTCCTGATATTGCCAAATATTTTTTAAATTAAATACCCAAAAAATAAAAATAAGAGTCATGATAACAAATATACTAATCTGCATAATCAAGACTTCATTGCTTTTTTTTGTAGACTTGGCCATAAAAAAATAATTAATTATTCCTTTAAACCATCAAGATTAATATCATAAAGAATCTTCTCATTAATTAAGCTATAATGAAGTAGCTCTTTTTCATCAAACCAAATTGAGATTTCTCTTTTTGCCTCATCTACTTGATCAGAACAATGGATTAAATTACGAACCGCGCGACCATCAAAATTAGCCAACCCAAAGGAATCAATGGTATAATCCCCTCTAATAGTTCCCCCATCAGAAGAAAGAGGTTCAGTTGAGCCTACTAATTTTTTTACAATTCCCACCGCTTGATTACCTTCAAAAACCATGGGCACAACTGGACTACAGGTCATAAATTTAACAAGAGCGCCAATAATATCACGGCCATACTCAATGGTCTCTTTTTCAATAGGCAAGCCAGCTTCTTTACGATTCTCAACCACCTTTTCTCCTTTGCTTAAAAACCAGGCCTCATCTTTATTATAATGCTGCCAACATTGATCTTCCTGAGCTATAATCATCTTAAGACCAACCATCTTTAAACCAGTGCTTTCTATTCTTTTAATTATTTCTCCAATCAAGCCGCGTTGCACCGAATCTGGCTTAAGAATTACTAAAGTTCTTTCTTTTTTAATATTTACCATATAATTTTCTTTAAAAACTTAATATTACTAACTCCATATCTTCTTGTGGAAGATCTTTTTTTGAAATTTTTAGTTTTTCTTCTCGCATTGGCTCTATGCCCAGCTCCTTTATAAACTTATCGACGGGATCAATATCTAAAGTTAGCCCTTCAACTTTATAATGCATAGGAATAACTATTCTAGGTTCAATTTGAGAAATAACTTCAACCGCCATTTTTGCATCTAATGTATATTTACCACCAACAGGAATAAGAAGAATATCCGTTCCCGCTAATTTTTCAATCTGATCATCATTTAAGGCGCCACCTTGATCACCTAGATGCACTACTGAAATATCATCTACTTCTAATCGAAAAATAATATTTTTTCCTCTCTCTTTGCCCTCTTTTGCATCATGATAAGAATCAATTCCCTCTATAAAAACTCCTTGATGATCATATTCACCTGCGCAATCAACCACAAAAGGCTTGCCTCGCAAGGAGGAAACGTTATTATGATCGCTATGATTATGAGAGATAGTGACAATATTAGCTTCACAATTTGGTGGCTTTAGACCAACATCTTTATTAAAAGGATCACAAATCACCGTCACGCCATCTGGTCCAATTTTGTCTTGAATTTTAAAACAAGAATGTCCTTGCCATGTAATTATCATATATAAAACAATAAAAAGGGGCTTATATACCCTAAAATAATTATAACAGAGCAAAGGCGAGTGGTCAACCAATCTTAAGCTTTAATAATAATTTAGAAAATGCTTATTTTTTTATTTTCCCTTCTAATTATTTACCTTATATTAGTAAAAATATTAATAGTTCCTAAAAGATCAGTTCTCTTTACTTTAATATCTAAATCATAAGCACGTCTAATTAAGGCTTCGCTCGGATGACCAAATTTATTATCACTTCCCACAGAAATAATCATCAACTGAGGATTAATTTTTTCTAAAAATTTTAGACTATTAGCATTGTCAGCACCATGATGAGACGCCTTAAAAATACCAGACTCTATATCAAGCTTTAAATCAAGTATTGTTTTCTCAGCTGCTAGCTCATTATCACCAGCCGCAAGAAAACTAAAATGGGAGCACTTAAGTTTTGTTACTAAAGAATTATTATCATTTACTCTATATTTGGAAACCAAATTCCAAACCTTAAAGTAACAATTATCGCCGAGAATAAAAGATGACTCATTTTTTATCGCTAAAATTTTAGTTCCTTGTCGCGCAGCTTCTGCGAAAATAATTTCTGCTGGATGCGATTCCTCTAGTCCAGCTCCATATATAAGAGTGCCAACTTGATAACGTCTGAATAATTCAACCAAGCCAATAATATGATCCTCATGAAAGTGACTAATAATTACAAAATCAATTCTTCTTTTATAAAAAGGCAAACTCTCCCCCAGGCGCCGCAACAAAATATTACTCGGACCACCATCAAGCAAAATTATTTTTTCATTATTTAAATTAACAAGACAAGCGTCACCTTGCCCCACATCTAAAATAGATAAACGAAGAAAATTTTGTTGCGCAAAAACATTAGTTAAAAATAATAACATTGCGCCAAGAAATAAACAAAATATTGCTATTTTATTTTTCATAACTTAATAGACTAAAAAATAAATTATAACAGAGAAGAATAAACTATTTTTAAATTACAAAAATCGCCCCCAAAAGAGAGCGATCTTTGTATAATTTTCAAATTAATAAAATTTATTATAAATGATAAATTTTAAGAATTATTTTTTCTTAGCAGCTGGTTTTTTCTTAGCAACTTTTTTTACCACCTTTTTAACGGCTTTCTTTACAGCTGGTTTTTTCTTAGCAACTTTTTTT
>JAQWDY010000003.1:0-22308 GCA_028705215.1 Patescibacteria group bacterium | reverse complement strand
CAGCTGGTTTTTTCTTAGCAACTTTTTTTACCACCTTTTTAACGGCTTTCTTTACAGCTGGTTTTTTCTTAGCAACTTTTTTTGCTGCTGGTTTTTTTGCTGCTGGTTTTTTTGCTGCTGGTTTTTTCTTAGCAACTTTTTTTGCAATTTTTTTCATAATATCACCTCCTTCCTTGAAAAATTTTTTTCTTTTTAAAAATATATAAAAAAATTTTTTAATACATCTTAATTATACAACTTCTAAAAATAAGTAGCAATAGTTTTTTGTCTATTTTAAAAAAAATTTCTTCAGCAAATTTATTTTACCAAAGAAATTTTATTTTTTCTGAAAAATTATTGCAACTAAATATTATTTTGAAAAAAATTTTTCAACTCAACGATGGGAATTCTCTTCTGCTCCATGTTGTCACGAAAACGAACAGTCACATCACCCTTTTCTAAAGAATCAAAATCAACTGTTAAACAAAATGGCGTACCAATTTCATCCTGACGACGATATCTTTTTCCAATATTACCATTGTCATCAAACTCACAACGCCAATCTAATTTTAAACTATCAAAAATTTCTCTTGCCTTTGCGACTAACTCTGCTTTATTTTTTAATAAAGGGAAAATTGCAATTTTAATCGGCGCTAATTTAGGCGCCAGTGCTAGCACTACTCTCTTATCACCATTTACATCCTCCTCTTTATAAGCATCACAAATAACAGCCAACATAGTTCGCCCTACTCCCGCCGAAGTTTCAACCACATGTGGCAAAAATCTTTCCTGTGTTTGTGGATCAAAATAGGAAAGGTCCTGCTTACTTGCCTGCGCATGTGAAGAAAGGTCATAATCGCCACGAGCATGGACTCCCTCAAGTTCTTTAAAGCCAAAAGGGTATTTGTATTCAATATCAAAGGCTGCTTGAGCATAAAAAACCAAATTCTCATGTTCATGCCAACGTAAATTTTCTGGCTTAATACCAAGATCTAAATAAAATTGGAATCTGGTCTCACGCCAATAATCAAAGTATTTTTTATCATCACCAGGTTTGATAAAATATTGCATTTCCATTTGTTCAAATTCTCGTGTTCGAAAAATAAATTGACGAGCGGTGATTTCATTACGAAACGCCTTACCAATTTGTGCAATCCCAAAAGGTATTTTCACTCTTGTGGTATCAACTATATTTTTAAAGTTAACATAGATTCCCTGACAAGTTTCACCGCGCAAATAAACTGGCTCTTTTTGCCAATCGCCGGTAAAGTTTCCTAAATTAGATTGTACTAATAAATTAAAATTTTTCGCTGGTGTAAAATCAGCGGCGCCACAATTCGGACATACCACTTTATCTTTATTCTTTGAAAATATTTCATTTATTTCTTTTTCTGACATTTTTTCATCAGCAAAAACACCCGCTTCTTCTAACAGGGTGTCTAAACGCAAACGACTATGACATTTACGACACTCAGTTAAAGGGTCGGAAAAACCTTTAACGTGACCAGAGGCCTCCCAAACTTTTGGACTCATAAAAATAGCTGCATCAAGACCAACAACATCATCGCGTAATTGCGTCATCGTTCGCCACCACTCTTTCTTAATATTATTTACCAATTCAACGCCATAGGGACCAAGATCATAAACAGCTGCCAAGCCATCATATATCTCCGAAGAAGCAAAAATAAAACCTCGTCTTTTTGCCAAAGAAACTATATTATCAAGACCAGACGTATCTTCAGTTATTTTTTTATTTTTCATATATTTATAAATTACATTTCCTCTAAAATCGGTAGTCCTAAAATTTTAAAACCACTTCTTAAAGTAACAACCACTCCCTTTATTAAAGACAGGCGAGCTTTTTTCATTTTTTTCTCTGCTTTTAAAATATTTATTGCATGATAATAATCATTAGAAATTTGCGCTAACTCAAAAATATAGCGCGCTATCTCGCTTGGATTTTTCTTTTCTCCTGCTAATAATAATACTTCTGGATACTTAGCCAGCTTAAGCAATAATTCCTTTTCCTTTTGTTCGGTTAACAAATTAAAATCAACTTTTCCCGCAAAATAAGAAGCACCCTCTTTTCTGATAATGCTACGCAAACGAGCGTGGCTATATTCTAAATAGCAAGCGGTGTAGCCATCAAAACGCAAAGCCTCTTCTATGTTAAAAACTATCTGTTTATCAGCGCCAACCTTTAGCATCTCAAATTTAATAACCGCAATCGTTAAATCTTCGGCGACCTGCGCAACCTCCTTGGTTTTCCAGTCTTCATGTCTAATACGCGTTTCTTTTTCCAATTCATTTTTTATTTTATCTTTCAAGTCACGATAGGTAATTACATTACCACTTCGTGATGACATCATTCCCTCGGGCAAGGTAACAAAGTCATATGGCAGATGAACCAATCTTTGTTTATAACCTAGAAGCTCCAACACTCTAAATAATTGTTTAAAATACAAACTTTGTCTAATGTCGACAACATAATAAGAGGCGCTAAGATCATATAAGCTAAATTTATTAACTGCCAGCGCAAGATCCGCTACTGGATAAAGTGCTGTTTTATCTGATCTTATTATTGGCAACACCCCTAATCCATCCGCTTCTAAATCAGCTATTATCGCTCCCTCACTTTCTTTTAAAATTCCTCTTTTTAAAAGCGTGTCCACCATTTCAAGGCCCTCATCTATAACCTCGCTTTCATAAAAAGTTTTAACAAACTTTATCCCTAATTCTTCATAAATAGAAGCAAAGTAAGCAATACTCCAAGCTCTAGTTTCCTTCCATAGATCATAGCTTTCACCAAAGCGACTCTCAATTTCATGCATAATTTTTGCTACCTCCATCTTATACTCCGGTCTTTCACTTAACCTTTGACTTGCTTGTGTATAACACTGACCCAATAAAAACCCTTTAGGCTCTTTTCGATTCGCATACTCAGGATTGTTCTTCCAATTCCAAATTGTTTTCGCCGTATGAATACCAAAATCATTAATATATGAAACCCTTATCACTTCGTAACCATTTGCCTCTAAAAGATTACTCATAGAATCACCATAGGAAATATTGCGCAGATGACCAACATGATACTCCTTATGCGTGTTACCATTTGAATATTCAAGCATGACTGTTTCTTTTTCTGTTAAACTACGGAAGCCATATTCATCCTTAGTATTATTTATATCCGCTAATACTCGTTTTGCTAAAATATCTGTTTTTAGAAAAAAATTAACATAAGGACCAATCGCCTCAATCTTAGAAAAATATGCCGCGATTATTTCATCTGTTTGCAATTTGCTTGCCCATAAAGTTGCTTGTTCTTGCGGCTTTATATTATTTTTTTTTGCTGTTATAAAACAAGCCAAACTCAAGTCACCCAAGCTTAAATCAGGTGGATAGGTAAAGCTTAGTTCCTTTTCTTCTAACTTCAGCGCAATTTGATTTTTTAATTCTTCCCAAAAAAACATAAACAAATAAAGACAAAGATAAAAAATCTTTGGTAATAGTAAATAATATGTTATAATACTAACAGACTTTAGTAAGTTTTTCAATCATATTTAATTAACGAGCTTGGCTTAAAAAAGCTAACTTATAAAATCTATGTTTTCTTATCGTTTAATTATTAAACAAGCTATAAATATAGCTTGGCGATACAAATATCTTTGGATGTTTGGCATTTTCGCCTCCATCGTTGCCGCTAGCGGCTCCTTTGAATATCAACTTATCTCTAATAATTTTCAGATGGGGGCCCTGGAAAGTTCTTATTACTTTCTCGGCTCTATAATAAATGCTTTAGAAACTTTCGCCCTCTTTATCCTCGGTATTGCTAATCTATTTACCTTTGACATTTTAACTATCATAAACACCCTTACTGTGATTGTGATTGTTTCAGCATTACTAATTGCATTTATTTGGTTAGCTATATCCTCTCAAGGCGCTTTGGTAGAGGCTGCTCAAAAAATTATAAATGGTAAGAAAAAATTAGTTAAATTAAGTTTCCGTGAACTGATGACAGCTGGTCATAAAAAATTCTGGCCCGTTTTAGGCTTAAACATTCTAATTAAGTTAGCGATAACTCTTATTTTGGCAATCATCAGCGTTCCTTTCATACTATTGGCTTCAAAATATTCAGCCTCTCTCACTTTAATCTATACGCTAACCTTTATTCTTTTTGTTCCTCTTACTATTGCCTGCTCTTTAATAATTAAATATGCTATCGCTTATATAATTATTGATAAAGAGGGCCTAGTTAGTGCACTTAAAAAATCCTGGTTCATGTTTCAACACAACTGGTTAGTAAGCTTAGAAATGGGTATTATTTTATTTTTAATCAACTTCTTTGCGGGATTTATATTAATAATATTGCTCTCGGTTATTATTTTCCCCTACTTTATTTTTGCTGTTGATTATGGAGTCATTTGGTTAATAATCACATCTGCTTTAATTGCTCTTGCCCTAATTATTGTCGCCGGTTCCTTTTTAACAACTTTTCAAATTTCTGCCTGGACTAATATGTTTCTAGAATTAAAGAACGGTAACGGCCAAGCTAAACTTGAGAGAGTTTTTAGAAAAAAATAAACGACCTGACTACTCCTTATGAAAAAGCAGGAATCACTTGAAAATTTACTCAATCCAAATACTGGCGACGAAGAAAGCGTCGCCGGTGTTTTTGCTAAAAAGCAAAAAGAGATAAAAATAAAAGAAGAGGAGCGACGAGCACAACGTGCTGCCGCTAATTTTGGTATTGATTACATTAATCTAGTTGGTTTTCCTATTAGTCCAGAGGCCTTAGCTTTAATTTCTGAAGAAAGAGCTCAAGAATTAAAAATGCTCTGCTTTTTCTATGACGGTAAAAATATCAGAATCGCTTGCACTAATCCTAACAAAGAAATTCAGCAGGAGATGAAAAATTTGGCCAAGGAATATCATGCAAATAGCAAACTCTATTTAATTTCACAAAATAGTTTTGAATACGCCTTTTATGTTTATAAAGCAGTCCCTAAGGTAATAAAATATGATGCTGGCATTGAAATAAAACCGAGTCAATTAAAAAAATTTCAAGATGATTTAGAAAACTATAAAAGTTTAAATGAAAAAATAAATGAGGTAAATGTTAGCGATATTATTACCTTAATGCTCGCTAGCGCAATTAAAGTGAAGGCCAGCGATTTGCACATTGAAGCAGAGGCTAAGGGAGTGGTTATCCGCCTACGTATTGACGGTGTTTTACAAGAAGCCGCTGTTATTGAAAAAAAGAAATGGGAGAAAATAATATCACGCCTTAAAATCTTAGCCAAAGTTAAAATAAATATAGAAAATCAGCCACAAGATGGTCGTTTTTCTATATTTCTTGAAGATTATAAAATTGATGTTCGTTGTTCATTTTTGCCTACCGCTTTCGGTGAGAGCGTTGTTATGCGCTTATTGGATTCAAAAATTACCGCTCTTGATATTGATGGTCTTGGCATTAGGCCCGAAGTACTACCTCTTCTAAAAAAAGAAATCTCCAAACCCAATGGATTAATCCTAACAACCGGTCCCACTGGATCTGGTAAAACGACCACTCTTTATGCAATTTTAAATAATATTAATAAGCCTGGAATTAAAATTATAACCTTAGAAAATCCGATTGAATACCAATTGCCCGGCATTAATCAAAGTCAGGTAGACGCAAAACATAATTTTAGCTTCGCTGAAGGCCTACGATCAGTGCTAAGACAAGACCCTAATATTGTTATGGTTGGAGAAATAAGAGATTTAGAAACGGCCGAGACCGCAATTCAAGCGTCATTAACGGGTCACCTGGTGCTCTCTACTCTACACACCAATGATGCCGCTGGCGTTATTCCGCGCATGATAGATTTGGGAGTAAAACCATATTTTCTCGCCCCCTCTGTTAATGCCGTTATTGGCCAAAGGTTAGTTCGTCGGCTATGCCCTCATTGTCGCCAAGAACAAACTTTAAACAAAGAAGAGGAGGAATTAATTCATAAAATTTTAGCAGTTATTTCTCCGAAGTCAGGTGTTGATGCGCCCACCACGCTAAACCAGATTTACAAGGCCAATCCCGAGGGTTGTAAGCATTGTAACTATACAGGATATAAAAGTCGTATTGGTATTTTTGAAATATTTACCGTAAACGATAATATCAGACAATTGACTATAGATCGCGCACCATCTTTTAAAATTCTGCAACAGGCAATTGAAAATGGCATGATCACCATGCTCCAAGATGGAATTTTAAAAGCTCTGAATGGAGAAACCAGTTTAGATGAAATTTATCGCGTAATTGGTAATTTTGACTATGTCAATGAGCTTTATGATATCGTTATCTCCCAAACTATAGGTCGCGGTATAAAAATTAATTCCGAAGAAATGGAAACTGTTAATGGAATTTCCAAAGACATTAGCAGCGCCCAGATGTATATTAAAAACATACCCGTTTCAAAGTTAATTAAACTTACCATGGGCTTGGCAGTTATAATTGACGCTGGCGATATTCATATTGAACCAACTGAAAATGATGTAAAAGTTAGATTTCGTATTGACGGAATCATGCATGATATTATTTCTCTACCAAAAACCAGCTATCTTCCCCTGTTATCAGAAATTAAAATATTAGCAGGCACGCCAACTAATGTAAAAAAGGCTACCTTTGATGGTCGCTTCAGTGTTTATTTGCCTGATGATAAAAAAGTTGATTGTCGTTTATCTATTATTTCTGGTGGTTATGGTGAGGCTATTGTAATCAGAGTTCTTTCGTCTTCAGCAGCCAAACTAGAAATGGAAAAACTTGGCATTACCTCAGTTGCTAAAGAAGCAATAGAGAAAGCAATGAAAAAAAATAAAGGCATTATCATTACTACTGGCCCTACTGGCTCTGGCAAAACAACCACTCTTTATAGCATATTAAATAAACTCAATCAGCCTGATATAAAAATAATTACCGTTGAGGACCCAATTGAATATCAACTCCCCGGCATTATGCAAACTCAAATTGATGAAAGTCAGGGATACACCTTTGTCTCAGCAATGCGCTCACTTTTACGTCAAAATCCTAATATCATGATGATAGGAGAAATTAGGGACGAGGAAACAGCTAAAATTGCTATTGAGGCGGCAACTACTGGTCATTTAGTATTATCAACTATTCACGCCAACAGTGCCGCTGGCGCCATTTCTCGTTTTAGCGGACTTGGCGTTGATAGACAAGCACTTGCTAATTCAATAGAATTTTCTATCGGCCAAAGGTTAGTAAGAAGAATTTGCCCTCATTGCAAAAAAGAAATAACGCTATCTGAAGTTGAAAGAGAAAAAGTAAAAGACATCCTTAAAACGATACAAAACCCCGCTATAAAAATTCCTGATAATCTTACTTTTTATAAAGGAGCTGGTTGCGATAAATGTAATCAATTGGGATATAAGGGGCGCCTTGGTCTTTATGAAACAATTGAAATGACTCCTAACATTCGTCAAATTCTTCAAGGTGAAAAAATAACTGACTACGAAATAGAAGCCGAGGCAATTAAAAATGGCATGGTCACCATGCTTCAAGATGGTATTCTAAAAGCTCTTGCCGGTGAAACCACCCTAGAGGAGGTATTTAGAGTATCTTAAATAATTTACTATGATAAATGCTACTCTTTTAAAAAATCTCAAAAAAGATTACTTTGAAAATGAATCACAGCGAAGACAAATAATTAGCGCCTCCAATAATATTTTATTTCTTGCCAAAAAGGTTATTTTCAAACTACAAAGAGACGAACTTGTGACCGCAAAAAAACAATTAAAAGAAATTGAAATAATGCTTAAAAATCTAGAAGATCGTTTTGGTGCTCTTAGATTAAGAAAAGAAGGCGCCTATAAGGCAGCCGCTGAAGAATACATGGAGGGCAAGATATTTCTGCAAGCAATTACCGCAAAAGAGATCACTTTGGTGAAAAATTTGGACATCGATTATGAAGCTTACTTAGGTGGCACTTGCGACATGATAGGCGAGCTCGTTCGCTATGCCACCAACCAAGCCGCTTCTGGCAAATTCAAACAAGTCGCTAAAATAAGATCACAAGCTGACTCAATAATGGCCCAACTTCTTGACTTTGATATGACAGGTTATTTAAGAACAAAGTATGATCAAGCTCGTGGTCATCTGCGAAAATTAGAACAGATGACTTATGAAATAAAATTAAAGACTGGTAAGTAAATATGAAAATAGCCATCATTTCTGATAGCCATGATAATCTTGATAATTTAAAGATTTGTTTTTCAATAATTAAAAAAGAGAAGATAAAAAAAATAATTTGCTGTGGTGACGTCTGTTCTCTTGATACTCTTAAATTTATTTCCACCAATTTTTTGGGGGAAATTTTTTTAGTAACCGGAAACGCCGAAACCTATCAAGAAAAAGATCTTAAGAAAATAAAAAACATTACTTATCAAGGACTACTTGGTTATATAAAAATTAACAATCTCAATATTGGTTTTTGCCACAAGCCAACTGAATTAAAAGAACTTCAACTGAAAGCTAAGACTAAACTAGATTTTATTTTTTATGGTCACACTCATAAACCTTGGCTCGAAAAAAAATTAAATACTTTTTTAGCGAATCCCGGTAATGTTGCTGGCATATTTTATCAACCCACCTTTGCCCTGCTCAATACAATAAACAAGAAATTGGAATTAAAATTAATTGTTAAGGCCTGCAACAAATAAGCTAAATAATCTTTTTTAAGTATTGCCCCGTAATACTTTTTTTATTTCTAGCAATCATTTCTGGAGTTCCTTCGGCAATCAAATAGCCTCCATGCTCTCCCCCTTCAGGCCCCAAATCTATTACCCAATCCATAGCCTTGATAACATCGAGATTGTGCTCAATAACAATTACTGTATTCCCCTGATCAGCAAGCATCCCTAAAACTTTAAGCAACCTATCTATATCATAAAAATGAAGACCGGTAGTAGGCTCGTCTAAAATATACAAAGTTTTACCTGTAGAACGGCGTGATAATTCTGTAGCCAATTTTATTCTTTGCGCTTCACCACCAGAAAAAGTGATTGCACTTTGACCTAATTTAATATAACCAAGTCCCACCTCCTCTAAAGTAGTGAGCTTAGTTATTATTGGTTTTACATCTTTAAAAAACTTTTTTGCTTCAGAAATAGTCATCTCTAAAACCTCATATATATTTTTACCTCGATATTTTATTTCAAGAATTTTTTCCTTAAATTTTCGTCCACCGCAAACATCGCAGGTTACAAAAACATCATTTAAAAATTGCATCTCTATCTTTATCGCTCCATCACCAGAACAATTTTCACAGCGACCACCTGGCACATTAAATGAAAAATGACCAGGAGTTAAACCTTTGACTCTCGCCTCCGGTAGCTGCGCAAAAATATCACGAATAAGAGTAAATATACCAGTGTAGGTAGCCGGATTAGAGCGTGGCGTTTTTCCAATCGGCGACTGGTCAATATTAATTACTTTATTTATATTTTCCACCCCTAAAATTTTATCGAATTTACCAGGCTCAACTTTAGAGCGATAAAATTTTTGACTTAAATAATTGGCTAATATATCATTCATCAAACTCGATTTTCCTGAGCCAGAAACACCGGTTACAGCAACTAGCTTACCTAAAGGAAAGGAAACATTAATATTTTTTAAATTATGTTCCCCTGCCCCAATAATTTCTATTTTTTTTCCTGATCCTGGCCTCTTTTTAATAGTCGAAAATATTTTTTTCTGACCTTTTAAATATTGCCCAGTTAAAGATTCGGAAGAACTTAAAATTTCCTGCGGTAATCCAGTGAAAATAATATTTCCACCATTCTCACCGGCTCCTGGACCAATGTCAATCAAATAATCTGCAGCTATCATTGTTGCCTCATCATGTTCAACAACTATTACGGTGTTACCATTATCTCGTAACTTCTGCAGGGTTTTTATAAGCTTGTCATTATCTCTTTGATGCAAGCCAACTGAAGGCTCATCTAAAACATATAAAACTCCCGACAAAGATGACCCCACCTGTGATGACAATCTAATTCTTTGCGCCTCACCGCCCGACAAGGTAATAGCCGGCCTTGCTAGCGAAAGATAGCCAAGCCCAACATTAATCATTAACTCTAGATTATAAATAATTTCTTTTAAAATTGGTTGTGCAATCTCCTTTATTTTTTCAAAAAATTGCGGGTCATTTTGCCAAGTTGTAAAAAGATTAAGCGCTTTTTCTATACTTAAACTAGTAACATCATAAATATTATAATCACCAATTTTTACCAATAAAGACTCTGGCTTAAGCCTCGCTCCTAGACAAGAAGGACAAAGAACATTGTGCATCACCTTTTCTATTTCCAACTTAACAAAATTTGATTTAGTTTCTTTGTATTTGTTACTCAAATACTTTATCAAGCCAATAAACTCATCATCACCCTGTAATAATGTTTTTTTTATTTGAACGCTTAAATTTTTTATTGGCGTATTTAAATCAAAAGAAAGTCTAGTTGCTAAGCCTTCCAGCTCTTTCACCAGACTGCCTCCATTTAAATTAGAGTGAGAAAGCGGCTTAATCGCTCCCTCTAAAATGCTCAGTTTTTCATTAAATATCAAGTTTTCATTAATTTCTAATTTATCACCCAGGCCGCCACAATCAGGACAAGCTCCATGACCAGAATTAAAAGAAAATTCTCGTGGCTCGTTTAATGTTTTTTTATAGCTACACTGTGGGCAAACAAAATATCTCTCTACTTTGTTTGATTTTGTTATTTTCCCCTTTACCACTTTTTCTATTTTTTTTATCTCTGCGGCTACTTCCATTTTTACGCCACAATTGGGACAATAGGGATCACCACATTTGGCAAAGAGCAAGCGGAGATAATCATAAACATCAGTTATTGTGCCCACCGTTGAACGTGGATTATGAGAAACGGTTCTTTGATCAATCGAAATAGCTGGCGACAGACCTTCTATCAAATCTACTTCTGGCTTGTTCATTAGACCAACAAATTGACGTGCATATGAAGATAATGACTCAACATATCGCCTTTGCCCCTCAGCATAGATCGTATCAAAGGCTAAAGATGATTTACCAGAACCAGAGAGTCCAGTAATTACCACTAACTTGTTACGCGGTATATCTAAATTAATATTCTTTAAATTATTTGTTCTTGCCCCTCTTATTTTTATAAAATCATTAGACATAAGTCATTTTTTAAAAAATTACATTGCCCATATTATAATGGAAAAATAATAAAAAAACAAGACTAAAGACAATTTTAGCCCTCTTTATTATATTTAGAAAATAGAGAAAATAAGACGATAAAAATAAAAACTTATTTTTTCAAAAAATTTCATTCTATTATTCCAACCCGCAAAAGAAGTTGCCTCTACCTTCCAGCCCTCAATAACAGTTGATACATCCTTGACTAAATCTGGCTGCTGCGAAAACATGCCCGCCTCATAGTTTAAACCAAAAGACAGTATATCAACATTTTGCGAACCAATTAAAACCTCTTTTTTGTCTATCAATAATATTTTAGAGTGATTCATTTGGCCACCGAAATAAAAAACTACACCCAAATCAAATAAACGTCGCGCATTGATATAATTAATTTTATCTAAGGAATTGATGTCAGTATTTTTGGGGATGATGATTTCCGCCCTCACCCCTCGACGACACGCATTATCAAGTGCCAAAAAAAGACGACGGGGAGGCAAGAGATAGGGGGTAACGATTTGCACTAAAGATTTGGCTTGATCTATTTTTAAAATGTAGCGCCTATTTAAATTATATAATTTATTGCTAGTTGGAAAATTATCAAAAATCCAATTTTTAATTTTTTTTGGTAGATTTGTTCGGCTAAATTTTAAGATTGACTCTTTGCTGCCACCCACTTTAAAATATGAATTTGCAAAAGACCGCAATGCTAGTTTCACCGGACTTCCTTTAAACTTAATTTGTAAGTCAAGCCAATCTCTTGCCCCCTCTTTAATATTAACGCCACCTAAAAACGCTACTTTATTATCAACAATTAGCATTTTCCGATGAGTCCTTTTTAAAAAGTGACTAAAGAATATAAACTCAATACCAGCAGCGCGCGATTCCTTAATTAAACTGCTTGATAAAGCTGTACTCCCTAGAGCATCGGCAATTATTACCACCTCCAAGCCCTTTTTTGCTTTTTCTATAAGCAACGCAAAAAAATCATGCGTTTTTTTAGTATCACTAGATAAAATATACATTTCCAAATAGACACGCTTTTCAGCCTTTGCTATAGCATCATACATTCCATCCCAAGCCTTATGTGAAGTTGTATAAAGACGATATTTCATAACCAAGATTTAATCTCCTTTAGCTTAACAAGAGTCGCCTTTCGCCCAATCTGTATCATCTGGTCAGCTAATTCTCGACTAAAATATTTAGACAAAGAACTTGTTTCTATTTGTTTTGAAACATCAGGATTTATAACAATATCCGACCCCTTTAAAGAAGATTGAGCTAGGTTATAAAGTGCTATGCGCATACTTCGAAAAGCAATTTTAGTGAGATTAAATTTTTTATCATTAAATTCATTTTTATGATACAAATTAACCGCAATTATTTTATCTGCTCCCATATCAAGCAATTCTTGAACTGGCACTGGACGACTTAAAGCGCCATCAACAAAATTTTTATTTGACCCCTTGGTAGGTTCAAAAATTAAAGGGACTGAAGCGCTTGCTCGCACCGCCTTAGCTAATTCTCCAGCCTTAAATACATGCGGCTTGCCACTTATTAAATCAGTAGCTAAAACACTAAGCGGAATTTTGACATCTTTAAATGTTTTTCTACCCAATAGGTGTTCAATAAATTTTTCATACTTTGTTCCACTAACCAAACCATTGCGCCAGCCTAAATCAGCAATCAGATAAAAATTTTTCTTAGACTTCAGAAAAGTATTCTCCAAACCAGATATATCTTGATAAAGAGAGAAATAGGCCGCCACCAAAGCTCCAACAGATGCGCCGCTTAAAAAAGAGATCGGAATATTATTTTCTGACAACACCTGCAAAACGCCTATATGAGCAAAGCC
Organism: Patescibacteria group bacterium; assembly: GCA_028705215.1. Lineage (GTDB taxonomy): Bacteria > Patescibacteriota > Patescibacteriia > Patescibacteriales > UBA12465 > UBA12465. The sequence goes on along the minus strand of JAQWDY010000003.1, from coordinate 9,252 downwards.
ACGAAAAGCGCCTGACCCTAAAGCAAGTCCAATTTTAACTTTTTCTTTTTTCATATTTAAATTGCATTAAGTTTAAAAATTATTAATACTTGCCTATCATTTATTGTAATACAAGAGGTAATAATAAACAATAAAAAAAACCAGTTATACACTGGTTTTATTTGCAGTCCCTAGGGGAATCGAACCCCTGTTACCAGGATGAAAACCTGACGTCCTAACCACTAGACGAAGGGACCAAGTAAAGTTTACAAAAATAAAAATCTAAATACCTTAGATTCAATTTAATTGTATAGATATTATTTATTGCTGTCAATATTGGCTATTTATAAAAAATACCTTAAAATGAATTAGTATGGTTATATTAGGAATAGAAACTAGTTGTGATGAGAGCGCTGCCTCAATTGTTAAATTCGATAAAAAAGAAGGTCGTCTTTTTGTGTTAGCAAATATCATCTCGTCACAGATCGATATCCACAAAGAATATGGTGGCGTTATTCCAGAAATAGCCGCTAGAGAACATGTTGGCCAAATCATCCCTGTAATTGACACTGCCTTAAAAAAAGCTAAGCTGAATTATAAAGAAATAGACTACATTGCCGTTACTAAGGGGCCTGGTCTTGTCACATCCCTGTTATCTGGCATTGAAACAGCTCGAAGTTTAGCCTTCGCCTGGAAAAAGCCCTTAATTGAAGTAAACCATATTTCTGGACATATTTATGCAAATTTTATCGACAATTATAAACAGATTAAATATCCCGCTATTATTCTAACTGTTTCCGGAGGGCACACTAATCTAATTTTAATGGATAAAAATTTAAAATTAAAAATAATTGGTGAAACATTAGATGATGCTGCTGGAGAAGCTTATGATAAAGCCGCTAAGATGTTGGGGCTTGGTTATCCTGGTGGCCCCGTAATCGCCAAGCAGGCACAAATCTATTTTAAACAAAACAAAAAACAAGAAAAAAGCGATATTCTTTTGCCTCGTCCTATGTTAAATGATAAAACCTTTAACTTTTCCTTTTCCGGATTAAAAACCGCCCTGCTCTATAGATTGCAAAAAGATCAAAATTGGCCAAATAGAATTCCTGAATACTGCTTTAAATTTCAAGAAGCGGTAAATTTAGTTCTTGTAAAAAAAACAATAAATGCTGCTATTAAATACAAGGCGAAAAGCGTATTGCTATCTGGTGGAGTTAGTGCTAATTTAGATTTAAGAGAAAAACTAGAAACTGCTGTTAAAGAAATTCCAAAAAAAACTAAATTTTTCAGCCCAAAACTACAATACACAACTGATAACGCTGCTATGATTGCTGCTGCAGGCATTTTTTCAGCTCAAAAAGGAAAAATTAAAGATTTTTCTCAAATTAAAGCAGATCCTAACTGGAATTTACGTTAAGCGGTTTACAATTTAAATACTTTCAGCTAAAATTACCAATATACTAAGGCTCGATGGTGAAGTGGTCTAACACCGCAGTTTGCAAAACTGTTATTCGTGGGTTCGAATCCCACTCGAGCCTCAAATAATCTCCTTTTTAGGAGATTTTTATTTTATGCCCCTGTGGATAACTTGTGTTTTTTGTGTATAAACTAATTATTTAAGTCTACGTTAGCCTGGACTTAAATTGTATATTATAAAATAATTTGTTTAATATAAGGTAAATTTAAACAATATTACTACTTTAGTCCAAGATACTTGACCCTTTAATCCAGAAGTGCTATAATATGAGTGTAAGTTCTTTTACTAACTCCAGCGACTATCTTGTCAATGCTGACGTGACAAAGCTTTAAGAGTAAATTATTAGCGTGCATGATTAAATAGGGTAAATTTAAAAACAAAAAGAATATTTTAAATTCACCTTGTTAAAATCAGCAAAATTAATTAAAAAACACTTAATTTACTAGGAGTCGGTAAGAATACGCTCTTTAAGTCAGCAAAGTAGCTTCAATCTCCTTGATAATACAAGAAAAATTGCGTTATTAGGGATGAGGCTCATACATGGCCTAGTATTTATTAATTTTATTTTATATAATAAAAAGCGGCCTGATATGGGCCTCTTTTTATTTTCAAAAAAATAGCTTATTATATTATAATCAGTCTAATTAAATTAATCTAAATCCTTATGTCTTTATCTATTGGCATAGTTGGTCTACCTAATGTTGGAAAATCTACTTTATTTAATCTTCTAACCAAAAAAGGGGTAGAAGCAGCCAATTATCCTTTTTGCACCATAGACCCTAACGTTGGAGTGGTAAAAGTGCCTGACTTTAGATTAGATAAATTAGCTAAAATCTCTCAGCCAAAGCAAATCATCCCCACTACTATAGAATTTGTCGATATTGCCGGTCTTGTTGCTGGCGCTCATAAAGGAGAGGGTTTGGGCAACAAATTTTTAGCTCATATTCGTGAATGTGATGCAATTTGTGAAGTAATAAGAGATTTTAAAGACAGTAATATTGTCCATGTTAATGGGAAAATAAACCCCAATGAAGATAAGGAAACGATTAACCTTGAGCTAATCTTTGCTGACCTAGCCACCGTCGAAAAAAGGCTTGAAAAAATGAGAAAAGAAGCTAAAAGCGGCGACAAGGAAATAAAGATTAATATAGTAATTTTAGAGAAAATATTTAAGCAACTTGCAAAAGGTCATCCCGTCCGCTCTCTTTCTTTTGATAAAGAGGAGGTTAACTTCGTTAAAAGCCTAAATTTGTTAACAATTAAACCAATTCTATATGTTTTAAATATAGATGATAATTATCAAAAAGACACTGCTTTAAATACTGATGGCGATGAGATTCTTGCCCTTAATGTTAAGCTAGAAGAAGAGATTATTGGTTTACCTGAGGAAGAACAAGAGGAATATATAAAAGAACTCGGATTAAGCCAAAGCGGCCTTGATCTTCTAATACAAAAAGCTTATAAATTACTGCATTTGGAAACCTTTTTTACCACAGGCCCAGACGAAACTAGAGCTTGGACTGTTAAAATAAATACCAAAGCGCCATTAGCAGCTGGTGAAATTCATACTGACTTTATTAAAAACTTTATTCGCGCAGAAGTAATTAACTGGGAAGAGCTTGTCTCTTGTGGCAGTGAGGCTAAGGCGCGAGATTTAGGATTGATTAGAACTGAAGGCAAGGATTACATAATAAATGATGGCGATGTTTGCAACTTCTTAATTGGAAAATAGAATAATTGACATAATTTAAAAAAAATTGTAGCATTAATAGTTCTTTAAAAATAAAATACAACAAAAAAAATAAGTCATGGAAAAAATGTTTATCGCTTTAATCCAAAGAGTTTATCTTATAAAAAGAATAAACTCCTTATTGTGCACAATATCTTTTTTCTTAATCGTTATTCTCATCAGTCAAAATCCAGGTTCTATACAAAAGAGTAATTATTGGCTCCGATCAATGTTAGGCTTACTCCTTTTAAGCGAACTGATCTTGCTAACAATTTATACAAGGATTAGTTTCTTAAATAAACGAAAGAGGTTAAACATTTTTCCAATAAATAGTCGTGGTTTAATTATTTGCACTTGGGCTGAGATTGGTAAGATTAAATTAGGAAACCTCGGTTTACTTGATAAAAATCCCATCTTTAAAGACTTAAGTTGTTTAATTTGGTCACGATTTTGGGGAATAAGCGCCGCCTTGTTAATGATTACCAGCGTTTTACTTGACACAAAAGCAACCTCAAGTTTTATCTTTTTTTTAGCAATTAACTTAATGCTAGCTTTAAAAAGAGAAAAAGAGGGATTTAATGAAAAATTAGCACACAATGAAGAGTGTGAGTATTAAAACAAAAGAGTCTAAATTAGGCTCTTTTTTTTATTTTTCTAAAACAATTACCTCCCTAAACACCTTTTGCCCCGCTCTACCATAAACTATATTACCACGTTGATTAATCCTTTTTTTAATTTCTTCATTTTTCAAATTATCGGGCAAAATTGATATTTTCTTAAATTCCCCTATATTTGGGTTAACAAATTTATTTCCGTAAAAAACTGGCCACACCATTACTACTCGCCCCCCTTTTTCTAAAACCTGATACATTTGAACTAAAGCTTTTGTGTATAAATATTCAATCTCTTTAATCACTGATTTAAACTCTATTTTTCCTCTTTGTGGACCAAGATAGGGCTCACTTATAAAGGCGCTAACACTATTTACTTTAATAAACTTAGATAAATCTAAAACATTTTTAACTTTAAATTTAATAGAAACGGGTTCTATTTGATACTGCTCCTTAATCCAATTAATATTCTTAAAAGAGTCATCTATTGCCTTGGAGGATAAATCTAATCCATATAAATTATTGTATCCCATTAAAATAGCTTCGCTTAATATGGTGCCAGAGCCACAAAAAGGATCAACTAACAAACCATCCTTATCAGCTTCCGCTAAATTAATCATAATTTTGGCTAATTTAGGGGGAAGCATGCCTGATTTATCATCTCGTGCCGGCCTACTAAAATCACGATATGATAGAGACTTAAAAGGCTGTACGGCCATAGTTTCGCCTAAGATAACATAATCTTCATAACGAGCAAAAACAATTTCCACCCCTTTGCGCAATAGCTTATTTTGCTCAACAATCACACTGGATAATGTTTTTTCTCGACTAACTACAAAACGAGTATTAATTTTTAAACTTGATAAATCTTTTTTTATTTTCAAACCCAAGTGACCAAAGTCTAAATTGCTATAATTAGAAAAACCAAAATTAAACTTACCAGATGCCACCTCTTTCTGTCGATCCCTAATTATTTGTAAGATTGATTCCTCTATTTTGTTTTTATAACTAGAGATCGCCAACTCTTCTTTAATTAAGCCTATCTTTATAGTTCCCCCTAAAACAGTGCTCAAAGTCAAGGGATTTAAATCAGCACTAGTTTCCGTCACCAAAAACTCCTCGCTAATTAAGATGTAAGACTTCGGTTTAATTACTGCCAACACTTCCGCTAAAGATAATGCTGGATTGTTTCCAAGAATAAAAAAATATTTCATATCTTCATAATATATTATCAATTAAAAACAAGCAATTTAAAAATATCGCCCTCTTGATTTTTTTTTAAAGCAATGCTACAATCTTGTCAGTTACAAATAAATATTAATTTATATCTTTCCCATATTTTAGACTAGTTCTAAAATAATTCAATAGTTATATCATTGAATTAAAGGTATTCCTTTCGCCCCAAAGCATCTTGGAATACTTGGGGATTTTATTTAATTTGGGATTAAGGATTAATAAATAAAAAATTTATCACCTGTTTATCCCTTAATTGTTATAATAAATATGTCAAAAACAAAAAAATCAAACATTGGACATTACGAAGTTTTGTTCATAGTGCCAAATCGCTTTACCGAAGATGAGGCAAAACAAGTTATTACTGCGGTTGAAGGAGTAATTACAAAAAACAATGGAGAAATTGATTATCGAGAATATTGGGGTAAGAAAAAGTTAGCTTATGAGATAAAACATAACGCATATGGCTACTATGCTCTAGCAGAATTCAATGCTGATAAAGAAGCTGTCGCTTTAATTAATCAAGAACTAAGATTGTCAAATGATGTAATAAGACATCAGATTATTGCTAAACGCGTTAAAAGCGAAGAAGAAATTGCCAAAGCAAAGGCAATTCAAGAAAAAATTAATGCCAGAAAAAAAGAAGAAGAAAAGCTATTAAAGGAAAAAAATGAAAAAGGAGAAAATGACAGCAAAGAAAAGAGGAGCAAGAAAACAGAAACAAAGAAAGAAGAAAAAAGCGATGCTAAAGAATTAGATCAAAAATTGGAGGGCATTTTAAGCGCCAAAGATTTAATTTAATAATCCTCGGCCAGCTACTAGCATGGCTCAAGCCGGGAAATAGCCAAAAAATATATGAATTTAAACAAAGCTATGATCATTGGTAATGTAACCCGTGATCCCGAATTAAAATCTACCCCCTCTGGTCAAAATGTTGTTTCCTTTAGTGTCGCAACTAATCTTGTCTGGACTGACCAAAGTGGCAATCAACAAAAAAAAGCTGAATTTCATAATGTAATTGCTTGGCGCAAATTAGCTGAAATCTGTGCAAAATATTTAAAAAAGGGTTCAAAGGTTTATATTGAAGGACGATTACAAACCACTGACTGGACTGGAAATGATGGCGTAAAAAGATACCGCACAGAAATCGTAGCTGATAATATGATTATGTTAGACAATAAAGGTGGCGCTTCTGATCAATTTCCTAATTACCCTAGCAACAACCGTCAAAATGAAGAAATAATTGAAATCCCTGAAGAGCCAACTGACGATGAAATAAAAGTAGAAAATATACCTTTTTAATAAAAATAAATATGAAAAATCAAAAAACTAAAGAATGTCATTTTTGTGTTAACAATCTTGAAGTTGACTATAAAGATGTCAGAACTCTAAGAAAATTTATAAACTTCTACATGAAGATTTTGCCTGGTAAAAGAACTGGGGTTTGCGCTTGGCATCAAAGAAAGTTAGCTACCGCTGTGAAAAGAGCACGTGTTATGGCTCTTCTATCCGCTACTCATAAATAAAAAACGGTAAAAAATTATGTTAAATTTTAATGAAATAAAAACCGGTAAGGTTATAAAAGTTAACGGCGAGCCTTTTGTTATTATAAAAACTGATCATCATAAAATGGGCCGTGGAGGAGCGGTACTAAAAACTAAGTGTCGTAATTTAATAAATGGCAATATCTTAGAAAGGACTTTTCAGGGAGCAGAAAAAGCAGAAGAAGCAGAAACTGAAACCAAAAAAGCCAACTACATGTATAAAGATAAGGATGAGGCTTATTTTATGGATAATGAGAGCTTTGAACAATTTAATCTTCCTGTTGAAGAGCTAGGCGATCAAGCTCAATTTCTTAAGGATGGCACCGATGTTGACGTTCTTTATTTTGAAGGTAAGCCCGTTACCATCAGTCTTCCAATAAAAATGCAATTTAAAGTTATTAGTGCGCCCCCGGGAATAAAAGGTAATTCGGCTGGTAATGTGAATAAGATAGTAGAAATTGAAACCGGTGCCCAAATTAGTGTTCCAATGTTTATCAATGAGGGCGATATAATCAGAATTAATACTGAATCAGGAGAATACGCCGAAAGAGTATAAGCAAATCTGAAAAAACCGTTATTATTTTAACGGTTTTTTGTTAAGCTCAAATGGTGGTATACTTTTATTATGTCTATACACTTAATTATCAGTTTAATATTGTTTACTTTTATAGCCGCTTTTCATCTTGAAAAAGCTGTACTTTTAATAATCCTTTTGCTACCAAGTTATTTAATCCGCTTTCATCTTCTTGGCATCCCCTTCACATTTTTAGAAGCTATGATTATAATTAGCTTCTCCTTTTGGTTTATAAAAACGACTAAATTAAAATTAGGAAGCTGGCTAAAAAATAGAAAGAAAAGATTTCCATACCCCTTTGCTAAAGAAATCATAATTATTCTAGTTGCTGCCTTTATTTCTAGCTTAATAACTAATTTCAGCTCCGCTTCCTTAGGCATATTAAAAGCCTATTTTTTTGAGCCCATCATGCTCTATATATTGATTCTAAACATTTTACCAGGCAAATCAGGGCGAAACAAAATAATTAACATGCTAGCACTTAGCGCTCTTGTTACTGCCTTATTCGCTATTTTACAAAAATATACTGGAATTTTTATCTTCAATGATTTTTGGCAAGCCACACAAACAAGGCGCGTTGTTTCCTGGTTTGGTTATCCTAATGCAATAGGATTATTCCTTGCCCCTATTATCATGATAATTGCTGGACAATTAGCTGCCTTAAAAAAAGACAAAAGCAGAAAATATTATTTTTCCCTTGTCTTTTTTTCCTTAACTATAATAAGTTCACTACTTGCAATTTATTTTGCCCATTCCGAGGGCGCCTTAATTGCTCTTTTAGCAAGCACTTTTGTATTTATATTTTTTAGTGGTCGTGTTGGAAAAATAATTACAAGCGCGAGTTTCGTTATTTTATTCCTTTCTGTCATTTTTATTCCTTCTCTTAAAACGCTAGCCATTGATAAGTTAACACTACAGGATTTATCAGGGGAAATAAGAAAACAACAATGGCGAGAAACCATGATGACTATAAACAAAAAAAGCTTTATTCTCGGCAATGGATTATCTAATTATCAAGAAACAGTTACCCCCTTTCATCAAGAAGGAATTTTCTTTAATCGTGATAAAATGGAAAATTTTCACTCTATTTTATACGGCAACGCTCAATTAAGGGCTAAATATTGGCAACCAGTTGAAATTTACATGTATCCTCATAATATTGTTCTAAATTTCTGGAGCGAACTAGGATTGTTGGGTCTACTGGGCTTTATAATCCTAATAATTAAATTTATAGTAAAATCCTTTTTATTATTTAAAAAAAATAATAACCTCCTAGCCCTTGGCCTACTTTCTGCCATGCTAACTATCATTATCCACGGCTTAGTTGATGTTCCTTATTTAAAAAATGACCTCTCTGTCCAATTTTTTATCATCCTCTCATTGCTAGCTTCATTGATTTTAGATCAGAAAGCATTAAAGGAAATAAAAATATGAAAGAAGTACTACAGAAGATTATCTCTCAGAGTGGTTATTGCTCCCGTCGTCAGGCAGAAGAAATGATAAAAAAAGGCCGAGTTAAGATAAACAAAGTTATTGCTCGATTGGGCGAAAGGGCTGATTTAAATATAGATGAAATTACTATTGATGATAAAAAGATTAAATTGACACCGGAAAAGATATATATAAAAATGAATAAACCTCGTGGCTACACTTGCAGTAACCGCACTTTCCCAGGCGAAAAAAATATTTTTCAACTGCTAAATCATCCTGGTCGGCTTTTCTCTATTGGCCGCTTGGACAAAAATAGTTGCGGGCTTTTACTCCTTACCAATGACGGCGATCTATCACAAAGGTTAACGCATCCTAAATATAGCCATGAAAAAAAATACCTAGTAACTATTGATAGAAAAATTGATCTTAAAGAAATTAAAAAAATAGAAAGAAATCTTCAGGCTGGAATAGATATTGGTGAGGGCGATGGCACGGTCAAGGCAAAATCAGCAAAATATTTACAAAATAATATATTTAGCTTAACCTTAACAAGCGGCAAAAAAAGACAAATTAGACGAATGTTTAAAAATCTAAATTTACTTGTCATTAATTTACAAAGAATTGAATTTGCTGGGATTAAACTAGATAATCTAAAAGAAGGAAAAACAAGT
>JAQWDY010000020.1 GCA_028705215.1 Patescibacteria group bacterium | reverse complement strand
GCTATTACTGGTGATATGGTTGGTGACCCTTTTAAAGACACTGCCGGTCCCGCCCTTAATATCTTGATTAAATTAATGGTAACCGTTTCAATTTTAACGGCACCGGTTACTGTTTATTTACATTATTTAATATTTTAACAATTTACCCCAGCTATTATATGTAGCTGGGGTTATTTTTTAGATAAAAAAATGCCTAGTTTTTCAACTAGGCTTTTTTAATTTTTTTTATGCCTTTTTTAAGGGCTCACCGATAAAGATAGAAAATATATCTTCGGCGTTTACCTTTTTTATCCCGGTCACTTTTTTGATTAAGCGCAGGATTGCATTTATCTGTCCCTTTGTTCTACCAACTAAAATTGACTTTAGCTTAATCGGTAACAAATAATCGCCAGGATGATTCATTTTAAGATCATTTTGGCATTCTGGATTTTCACAACAGCAAAGTTTTTCATTTACATCTTCGTGATTGAGAAACAAGAAATACTTTACACTCTTTTCGCCGCATATTGGGCATTTTTTTGTTGTTGTGGGGGCATTTTCAAGTAAGGCTTCTAAATGCTTTTGGAAGCAATTTACATTTCTCCCATCACGATAACGGTTGCAGGATATAATGTATCCTGGGTTTTTAAAAACCACTTCTTCAAGATATTCTCCTGCATGTTTTCCTTGTTTAAAAAGATAGGGTCCATCGATTTCGTACATGATTTCAATTATTTATGTTAAACAACTATATACATAATACAATATTTATGATAAAAAGTCAAGTTTTTACATTTATCGTAAGTAAAATTTAGTAAAAAAAGACACCTGTTTTTACAGGCGTCAATTAAAATTCAATAAATTACGCTCCCAACGGTGTCCAGTCAAAGTACTGGATTGTATCTGGTTCATCAGAACTGGTTGGAGGCGGCATTAATAAGTAATCTTCCATAAACATAATTTTTTAAAAAGTACAACAATTGACTTGTATTATATACATCTTTTGATTATGTGTCAAGAGTATTGATAAATAAAAAAAAGACGAACAGGGGTTCGTCTTTTAGAGATTTTGATTTTTAAAATGTTTATAAAACTTTTTCGGCATAGGCGGCAACTTCTGAACGGACGGTATGAGTTAAATTAACCACACCAACCATAGGGTTGCCAGCCATTTTTACCATTGCATAAGATAGTCCGGAATTTTCTGCATTGAGAAAACGACGGTCTATTTGTCCTAAGTCTCCTACGAAAACAACCTTTGAATCACGGCCCATACGCGTAATTATTTGTTTGATTTCAATTGGTGATAGATCTTGTGCTTCATCAACAATCAAGAATGTTTTGTGATAGGTTCTTCCTTTGTAGTACTGGATGGAATTAACCTTGGTGTTGATAAAACCCAGAAATTCAAATAGATGACTACGCAGATAGCCCAGAAGTTCGACATTGGAGTTATTTTTGCCTATAACAGAGGACAATTTATCCTTTATCCAACTTATAGTACTTTTATCATTTTCATTTATGATAACCTCTAAGTTTTGAATAAAAGGGTCCATGAACTCTGCCATTTTCTGATTTAAGTCACCTGGCAAAAAGCCTAAGCGATCCATGTCGCCAATTAAGATTGCTGGTCGCGTCAAAATAATTTCACGATAGTCGTTATGCTTTTCTAAGGCAGCGGCTAGCGCGAGTAAGGTTTTTCCTGAGCCTGCGCCACCTGAGGCCATAACCACTTTAATTTCTGGATCAAGTAATTGAGCTATTAATAATTCTTGTTCCCAATTACGTGTACCTTGATTTTGTGATTTTATGCCAGAGGCAGAAATGTAACTTGGAATTCTTACAATTTCCTTTTTTTTACGATAAGCAAGACTTAACTCGCCATTTTCATTTAAAATTACACCATCATTTTCTTTTAACCCGGGAAATTTTTTTGCCTTATAGACAATCTTTCCGGAATTACCATAATCTTTCAAATTTAGCTTAACAACCCTTAGCCCCTTAGCTGTTCTTGTTTTTGTATTTGCAATTCGAATATTGCGGAATCTTTCTACTTCAACCCTTGGGTTGTTTTCAAAAAAACTAGAAGCTAAAATGAGCATACTTGTATCATCGGTAACTAGTTTAATTTTTTTATAAGCAGCAAAGCTAGGTGACTTCGCGACATGATTTAAACAGGCGATGATTTGGTTATCGGGCACTTCTTTGTCCAGTGATAATCGTGAAAAATTTTGTGACCACAAGATTTTCAATTTACCCTCTTTGTGATATTTGTAAATCAGGTTTGAGGCCATGCGAGCCTCATGTTTTACTTCAGGTTTTTTCTTTAGTTTATCAAGTTCAACAACCACTGTTTTGGGGACAATAAGCAAATTTTTATCTTTGATAAAATCATTTGTGACACTGTAATCGTTTATATAAACGTTAGTATCAACTATAATTACATTTCCTTTTTCCTCTTCTTGAGTGGAGGCGTTTTTACTGGCACAAGATGCAGAATTTCTTACTCTTTTCATAGTTTTATTTTTTTGTGAATGTACGTTAATATCTATTTTTAAGCTAACATAAAAATAAATAATTGGCAATGTGTATAAATATTTTTAACTTATTTTTTCATTTAAGTTAATAATAATTGTATATATCTTGACAAAATATCATAAAAAGTGTTAACTTATATTAAGTATTAATATAATTGTTGAACTTTAAAAAAAGGTGTAATGAAAAAGGACAAAAAATTTCCGGTATTTTTTCAAAATGGTGAAGCTTGGTCTTTAGACGATTTAAGGAAAAGGAATAAAAAATTTATCTCAATTACAATATTGTACTTAGCTAATTCAGGCGAGGTACAAAAAAAGAGTTTTTGGGACTATATTTTTTGCTCACGACATCGTCAAGAAATCAAAGAGGTTACTATCAATGATGAAAATGGTATATTGCTTTCTTTAAATACGACCAATAAGGCAGTTGTTCGTTTTCGCGATGAAAAGGCGTGGGAAGCAGTTGAAGATTTTGACAGCAGAACTATGGACAAGGGGATGGATCAACATCTTTTTTACCCATATCGTTTTACTTTTCCGGTTATGAACATTAAAAAAATTGTTTGGCTTTAAAAAAGGAATAGCTAATAACTTAACAATCTCAAAAAATGTTTCACGTTATCTCCGTTTTCTTTTATGTGGCCTTTGTGCTTTATTTTACTTTTCGGGGAAAATTACAGATGAAAATATCATTTTTAGATTACAGGTTTACACGCTTTATAATCGCTCTTGTTGGTTTTCCTCTTTTTGGCTGCTTACTTTTTTTATCTGGCATTATCTTAAAATTTTTTGGTAGCTTTTTCTTGGCGCCATTTAATTTCTAAAAAAACAAACGGCACTAGATTTAAATCTAGCGCCGTTTTTTGTTTAAATAAAATATTTTTATTTACAGTTTGCTGAGGTTGTAATAATGGTTACTTCTTTAAATCCAGCGGCTTCAAAAAGTAGTGATAATTGTTTTTTTGCGTTTATGTTCGCCTCTTCTAATATGTTCCCATCACAGGCAGCCTGTTTTATTTCATCTTCTGCTCTTTGACGAGCAGTCGCCTCCAAATCTAATTCACCTTTAGTAAATAAACCGCGCTCACGATCAAATACAGAAGTAGCGTTATTATCCAAAATTGTTTCTAAAATTTCAGGTGCAGGTAATTTAATAATAATACTATCGCCGCTACCTGAATAATTTGAGGAATCTAGAGTGGAAAGATCAAAACCGGCAATAACTTTGCCATGAGCAACTAATATAATCTTATCACCAAAGAAAAACTCTCTTAAACGATCATAATCGGTGCTTACCTCAATAATTTTATCTATACTAAAGGAGGCCGTTTCAAAACGAGACAAGCTTTCAATTTGTTTTATGACAGCAGCCCTGTCGGGACCGTAGCGAAAATCGGGGTTTCTGCGTGCTAATTTCCAGGCAAAAAAAATAGCAGCAAAAGTGATAATAAATAATAAAAAGATGATTAAATATTTTTTCATATATTTATAGTTTAGATATAATTTATGATTTTGGCAATCTTTACTATTGACATTAAATAAAACTTATGGTTATATTAAGGCAAAGATAAATTTATGCACTTTTAAATATTTATAAGATGGATATAGATATATTACTTAATAAGGAATTTTCTTGTCAGGGGGAACGGCTGACGCTAGCTGAAATTCGTCAAAAAAAAATTATTGCCATTACGTTTCAGTATTTTTTAGCACCACGAAAAATTCGGCAAAAGAGTTTAAGGGGTTTTTTAAAGAAGCGGCAAATTGTATATTATCGTAAAGAGTTGAAAATTGAAGATAAAAAGGGAATTGAATTACAATTATCTTCTGATGTAGGTTATATTTCTTTACGTTTCTGGGATAAGGCGCAATGGGAGAAGTTAAATGATTATGATAAATTATCATTGGAAAAGCGTTATATGCTAACTGATGAAGCGCCCTATATTATCGCCTTTAAACCGGACAACTTATTGGCAATAGAATGGCAGTTTTAGCAATTTAGATGCTCTGAAATTAAAATTTCAGAGCATTTTTTAATATTTCAATAATAATTAATAAAAAAATGGTTTGAAACCACTAGAAAAAGTGTTATAGTAAATATAAATAAATATAAAATTGTAAAAATATGAGTAAAAATTGTTTAATTGTTAACACCGGGAGTGCTTCTAAAAAGTATAGCTTTTATATTGGAGAAGAAAAAAAATATGGCGCCCATTTTGAAAAAGAGGGCGAGTCTCTTATTGTTACCGAAACTATAGATGGTAAAAAAGAGAAAAAAATATTAGCTGATAGTGATTACCCTCGTTCTGCTCGTATGGTAATTGACTCTCTGGTTCGTGAAAAAATTATTAAAAGCGAAAAAGATTTGCGGGTAATTGGGATTAGAATTGTTGCCCCTGGTGACTTTTTTTTGGAAACAAAAAAAATTGATGCAGACTATATTAATAAAGCAGAGGAGGCTTTAGAAAAAGTTCCACTTCATTTAGCGCCAGCTTTAACTGAAATTAAAAACCTTAAATCCATCTTTGGAGAGAGCGTGCCAATTGTTGGTGTTTCAGATAGTGCTTTTCATAAGACTATTCCACTTAAGAATAAGTTATACTCAATTCCAATTTCTCATACTCGTAAATATGAGGTTTATCGTTTTGGCTATCATGGAATTTCAATTAAGTCCATTGTTTGCCAAATAAAAGAAAAACTATCATACATACCAGAGAAAATGGTTGTTTGCCACTTGGGTGGGGGAGCAAGCATAAGCGCAGTTTTAAATGGTGAAAGTATAAATAATACTATGGGCTTTACCCCTCTTGAGGGATTGACCATGGCTACCCGAGTTGGAGATATTGACCCAGGAGTTGTTCTTTTTTTGGCTGATAAATTAAATTTAAATACAAGTGAATTAAATTATTATTTTAATAATAAATGTGGTCTTTTAGGACTTTCTGGGTCAAGTGATGACATAAGAGAGCTTTTAAGTAAGGAAAAGGAAGGTGACAAAGATGCTGCTCTTGCCCTGCAGGTATATGTTGAAAGAGTAAGGGAAAATATCGCTAAAATGACGGCCAATTTAGGGGGAATTGATATGTTAGTTTTTGCCGGCACAGTTGGTGAACGTTCTTATATTTTAAGAGATAGAATTTGTCGAGATCTTGCGTATATGGGAATTATTTTAGATAAGACAAAAAACGATTTAAATGAAGGTAATCGCCTAGATTTAGAAAATGATGAAAGTCAAGCTAAAATTATGATAATAAAAACTGATGAAATGGCAGAAATTATTAAGGCGGTTTATGAATTTGATTTAAATTAAGCTACCCAACCACCTGAAGAAAAAATGAAGATATTAAAAAAGAAAAATATA
>JAQWDY010000019.1 GCA_028705215.1 Patescibacteria group bacterium | reverse complement strand
AGGCTTATCAGTTGACTTCATTTTCGCTCTAGTTTAATATAAGAAAGCAATTCGGGGATCGTCTAATGGTAGGACTCCAGGTTTTGGTCCTGGCTATCGGGGTTCGAATCCCTGTCCCCGAGCATAGCGAAAAAGAGAAGATTTTATCTTCTCTTTTTCGCTATACGCCTCGAAGAGGCGAGGATTCGAACAGGGCAGGAGCGAGTCTTGAGCCGCTTTAGCAAAAGCGGCGAAAAGGGGAGCGTCGGACGATATGCCGGGGGCATATCGGACGCTGACCGCGACAACGAAGCGAATGAGCGACGGCGAATTCGCTGAGGCGGAAATCCCTGCCTGCCTGCCGGCAGGCAGGCAGGCTTGTCCCCGAGCAGAATTTTTACGAAAAAATATAGCTAACTTTAGATAAGTCTAGCGGTATTTTTTTATGGGGGGGGACGGGATTCGAACTTTTAACAAACTTTGTATTGTGATACACTATAGATAGTTAATATTTAAATTTTAAGTATCATGAAAAGGCAATTCAAAATTTTAATCTATTCTTTTGTTTTTTTGTTATTAATTCTTGTTGCTTTATTTTTTTTAATCCCAAATAGCTGTGATAAAGATTTTAAAATATATCCAGAAAAAGGGTATTGTGAGTTCAACTTGAAAACCTGCGAGGGTTTATTTGGCTGTAAAGAATATAATAATGTTCAAGTTCCTTGTGGTAGCATATCAACTTTGTGTGGTAAAAAAATACTTTGTGATTGCGGAAATTTGACCATCAATGAAGCAGGGAAATTAGAAAATAATCTTGAGGAAATAACTCTCTCTGAAATTCAAAAACAGTATGATGAAATTCATAAAGACTTATTTAAAGTTACTGGAGAGTTTGTTTGTTTGCCCCTAAAAGATGAAAATATACCCCATAATGATTTATGTGTATTTGGTATTAAGAATAGTAGTGGCGATTATTATCGCCTGCAGGCAGCTAGTGATGATAAAAATAATGTAGTTAATAAGATAAGAAAGGGGCAAAAAATAGAAATTAGCGGGGAGCTGATAAACGAAGAAAGCGACATTTATAAAACTTTAGGCACAATCAAGGTAGTAGGTGTTAAGCATTTATATACAGAGGAGAAAGACATTGAATCAAATTTACCAGATAGTTTTAAGGCGAATTATATTTCATTTCAGAATTATAGTTCGAATATATTTAAAGCCGAAGAATATCCCAAATTAGAGTCTTGGGTAGAAAATGGTGAAATAGCGTGTAATGAAACTCCTCTAGAATCTAGCTTACCTCTTCGAATAAGTAAAAAGGAAATAAACGGCCATAAATATTGTATAGGCGCTTCTAGTGAAGAAGCGGCGGGATCTGTCTATACGCAATACGCCTACACAACAGTAATAGGAGATAATGTTTATTCAGTACAATTTGTCGCCCGTTATTCAAATTGTGATAACTACCCAAAAGAAGAAAGTATTAAGTGTAAAACAGAAAGAGAAAGTTTTGATTTAGATATTTTAGTAGATTCGGAAATTGAAAAAATAAGAAGCTAATTAAAATTACACTCCATTAGATAATAAATATTTAAAAATATGAACAAAAAAATATTAATTAGCGTTGGTTTTATCATTTTTTTAGTGGCAATAATTTCTATTTACTTTATAAATGGAGCAACGTCGATATCCGATTGGAATATTGCAAATAATCAAATAGTTTCCCCGGTTATCAATCAAGCAACCACATCCGTAGAAGTATCGCAATACCAAAATATTGAATATGGCTTTGTTTTTTCTTTACCGGTAACCTGGAATAATTATTCCGTTGTTTTAGACACCTGGAGGGGTCAGATTCTTGATGCGCAGGGAACGACCGAGGCGGCCGAAGTAATTTCCGGCCCCGAAATACTTATCAGACATCCAGAGTGGACTGCTGAAAATCCACGCCAGGATATTCCAATTATGGTATTTACCTTAGATCAATGGGGTCTTGTTCAGGATGGAAAAATGGTTGTTAGCGCGGCGCCAATTGGACCGAGAGAACTGGGACGTAATGCCAATTATGTTTTTGCCTTGCCGGCGCGTTATAATTTTGCTTTCATTACCGGTTTTGAAGGGGTAGAAGAAATTTTACAAGGCAATCCTCTTCTTCCTATTGAAGCTGTTTATTTAAAACCAAAAGATTCCGGCCAAATATCAGAAGAAGCCTTACGTCAGCATCCGGAAATTTTAGAAGTTAACAGCTTTGAAGTCTTACAGGCAAGTGTCGCCAACAAAGTCGCTATTTGGATAGATAAGGACGCGGTCGATTTAATGGAGGAAGGTTGGCTCAGTCAAGCGCCACAAAAAAATTATCCGCTAATTATGGTTGGATATAATAATGGTTTGTATTCTTTCCGAGATAAATTGTCCGTTGGAACCATTCGAGGTCCTAGAGTCGATTGGAGCGTGCAGAAATTAGAACCGGGATTTAGTATTTGGATGATAAAAGAGGTAACCGAAAATTCTTTAGTGGCGACGATGAAAGGTTTTAGTCGCGAGCCCAACCTAGAAGCTTTGCTTATAGTTACTAACCAACTATTGGGCAAGAAAAGCGATTATTGTTTAACGGCCTGTCCTTTGATTGACCCAGCTTGGACGGGATTAAGCTTGGCCATAAATAATTGTGAAGTGGATAAAATTATACAAACTCACGATAACGTTGTTAAAGTCGAACTTAAAAATGGAGATAAACTAGAAGCTTTTGAACCCAATATAGATGATGTAATTACTTTAGCGGGAGAAGTTAAAGAAAAATGCGGTCAGATAGCGGTAAGCACGGAGTAATTAATAATTTACCAATCAAATAGTAACTCGTTCTGTGGGGTAATAATTGAAGATTTTAAGGTTTTCTGTTATTTCCTTCCAGTTTAGCAATCTAAAGGCGTTCAGTATGGGGAGCAAGCATAAAATAGGCTAATATTAGTCTATTTTTTGTTATAAAAAATGATAAAATGTCACAATTTGTGACGCTATTGTGACGTAAAAACCCAATGTTTTTGGAATTAGGTTTTTTTCTGTATCCCACCCTGGTAGCAAATACTGTTGACAAATTTGTTACAGTCTCAAAAATTAATGTATTTATCCATTTTTCATGCTATACTCTAATATCAAATATTAATATTTACGTCTTATGGAAATTAGTAAAGAATTACCCAGTTTTGAAAAGAAGAAAGCATTGATCATAGTCACTGGCAAACAGTCGGCTAAATTATTTGTTGTAAATAATGGTGAGTTAAATTTGTTACAGGAGTTTGACATACCTACTCCTTCAAGTGAATATACGGACAATGAGGGACATTTTAAAAGCAGAGGCGAAGGGGGCTATATTGCCAGCGGCAGTGTTCGTGAACCAAAAAAAGAGTATTTATTTGATAAGTTTAGTTCAAAATTAACCGAGGTGGTTGTTGATCAAGATTCTTTGGAAAAAATCCAGGAAATATATCTCTTTACTCCTGAATATATGAAAAATGAATTAAAAGATAGCTTCCCAAATATAATACAAGAAAAAATTGTAATGGAATTTTACGGCAACTTTGGGGACCAGCATGTTTTTGAATTATTAAAAATGATTCAAGAAAAGGGGAGCGAGGAAAGTATGGATAAAATAACTCCTATAAGCAAAAAAGCACAAAAAATATTGGACAAGAATATTGATTAGTGTAATAAATAATATAAAAATTTATGGAATAAGATAATAATGACTTTACAAACGAAAACGATACATCGAGTAAACAGGAAAAAGAAAAAATAGAGGCATGGCGCAATGAACACGGTCAACCAAATTTTAAATTTCTCGAATCACTTGCAGAAAAAGAAGACGAACTTTCTTTAGAAAGATTAAAATTTATTGCTGATGACATGGATGTAACTTATGATAATAGTACTTCAAGCAAAGATTTGGTTAAAAAAATAATACTGGCTACTCAAATTAATCCTAATACCAGGGACTGATTCTGCCTGTTTTAATAATATAATAATTATGAAACAGTATGAAGAAAAATAACTCTAATAAAATTCTGATAATATGTGGGGTGATAGTGATTATTATATTATTGGGAATTATTTTGGGTTTTATTTATAATTCATTACCGGCAAACAATCCTCAAAAAAATAAACAGGGCTGTGAAAGCGTCGGAGGTGATTGGTCTGTAGAACAAAATAAATGCTTAGTTTCTTATAAAGAGGCTGGTGAGATATGTACTGATGGGGGCAGTGTAAAAGTGGAGTTTGTTTTCCGCCGACATTAACTGAAG
Organism: Patescibacteria group bacterium; assembly: GCA_028705215.1. Lineage (GTDB taxonomy): Bacteria > Patescibacteriota > Patescibacteriia > Patescibacteriales > UBA12465 > UBA12465. Next base: position 1,994 of record JAQWDY010000019.1, on the reverse strand, counting down.
AACAAAAAATCAATCTTATTGACAGCCCTTTGATAAATATAACGGGAACTTGCTATCCTGATGAACCAATAACTGGCTGTGTTAAGCAAGTAATTATGGGCACAGTCTCAAAAGAATCAATGTGTTTAGATTAATAATAGGATCAAGCCCTATATTTTCATCAGAACTTAGCCACACTAGTTCGAACTTCGTCCACGACCCCGAGCACCCCACAAAAAACAAGCTTTTAGCTTGTTTTTTATACTTTAAACAGGTTGATATGGTTCTGGGGGGCGGGCGTTGCCAGGCCATTGAGCTACTGCGAACCACTTGATAAATTCCAATAATAAGGTTATTAATGGCTTATACTTAATTAGGCTAAAAAGACCAAATAATTGAGTAAAAAGTACTTTAAAAATAAAAAACAAAAAACAAAAATAATGAGGACAAATTGTAAATCGGGGCCCTGGGAAACGATAGTTTTTCTGGCCAGTATCTTTTTTTTGGTTTTCTTCTTTGCTTGTTGTGATCCTGGCCCCGTTTTACTTAAACCGTCAGTTTCTATTACGAGCGTTAAAGATGTCGCCACCACTGAAGCGGTAATCGTTTTTTCCGTATTTACTAATGGAGCAGCGAACATTTCTCTAGAGTATTTTGAAGCTCTTCATCAGGAAGTAAAAGAGAACAAGCTTTTATCACTTCCAGATAAAGGCGCAGATGCTGTTAGTATATCTATCCCTTTGTCTAAGTTAAAACCCAATACTTCCTACGACTTTAGAGTCATGATTGTGAATGACGGCGGTTCGGATGCTAAAACCGGTACTTTTAAAACGCTCTCTTTAACTAAAGCAGGAGTGCTGGTTAAGCCCGCCACCGAAGTGACTCGTTTTGAAGCCACTTTAAATGCGACGATTGTTCCTTATCAACCAGAAACTAAAGTAACTTTTAGCTACTGGACTGATGCCGACAAAACGCCAAAATCAAAAACGCTAACGACCCTTTATCAGGGAGCTTACAGTCTTGAGGTTTCGGTTAGTCTTAGTGAGCTGCCACTGGGTGCCAAAATTTATTATCAAGTGGAGCTCGATAACCAGGCTGGAATTGTGATAAGTGACATGAGTGAGTTTGAGACTTTTGCGGTCATTGATTATGACTGTAATCTGTATCATACTGTTACTATCGGCGATCAGGTTTGGCTGCGGGAAAAATTGCGAACAACGCATTATGCCAATGGTGATCCTATTCCAAACGTGGGCAGTGCTGGCAATTGGGGGGATCTGAGTACTGGCGCTTATTGCCAATACAATAATGATCCAAAAAATGGGGAGCTCTATGGCAACCTTTACAATTTCTACGTGGGCAACGATGAGCGGGAGTTAATAATTGGTTGGGCCACTCCAACACTATCGGAATTTTGGGATTTAGGAGAGTATTTGGCCGGTAGCAAGGAGGCTTGGAAAGCCGGAACCCTGATGATGGCTGTAGGAGAAACATATTGGAAGAACCCTAATTCTTATAATCCTCCGACTAATTCTTCCGGTTTTACCGCCTTAGGTAACGGCGCTTTTGCTGAAAATACTAATAATCAATGGGTTTACATGGACTTAAGAGAAAGTGCCACTTGGTGGACTACTACCTCTGAAGGTTCAGCGGATGGGCATCTGGTTGAAATATCTAACGGTTTAAACCATTTAACGCTCGGCCGTTTTTATAGTCAAAAAATGTATTGCGGCTTACGCTTGCTGAAAAAAAGTGATAAATAAGTAGAGGTAATCTCAACTTAAAAAGGATGCTTAGGCTAAGCATCCTTTTTTAATATACATTACATTAAAGACTTGCTATAATTATTTTAAATTTACTTTTTTAAAATAGTTTTTTATTTTTTTTAAAACTATGAAATTTTTTAACGAAACCAATAGTTTTTTAAAATTTTTTAGTTTTTATTGTTTTGATTATTCCCGTTTTAGCGCTGGCTATTGATGCGCGTTTAGGTGGATACCGGGTGCCAGCAAACA
>JAQWDY010000018.1 GCA_028705215.1 Patescibacteria group bacterium | reverse complement strand
GTTTAAATTTCATTTGTGAAATAACTTCTTTAGAGCGAATTTTTTGATCAAAAGAAAACAATGAAGCCGATAAGGTTTTTTCCGGATCAGATAATTCCATCATTGGAAAATTCTTTTCTTTGATATCGTAATTACAAAAATCGTAATTACCGATAACAATCATTTCTTTTAAGCTGCAGTCATAGCCCATGTTTAAGACGACAGGTTCTTCTTCATAAATTTTTATTTCCATTATTCCTCCTTTTTTGTTAAAAAAACTGCTTATAGTTAATCAAGACGAACGGGTTCTGTCAATCCCTAATCTTCCCGATAATGATAAGATAATTTGTTATATTCGGCAGTGGGGTAAGCGCAAATTCCTTCATCGTGCCACAAGAGAAATTCGGCAATACCGGTATCAAGTGCTAAGCGGCTACAAACCGTACAAAAAGGTCGACCCGATTTTATAATTTCGCCATTTTCATCAACTCGCGTAAAATAAAGTTTGGCGCCCACTATTTTATCAGGGTTTCTTTTAAGAGCATCTAGAATCGCGCGCCACTCGGCGTGCAAACAACAAGTTTTATCATATTTAGGTTTAGCCGTGCTGACCTCTTCTAGACAAGTTCTGTTCTCTTCTTGGTCCAGTGGCGGCGCGTTATAGCCAGAACCGATAATCTCACCATCACTAACGATTACCGTTCCGCACTTGGCGCGTAAACACAAGGCGTCTTTAGCAACTTCAGCGGCGGCCAGCATCCACTTTTCCGCTTCTTTTTGTTCACTGGGAGTTGGGACTGTCACAAACCTATGCCTTAATTTTTTTTAACAAAGCTTTTTTAAAATATTCTCTTAGCTCCTTATCCACCACATAAACATAAGTGCCGCGCATGCCCCTAGTTAATAAAGTTTTATAAATATTAATAATATATCTTTCTAATTCCTCAATATCACTAACCCCTCTCTTACCGTTCATATCCATGTACTTCTCTGGAAAAACTATAAATTTGTTTTTCACAGGATCATAAGATATTTCTGGTCCAATAATAACTCCGGCATAGTTTAAGTCATAACCCTGAACCGTGTGAATGCAGCCAACCTCATTGATAGCATTTTTTGAATAAACCCAGTTATGATTAACACTATTCCATTTTAATTTAACATTATCTATTTCAATATCATGCTTATTTGGATCTTTTTTTGAAGCCCACGACCAAGCATAGCCAGAAACCAGTCTACACAAACCCATTTGTGAATTTTTTTCTTTTATATCTGAGACCATTTTGCCAATATCTTCATAAATCTGAAAATCATAATTATCAAATTTATCATCGTTAACTTCTATTAAATCAAAAACGTCTTGAATAAATTTAATATATTTCTCACCATCCTCACCAACACCAACTCTTAATTGCGACTTTAATTCAAATTTTTTAAAAGCTAACTTTTCAAATTTTTCCGAGGGAAGGTCTGAGGGGCCGATGATTTGGTTTTTATCATAAAAAAGAATTTGACTCTTTGAACACTTCATAATCCAGTCTAATTGATTGGCATTAGCGGAAAACCCTAAAGACTTATTAGTATCGTCAAATGATTTAAAATTTATTATATTCCTCCTCTGCCTCAACCGATGAGCTTCATCTACAATCAAAATGTCATAATTTTTAGTAACCTCACTAGGGCTAATTACCATATTAGCTTTTAAGCCTTTAATATTCTTAAATATCTTTTTTATAGTTCCTCTGAGGCCTGTCATAGGAACAACTAAAGCAACTTTAAGGTGTTTTGTTTCCTTATTTTCACTTAATTGTTTAACTAGATAAGTAGCAAGAATAGTTTTTCCTGTGCCAGGATCCCCATTTATAATATAAGCCCTCTCATGCCCGGACTTAATTTCATGCATAAGCTCTTCGGCCACTGCCCTTTGGTCAATGGTTAGTGATTTATAGGGAGAATATTTAAATAAATCGCTATTCTTAATCTGCACTAAATCATTTTTTGCAAGATTAAACTTTTGCAAATCTTTCCAAATAGCTTCAAATTTGGCTTGGTATTTTTGTCTATCAAAATAATTATGATTTCTTAAGCCATGGTTACCATTTTGTAACACAAATCTACCATCAGCAGAAATATACTGAATTAAACTAGATTCTATGTCGAGTGTAGCTGATTTATTGTATTCCTCATCCGTAATTACATGAATCTTGTTAAGTCGTCTTCTTTCAGGATTTTCGTAATGTTGATTACTTCTATTATAGATATTTACTGTTTCGCCCACATACAACTCCTTACCATCTTCAATTAGGTATACAACCGGCCAATTTGAACTAAAACTACATTTTCTTATTTCTTCGAATTTATTTTTTTTAAATTCAAAAGTCTGAATGTTAGCCATTTTAGAGTTTATTATATTTATCATGTCGCCCTTTAGCCTTATTTATAGGATACTTAGCTTCATTCTTTAACATTTTATCTTCAAAAGCGGCCTTAATATCAATGTCTAAATTGTGACTCATCAAAAGGACCCAATACAAAACATCCGCCAACTCTTCGCCAATATGGCCCTTATTAGATTTAACATACCCCTGCATCTCTTCATTATTTTTCCATTGAAAGTGCTCCATAACCTCAGCTGATTCAAGCACTAAAGATAGGGCTAAATCTTTAGGATTATGAAACTGATTCCAGTCTCTATCGTTTATAAAATCCAATATTCTTTTGGTTAATTGATCAACATCAGACATATATTAAAATTTAGAATTAATTTATTTTTTCTTTACTTAAAGTTTATCTCTAAAAAGTCTAAAAGGCAACAAAAAATCTACAGCCTCTTAAATTTAAAAACCAAAAAAACAAGCCTTTAGCTTGTTTTTTTATTAGGTTCCTTGCCCCTGTAACATAGTTTAAACCAATCTATTGACAAATATATAACAATGTTGTATGTTCTCCTGTTAATTAATTTTTATGACCACCCTAGAAACACTAACTTTGATGGCTTTTATCTGGTTCTTTTGGGAATTATTATCATTTCCTGAGGCAAAAAGCAGGAAAAAGCGGAAAAGTTTTAATATTGATGCGTTTAAACCTGCCCCAAAAGTTTTAGCTATCAAGAACGAAAAGGAGACTATTGAGGCGCTTAAACCCACCGTAAAAGCCTTAACTACCGATAAAGAAAAAAAGACTTACATAGATGCTAAGGGCTACTTAAGGTTCAAAGATAGCGATATTCTTGTTCATAGATATGTGGCTAGTAAGCATTTAGGCAGAAGACTGGGATTTGATGAGGTAGTTCACCACCGAGACGGAAACAAAAGAAATAATCGACCAGATAACTTATATGTTTGTAATCAGGCAGAACACCAAGCCATACATTTTTATAATTTAAGGGTGCACGGTGATTGGTATGGAGAATAAATCTTGAATAAATGAATAATAAAAAAAATAGACTACGATTAGTAGTCTGTTTTTGTAAATCTGCTCGCTTGGAGGGACTGCTTCCGAACTCGGATGGCTAATTATGGAGAAAGTTTAGATACTAATTAAATATCTAACTTTATAACCCCATTATATTTTTCACCAATTATTTTCCCAAAGTATTTAGGCAGTTCTTTTAATTCCTCTACTGGGCATTTCTCTGAAAATGAGAAAAATATTTTTGATTCAAAATTTAGATTCATTAAATCGTCAGCAAATTGACATTTATCTAAATCTCCAGAAAATATCACGAATTTTAAATCTTTAACAACATTAAATAATTTCTGGGTATATGAATCTATATTTTTTATCAACACCACTCTTTCTGATAAATCTGGAATTGTTTTAATGATTTCAATAAATACATCTTCACTTTCCGATTCAATAATTAATGCTTTATCCGCACCAGACCCAACTTGATTTCTAAACTCTTCCTTGGCAGCGAGATGAGCGGAAAATAAAATTACTTTATGCCCGCTTTTTACTAAATTAGTCAACAAACAAATAGTGAATAAAGAAGATCCTGTTTTTTCTGCGCCAGAGATTAAAATTGGTAAATCATTTAAAGAAAAATCAATTTTTTTATCATCTAATAAAATATTCATAAACTATTTAATTATTTTATAAAATACACTTATATTATTATCCAGCTCACACAACTTTATATATTTCATCTTTTCATAAAAGCCATAAGCAGTTTCTTGATAACGCTGCGCACTTCTAATAAATAGTTCTTGATAGTTTTGATTTTTAGCTTCATGCTCTAAAAAATTTACCATTTTTCTGCCAACTACTTTACAGCGATGATCGTTATCAATATAAAGTATTTTTATTTCTCACGGATTTTTAGATTTTGCCATCGATAATATAACCGGTAATGGTTTAGCTTAAACCACCAACTCCTACAACTAAGCTGCCGCCTTTAGCTACCCAAAAATTCATTGAATATTCTGTCTTGCCATTAATTTCAGAACTTATTCTATATAAATACTTCTCAACCTCTTCTGGTTTAGTCCATTGCTTTAGGATTTGGTTAATTATTTCTAAATCTTCAACTTTTGGTTTTTCTATTATCATATTTAAATTATTAATATCTTCTAGTCCTTGATAATAATAAACATAAGTAAATTTATTATTTGAAAAATCTTCTCTTTTTAAAATTGATCCGGAAATACATTTATTAATATCAGCTTTTAAACCAATTTCTTTTTCTAATTTTGAAATTATTGTTTCTTCAATCGTTGTGCCTGATTTTATATGCCCACCAAAACGTGTATCCCGCTATTTGGACAAAGATCTTTTTCTTTTGATCTAAGGTGAACAAGAAAAAAATATTCATTATCTTTTTTTCATAAAATAATAAATATGCACAGTTCTGTGCCAGGAGCCATCCTTATAAACTAATGATCTTAATTTCTTTTCTCCAGTTAAATTGTTATTTTCGTCAACAATATTAGGATAATAATTTTTTTATTTTTTTAACCTTAACCACAATAGCGCTTTTAATATCATAACCCTCGTTATTGGGTAATTCTTTTACATATTTTAACCACTTACCATCAGTATAATTTTTAGCCCTACCAATTAATTCAAAACCAACACAAGACTTTTCCCATTCTGGATTCCAAATCACCAAAGAAACATTATTATTATGTTCTAAATTTTTTATAGACTCCTTAATATGAGCATTGGAAATTATTACTTGATCATTAATAACTTTAACATAAGCAATGGCAATGTTATGCGGCTTGCCAGTTTTACTTACAGTGGCCAATCCTAAAGCATTTGCTTCTATAAACTTTTTTAAAGGTAAAGGAATTAACATATTATATATTTAATTGTTTTATATACATAAAAATATCATGAAAGTGTTATTTTTGTAAATTTTACTCGGGGACAGGGATAAGATTGGAACCTTTTTATAAAAAAGGCCTCTTCAACGAAGAAAAGGTCTTGTGACTCATATAAAATGTTTTTATTTATTTTGGTAATCTACTGTATCGTACAAAAAGCCAACAAAAGTTTTAGCACAATTAACAACGAGCTTTGCGTGATGTTTTTGTGGCTTAGTTTCTCTACTGTGACCATCACCCATTTTATTTCTAACAGCAGCTAAACCATTAATCACAGAAGTTAATCCGCTAATTATTTGTTTAATAGAAGAATCAACATTTGTATTTTCTGATAAATTTAATTCTTTTTTTAATTCAGAATAGTCCTTACTTAAATCGCCTTTTGAAATAAGCTCTTTTCCTGTAACTTTTTTGTAAAGATTCTTAACAACATCCTCTAATAATGAGCGTGCATTTGTTATAGCGCCATCATAATCACCACTCAATATTTTTTCTTCACATTTTATTATCTGTTCTTTAGAAAATTCTGATTCAATTTTATTTTCATTTTTTATTTTAATAACATCCTCAACTTTTGATAATATAATAATTTTTTTATTTTTTATTTTCAACTCATAATTATCAAAAACTAAATACTCATTCAGTCCTTCAATTGCATTATCGAGGTCCTGTTCTTTACCTATAAAATTAATTGGGTGAAAATAGTTTTTAATTACGGTTTCAATCCCAGCCGTTCCATTAATTTTTCTTAAATTATCTTCAACATATTTCCATCTAGCAGGAAAACCCTCCGAATAAGAATCATTAAATAATCCTGTTTCATTAAAAAAACTTACTAATCTTGATCCTGTTTTATATTCAGTGATACTGGAATTGCCAGATATAAGATCTCCTAGATATTTTATTGTTTTGTCTCATAAATTCATTTAATAATACCTTTAATATATAGAATATAGTATAGCTTAATTATTAAATATTTAAAAATTTAGACACCCTTATTTTCCTTTATTTACGGCTATTTTTACACATTTGACGTCAACAAAAAAACATGACCTAGATCATGTTTCTTTGTGTTTTGGCTAATGTTAAATGCCTTGTGTCGGCCTTAAACACCAAAACGTTGTTGGCTCGGGGACTAGGATTCGAACCCAGATAAACAGGACCAGAACCTGTTGTCCTACCATTAGACGATCCCCGAATTATTTTATTGTTCCCTACTCCCCCTGCTTCGGCTTTAAGAGCGGGAAAAGCGTCACCTCGCGCACCGGCTTATCACACATAAAAGCAAATAATCTTTCCCCAAAGCCAAAACCGCAAGTCGGCGGCAGACCGTGCTCTAACA
>JAQWDY010000017.1 GCA_028705215.1 Patescibacteria group bacterium | reverse complement strand
GTTTGAATTGGCCGAAAATAATATTGGTCGATTTGATAAAAGTAATAATTAAAGGCTTTTTCATGTTTTTGGGAGTAATTTTCTTTATTATTTTGCTTTTCGTTGCTTATCTATGGTTTTTTGATCCACTAAATATAAAGCCAGTTTTATTTTCCAGTAGCACAGGCCAGACAATTGTAATAGATAGCGATGATAGGGACTCTAATTTTGATGCTCACCCTCTTTTAGATAATACTCAAGAGAAAATGCTTGAATCAGTTGGAATTAACCCGAGCAGTTTGCCCGCTGAGATAACGCCAGAAATGGAAGCTTGTTTTGCAGAGGCACTAGGGGGTAAAAGGGTGACAGAGATTAAAAATGGTGATCCTGTTAGTATACAAGACGTCATTAAGGCTAAAGATTGTTTAAAGTAATATATTTTTATGGAAAAACCACATCTTACAATTCTTCTTGGCACCGCCAGAAAAAACAGGCAATCACAAAAAGTGGCTCATTATTTATTAGATTTTTTTCAACAGTTTAAAGAATTAGATACAAATTTAGTTGACATTAAAGATTACGCTACAAACTACACCATTGCTGCCTGGGAAGAAGACGAGGCTGCCAATCCTTGGCGTGAAGTAGCTGCTAAAGCGGATGCTTTTATTTTTGTCGTGCCCGAATATAATCGTAGTTTCCCCGGTGAGTTAAAAATAGTTTTAGATAGTGAATTGGCTGCTTATAGTAATAAACCGGTTATTTTAGCGGGTGTCTCTATTGGCAGTTTTGGCGGCTTAGCTGCTTTAAACTCACTTTTGCCCGCCTTGCATAAGATGGGCTTTAGAGTATTGCCAGGACAACTTCACTTTCCTGAGGTAGAAGAGCTGTTTAAAAATAGTGAAGAAGAATTAGCTTTAATTTATGAGAGTAAATTAATGAAGATAAAAGATGATATTTTTAAAAGTTTAAATTTATAATTTTTTTAATTAGCGTTTAATTTTTTAAACAATGAAAAAAATAATTATAATCTTTTTAATAATAGGAGCCGGTATCATTGCCTGGCTTTTCTTATTTAAAGAAAAAGGCGATAGTAATTTAGATAATTCTTATTTTAATTTATTAGTAACAGATGAAGAAAAAGAAAAGAAAAGCGAGGTTGAGGCGGTTAGTGTTTTAGCAAATAGCTTAAATACTCCCTGGCAAATAGTTCTGTTGCAAAATGGCGATATCTTACTTAGTGAAAGAGGTGGTCGAGTACGTTTATATAAAAAGGATTTGGGCTTAAAAGATGAGCCAGTCTTGGAAATGCCGCAGGTGTATGAAATTGGTGAGGGCGGACTTTTAGGCCTTACTCTGCATCCGGAATTTGCAAGCAATAATTATGTTTATGCTTTTTATACCTATCGCGCAAAGGATGGAAATCCTAGAAATCGGGTTTCCCGTTTTATTTATCAGGAAGGTAAATTAATAAATGAAGAAATAATTTTAGATAATTTGCCGGCTAACTTATACCATAATGGTGGACGCATTAAATTTGGTCCTGATTCTTATTTATACATTACACTCGGTGATGCCCAGAATCCTGACTCTGCCCAAGATTTGGATTATTTAGGGGGCAAGATACTAAGGGTAACAGACAAGGGGGAGGCAGCAATTGATAATCCGGCGGCTAATTTAATTTATTCTTTTGGACATCGTAATCCCCAGGGTCTTGCTTGGGATAAGGCGGGGCAACTATACGCTAGTGAGCATGGTCGCTCTGGAGCAGCTTCAGGATTAGACGAGTTTAATAAAATAATAGCTGGCGGGAACTATGGTTGGCCTGATATAGAAGGGGACTTAGAAGGGGAGGGTATGATTAGCCCCAGTCTTCACTCAGGTGAAAATAATACCTGGGCGCCTTCAGGGCTAGCCTCGCATGAGGATGTTTTCTTTATGGCGGGTTTAAGAGGGGAGGCTTTATATAAAATAGAAAAAGAAGAGGACTCTTATAAAATAACGGAATATTTTCACAAAGAATTTGGTCGTTTGCGTGACGTTGTTTTAGGGGAGGATAATTATCTTTATTTAATTACCAACAATCGTGATGGTCGCGGCAATCCTCAGGAAGGGGATGATAAGCTAATTAAAATAGATATAACTTCTTTGCCTAAAACTAAGCAAGGGGAGTAATTTTTTAAAAAGAGTTATTTTTCTACAATTTACTCTTTTTTATTTAAAAAATTGAAAAAAAAGACAAAATAGTGTTAAAATATGCTTGCTAATTATTATTTATTATTCTTATGTTAAAGGGAGGGAAAAAACGTAATATTGCTATTATTTCAGGGTTTATTTTACTTTTTTTTATTGTTATATTTTTTTATTTTCAAACTTTTCAAAAAAAGACGCCTGCTTATAATTCTAAGCTTAAGGTGACAACAACAATATTCCCGCTTTACGATATAGCTGAGCAAATTGGAGGAGATAAGATAGAACTTGTCACCTTATTACCAAAAGGGGCCTCACCGCACACCTTTGAGCCTACTCCAGAAATAATTAGACAAATTTCGCAAACTAATCTATTTCTATTTGCGGGCGCAGGTTTAGATTCCTGGGCAACTTTTTTGGTTGAAGATAATATTGATCGAAAAAAGAATAACTACCGCGCACTTGATTTATCAGAGAAGGTGGTCCTTAAGCCATATCTTAATGATCATGAAGGGGAAGATGAAGAGGGGGCAGAAGAACATGAGCATGCAGATTTTGATCCGCATTATTGGCTTAGCCCCGCCAATGCTCTTTTGATTGCACAGGGTATAACTGAGGCTTTAAGTGAAGAAGATAGGGAAAATGAAAGTTATTACCGGGCTAATTTAGAGATTTTTCAAAAGGAGTTGGAACTAGCAATTAAGAGCTGGCAGGAGAAAATGGAGCAACTGGAAAGAAGGGAAATAATTGTTTTTCATGATGCCTGGAATTATTTTGCAGATTTTTTTGATCTTAATATAGTAGCTTCATTTGAACCCTTTCCAGGAAAAACGCCTAGTCCTAAATATTTACAATCTGTTCAAAATGAGATTATAGCGCATGACATTTCTGTTGTTTTTACCGAGCCCCAACTTGCGCCTGATTTGGCCCTAGCGCTTGCTTTCGATGTTTTATCTCAAGTTGCTATCCTAGACCCCTTAGGTGGGCTCTCTGGTCGAGAATCGTACCTTAGTTTAATTGATTATAATGTGGAGACGATTTATTCTTATCTAAAATAAATATGGAAATACCTTATCTACAAGTTAATAATCTAAATTACAGTATTTCCGGACAAACAATATTACATGACATTTCTTTCAAGATTGAAAAGGGTGATATTTTAGTTATTATTGGTCCCAATGGTAGTGGGAAAACTACACTTTTAAAATTAATTTTGGGAGTAATTAAGCCAGATAAAGGCACGATTTTGATAAATAACAGAAATGTTAAAACGGCTTTGGGGAAAATTGCCTATGTGCCACAGAAGTTTGACTTTGATCGCAATACACCAATTACTGTGAAAGAATTTATTGCTTTGGAAAAATGTGGAAAAAGAGAGCATGGGTTACGTTATATAAGTGACGCTTTAGCTCAAGTTGGCATGACGGGCAAGGAAAATAAGAAATTAGGGGTTTTATCAGGAGGCGAATTTCAACGATTAATGATAGCGCGGGCCTTGCTTCATGAAAAAGAGCTGCTTATATTTGACGAACCAGCAGCGGGTATAGACTTACAGGGCGAGGCAACTATCTATAGTTTAATTTCCCAAATTAATCAGAAAAAGGGGACCACTTGTTTGATTGTTTCCCATGAATTAAGTGTAGTCTCTCGTTTTGCTAAGCAAGTGCTCTGTCTTAATAAATCATTGGTATGTTTTGGTCCGCCCCAAGTAGCGATTACTCCTGAAGTGTTAAAAAATCTTTACGGCAGTGAGGCCGGTTTGTATCATCATCATAAACATTAATATGTTAGAATTTTTAAATTATCCTTTTATGATAAGGGCGATAGCAGCCGGTAGTGCGGTGGCCTTGGTTTTAGGATATTTAGGCACCTTTATTGTCACCAGACGATTAAGTTTTATCGGTGACGGCTTAGCTCACGCCTCCTTATTGGGGGTGGCACTTGCTATTCTTTTAGGTTTTGCTCCCTTGCCCACAGCAATGCTTACAGCTGTAGTTTTAGCTATTTTAATCTATTATTTGGAGCGTAGGACTAATTTGTCAGGGGATATGGCGATTGCAATTATCTTCACTAGTGGCATGGCCCTGGGTTTAATTCTACTTCATTTTTATTCGGGTTATCAGCCCGAGTTAATGAGTTATTTGTTTGGAAATATCTTAGCAATTTCACGTTGGGATTTAATCTCTATTATTAGTGCCAGTGTTATTATTATCACCTTTTTAACAATATTTTTTCGTCGTTTTCTTTTTGCTACCTTTGATCCGGTGGGTGCTTACTTGGCTGGAAAAAAGCCCTGGTTATATGATCTATTGCTCTATATTATGACCGCGGTAGCGATTATTGCGGGCATTAAATTGGTTGGTATTATTCTGGTCAGCGCCTTACTTGTTATTCCTTCGGCGATTTCACGTTTATATACTAAGTCTTTTGTAAACTTTATTCTACTTACAATTTTACTTTCTTTTTTAATTATAAACAGCGGTTTGATTCTTTCTTATTATTTAGACCTGCCATCAGGAGCGACCATTGTTTTAACAGGGAGTATTTTATTTATGTTTTTAAGTATAACTAAAAAATTAATAAAATAAACAGATGAAAAAGCGACTTTATAATTTATTTCTTCTTTTGTTTGCTTTTTTATTGTTTTTTCCTTTTACGCTGCAGGCGCAGCAAACAGAGGGGCTTATTTCTTTCACCGCTAAAGTGGTAGAGATAAAAGATAGTGTTTCTAAAACTAGCTCAGAGGGAGGTGAATTTACTCAACAGAACTTATATCTTGAAGCTATTTCTGGCCCTCGTCAGGGAGAGTTTTTTCTCTATGAAGGGATCTCAGAGGTTGAGGTGGCTAATCAAAAAATATATCAAGTGGGAGACAAGGTTTTTGTTGATGTCTTCTCTACTGATGAGGGGGGAGAAATAGTCTATGTTACCGAGTATGTAAGGAGTAAATCCTTGCTTATACTAGCTTTTATTTTTATTGTAATTTTCTTGCTTATTGGTAAAGGGAAGGGCTTGCGTGCCTTACTTAGTCTTGTTTTAACCTTTATTATTATTATTAAATTTATTCTGCCTTTAATATTGGCTGGCCATAATCCTTTTTTAATTAGTTTAGCAGGTGGCCTTATTATCATGATTTTAGTAATTTATATTACTGAAGGCTGGAAGAGAAAGTCGCATTTAGCAATTTTAGCGGTAATATTTTCCTTACTTGTTACTTTGATTTTGTCATTAATATTTACAAACTTAACTCGCCTTACCGGCATGGCCCAGGAAGAGACCGTTTATTTATTGGGGTTAGGGAGTTTGGTTTTAGATTTTCGGGGACTTTTATTAGCAGGAATATTGATCGGTGCTATTGGTGTTTTAGATGATATTATTGTCTCTCAAATTGAAGCGGTAGAAAGGATTAAGGAGGCAAACCCAAGTTTAAGTCCAAAAAGAGTTTTCTCGCTTGCTTATAAGATAGGAAACACCCACCTTGGCACTATGGTTAACACTCTTTTCTTAACTTACGCGGGTGCAGCCCTGCCTTTACTCCTTATTTTCGTCTTAAGTCGGGAAAGTGGACTTGATCTATCAAGAGCAATTAATTCAGAGTTAATTAGTACGGAAATTATTAGAACCTTAGTGGGCAGTATTGGGGTAATGAGCGCTATGCCAATTGCCACCTTCCTGGGAGCTTATGGTTTAGAGAAATGGACGAAAAAGTGAAAATATTATAAAATAAAGAAGATTTTGCCCGGATGGTGAAATTGGTAGACACGCAGCGTTCAGGTCGCTGTGGGAGTGATCCCATGGGGGTCCAAATCCCCCTTCGGGCACATTGTTTTACATATTAACTAATAAATATATGAAAAAGAATATAAAAATTTTAATTAGCTTTTTAATTGTCGTTCTTTTGGGTCTGGCGGTTTATTATCTGATGGAAAATTATGAAAATCAGGAAAATGAGCCTAATTTGCCGGTAGATATTATAGAGCAAAATAATGAAGAATTACCTAAGTACGATGCTAGTACTCAGGCGCAGTTTGATGCCTATATTAGAGAGAATATTAATACAATTAGTCCTGAGCCCGCTGTTTTAGGGGGTAGCTTTTATGTTACTAACTTAAATTGGTTGCGCTCTAATTTAGCAGCAATTGAATATGAAGATGGTCATATCAGTCTGAGTGCAGAAGTAGAGCTTGACTTAAGTGAGAGTGGTGAGATTATTGTAAGCAACGTTTATTTAACCACCCCGCCTGATAGTTTAATTTATAATGATCCATTATTGACAGAGAATCAGGCAGATATAGACCTAGAATTAATTTTAGAGGAAGAACAATATTAAATCTAATAACAAAAACACCTCTAAAATGGTGTTTTTGGTCACTTAGCTCAGTTGGTTAGAGCGCCGCGTTCACATCGCGGAGGCCAGTGGTTCAAATCCACTAGTGACTACTAATTAAAAATTTATGTCATTTATAGATACATCAGAAAACAAACAAGATTCAACTTCAAATTCGACAAAAAAGGGAAGGCGAGGAAAATATTTATTAATTGGTTCTATCATTTTGCTAGTTATCACTTTAATTATTTTTAAAGATCAGCTAAATTCTCTTTTAGGCAAAAAGTCTTTAAACAATGAAGTATCAGCAGAAACTGTTAGCCAGGCTCCTGAGGTTCCAGAGACAAAAAAGAAGTTAATAGAAATTGAAAGCGGCAATACCTTTAGTCTCTTGCTTCA
>JAQWDY010000002.1 GCA_028705215.1 Patescibacteria group bacterium | reverse complement strand
ATTTAAAGAAAAGTTTTCATCAAATTCTGCTTTTATTTCTTCTCTTATTTTCTCTATTTCTTCTTTTTCATTTTTTTCAGAAATATCACTCATGCCTTCTTTAACTTTTAAAATTTCTTGCTCTTTTTTGCGAAGTTCATCTTCATTATCTAAGACACTTTTTTCATCAAAATTCTTTTCTGCCTCTTTGATTGACTCGCGATGATCTTTAATTTGAGCTTCTAATTCTTTAACTTTTTCTTTATTTTTTTCTTCCTTCTCAATTTCAATTAGCTCTTTCTCAGCCTCTCTTAATTTAGCTTCATTTTCTAAAACTAAAGCTTCATTGTAGTGGCCAAGCTCATCTTTTGTTTCACCTTTTTTGATATTTACGCGATACATTTCAATTTCCTTTTTTATATCTTCAATTGTCTTTTTTTGTATTTTTTCAGGGCTTACATCAAGACCTTCTTTTGTTTCGTTCTCTAAAGCCTCTTTAGCTAAATTTTTGCTTAACTCAGGGTTATTTTTAGTTGATTCTTTAATTAAATTTGCTTGATTTATAAACTCAGACATATTTTTTTAATAATTAATTATGTTTAAATTATACATATTTTTTATAAAAAAGTCAATAGCGGTTTAGCCTGTTATTGACATTATTAGTTTTATATGTTTCTATAGTGATAGTAATTTAACATAATATTAATTTGTCAGGTTAATTAAATATTTTTTAATCGGACATAAATAGGAGGAAAGGGATATGAAAGTTTTTACGGTTGAAAGTGGCGTGGTAAAAGATTGGGCTGAGGTTGAAGAAATTCAAATTAAAGCTGGTGGTTTTAGCTATGATGCAATTGTGATTGGTGAATATGGAAAAGGAAGGCATTATTTTGCCCTTCCGGTTGATTCTCGTTTGAAGGTAAAAAGGAATGGAAGAGATGCTATTGTGCTAGCTGATGTGGGCAAAACAAAGAAGGGAGGGGCCAAATTAATTCCAGAGATGACTAAAGATAATGAGGAGTGCATTATTGTTTTTCGAACCAAAATTGGATTTAAGGGAAGCAATGAGCACAGTGGGGATCGCTTGCCAACTGGATTTAATGATTTTGTTTACCATCCTTTCCCCGGATATATTATTGCGCAAGGTGTCATCGCGCAAGGTGAAGCGGGTGAGTTAGGTAGCGGAGAGCAAATCATTGCTATTATGCCCAAAAATGTAGTATTTAGAACTGGGTATTCGGGAAATTTGTATGGCAACCATCGTGAGCATTACTATTTGTTTAACGGTGAAAAAATAATTGCCGTTACCTGGGATGACCGAATTGAGTCAGATATTTTTTAATGTAAAAACATTTAAGGAGAGAGTGAATTCTCTCCTTTTTTATTATTATTTTTCTGCTCCTTGTTTACTTGATTTTTTAGATTAGCTTGATTACACTATAAGAGTAATTATTAAATAATTTTACACTCTTTATGTCAGATGAAAGGATTTATATTAATAAGTTGGCTAATTATAAAAACGAGGAGGTGATGATAAAGGGCTGGGTTCACGCTCATCGCAATCAAGGAAAAATGGTTTTTCTTGATTTTCGCGATGTTACTGGAGCTGTGCAAGGTATTATACTGCCAGGAAGTGAGGCGATTGCAATAGGGCAAAGTTTGAAGCCAGAGTACGTCGTTGCTGTTAGAGGTAAGATTAATGAAAGACCAGAAAAACAAAAAAAAGAAGGCATTTTAAATGGTGATATAGAACTTGAAGTTTTAGCGATTGAGGTTTTAAACACGGTTGAGGTTTTGCCTTTTCAAATTGATGATACAATTTTAGTAGATGAAAGTTTAAGGTTGCAATACCGCTACTTAGATTTAAGAAGTCAGAGAATGCAAAAAAATATTAGAAATCGTTCTCAATTACTTAAATTTGTTCGTGATTTCTTATATCAAGAAGGATTTGCTGAGATTGAAACCCCTCTTATGTCAGCGCCAACCCCTGAGGGCTCACGTTCTTTTGTTGTACCTAGTCGTGTTTGGCCAGGAAGTTTTTTTTCTTTACCACAGTCACCACAACAGTATAAGCAGTTATTAATGGTGGCGGGTTTTGAAAAATATTTTCAATTTGCTAAATGTATGCGCGATGAAGATCCGCGTGGTGATAGACAGCCAGAATTTACTCAACTTGATTTAGAGATGTCATTTGTGTCTGAAGAGGAAATAATGGCTTTAAATGAAAAACTTTTAATTGAACTTGTGCAAAAAAATTACCCAGAAAAAAAGATACAACAAATCCCTTTTCCGCGCATGAGTTATCAAGAGGCGATGGAAAAGTATGGCAACGATAGGCCGGATATTAGAGAGGATAAAAATGATCCTAATCTGTTAGCCTTTTTGTGGGTAACAGATTTTCCAATGTTTGAAAAAGTTGATGCTGATAATGTAGATGAGGCCTCTGAGTGGACCTATACTCATAATCCATTCTCTCGCCCCAGAGATGAGTATATGAAAGATTTTATGGATAAGAAAAATATTGGTGAGATATTAACTACGCAATATGATATCACGCTAAATGGTTTTGAGATTGGTGGAGGAAGTTTGCGCAATCATAAGTCAGACGCTTTAAAGAATACCTTTGAAATTATGGGTTATGATGAATCTAGAATTGAGAGTAATTTTGGCCATATGTTAAAAGCCTTAGAGTTTGGCGCACCTCCTCATGGCGGAATTGCCTGGGGTTTTGATAGATTATTGATGGTTTTAGAAAATGAGGCTAATATCAGAGAAGTTATTCCTTTTGCTAAAACTAGTGAAGGAAAAGATGTGATGATGAGCGCGCCTTGTGATATCTCAGAAAAACAAAAACAAGAATTGAAAATTTCTATTTTAAAAGATGAAGTAAAAGATAAATCATAGTTGATAAAAATATTAAATCAGGTTTGAAGATAAGAAAGTTAAAGATTTGTTTTTGTTTATAATAAAATTTATAAAAAACTTCCCATTCTTTAGTAGGGAAGTTTTTTGTTAACTAAAAAAATTAAAATAAAATTTATAAATTTATTCTTGTGATTTTTTAATTTATTCTCTGAGACCGTGGGCAACGCTTTCATTATAGCCAGCGCTACTTATTTCTATAAAATCAGCCTTACCTTTTAGAGCTTCAATAGTCTTTGAGCCGGTGTAGGTCATGCCAGAAGCGAGACCACCGAGGAGTTTGTTTATAATTGGCCTTATTGATCCTTTGTATTTTATCTTTGTCATTTCTCCTTCAACATGAACAACCTCATCAACCTTTTTTCCGTCAAGCCCTAATTTTTTAACAGTTGCTAGATAGCTGGCCATGCCTCGGTATTCTTTATATTCTTCTTCATCTATTTTAATAATTTCACCCGGGCTCTCTAAAGTGCCAGCAAAAAGAGAACCTGACATAATACAATCAGCCCCAGCGCCAATTGCTTTAACAATATCGCCAGAATTTTTCATACCACCATCAGCGCATAACGGCACTCGTCCTTGACTAGCCTCATAAACATCCATGATGGCAGTGATTTGAGGTACGCCAGCTCCAGCCATAATTCTTGTAATACACATAGAGCCTGGACCGATGCCAATTTTTATCGCATCTGCTTTTTTGCTAATAAAATACTCGGCTGCATCCTTGGTGGCGACATTACCAACCATTACATCAATGTCAGGGTAGACCTCCTTTATATAATCTAAAGTTTTTCCAGTTCTTTTTGAGTGGCCATGAGCGACATCAAGTACAATAATATTTACTCCGGCCTCATTTAAAGCTTTAACTCTTTCTTCATAATCTTTAACACCAACAGCGGCAGCGGCAATTAGGTTTTCAGCTTTGACTTTTTTTACCTCTTCTGTTTGCTCGCTAACTGTCATAAAGCGATGAATAACACCCAGGCCACCGAGCTTCCCAATTGCAATTGCCATTTTGCTTTCGCAAACAGTATCCATGTTAGCGGCAATAATTGGAATATCGATAGAATAATTTTTAGTAACTTTAGTTTGAAAATTTACTTCTTTACGAGAAGCAATTTTATTATATTTTGGGACAACGAGAACATCATTAAAAGAAAATCCTCGTCCAATAATTCTAGCCATAGTATTTGTAATTATTTATTTTTTCCATATTAAATGTAGCACTTATTATGAATTAGTCAAAGACAGAAAAATAATTTTTTTATCTTTACTATTATAATTGGTATAATATTAAATAAATAACATTATTTTTTATGATAAAAAGCGATAAGATAATTTGGGGTCATTCAGATAAATCAGATGGTCAGATGATTTTACGTTTGGGGGGGTTAAAAAATCGAGAGATATATTTTAAAAACAAGGGGATTCCTTTACATCAGCTTGTATCGGCCGATTTAGTTCATGGCAATTTAGTTACCAGCGTGACAAAGGTTGATGCTGGTAAGGAGATTAAGGCAAGTGATGGCCTACTTACCAATGTGAGCCAATTACCCTTATGCCTGACTTTTGCCGATTGCCTACCTCTTTATTTTTTTGACGAAAAAAAGGGAGTTATTGGATTAGTACACGCTGGCTGGCGGGGAGTAGTTAAAGAAGTTGCTATTTTAATGGTCAAAAAAATGATGATTTTATATAAATCACAGGTATCTGACATTTCAGTTTATATTGGCCCTCATTTGCAAGTATGTCACTTTGAAATAAAGGATGATATTTTACCAAATTTTAAAAAATATCAAAAACAAATTATTTACAAAGAAGGGAAAATATTTGTCGCTTTGGCTAAGATTGTTCAAAAACAATTGATGAATATAGGTATAAAATCAGAGAATATAAAAATTAGTTTAGATTGTACTTATTGTCAGAGTAAGTATTTTTCTTTTAGGCGTGATAAGCCAAAAGATGTTATGGCGCAAATTGCTTATATTATGAAAAGATAGGATATTTTAGTTGACAAAATAAGATAAAATGCTTATATTTAGCTGATAGCTTTTAGATGGGGTATAGCTGGGTTTTATATCGTAATTTATAGGCTAAATTTAATTTAAGTTAGTCTAAAAATTATTATTATGAAAACCTTTGCTCAATTGGGTCTAAATCAAGAGATTCAAAAAGGCTTAGCTGACATTAACTATCAGTCAGCTACACAAATTCAAGAACAAGCCATCCCCTTTATTCTAAAAAACGAACAAGATTTAATTGGCTTAGCACAAACCGGTACAGGTAAGACCGCAGCTTTTGCGTTGCCGATTTTAAATAAATTAGAGAAAAACCAGAAAACACAGGCACTTATTTTATGTCCAACACGTGAGCTGTGTCTACAAATTAGTCATGAAATAAAAAGCTTTATCAAATATTTACCATCGGTAAAGATCGCGACTATTTATGGTGGCGCAAGAATGGATGGACAAATTCAAGAGCTAAAAGCAGGGGCTAATGTTGTTGTTGGCACTCCTGGTCGTGTTCACGATATGCTTCGTCGCAAATATTTAAAATTAGATAATATTCGATTTCTTGTTTTAGATGAGGCAGATGAAATGCTTGATATGGGCTTTAAAGACGATTTAGATGAGATATTAGTAAAGACTCCAAAAAATAAACAAATTCTTCTTTTTTCAGCAACGATGTCGTCAGTAATTTCTAAAATCGCTCAGAAATACATGAATAAACCGAAAGAGATTAGTGTTGGTAAAAAAAATATAGGAGCTGATAAGGTGGAGCATGAGTATTATTTGGTCCGGCCAGGAGAAAAATATGAAGCATTACGTCGCATTCTTGATGTTAGGCCAAATATTTACGGAATATTATTTTGTCGCACCCGTCATGAAACTCAAGAGATTGCTGATAAATTAAAAGAGGATCATTATTTAACAGCTGCTTTACATGGCGACATTTCACAGAATTTACGTACGCAAATTATGGATCAATTTCGTGAGCGAAAAATACAACTCTTAGTTGCTACTGATGTTGCAGCACGCGGAATTGATGTAAACAATTTAAGTCATGTCATCAATTATAGCTTGCCTGATTCAAGCGAAATATACCTACATCGTAGCGGTCGCACGGGCAGAGCTGAGAAAAGTGGAACATCGGTTTCTATTTTTACGCCACGAGAATTAAGGAAGATTACTGCACTAGAGAGGGTGATTGGGAAGAAGTTTGTTTTAAAGACAGTTCCTAAAGGAGAGGAAATATGTCAAAGCCAACTTTTTAGTTTACTTCAAAAAATGAAAAATATAAAAATTGATGAACAAGAAATTGCGCCTTTTATGCCGCAAGTAGAAGAGGCATTCAAGGGTATGTCCCGTGACGATATAATTACAAAGTTTACTGCCATGGAATTTAATCATTTTTTAAATTTATATAAAAAAAATAATGACTTGGAAACAGTAAACTCTAAACAATTTTTATCTGAAAAAAAAGAGCGTTTAAAAAACCAGTCTGATGATAATTTTGTTGATGTCAAGATTGGTGTGGGACGTTTTGATAGATTCGATATAAAGGCATTGTTTGCCCTTATTAATTCGCAGCGAGAATTAAAGGGAGCAGAGATTGGTAGAATTAAAATTGACGATACTAGCACCGTATTTGGTATAGAAAAAAATAAAAAAGAAGAGGCTAGACGAGTATTTAGAAAATTAACTTTTAAGGGAAAGCAATTTAAGGTTGAAATTGAGGCAAAAATAGAGAAAAATGAAAAAAGGCTGGAGACAAGAGTAAAAAATAAAACGCGTCGCTTTAAAATGAGGTCAAAAGCTAAATAAATTTAGTTATATTGATTTATTTGTCTTAAATTGTTATATTTTAGGCAGTATTATTATTAATGTTAGCTATTAGTATGACTTATATTGATATTAAATCTCTTTATAAAAACGAGGGCAAGTACTTAAATCAGAATATTGAAGTTGGCGCTTGGGTGCGAACTATTCGCGACTCAAAGAATTTTGGATTTATTGAGATAAATGATGGCAGTTTTTTTAAAGGTTTGCAGGTCGTGTTTGATAATAGTTTAGATAATTTTTCTGAAATTATAAAATTAACTATTGGCTCTTCTTTAGTGGTATCTGGTGTTTTAGTTGCTTCACCAGCCGATGGTCAACCCTTTGAATTAAAGGCAGAAAAAATTGAAATTATAGGTGAGGCAGCAGCAGATTATCCTTTACAGAAAAAAAGGCATAGCTTTGAGTTTCTTCGAGAAATTGCTCATTTAAGGAGTCGTAGTAATACCTTTTCCGCCGTTTTTCGTTTGCGTTCAAGCTTGAGCTTTGCGGTTCATAAATTTTTTCAAGAAAAAGGCTTTTCTTATGTTCATACCCCGATTATTTCTAGTAGTGATTGTGAGGGAGCAGGTGAGATGTTTAATGTTACAACCTTTGATTTAAATAAAGAAATACCAAAAAACAAGTCAGGCGAGGTGGATTATAGTCAAGATTTTTTTGGACATCAAGTTGGTTTAACAGTGAGTGGTCAACTGGAAGCAGAGGCCTTGATTATGGGCTTGAATCGAGTTTATACTTTTGCGCCAACTTTTCGTGCAGAAAATTCAAACACTACAAGACATGCTTCTGAATTTTGGATGATAGAACCGGAGATGGCTTTTGCTGATTTAAATTCTGATATGGACTTAGCTGAAGAGATGATTAAGTATTTAATTGCCCATATTTTAAAAGAGTTACCGGAGGAAATGGAATTTTTTAATAAGTTTATAGACACAAGCTTAATTGATCGTCTACAGACTGTTTTAAAGGCAGAGTTTAAAAGAATGACATACACCGAAGCTGTTAAATTGTTACAAGAAAGTGGCAAAGAGTTTACCTATCCAGTATCTTGGGGCGTTGATTTACAGACTGAACATGAAAGATATCTAACTGAAGAAATATTAAAGCAACCAGTATTTATTACCGATTACCCCAAAGATATCAAGGCTTTTTATATGCGTCAAAATGATGATGGTAAAACGGTGGCTGCTATGGATTTATTAGTACCCGGTATTGGTGAAATTATTGGTGGCAGTCAAAGAGAGGAAAGATATGAGTTTCTGAAAAAAAGAATGATTGAACTTAACCTTAGTTTGACTGATTACGCCTGGTATCTGGATACAAGAAAATATGGTTTTGTTCCTCATGCTGGTTTTGGATTAGGCTTTGAAAGAGCAATTATGTATTTGTCAGGAATGACTAATATTCGTGATGTGATTCCTTTTCCGCGCACTCCTAAAAATGCAAAATTTTAAATTATTTATAAGTTGTACCTTTTAAAAATTAAGTGACTATGAATGAAATGGTTGTTACGGAATGGTTTGTAGAGCCTAGTGATGCTCACACTAATGAAGTGATTGTAAAAAATTTAATCCACTTGGGTCAATATCAAGAGGGCGTTAACTTGATTGATAATTCAGGTGCTCCTCATTTTGTTTTTCCCTTGGAAAGCCACACCTTTATTACTCGTTTATATAAGGATCAAATTAAATTTATTTTACGTTTCAAGGTTTTTTATCGACGAGGCGTGAAGAGTCCGCTGCGATTGTGGAGATTTGAAGAAGCATCCTATAAAAGAGCAAAAAAGGCAAAGAAAAGAATTATTAAAAAAGGGAAGTTTTAAAACTTCCTTTTTAATTTTATTTTTATTTGTTACAATAATTTTTATGATGTCAAAAAATAAAAAACAGAAACTGATATTTTTAATAAGTTATATACTTCTAGCTTGTCTTTTTGTTTATTTAATAAAACCAGTTTATCTACTTTCTATAATAATAGTTTTAGTCCCGCCAGCAGTGCTCAATTTCATTTGGTTGAAAAAATCAAAGACTAAAATATTTATATTTTCTCTTTTAACAACTCTTTTGTTTGCGCCACCAGTGGAAGTAATAGCACGAATGGCAAATGCTTGGGATGTGCAATCAATTTTACCGCGCTTACTTGGTATTGCGCCTTTAGAAAATATTTTATTTGCTTTTTTAAACTTCTTCTGGGTGCTTTCGTTTTATGAATATTTTATTGATCAAGATAAAAGTGAAAAGATATCAAAAAATTTTAAATGGATTATTTTTTTGTATTTAGCTTTATTGTTAATTGTTACTTTTCTTTTTTTCTTTGCGCCGGAATTAGTGGGCTTAAATTACCACACTCTTTCTATTATTATTTTGCTTGTTCCGGGAGCTATTATATTTTATAGAAAACCAATTCTTCTGAAAAAAACTGTAATACCCACTTTATTCTTTGCTTTTGTTTTCTTTGTTTATGAAATTGTGTCTTTATTTATTGGCAGCTGGTGGTGGCCAGGATCATATCTTTTTCCCCTTAATTTAGGTGGGCACATTTTTCCACTTGATGATGTTATTATTTGGTATTTTTTATCTACCCCAGTATTGATTGGAGGTTATGAATTTTTTGTTGATGATAATAAATGAATATATGAAAGCTAAGGCTATTGAAATTATAACCAGTGATAAGCTAAAGTTAAAAGGCTTTATTTTTAGCAAACAAAAAAGCAAGATAATCTATATTATTATTCATGGTTTAGGTGGCAACCTGTTTTCTCGTTTTGATTTGGCAGAAAAGTTAGTAAACTCAGCGGCGGTGATGGTGTTTAACAATCGGGGGGCAGGGATTGTTAATCGTTTTTCTAAAATAGACAATAAAAAGGGGGTCTATAGCTCTGTTCAGCTTGGTTCTAGCGTAGAAAATTTTGTTGATTCAATTTTAGATATTGAAGCGGCGGTAAAATTAGCTGGCGCTGAAGGGTATAAAAAGATTATTTTACTTGGTCATTCAAGCGGGAGCAACAAGATAGCTTATTATCTCGCTCATAAAATTAAAACCAAGGTCTCCGGTGGAATATTGTTAGCGCCTATGAGTGATTATGCTTTAATTAAAAAAGAAACTGAGCCTAAAGTTTTAAGCTTAGCTTTAAAGACAGCGCAAAATTTAGTTAAGATAAATCAGGGCGATTCTTTTTTGCCTGTTAAAGTGTGGCCTCATCTTATAAGTGCAAAACGTTTTTTATCTCTTTACTTAGAAGACAGCAAAGAGGAAATATTTTCATATGCAAATCCTGATAAAAAATCAATTCTTAAAAAAATAAAAAAGCCAATATTCATAATATTGGCAGAAAACGATGAGTGTGCAGATCGTGATATGGGAGAAATTAAGGTTTGGTTTAAAAAGGTTTTACCAGCTTTTTGTCGACTGGAGATAATAGGGGGCACGGGGCACGGTTTTTATGATAGGGCGAATATATTGAAAAATAAAATTACTAAATGGAGTGCTAGTTTAAAATAAAAAAAGCCCGGCTGATAGTCGGGCTTTATTTGTGATCATTTTTAATTTTGTAATTTACAACCTCGGCGTTTAAAAGTTTTAGTAAAGAATTAATACTAATGTCTAGCTCGCCGTAATAACTTAGCAATTCATTAATTGGGATATATTTTGACTTAACAAAAATGTATTTTTCGTCTTTTATATTGTATACCACAACACAAAGCCAAGGATATTTTTTCAAACCTAATTCTATAATGCTTTTAATATCAGCACTTCTTTCCATGTCTTTTAAGTAGAGATAACCGACTGGACAACCAAGTCTTTTGGCTTTTCTGAAAATAGGGTGAGTGTCAGAAAAGTTATCTTTTAA
This sequence comes from Patescibacteria group bacterium, assembly GCA_028705215.1. Classification (GTDB taxonomy): domain Bacteria; phylum Patescibacteriota; class Patescibacteriia; order Patescibacteriales; family UBA12465; genus UBA12465. Next base: position 81,782 of record JAQWDY010000002.1, on the reverse strand, counting down.
AATCTCGGTTTTTATTTTCATGTCAAAAAACATGTCGGCAAGTTCGCTAATTTCATAACTTAACTGTTTATCAATAATTTCTTGAATAGCTAGTCTAAAAATTTGAATTTGAGAATCAATATCATTAAAACAATTGTTAACTAACACTTGATTTACCGCAATAGCTTGAATGTAGCGACGAGCCACAAAATTACGTAAATCATTTTTTTGCAAAGCTTTATCAATGCGCAACCAAATCGCTGGCGCTGGATAGCCATGTTTTTGTAATTTGCTAAGACAAGATGATTCATTGGTAGCGATGATGTTTTGATTATCTAAACGTAGATAATTATAAAGATCAGGCTGCCAATTTTTATCATCAATCCATAATTTGATTTGTCTTTTGTAGTCTGATACAAATTGAGCAACTATTGCCGCCTCCTTTTTATTTTTTGGCCTCAGACCTAAAATAATAATTTGGTTATCGCATGTCCTTAGGTCATCGTTAAATTCGTCCAACTGAGTATTGTCGAATTTAACAATACTTGTCTCTAATAATACCTCTTTAAGCTTGGGACTAAGTAAGGACTTAGTCTCTGTGGGTATTATTATTTTTTGTTCTCTTTCATGTTTCAATAAGACTGAAGCCATGGAAAAGAGACAATTAACGTTTTCAGGGTCGTAAAGTATTCTTACCATGATGCTTTATTTTTAGGGGTTATTATTTTAATGTTCTGGAAAAAATTTATCATGTTTAACATTATTTGTCAAATAGATAGCTTGTTTTTTGTTTATTTTCTGTTATAATTAATAAATATTTATTATATTTTGTTTTATCTAAATTTATGAGTAAAAAGCGGAAAAAATGGTTGTATATTTTAATTGCTATTATTTTATTGATAGTAATTATTGTTTTTTTTAGTCGTCGTAAGCCCGAAGCAGAATATTCAACAGAAAAAGCGAGTTATAACAATATTATACAGACTGTTAGCGAGGTAGGCACAGTTAAGCCAGTGCAGGAGTTGTCTTTAAACTTCTTAAATAGCGGAAAAATCGGAAGCATTTCAGTGGAAGTGGGGCAAGAAGTCGCATCTGGTGAGGAATTAGCGGCGCTGGAATTTGAATCTTTAAATTCTAAAAAATTAGAGGCTACTGCTGGCTTGAACATTGCGGAGGCTAATTTGTCTAAGGTTTTAGCAGGGGCAAGTTCGGAAACAGTGGCTGTTAGTCAATCTGAGTTAGCGCAAGCTAAAGCCGCTCAGGCAGCCGCTGTGGATGATTTAAATAAAACTAAAGCAACGGTTGCAGAAAATATTAGACAGGCGGAAAAATCTTTAGCTGATTTAAAGTCAAGTAGTCTTGATACGCCAACGGCGGCTGAGCAGGCAGTTTATACAGCAGAAGTTAATTTAGACAATACAAAAACTATGGGAGAGGCGACGATTCAGAATAGTCAAGATTCCGCATTATTAATTTTAGATGATAAAATATTAATTGGAGAAGTAGCACTTGATAATTTAAAAACCATATTAGAAGATAAGGATGTTGAAAATGTTTTAGGAGTAAAAAATTCCGTGACTGTGTTAAATACAAAAAAGCAGAGAATCTTAGCCCTTGAAATGTTAAACGAGGTAAAAGAAAAGGTAAGTCTTGCCAATAGTAGTGGTAAAGAGGATGACGTAAAAGTGGCTGGCGCCTTGGTGAAAGATTTTCTTTTAAAAGCCGGTCAATCTTTAACGTATGCTTATTCTATGCTTGAGGCAACCGTAACATCAGCTAGCTTTACTGAAGCTCAACTTAGCTCATACAAAACTTTAGTAACATCACAGAATTCACAGGTTAGCGCGGCAGCAACAGCCGTTGAAACGGCAATTCAATCATTTAGTAATGCCATTTTAAATCATAAAAACAACGTTGCTACTGCCTCGGAGAATTTACGACAGGCACAAGTAGCGCTAAGTAATGCAATTTTAAGTGCTGAAAATAATTTAAGTAGTATTAAGCTAGCGGGTAGTCAACAAATTACTGCAGCTCAAGCAAGATTAGAGAATGCACAAAGTGCAGTTAATTTATCATTGGCAAGATATAATAATGTGATTGCTCCGGCGCGTAGCCAAGATATTGCCTTAGCACGTGCCCAGGTTGATCAAGCTAAAGCTTCTCTTGAAAGCATAGAAACAACTATAAAAAATAGCATCATCACAGCGCCTTTAGCTGGTGTTATAACGCAGGTTAATTATAATGTAGGCGAACAATTTGGGTCATCAGGAAAAGCAATGATTACAATGTTGGCTGATGGCAACTTTGATATTGAGGTAGATATTTCTGAGTCGGATATTAATAAGGTAAAAATTGGCGATAGCGTTGAAGTAACTCTTGATGCTTTTTCCAATGATATTATTATTCCAGCTCGAGTTTATTTTATTGAACCCGCGCAAACTTTAATTCAAGGCGTAGTTTACTATAAAGTGGAAATTACCTTTGATGATTTAGAAAATCTAAAAGCACGATTAGCTCAACAGGGCCTATCTCTAAAATCAGGAATGACTGCAAACGTGACAATTACAACTAATAAAAAAGAAAATGTTATTTCTATTCCGGCGCGCGCGGTTATAGAAGAAGAGGGGAATAAAATAGTTAGAGTTTTATCAGGGGGTCAGATGATAAAAGTTCCTGTTAAAACTGGCTTGCGTGGTGATGAGGGCCTAATAGAGATTCTAGATGGTATTTATGAGAATGATGAAGTTATAACCTTTGTTAAGTCAACTCAGTAGTAATAAGTTAAATTGATACCTGTATGAAAGAAAATCTTATTGAAATAAGAAATTTAGAGAAAATATATAAATTAGGAGAAATTGAAACCCAGGTTTTAAAGGGAATTAATTTAACAATTAAACGTGGCGAGTTTGTTTCAATTATGGGGCCGTCTGGTTCTGGCAAATCAACATTAATGCATATTTTAGGCATGCTTTCAGCCCTATCGAAAGGAACTTATCTTTTTGCCAATAAAGATGTATCGCATTTAGATGATGATCAAATGGCAAGGATAAGAAATAAAGAAATTGGCTTTGTTTTTCAGTCTTTTAATCTTTTAGCGCGCACCTCTGTTTTAGAGAATGTAAAATTACCTTTAATTTATTCTGATGATAAAAAAGATATGGATAAAAGGGCGAAGATGGTTTTAGATAATGTTGGCCTTTCACATCGTTTATCCTATTTTACCAATCAAATATCGGGTGGAGAAAAACAAAGAGTCGCTATCGCTCGGGCTTTAGTAAATGATCCTTCGGTAATTTTTGCTGATGAGCCAACTGGAAATCTAGATTCTAAATCAGGTAGACAGGTAATGGAGATATTGCAAAAATTACACGCGGAAGGAAGAACAATTATTCTAGTTACTCATGAAACTTTTACCGCCGAGCACGCGGAAAGAATAATCCGTATTTTAGATGGCGTGGTTGTGGCGGATACAAAAGTGGAAAATCGACGCTTTGCACGTGATGGCGAACTTCTCAAATAATAGTTTATGTTTGATAATTTTCTGCAAATATTAAAGATAGTCAAAAGAGCTCTTTTAGTTAATAAAACAAGGAGCTTTTTAACTATGCTAGGAATTATTATTGGTGTTGGAGCGGTAGTTTTAATTATGTCCTTAGGCGCGGGTGCGCAAAGTTTAATTTTAAGTCAAGTTGATTCATTTGGTGGTAATTTAATTGGTATTTTACCAGGTCAGTCGAATGAAAAAGGGCCACCAGCTTCAGTTTTTGGAGTGAAGATTACAACTTTAAAGGAAGCGGATGCAAATTATATAAAAAAAGAGGGTAACGTTCCTCATGTAGAAAGTGTTGTTTCCTATTACGACGCTAACGTTAGTGCCTATTATCAGGATCGTAGTTATGATGGTCAACTTGAAGGAATAGCGGGTGACTATTTAGAGGTTGAAAAGGGAACGGAGATTGCGCAGGGTAGATTTTTTTCGACAGATGAATTAAATTCTAATGCTGGCTTAGCGGTGCTGGGAAGTAATGTAGCGAATGAACTTTTTTTAGAAGAAAATCCAATCGGTAAAAGATTGAAAGTAAAAAATAGACAATTGATTGTTATTGGCGTTTTGAAGCCGCGTGGTCAGAGCGGTTTTTCTAATTCTGATGATGGTATTTTTGCTCCATTGAAGTTTGTGCAAAAAGAAATTTCTGGAGTTGACTATTTAAGTGCTATTCGAGTAGCCGTTAGTTCGGAGGAAAATATTGATGAGACAATGGAGGTTATTAAAATAATTTTAAGGGAAAGGCATAATATTGATAATCCGGCTGATGACGATTTTTCTGTTCGCAGTTTTGCTGATGCTTTAGAATTGATAACGAGCATTACTAACGCTTTGCGGTATTTTCTAGCGGCAATGGCAGCGCTTTCATTGTTGGTGGGAGGGATTGGCATTATGAATATAATGCTAGTTGGTGTTACCGAAAGAACAAGGGAAATAGGATTGCGTAAGGCTTTAGGGGCAACAAAGCGTCAAATTAGATTTCAATTTTTATTTGAGTCAGTGGCCTTAACTTTAGTTGGTGGTTTTATTGGTTTGATAATGGGTATAGTATTAGCTTATTTAACAACTGTTATTGTTATATCTTTAGGCTATGATTGGGCCTTTGTTGTTTCTGCATCTTCTATAATTTTGGCTGTTTCAGTAGCGGCTATCATTGGTATTATTTTTGGTTATTACCCAGCAAAAAAAGCAAGTGATCTAAATCCTATTGATGCCCTGCATTATGAATAAATTAATTTCTAAAATTCAAATAGCTTTTAAATTGGCACTAACTTCTTTGCGCCTTAATATTTTACGTACCAGTTTAACGGTTTTAGGTATAGTGGTTGGCGTTACCTCTATTGTTGTTGTCTTTTCCGCTGGCGATGGTTTGCGTAGTTTAATTTTAGGTGAGGTTGAGTCATACGGGACTAACATAATTCAGACTGAGGTAAAAACACCGAGTGAGTCTGCTAGTTTTGCTGTAGGTGAAATTACTAGCTTAAAGGTTAGTGATATGGAGGCAATTGATAGGTTAAATAATGTCAAATATAGCTACGCTGCAACCCTAGGTCAAGATAGAATTAAATATGGAAGCGAAAGTCAAAAAGTGTTTATATTTGGAGTAAGTGCGCCATATCAATATATTGATAGCGCTACGAACCTAGTTGAGGGAACTTTTTTTTCTGAGGCTGATGACAGGGGGCAGGCGCAAGTGGCGGTTTTGGGAAGTAAAATAAAAGAAACCTTATTTGGTGATCAGACAGCGGTGGGCGAGTTTGTTTCTTTAGGTGGTAAAAAGTTTAGAGTAGTTGGTGTTTTGGAAGAAAGAGGTGGTTCATTCGGTTTTATGGATTTTAATGATATGGCCTTTATTCCAATTAATACTCTGCATAAAAAAATGTTGGGAATTGATTATGCTATGTATTTTATTCATGAACTCTATAATACTGATATCGCTGATGAAACGGCAGAAGAAATACGTTATCTTTTAAGAGAGAGGCACGATATTGATAATCCTGATAAAGATGATTTTCGAGTATCTACGATGGAAGAGATGATTGATATTTTAAATACCGTAACGGGAGCAATCACCTTTCTTCTACTTGCTATAGTGTTGATTTCATTGTTGGTAGGAGGAGTTGGTATTATGAATATTATGTATGTTACTGTTTCTGAAAGAACGCCAGAAATAGGATTACGTAAGGCTTTGGGCGCAAAAAAGGGAGATATTACTTGGCAATTTCTAATTGAGGCGGTTTTGATAACCTTTTGGGGCTGGCTACTAGGTGTTATATTTGGCCTTGTCCTAGCCTATATTTTTGCTTTACTAGCTAATCGCTTTGGTCTAAATTGGTATTTTACTTTTCCGTTTCAAGGAGTTTTGATTTCATTGTTGTTTTCTCTTGGTTGCGGCTTTTTATTTGGAATAAGACCAGCACAACAAGCATCTCGTCTTGATCCTATTACCGCTCTTAGGAAGGAGGATTAGTTGAAGAAAAATAATTTAAAATCGTATTATATAAAGTTAAGTTAAACAATTTTTTGAATTTTTAGTATTATGCCACTTGGCTTAGAAAAAGAATATATAAATTTAAGTGATGGGGAATTGGTGACTCTGGCTCTAAAAGATAAAGACGATTTTTTTTATATTGTTGAAAAATATAAAAAGAAGTTACGACTTTATATAAAAAGAATGATTAATGTAAGAGAGGAGGAAGTTGATGATATTTTGCAAAATGTATTTATCAAAGTATATTTAAATTTGAATGACTTTGATAATAAGTTATCTTTCTCATCGTGGATTTATCGGATTGCTCATAACGAGATAATTGATAATTATCGTCGTTTTAAAGCCCGTCCGCAAATTCTTGATATTGATATAAGGGAAAGTAATTTTAAAGAGTTGAGATTCGATGATGATGTTTTAGATAAGATTATTCAAGAAGAAAAAATAGAGAAAATAAATCAAGCTATTTCCAGTTTAAATTTAAAATATCAGGAAGTAATAATTCTTAAATTTGTTGAAGAAAGAGATTATAAGGAAATAGCGGATATTATAAAAAAGCCCTTAGGAACAGTTGCCTCTCGTTTAAATAAGGCTAAAAAAGAATTAATCAAAATATTAGTGCAGACAAATAAGTAGCTGTTTATAAATATATGGCAGAAGAAAAATTAGGTGAAAAAATAATAAGTATTATAAAAGATAGAAAAATTAAACCAATTAGACGCTGGCAATTTAAGTTAAAAAATATTTTTGTTTGGTTATTGGCACTTATTGCTTTTCTTTTTAGCTCTCTTTCATTCTCAGTTTTATTATTTCTATTAAATAATTTAGACTTATCTTCAAGTCGGGATATAAATATCTCCAGCTGGCGCTTATTGTTAAACACTCTACCGTTTTTTTGGATATTTTTTGTTGCTGTTTTTATTATCATTATATTTGTACAGGTTAAACACACTAAAAAGGGCTACCTTTATCCACTTTGGTTAATAATTACTGGATCGTTTTTAGGAAGTATTTTTTTAGGATCAGTTATGACCAAAGCGGGCCTAGGGGAAAAGATAGATGAAATTTTAAGCTATAAAACACCTTTATATCAAACAGTAATTAATCCGCAAATGGGTTTTTGGTCTGCGCCTGATAAAGGGCGTTTGCTAGGAGTTGTTTTACCCTTTAAGACAAATGACTATGTTGAAGTTAGAGATGAAAAAGGAGTAATTTGGCAGGTTTTTTTAAATTTTAATCAGGAGAAAATTTTATTAAGAGAAAATGAAATTGCTCGTTTTATTGGGGAAAAAACAGGAGAAAATGAGTTTTTTGCTTTAAAGGTTTTACCTTATTCGGCCGGTAAAAGAATGTTCCAAAGACAAGCTCCCAGGGGGCAAAACCATGATTTATTACTAAATAGGTAATTTTATATTTTTTGAAAATGAAGAAAATAAATATTTGTACGTAGTAATAAGCAGAGAGAAATCTCTGTTTATTAATTAACATTTCCTAATTGTAGAGACAAATTAGGAATAATATAAATCTATGAAAAACAAAAAATTAAAAAGTAGTTTATTAATTTTAGGTTCTTTTGCCTTTCTTTTCGGTGGCGCAATAATTGCTGATGCCGCCAATCAATCTAATCGAGGAGGAATGTTTGGTTTAAGTGAAGAAGAAAAAATCGAAAAGATAGCTGAAAGAGATGAGCGTCGCGGGGCAAATTATATGACTCGAGAAGTAAATAGGGATATTATGCAAACTGCCTTAAAGTCGCGTGATTACAATTCTTGGAAGGAAGCCTTGCCAGAGGATCATTTCCTTGCTGACAAGATAACTGCCGAAAATTTTGCTACATTTTTGGAGGCACATGATTTAATGGAGCAGGCTCATAATAAATTTCTTGAAATTGGTATTGATAATCAAGGCCAGGGCATGATGTCGGGCAGAGGCATGGGTGGGCTGTCTAAAATGAAATAATAAAATAGTGGAAAATATAAAAAACCCTTAATTTAATTTAAGGGCTTTTTTATATTGGAGCTAAGAGGCAATTTATGATAAAATTAAAAATAAGACTAAATTATATTTAAAACAATGAGTAATTTTTTATTTTATCAACTTACTACCAAGGAGGTTTTTAAAAAGTTAAAAACAAGCGAAAAGGGTTTGGAGCTCAAAGAGGCTAAGAAGCGATTAGCGGCTAACGGTTTAAATAAACTACCCAGGAATAAGGCTTTTGGCAGCTTGCGTTTATTTTTAAATCAGTTTAAAAATCCACTGGTATTTATTTTAGTAGCAGCTTTAGCTATTAGTTATTTTGCAGGACATAAAAGTGATTCACTAATTATTTTTTTGGTTATATTGATGACTAATACGGTTGGTTTTTTTCAGGAATGGAAGGCTAATAATGCATTAAAAAAATTAAATAGCACTGTTGTTCATGAGATTAGGGTAAGAAGAGGAGAGGAGCTTGTTATTATCAACCGTGAAGAGCTGGTGATTGGTGATGTTATTGAGCTTAACCCCGGCGATGTGGTGCCAGCTGATGGTCGTCTTTTTACAGTTTCTAATTTAAAGATAAATGAAGCTCCTCTAACCGGAGAATCACTGCCAGTAATTAAAGAGGTGGCAGAAATAAAGAAGGAGGTGGGGTTAGGAGATAGAAAAAACATGGCTTATAGAGAAACAGTGGTAGTTGAGGGAAGGGGAGAAATGGTAATTACGGCTGTGGGAGCTAAGACAGAGATTGGACAAGTAGCAAAATTAATTAAAGAAACGAGTGATGATTTAACGCCTTTACAGCGTCAGATTAATAAATTTGGAATTAAACTGGGTCTATTTTTAATCTTTGCTAATGTTTTAATTTTTTTTATTGGCGTTTTGTCAGGACGTGATGTTTTCGAAATGTTTATGGTTTCAGTGGTTATTGTTGTTTCAGCGGTTCCTGAGGGGCTAATTCCGGCAATGGCTATAATTTTAGCTATTGGTATGCAACGTCTTGCTAAGAAAAAAGGTTTGGTGCGTCGGGCGGTTGCTGCTGAGACCTTGGGCTCTGTTTCTGTAATTTGCGCTGATAAGACAGGAACTTTGACTCAGGGAGAGATGATGGTTGATAAGCTATTTACCATAAAGGGTGAAGAAAAAATAGAAAAACATAATTTAGCTTTAAAAATTGGAGTATTGTGTAATGATGGCTTGTTAGAAAATCCTGGTGAAAAAGAAGCTAATTTAAAAGTACTAGGTAACCCAACAGATAAAGCTTTTATGTTAAAGGGGGCTAGCTTTGGCCTATATCGTCGTGAAATTGAATTAGAAGAGCCGCGTCTTAGCACCTTGCAGTTTTCTTCGGAAATTAAATTAATGGCCACTTCACATAAAGTAGGAAAAAATGGAAAACAGATTATATATGTAAAAGGAGCGCCAGAGAAAATTCTGAAATTATCAAGTCAATATGAATCAGACCGGGGGGCAAAAAAAATGACAGCCAAGGAAAGAGATTTTTATCAGACTAAAATCGATAAAGTGACTATGTTAGGCGCCAGAGTGATTGCTCTAGCGTATGTAGAAAGAGAGGCGGGGAAAAAGGGGGAATTAAAATATGACGAATTGCAGAATTTAACAATGGTGGGAATATTTTCTCTACGGGATCAAATTAGGCCAAATGTAAAAGAGGCGATTGCCTCTTGTCAGAAAGCGGGAATAAGAGTGGTCATAATTACTGGCGATCATGAAAAAACAGCTATCGCTATCGCTCGGGAAATCGGTTTTGAAATTAATAGTAAGAATGTTTTAGATGGAGACGCTTTAGATAAAATGAGTGACAATGAATTAAGGAAAAAAGTAAATAGTATACGTCTTTATGCGCGTGTTAGCCCGCATCATAAATTAAAAATTGTTTCTGCCTTACAACAAAATAATCGCGTAGTTGCGATGACGGGTGATGGCATAAATGATTCGCCCGCTTTAAAAAAGGCAGATATAGGTGTAGCGGTTGGAAATGGCACAGATGTGGCAAAAGAGGTGGCCGATTTAGTTTTATTAGATAATAGTTTCCTAACCATTATTGAGGCTATTAAACAAGGGCGAATCACTTTTAATAATATTCAAAAAGTAATATTGTATCTTTTCACAGATTGTTTTCAAGAAATGGTAATTATAGGTTCGGCTATTTTATTAGGTTGGCCATTACCAATTTTGCCAGTTCAAGTGTTGTGGATTAAGTTAATTGAAGATCCTTTGCCAGCTGCTAGCTTGGCCTTTGATAAGACTGAAAAGAATGTTATGCGAGAAAAGCCACGTCCTAAAAATCAGACCTTTTTACCAACTAGTTTGCAAAAAGTTATTGTCTTTTATGCAATTGTAATGGATGGGCTAGCTCTAGCTATCTTCTATTTTTATTGGAAAATAATTGGCGATGTTGATTTAGCGCGATCAGTAATGTTTGTTACAATTGGGGCAAGTACTTTAGTTTATATTTATGCAGTTCGTGGTTTAAAACAATCGATTTTCAAAATTAATCCTTTTTCAAATCAATACCTGGTTTATGCGACTTTAATTGGTTTTGCCCTATTGGTAGCATCTGTTTATTTGCCATTTTTGAACAGATTATTAAGTGTTAAACCATTGTCTTTATTTGATTGGATTTTCCCATTAGGTTTTGGCATTGCCAGTATTGTGGTATTTGAATTGGGTAAAAAAATTGTTCATTTAAATGAGTATAAAAAATAATTAGACTTGACTGTCAAAAAAAATTGTGAGTTAATTAGATGACCGTTATTTAAAAATTGTATAAACATCAAAAATTATAGATTATGGAAAATGTATTAAAGCGTATCAGTGAGACAAGAGTAAAATTGGATTATAATTTAGGGCTCATTGATTTACTTGCAGAAGGTGGTTATGAAGCCGGTAGCGATATTTGTGAAGAGCTTTTCTTGCCGCCCCCCTTATCACAAGCTTTGCCAAATGAAGTCTCTTTATTTCTTTTTTCTCTAACTGGAAAAATTAAAACAGCTGATTTATTGCTCTATTTTCGGAAAAAAAGTTATAGACCAGCAAACTTCCATGAGTTATTGGCGTGGGGCAAGGAAAATTATAAAATAAATTATTCTTTTCCCATTATTGCGCTTGACTCGCTTGTTAAAGAAACTGGTTGTGGTTATGGTGTTCCAGCTTTGTTAATAACTGGCAGTAGGCGTAAAGTTGATGTTTTATGGCTCAATTATGTCTGGAAGGATAATTATGGTTTTTTGGCAGCTAAGCTTTAAGCTATGATTTATAATTTAAAGTCCCATTAAAATGATGGGATTTTTTTATTATTAAGTTGATTTTTTGCCTTTTTTATGAGAAAATTATCTAATAATAATTATTAATATGAAAGACATGACACCGCTAGCAGCTCAGATGAGGCCACAGAAAATTTCAGATTTTGTTGGTCAAAATAAAATAATTGCTTCTGATACCTGGCTTATGCGCGCTATTTCTGAAGATAGGGTGCCATCTCTTGTTTTTTGGGGGCCACCGGGAAGCGGCAAAACAACTTTAGCTTTCATTATTGCGCGAGAAACAAAAGCTGATTTTATCGAATTAAGTGCTACTTCTAGCGGCATTAAAGATTTAAAACAAGTTGTGGAGCGGGCTGAGCAAAATCGACGTCTGGGACAAAAAACTTGTTTATTTGTTGATGAAATACATCGTTGGAATAAAACTCAGCAAGACGCTCTACTGCCTCATGTGGAAACAGGAACTTTAATATTAATTGGTGCTACTACTGAGAACCCCAGTTTTGCTATTGGTGGTGCTTTATTATCGCGAGTTAAAGTGGTTTTGCTTGAAGCCTTATCTGAAGAAGCGCTCATTTTAATTATAAAGCGAGCAACAAAAAATCTTGGTATTTCCTTAAAAAAAGAAGTAGTTAACATAATTGCAAACCTTGCTAACGGCGATGCACGTCGGGCCCTAGGCTTACTTGAAAGCGCTTATCTGTACAATAAAGACATTAGTGTTAAATTAGTAAAGGAAATAGCGAATAAGCCACAACTTTTATACGACAAGAAAGGAGAGGAACATTATAATTTAATTTCAGCTCTACATAAATCAATGCGGGGCGGTAGCGCCGATGCTGCTCTTTATTATTTAGCAAGAATGTTAGAAGCTGGAGAAGATCCGCTATACATTGCTCGTCGTTTAATTCGTTTTGCCTCTGAAGATGTTGGCCTAGCTAATAATAGCGCTATATTGCTAGCTAGCACTACCTATGATGCCTGCCATAAAATTGGCATGCCTGAAGCAGCGGTAAATTTGGCACACTGCGTTATTTATTTAGCAAAATCAGCTAAAAGTATAGCTGCATACCAAGCGTATCAGAAGGCACGTGCTGAAGTTTTAAAAAGCGGAAATTTATCTATTCCACTTCATTTACGCAACTCGCCAACTAAATTAATGTCAGATTTAGGATATGGCAAAGATTATAAATATACACCCCTTGAAGATGATAAAAATCAAGAATATTTACCAGAAAAAATTAAGCATCTGAAATTTTTTTAAGACTCAATCTGTAGCCACGACCAGGAAAGGTGTGAATAAGGGAGGAGCCATCTTTTTGTTGAAGTTTTTTTCTTAATATAGCAATATGGGTTTCAATAGAATTTGAATTAGGATTTGTTTTATAAGACCAAACATGTTCTAGCAGTTCTCCTTTAGATACAATTTCATTTTTTCTCTTAAGCATAAAGAGCAGAAGATTGTGCTCTTTTTTTGTAAGATAAAGCTCCTTTTTATTGTAGTAGAAAATATTCTTTTGGTTTTTGAAAAAAATTGGACCAAGTCGAAAATCTTTGTTTTTTATTTTTTGGGGACGACGGAGTAAAGCTTCAATGCGCATAATTAACTCATCGCAGATAAAAGGCTTGGTAAGATAATCGTCTGCACCTAATGAAAAAAGTTTCTTTTTATCTCTTATTTCTGATTTGACGCTAAGAATAATAATGGGAATTTTTAAATCTCTTTTTCTTATTTCCTTGATAACATCCTGACCAGATTTTTTTGGTAAAGATAAGTCTAAAATAATAAGATCATATGTGCCTCGAAGAGCTAGTTTTAAGCCAATCTCCCCATCAGTGGCAAGTTCAAGGAGCCATAATTTTAGGTTTAGTGATTTTTTTAAAATAGAAGCTATTAAGGCGTCGTCTTCGATTAATAATATTTTCATAGTGTTATTTAATTATATTAATAATAATATTATTATTATAAAATATTATGCCTTAATTTGATTTAAATATAATCTTAAATAAAAATAAAAAAGATTGGGCTGTATTTGCCTAAAAATATAGAAAAATGGTAAAATTAAAACAGATTAAATTAAATTGCAAAAAAATGTTATCGCTTAAAGAGCCAAAAGGAACAAGAGATTGGTTTCCCGAAGAATTGAATATAAGACGGGCCATATTTTCAGCTTGGAGACGAGTTTGTCGTCGTTATGGTTTTGAGGAGTATTTAAGTCCTTTAGTGGAAAGCGCAGATGTTTATCGTGCTAAGTCAGGTGAAGATGTGGGTGGGAAAGAGCTTTTAAGTTTTCAGGATTTAGGTGGTCGCGAGTTAGCGATTAGACCGGAGATGACACCATCGGTAACCAGAATGGTTTCTAAAATTTATCATAGCGCGGCTAAACCGATAAAGTATTTTTCAATAGCCAATTTTATGCGCAACGAAAGACCGCAACGTGGTCGTAATCGTGAGTTTTGGCAATTAAATTGTGACATTTTTGGCAGTGATTCAAGACGCGCAGATTTAGAGGTAATGCAACTGGCGCTTGATTTAGTTTTAGAGTTTAAGCCGCCAAAGAATTCATTTAGCCTTGCTTTAAATAGCCGCAACTTATTAAATCAGATGTTAAGTTTAGCGGGTGCAGATAAATTATCTGAAGAAAGCAAAATGATAGTGGTTCGCACGCTTGATAAGTGGCAAAAAATTAAGAAGGAGGAGATACTTATAAGGCTAAAAGAAACAGGCCTAAAGTCAGTCGGAATAGAGATAATAAAAAAATTCATGGATAGCTCGTCTCTAGCTGACTTGGCCGAAAAAATTCCTTCTTTAAAAGATAGCTTAGGTTTTGCTGAACTTGATGAAGTACTGATAAAGTTAAAACAATTAGGTTATCAAGATTTTGTTGAATTTAATCCAGCTATTATTAGAGGCTTTGATTATTATTCGGGCATTGTCTTTGAGATGTTTGATAAGCATCCAGCTAATAATCGTGCGATGTTTGGTGGGGGTCGTTATAATGGTTTAGCAGAAATTTTTGGAGAAAAAAATTTCCCCGCAGTTGGATTTGCGCCAGGAGATGAAACGTTTCGTTTATTCTTAGAAAGCTGGAATATATTACCGACAGTAAATTGTTTTGATAAATTGTATTTTTTGCCATTACTTGATAAAGAATTGGACCGCGAAACACTAGTGTTAGCAGATTTGTTACGTCGTGAGGGTAAAAATGTATTCATGGGATTAGATGTACAAAAAATGAGTAAGGCTTTAGATTTTGCTGATAAGAAAAATGTAGATATGGTAATTATTTTTGCTCAAGCGGAAAAAGAAAAGGGGGAGTATAAGATTAAGAATATGGCAACCGGTGAAGAAATCATTAAAAAATTTATAATATAGATAATAACATAAATCTATAAAAAAAATTAAACGCGAGTTTGTGGCAGAATTTATTTCCAGCGAAAAAGCAAATTTTAAATGGTCGCTAGGAAAATTAATTGCCTCTTCATTGTCGGGTTTGATCGCGGGCGTTATTATTGCTTCTTTATTTTTTTATACTTTATTTGATTTAACCTGGAAAGGTCTTTTAGGATAGATATTAATTTAATATTTAAATAATTTATAATTATATATTTTTTTGTTGACAGAATTATAGAATTTAACTATAATAATTTCGGCCCTGAAACACGGCTTAACATTAAAAGCCGTGTTTTATTTTCAAAAAATTTATGGATATAAGAAATATTGCTATTATTGCTCACGTTGATCACGGTAAAACAACTTTAACTGATGCAATTTTAAGACAAGCTGGTTTAGTAGCAGAGGAAACCAGTATGGATAGTGACTCTATCGAACAAGAGCGTGGTATTACAATTTATGCAAAAAATGCTAGTTTTTTCTATAAAAACAGCAAAATTAATATTATTGACACTCCGGGGCACGCTGATTTTAGCTCCGAAGTAGAAAGAGTTCTTCGTTCTATTGATTCAGTTTTGCTTTTAGTTGATGCGCAGGAAGGACCAATGCCTCAGACTAAATTTGTTTTAAAGAAATCTTTAGAATTAGGATTGGAACCAATTGTTGTTATCAATAAAGTAGATAAACCTGCGGCGCGACCAGAAATGGTTTTAGAGATGGTTTATGAACTGTTTTTAGATTTAGGCGCCTCTGATAAACAATTAGACTTTTCAGTTGTTTATGCTGTTTCCAAAATGGGACAGGCAGGACTTGATAGTAAAGAATTAGCGTCTAATTTAGATCCCCTCTTGGACATGATAGTAGATAAGGTGCCGGTAGCATCTCGTGAAGTAAGCGATACCCTGTTATTGGCTCAACCTTTTAATTTAGCTTACGATAACTTTTTGGGGCGCCTAGCGATTTGCCGTATTTATGAAGGAAAAATTAAAAGCGGTCAAAGTGTATTTATTAAAGATAAAAATGGTCTTAGTCGTTCTGGTAAAATCACAAAATTATTTAGTTGGCAGGGTTTAAGCCGCCAAGAGGAAAAAGAGGTAGTAGCTGGTGACATTGTTTTGGTTGCCGGACTGCCAGATATTTTTATTGGGGAGACAATTTGTGAAAAAAATAATCAAGAATCGTTACCAGCAATTTCTATTGATGAGCCAACAATCTGTTTAGACTTTTTAGTTAATAGTTCGCCATTTGCAGGTCGAGAAGGAAAATTTGTTACCAGTCGTCAAATTAAAGAAAGACTTGAAAAGGAGCTTGAGGTAAATGTGGGGTTACGAATTGATTTTTCTGATAACAGCTTATTTAAGGTTTATGGTCGAGGTGAATTACACATCGCAGTTTTACTTGAAAATATGCGTCGTGAAGGATTTGAATTACAAGTTTCAAAACCGGAAGCGATTATTAAAGAAGAGGGTGGGGTAAAGATGGAGCCTTTTGAGGAATTAATTCTTGATATACCAGAAAATTGTTCTGGCGTTGTTATTGAAAAAATTGCGAAAAGACGTGGAGAAATGTTAGATTTAAAAACAGAAAATGCGCATACAAGATTAGTGTTCTCTATACCCACCCGTGGTTTACTTGGTTATCGAGAAGAATTTATAGTTGACACTAAGGGAGATGGAATATTGTGCTCACGCTTTATTGGTTTTAAGCCAATGGCTGATAAGATTGAGGCCCATAGTCTTGGCTCCATGGTCTCAATGATTGCTGGCAAGGCGCTTGCTTATTCTCTTTGGAATTTACAAGAAAGAGGGGTGTTGTATATAAAATCAAACACCGATGTCTACGAGGGAATGGTGATTGGCAATGTTTCTAAAGGAAATGATATGTCTGTTAATCCAGTTAAAGGTAAAAAACTTACCAATGTTCGTGCTTCTGGTTCTGATGAAGCAATTATATTAATTCCGCCCTTGGAATTAAGCTTAGAGAGAGGTTTGAGTTTAATAAATGATGATGAGTATTTAGAGATAACCCCACAAAGCATAAGATTAAGAAAAAAACATTTAACTGAGAATGCTCGAAATCAGGCTCGTAAAACAACAACTTAATCTTTTTTTAAGGGGGCAAAAGATAGGCGATGAATAGGGCAGGGGCCAAATTTTAAAAGGGCTCGCATATGCTCTTTTGTGCCGTATCCTTTGTGTTTTTCAAAATTATATTCAGGGTATTTTTTATGAAATTCAGTCATTAGCCAATCACGACTTACCTTAGCTATAATAGAGGCAGCGGCAATTACCCAGGTATTACTGTCGCCACCAATAATTGCTTTTTGTGGAGTTGTAATGCGAGGAATAGGGAGCTTGCCATCGACTAAAATGAAATCCGGCTTTAGCGGGATTTTTTTTAAAGAGCGACGCATGGCTAAAAAACTGGCTTGTAAGATGTTTATTTTATCAATTATATCATTATCAACAACCCCAATTTCTACTGCCAAAACATTATCTTTAATTATTTTAAAAAGGGCATTTCTTTTTGCTGGACTTAAGGTTTTTGAATCGGCTACTAGCGCTAAATCATTATTGTCTATATTAAAATTTGCGTCTATAACAACACAGGCAGCCACCACTGGTCCTGCTAAGGGGCCGCGACCCGCCTCGTCAATACCACCTATTAGAGGGTAACCGTTATTTATTATTTTTCTTTCTGTGTTTAAATCAAGCATTTATTAATTATAACCCGTTTTGCTATTTTCTGCGAATTGTTAATTTTTTAGCTTATAAATATTGACAATTTGTTTTACTTGTTTTAGAATGAATCTAATTGTTAATGTGCTAATATGTTAATTTAACCAAGACTGGCTTGAGTGAGATTGATGTAATGATGTGGTTAAATAACATTAAGAACGCTAAAAAGGTGTTCGCAATAAAGGGGTGGAGTGATTCCAGCCCTTTTTTATTACCTTGACTTTTTTAGCTATTTTATGTTAGATTAGAATCAGCACCAAAAACAATTTAATAATGGGAAAAAAAGTAAATGAGTCTTATATTTTCTCTAGTGGAAGATATAAAAACAAAAGTCTTGAGTGGGTTTTTATTAACGATCCTTTTTATGTTGGTCAGGTTTATAGTCGTTTTTACCTTTATCGTTATGATGATAGTGTAAGAAAAGATGAAAAATTGGAATTAGCGATTTATCGCCTACGGCAAAAAATCAGGAATTTGGAGGTAAATAAAAAATGTCCCTTTTGTCATAAAAACAAGGTTCACTTTTTTCTTCTTCCTAATGTTGGCACAACTACTATTAAGTTAACCTGTTGCAAACATCCAGTCTGCCAGGAAAGATTAAGAGCCTTTCGTGCTGGAACACTTTATCCAATTAATGATTTTTTGTCAGTTATCCCCTTTGTTGCCAAAAGGGAGGGTAAAACTGTAATTCAAATTTTTCGCAAAACCTACGACAAGGTCTCACTTTTAGAATTAATCTAAAAAGCATTAAGCTCGCCTTAAAAAGCGAGCTTTTTATTATCTTTTTTTTGCAATTGTGTTAAAATATAGCTAGAATTTATAAGTTACTTAGATTAAGGATTATGTATAAAAAATATTTTTTACTTATAATTGCTGTTCTTATTCTTTTTTCTGCCTTAGTGTTACGTGTTGTAAATGGGCCAATTAATTTTGATAATAAGCCAATTTATTTTGATCCGCCTTTTGTTTTCGATGATAACGATGATCTTTTAGGCGCTGATAGAGATGAGCATGGCTGCATAACGTCTGCTGGTTATGTTTGGTGTGAAAGTAAGGTTAAGTGTTTGCGCCCATTTGAGGAAGAGTGCGAAGTAATAAAAGAGTTGCCAAGCGCTAACAGTCAAAAGGAGATTGTTAATGTCTTGGTAAGCTACCCTCTCCCTGGCGTGAGTGTTAGCTCACCTTTAAATATAAAAGGCATGGCTCGTGGTGTTTGGTTTTTTGAAGCTACTTTTCCGCTGACTATGGAAACAAAGTCTAAAGAAATAATTGCTACTTCTTATGCTAGTGCTGAAGCTGATTGGATGACGGAAGATTTTGTTCCTTTTTCTGCTACCTTAAATTTTGAAACTGAAGAAAGTGAGGGAAATTTAATAGTGCATAGAGCCAATCCCTCAGGTTTAAAAGAGAATGATGCTTATATAAGCATTCCTCTTAAATTTGAATAATTATGGAAAAAATTTATTTATACAACACTTTAAGTCGTTGCAAAGAAGAGTTTAAACCGATTGATGATAAACTGGTTGGTCTTTATACTTGTGGGCCAACAGTTTATAATTTTGCGCATTTAGGTAATTTGCGTACGTTTTTATTTGAAGACTTGCTAAAGAGAACTTTGGTTTATAATAGTTATCAAGTAAAACATGTTATGAATATTACTGATGTGGGGCATTTAACCGGTGACATGGATATGGGTGAGGATAAAATTGAAAGTGGCGCAAGACGGGAAGGAAAGACTGCGTGGGATATTGCTGAATTTTATACGCAGGCTTTTTTACAAGATTTAAATAAGTTAAATATCAATTTTCCTGATATTTGGTGCAAAGCAAGTGATCATATTAAAGAGCAAATTGACTTAATTAAAGAATTGGAAAAAAAGGGTTATACCTACATTACTAAAGATGGAGTTTACTTTAATACTTCTTTGGTTTCCGATTATAACAAATTAAGTCATCTGCCACTTGAAGAATTAAAAGAAGGGGCACGAGTGGAAAAAAATCCAGAAAAAAAGAATCCAACTGATTTTGCGCTATGGAAGTTTTCTTTGCCCGTAGGATTAAGGCAGATGGAGTGGAAATCTCCTTGGGGGATCGGTTTTCCTGGTTGGCATCTTGAGTGCTCAGCGATGAGTTTAAAATATTTAAGAAATAATTTAGATATTCATTGTGGTGGAATTGATCATATTAATATCCATCATACCAATGAAATTGCGCAATCAGAATCAGCAACAGGAAAGAAATTTTTCAATTATTGGCTACACGGAGCTTTCTTAAACATGGGTAACGGTAAAAAAATGGCTAAAAGCGGTAAGAATTTTGTTACTCTTAAATCAGCCTTGGAGGATAAAAATATTGACCCTTTGGCGTATCGTTTTGCTGTTTGTCAAGTTCATTATAGAAAGATGATGGAGTATAGTCTAAAATCTTTACAACAAGGACAAAATTCTTTAAATAATTTAAGATCTGCAGTGGCAGCATTGGGTGAAGAGCTAGGAGAAGTCGATTTAAACTTTCAGATGAAATTTAAACAGGTTATCAATAATGACCTAAACATCCCTCAAGCCTTGGCTTTGTTGTCTCAAGTTCTAAAATCTAAAATTAAAGATAAAGATAAAAAAGCAACAATTTTAGATTTTGATCGTGTGCTTGGTCTTGATTTGGGTAAGGTGGAGAAAAAACAAGAGGCAATTAAGCCTTGGGGTAGTAAAATAGAAGGCTTTAATTTAAAGTTAACCAAGAAGATAGTAGAGCTTCTAAATAAAAGGGAGGAGGCGAGACTGAAAAAAGATTGGACAAGGGCCGATAAATTAAGGGAGGAGATAATAAGTCTTGGTTTTACCTTAGAGGACATAACAGAAGGACAAAAAATAGTTGTAAAAAATCATGAATAGTAATAATTTTTGGCAAGAATATAAAAATAAAAAACAAACAATTTTAGCAATGGCACCTTTAGCTGGTTTTACCGATTCTGCTTTTCGTTTATTGTTAAAGGATTATGGAGCTGATGTTGTCTATAGCGAGATGGCATCTGTTGCCGCTTTATATTATGGTGATAATCAAGGGGGTGGTGCGCTAGAGACAAAGGAGCTTCTAAAATTTAAACAAAAAGAAAGGCCTTATGTTGTTCAAATTTTTGGTTCAACGCCAAAACATTTTGCGCAAGCTACTAAGATAATAACTCGTCAAATAAAGCCAGATGGAATTGATATTAACTTTGGTTGTCCTGTTCCTAAGGTAATGAAGCAGGGTGCAGGGTCAGCCTTGATGATGGATTTAAAACGAGCGCGTGAAGTGATAGAGGCTGTTTTAGAAAATACCGATTTACCAGTTTCGATAAAAATTAGAGCAAAAGTAAAAAATATCAGCGCTTTAGAATTTGTAAAATACATAAGTGATTTGCCATTAGCAGCATTAATGCTGCATGGTCGTTCTTTGCAACAGGGTTTTTCCGGTGACGCTAATTATGCTCTGGTAAAAGAAATTCGTCCATTTTTTTCTGGCCTTATTCTTGCCAATGGTGGAATTAATTCTTTAGCACAAGCGCGTGAAGCTCTAAAAACAAGTCAAGCAGATGGACTGGGGCTGGGAAGAGGCGCATTGGGACGGCCTTGGTTATTTAAAGAAATAAAAGAAGGAAGGGAAATAAGCTTAGCAACAAGGGATATTTTAGAAATCGCCTTAAAACATGCGCGAACCTTCGTCGCCTTAAAAGGGGAAAAGTCTTTACCAGATTTAAGAAAGCATTTAGCGTGGTATGTTCAAGGTTTTCCTCGGGCTAGTAAGCTAAGAGCGCAATTGGTGTCGGTTAATAATTTGCTTGAAATTGAAAATATTATAAATAATTACAAACAGGAAAATTATGATACTTTGGATTGATACAACAGAAAAAAATTTAATCAAAGTTGCTCTAAAGACTAAAAAAAAGAATTATTGGCAAAGAGCAAAGGTGGCTCGCTATCAAGATGGGAAGCTTTTGGTGATGATTTCTAAATTATTAGAGCGAGAAAAGGTTGATTTTAATGATATAAAAAAAATTGAAGTAGTTGATGTTGGGGGGAGTTTCACCTCCTTGCGAATTGGCGTTCTAACCGCTAACGCTTTAGCCTATGCTTATCAAATTCCGGTTCAAGGTAGCAGCGGCGCAAAGTTAAAAAATAGTGGAGATTTTAAATTAGTGCTACCAATTTATAATCGAGAGCCAAATATTGGTAAGAAAAAGAGCTAAGTTTCGTTTTTATGAAAAAAGGCGCTCTGTGCATTAATTGTTGAAAACTTTATAGATTTTTAGGATTATAAAATCATTTTTAAACAGACCACTTGTTAATAAGTGGTTTTTTTAATATTTTTTACCTTATTTTAGTTAAAATAAAAGTGTTGACCCTTGGGGGTTAGTGGTGTATAATTAAACTTGTAAGGTGAATGGTGGGGAATTGAGGCGAACTAAAAGATAAATATTATATGTTAATTGGTGAATACAATCATAGTTTGGATAATAAGGGACGCGTTGCGATTCCAGCTAAGTTTCGTGCCGCTTTAAAGAAGGGGGCAGTTGTTACTAAGGGTTTAGACAATTGTCTTTTTTTGTATTCAAAAGAACAGTTTACAGCAATTGCACAAAAATTTGCTGCCCTACCTTTAAGTCAAGCAAAGGCTAGAGCCTTTTCTCGACACATGTTAGCTGGTGCGATGGATGTAGAATTTGATAACCAAGGTCGTGTTACCTTGCCAGAATATTTACGCTCCTTTTCTAATTTGAAAAAGAAAGTAGTAGTTGCTGGTTTGTATAATCATTTAGAAATATGGGATCAAGCAGCTTGGGATAAATATAAGGCTAATTCAGAAAAAAATAGTAACGATATCGCTGAGGCATTAGGAGATTTAGGGATTTAATATGAAATACCATCACATTCCTGTCATGCTTTCGGAAGTAGTAAAACATTTAGCAGTTAAACCAGGCGGAATATATATAGATTGTACATTAGGAGGTGCTGGTTACACCTTAGAACTTGCAAAAAGAGTAGGCCCTAAGGGAAGAGTATTGGCCTTAGATATGGATATTGCCGCAATTAGTAATGCTAAGGAAAAAATTGCTAAACAAGCTATAGAAAATGTAATTTTAGTTCAAGAGAATTTTAAAAATATTGCCCCAGTTTTTCATGAGTATTTTAAAAAAGAGGAATTAGTTGATGGAATTGTTTTTGATCTCGGTTTATCGTCCTTTCAATTGTCTGATAAAAAGAGAAGCTTTTCTTTTCAAAATGATGTTCCGCTTGATATGGCGTTTGGTAAAAAGGCAGAAAAACAAACAGTAGAAATTATAAATAACTATAAGCTTCTTGATTTAACTGAGATATTTAGAGAGTATGGTGAAGAAAAAAATGCTTATAAAATTGCGAAAGCAATTGTATTAGAAAGGAAGAAGCGAAAAATAGAAACAACGCAAGATTTGGTAGATATTATAGTAAAGCAATATCCGAAAAGAGCGTATTACAAAATACATCCTGCCACAAAAGTATTTCAGGCCTTAAGAATAGAAACCAATCAGGAATTTAACAATTTAAAAACAGCCTTGGCGGATATTTCAAAAATATTAAAGTTTAAAGGACGAATAGTGGTAGTATCTTTTCACAGTGGTGAAGATAGGATAGTTAAGCAATTTTTTAAGAATAATGAAGAAATAATGCCTATTGTTAAAAAACCGGTAGTAGCTAGTGAGAATGAAGTAGCAAGCAATCCGCGTGCGCGAAGCGCTAAACTTCGTTCGGGTATCAAGGTGGTTTAGTGATTGTTATAAATTTGATAATTTTTAAATTAATATAATCTTGTTCGCTTATGAAAAAAGCAACTAATTATTATTTATCATCGAAAAAAAATAAAAAAAATCCAAAATCTATTAGTCTGCGACTGTTAAATACTGGCCTATTTTTAATGGTAGCGGCTGGTTTTTTCATGTATTTAATTGGCATTAGTGATCTGACAGCAAAAGGTTTTATTTTGCAGGACTTAAGGTCACAAGCATTTGAAATAGAGGAGAGTTATAAGTTACAAGAACAGCAGGTAAATTCTCTTCAGTCTTTTTATGTTTTAAATGAGAAGGCAAAGGATTTAGACATGGTTAAAGTAGATAATATTGAATACATTAAAGTGGGCGGACAAGCGGTGGCAAAGAAATAATTACTTTTCTTGACTAGAATTATGTGGCGAGAAAAAAGAGATAAAAAAAGAACTGGAGGGGGCGTAAATAATAATCGTTGGCGCTTTGTCGTTGCGATTATTTTTTTATTATCTTTTTCGTTAATATATAAGCTTTTCAGTGTACAAATTAGACAATGTGACTTTTATACCGCTCTAGCATCTGCACAGCATGAATTTTTTAATCAATTAGCACCAGAAAGAGGTAAAATTTATTTTAGTGAAAAAAACAGCGCTGGTGACGCAATTTATCCGTTAGCTACTAATAAAGAATTTGCCAAAGTTTACGTTGTCCCAAAAGATATAATTAATGCACAGGTATTTGCCGAGAAATTTTTTATTTTTTTTGACAAGCCAAAGTTAGAAGAAGAGTTGAAAGAAAATATTCCCACTAGCACCGAGATTGTGATTGCGACTTCAACTAAGGAAAAAATCATTAGTGATTATATGAGAAAACTGGAAAAACCTAATGATCCTTATGAACCATTAGTGGCCAAATTACCGCTTGAAGAATTGCTATCTTTATATTCTTTTATGTCCAGTGAGGACTATGAGGCAACATCAAGCCCAGTTTTGGTAAGTGCAGACAATTTAACCATTAAAAAAGGAAAGATTGTTTTTAAAGATGAAATTAATAGGGAATTAAAAATACCGGGATTAGGGTTTAATTTGCAAAAATATCGTTATTATCCAGAAAATGAAATCGCTGCTCATTTGACCGGTTTTACAACGCAGGTAAATGAGGAATTGGTTGGCAGCTATGGTTTAGAAGAATTTTTCAACAAAGAGCTTTTTGGGGAGTATGGATCCTTGCGTTCTGATAAGGCTAACGCTTCCGATGTTATGATAATTAATAATCGAGAATATATAAGTCCAAAAGCAGGGAAGGATATAATTTTAACCATAGATAGAAACATTGAATTTTATGCTTGCAACAAATTAAAGGAAGAGGTGGAAAAGCATGAGGCTGCTGGTGGCTCGGTTATTATCATTGAGCCGAAAACAGGAGCAATTATTGCAATGTGCTCTTTGCCAGATTTTAACCCCAACAACTATAATCATGTATCTGATATCTCTGTTTATAATAATCCAGCTATATTTTATCAATATGAGCCTGGATCAGTTTTTAAAACTGTAACTTTAGCCATTGCGATTGATCAGGGTAAAATATCGCCAAGCACTACTTATGAAGATAAAGGGGAAATTATGATTAATGGTTGGCATAAGCCCATCAGAAATTCTGACTTTTCTACCCATGGTCCTCATGGGGTGGTGGACATGAGCGCTGTTTTAGATAACTCTTTAAATACTGGGGCAATTTTTGCTATGAAACAAGTGGGTCCAAAAATATTTTCTGATTATATTAAACAATTTGGCTTTGGGGAGAGGACGGGGATTGAGCTGGGAGCAGAAAGCCCTGGTAACATTAATAATTTATTAGTAAAAAATGTTAAAGAAATAGATGCGGCGACAGCTTCTTTTGGACAAGGTATCGCGGTTACCCCCTTGCAAATGATAATGCCCTATCAAGCAATTGCCAATCACGGTCTTTTAATGAAACCCCATGTTGTTAAAAGTATTATTTCTGAAAATAAACAAGAAGAAATTGAGCCAAAGGCAGTTTCGCAGGTAATTTCAGAGAAAACTGCAGCCACAATTTCAGCCATGTTAGTTAATGTAGTTGAAAAGGGACACTCACAAAAAGCTGCTATTCCTGGATATTATGTTGGTGGTAAAACAGGAACTGCACAAATGGCGACTATTGGTGGTTATAGTAAAACTGATTATATTCATAGCTTTATTGGTATTGCTCCGATAGAAAATCCTGCTTTTGTAATGTTAACTAAAATTGACAAGCCTCGTGGCGTTCAGTATGCTGAAGGCTCAGCTTTGCCATTATGGCGGGATATCGCGGAATTTGTTTTAAATTATTATGCGGTACCAAAAACTAGATAGTATATATGCGTAAATTATTGAAATATAAATTAAAAATATTAGCTAAATTAATAATTTGGCGTTATCAGCCAAAAGTAGTTGGAATTTCTGGATCAATTGGCAAAACTACTGCTAAGGAAGCGATTAATTTAGTTTTAGAAGATAAGTATAGAGTCAGAACTAGTTATAAAAATTATAACAATGAGTTTGGCTTACCACTTACTATAATTGGTAGCAAATCACCAGGCAAGAATTACTTTGCTTGGCTTGGTGTTTTTATCAAAGCATTTTGTCTGCTAGTTTATAAGAATAAGAAATATCCTGAAATTTTAGTTTTAGAGATGGGCATAGATCGTCCCGGTGATATGAATTATCTAACATCTATAATAAAGCCACAGATAGCGGTAATAACAGCGGTGAGCTATTCTCATTTGGAATATTTTGGCAGTATCTTAAATATAAAAAAAGAAAAGCAACATTTAGTAGAGGCTTTATCTTCTTCTGGTCTGGCAATATTAAATTTTGATAGCGCGCTTGTTAAAGAAATGAAAAACATTGCTAAGGCAAGAGTGGTGAGTTTTGGAATTAAAGCAGAAAACGTTGATTTGAAGGCGCAAGATGTTATTTATAATTTTGAAAAGGGACTTTATGAATTATCGGGCATAAATTTTAAGTTAAATAGCGATGGCGCCGTTGTTCCTGTGGCAATGAAAAATGTCATTTCAGAACCGGCTATTTATGCTGCTTTAGCTGCTTTGGCGGTAGCTCGAGAATTTAAAATTCCAGTTTTAGAAGCAGCAACTAAATTACGTAATTTCTCTTTGCCGCCAGGACGTATGAATATATTGCCTGGAATTAAGCATTCCTTTATTATAGATGATACCTATAACTCATCTCCGGAAGCGGCACTGTCTGCTATTTCTATATTAGGAAAGATGAGTATTGATAGTCAGGCGCACAAGTACGCTGTTTTAGGGGATATGTTAGAAATTGGTGCCTATACTATAGAGGGACATCGTTTGGTTGGGCGTAAAATTAAAGAATTAGGGATTGATTATCTAGTCGCTGTTGGCGAAAGAGCGCGTGATTTTATGCGTGGAGCCAAAGATAGTGGCATGGCAAAGGACAAGATTTTTTTCTTTGATTACCCTAAAGAGGCGGGGCGTTTTCTGCAGCATCGCTTGCAATCAGGTGATCTTTTATTGGTAAAGGGTTCGCAAGGAGCTAGAATGGAAAAAATTGTAAAAGAAATAATGGCAGAGCCTGATAGAGCGGAAGAATTTTTAGTACGTCAAGAGTTAGAGTGGAAAAAATAATAATATAATTATGAAAATAGTTATTCTTGGAGCTCGAGGAAATCTCGGTTCACAACTTGATTTAGTTTTCAAAACAGACCATGAAGTGTTTTCTTTTGATAGGGAAGACTTTGATGTTTTAGATAGTGACTACTTAGAACAGGTGTTAACAGAAATTAGGCCAAATTTAGTCGTTAATACCGTTGCCTACAATCAGGTTGATAATTGTGAAAATAAGGAGGGCTATGAATTAGCGCTTATTTTAAATCGTGATCTACCAGCTACTTTAGGAAAATTAGCGATAAAATTAAATTTTATTTTAGCTCATTATTCCACGGATTATGTTTTTAGTGGACTGGAATCTCGTCCGAGTTTTTCTGAAAACGATACGCCAAATCCGATAAATAAATATGGTGAGAGCAAATTTTTAGGAGAGATAGAATTAAAAAAATTAGAGTCTCGTGGTTTACAATATTATTTAATCAGAACGTCTAAATTATTTGGTCCAAATAGCGACAACCCTTTAGCTAAGCCAAGTTTTTTTGATACAATGTTAAAACTGGCAGCCACAAAAGATAGTCTAATGGCAGTAAACGAAGAACTAAGTTGTTTTACCTATACACCTGATTTAGCTAGTGCTAGCGCTCGTTTATTAATTGCTCGACCAGCTCCGGGCATATATCATTTGATTAACGAAGGAGCGGTAACTTGGTTTGAAGGGGCAAATGAATTATTTAAAATAGCTAAAAAAGAAATTAAGTTACGACCTATTAGAAGTGAAGATTTGGCGCGATTAGCCAGGCGTCCTAAATTTTCAGTGTTAGAAAATAATAAGCTTAAAAAAATGCGTCCATATAAAGAAGCTTTAAAAGACTATTTAAGAATAATTTTATGAGAGGAATAATTTTATCTGGTGGTAGTGGTACTAGATTAAGGCCATTAACTAAAATTACAAGTAAACAATTGCTTCCTATTTATAATCGCCCCATGATTTATTATCCTTTAAACACTTTGATAAAGGCGGGTATTAAGGAAATAATGATTATTGTTGCCCCAGAAAGGGCAGGGGACTATCTTAATTTGCTTGGTTCAGGAAAGGAGTTTGGAGTAAAATTTACATATGAAATTCAAGACAAGCCAGAAGGTTTGGCGCAAGCGTTTATCATCGCTGAGAATTTTATTGATGATGAGAATGTGGCGATGATATTGGGTGATAATATTTTTGAGGATGATTTTTCTCAAGAGATAAAAAACTTTACAAGTGGGGCTAAAATTTTTGCCAAGCAAGTTCCAGACCCAGAAAGATTTGGCGTTGTTAAATTTTCTGACGATATGAGGGCGGAAAAAATAGTAGAAAAACCAAATAAATTTTTAAGTGATTACGCGGTAACCGGTTTATATGTCTATGATAATAGGGTGGTAAAAGTGGCACGTGAAATGAAGCCAAGCTCTCGTGGTGAATTGGAGATAACAGATGTTAATAACTGGTATTTAGATAAGGGTGAACTGAAAGTGGCAATGGTTAAAGGAGAATGGTTGGATGCGGGTACTTTCGATAGTTTATTAAAAGCACAATTATTTGCTCGCGACAAACTGTCTGATAAAATGATTATATAAAAAAGGGCCCTTTATTGGGCCCTAATGGGTAGTTTTTTAAACTTCAAGATTTTTTCGTAAATGAGCACATTCAATGATTACTCCGTCAAAGGAAAAGTGTAGATAAAAGGTGTGAACGGATTTTGAGCTGTCGCAATGGGTAACATCAATTCTTTTTAAGGATTGTTCCTTGAGATAATTTTCAATCTCTAAACTGACTTGTTTCGGATTCGAAAGCTTTTTCTCTTTTAACCTTTCTTCTACGCCCTCTAAGACGTCTTGTTTCATTCTCCAGGCTCTTGCTGCACTCTGTAAATACTTTCTTTTTTCGTCCATGATATTTTATTTTAAAAAACGTATTCTTAGTTTAAAATATAATATAGTTCAAGTCAAATTATTATGAAATTAGTGGTTGGATTTATAACTTATAATAATGTTAGCGCTAAATACTTAGCTTATTTTTTGCCTTCTTTAAAAGAGGCCTTAAGTTTATTTAAAGAAAATGAATATTCTGTTTTAGCCTTTGACAATAGCGATCAATTAAATCATGAAAATCGCTTAGCTTTAGAGTTTTTTGAGTATAAAGATAAACTAAGAATTAGATATTGTCGTACTGAAAATAATATTGGTTTTGGGTCAGCTTATAACTATCTTCTTGCTAAAGCTGAAAAAATGAAAGCCGATTATTTTCTTATTATTAATCCGGATATAGTTATAGAAAAGAAGGCAATTTATAACCTACTGAAAACTCTTAAATCAAATCCAGAATTAGTGGCAGTGTCACCAAAAATTAAACGCTGGGACTTTATTAATTTTAAAAAAACAAACCAAATTGATTCTTGTGGCCTGACTTTGAAGCCTGGTCTTAAATTTTATGATTTAGGGCAGGGCGAGGAAGATAGGGGTCAGTATGATAAGTTTGACATTATTGCGCCAGGTGGAGCAGCGGGTTTATTTCGTCTAAATTTACTAAAAAAAATTAAGGAAAAAGATGCTTATTTTGATCCTGAATTCTTTATGTATAAAGAAGATTGCGATTTAGCTTATAGACTTCAAATGAAAGGGCTTGCCAGCAAGCTAGTTCCTAGTGCTATTTTATATCACGATAGAACAGCTGCTTTTTATAAAAAAAGTTTAGGAGCTCGTTTATGTAATCGTTGGCGTAAAAATAGGCAAATTAAGGAGTGGTCATTCTATAATCAGCACTTATTGTATAAAAAATATTTTAAAAAAGAGCCTATTTATAGCCAAATAATTATATTTTGGCAGATCTTTTTTC
Source organism: Patescibacteria group bacterium (assembly GCA_028705215.1). Taxonomy (GTDB): domain Bacteria; phylum Patescibacteriota; class Patescibacteriia; order Patescibacteriales; family UBA12465; genus UBA12465. The sequence continues at coordinate 52,079 of JAQWDY010000002.1, read as the reverse complement.
TGTTTATATTTAGTTTAATATTCGAGCCATATAACTTGTTGCAGTATAAGAAGTTGTTTTCTAAGAAACAACTATTGACTAATATAAAATAATGTGATAAATTTAAGCCAGCTTGTTGTTAATTAAATAGCAAAAAAATGCTTGGTTAATGACTTTATTTTTTTATATATGGCAAAAAACATCGAAAAAATTATAAATGAAAAAGGTTTAGCTCTAAAAAGTTTAGATGCAATTGAGATCGTGAAAAATCTATTTTCCCAGTTAATGGACAGGGAAAAGGATGTTTTAAATAGACGATTTGGTCTTAAAGGGTTAAAATCAGAAACTTTAGAAAAAATTGGCAGTTTGCATAAATTAACCAGAGAAAGAGTGCGACAAATTGAGGCCGCCAGTATTCGTAAAATCAAAAAATTAGAAAACTTAGATGAGTATATTGTTAGTTTAAAAGAAGCAGTCTATGATTTATTAGACCAACACGGTGGAGCAATAAGACGAGATTATCTGTTAGATATTTTAACGGTAATAGCTCTAGAAATGCGTGATGAAGAAATGGTTGATAGTCCTGCTAACGATGAGTTGCGCCTAGCTTACAGAAACCATTTTGATTTTTTGCTTTCTACACTTCTTTCAGATGATGTTGACTTGATTAAGAAAAGTGATAGATTTTATCCTTCATTTAAATTAAAAAATAGAGAGGTTAATCACTTGGAGGAATTGGCCGATAGTTTACTGGAAAAAGTTGATTCTTTGAAGAAAACTTTAAAAACCGAGGAGTTAATTGAGTTATTAAAAGAGCTCGAGACTTATAATCGCTATCAGGGTGAATTAAGTAGAGACGATTCTAATATAGAGCCTATATTTAAGAGCAAGACTTTTCCTGATAAAGCAGAGATTATAAATAGTAATAAAGTCCTTTATTCTCTCTTACAAGCTGTAAAAAACTTAGAAAGAAATAAATTTGGAGAATGGGGAATTGCAAATTGGCACGAAATTAAACCAAAAACTATAAATGATAAAATTTATTTAGTATTAAAACATGAAGGTGCGCCGTTACATTTCACCGCTATCGCTGATAAAATAAATGAGATTAAATTTGATAAAAAGAAAGCTAATGCGGCGACTGTGCACAATGAATTAATTTTAGATAGTCGTTATATTCTAGTAAGTCGTGGAACCTATGGCTTAAAAGAGTGGCAAGAGCAATAAAATAGATGATTTGTAAATAAATAAAAGAAATTCGTATTAACTAAAACGGATTTCTTTTTTTATTAATTTATGTTAATATTTAGCTAGGATATAGACTTTAAATTATGAATAATATTGTTATTTATACTGACGGAATTGAACGTTTTTTAAATTTACCACCAGAGCAAATGTTCTGGACTTTTATGGCAAATTTTGGCTGGATTATCATTGGTATAATTTTTATTAAAGGTGTTTTAGAGTTATACCTTTTTTGGTTGCGCGATAAGTGGTCGAAAACGCATAAAAATATTATTTTAGCAATTGATATTCCGAAAGGGAATGAGCAGACGCCGAAAGCGGTAGAAAACATGTTTACTTATTTAGGAGGGGCTCATGGTAGTGTTAATTTTTTTGAAAAATGGTTTGAAGGTAAATATCAAAAATCTTTTAGTTACGAGATAGTTAGCTTAGAGGGCTATACCCAATTTATTATAAGGACTCCGGCTGAGTTTAGAAATTTAATTGAATCATCTCTATATTCACAGTATCCGGATGCAGAAATTACAGAAATTGATGATTATACGGAAATAGTGCCACAAAGCTATCCTGATGAAGAATACGATGTTTGGGGCAGTGAATTTACTCAATCAAATCCTTGGATGTACCCGATTAAATGTTATGAAGAATTTGAGCACAAAATGGGCCCCTTAGAGACTCAATTTAAAGATCCGATGGCTACTTTAATGGATTTGTGTGGCTCACTTCGTCAGGGCGAGCAACTATGGTTACAATTTATAATTATTCCAATTGGTTTTGATTGGTTAAAAGATGCGGAAAAAGAAATTGATAATATTTTAGGCAAAAAACCAAAGGCGAAGAAAGGTTTGTTTATGAGATTAGTAGAATTAATGGGGGAGTTGAGTGAGTCAATTTATAAAATTTGGGGTGATATAGATAATAAAGAAAAAGAAGCAAAAGCGAAGACGATTATGGATTTGACCCCAAAGGAACAAAAGCGTTTAGAGGCAATTAGTAAAAAGGCAAGCAAATTAGCTTTTGGAATCAAAATTAGAGCAGTCTATGTTGCGAAAAAAGAAGTAATGAATAAGGCTAAGGTGGTTAATGGTTTGGTTGGTTTTATGAAGCAGTTTGCTGCTCTTGATTTAAATAATTTACGACCAGATGTTAAAAGGACAATGACAAAGGCTGTTTATTTTTGGACAGAGTCAAGAGTAAAGAGAAAAAAGAATAATATTTTTAAAGCATATATTAATAGATCTGATAGCCAAGGATTAGACCCAGGTATTATGAGTATAGAAGAGTTAGCGACCTTATGGCACTTTCCTACTGAAGGTAGCGTTAAGGCTTCTTTGGTGCAAACTGCCAAGGGGCGCAAAGCTGATGCGCCGTCATCTTTGCCTTTAGCTTCAGAATTAAGAGAGGCTCCAGAAAGTTTATTTAATGATAATAATGAATTTTATTTTAAAGAAAAGGAAAATAAAGTAGAAAGGGAAAAGATGAGAGAATCAAATGATGAGCCATTTTTTACAGAAACAAAGCCGCAAGATGACATTACCCATCGTAGTAGTGCGCCGCCAACTAATTTACCACTCGCATAAATATGAGGATAGGAATAGATGCTCGCTTCTATGGCCCAATTGGAAAAGGATTGGGGCGTTATACGCAAGAAGTGATTGATAATATGATTAAAATAAATGAAGCTCAGGCAGAAACAGCCTGTGATTTTGTGATATTTTTAAGTCCGCATAATTATGATGAATTTACACCTAAAAGTTGGTATGTTAAAAAAATAAAGATTAATATTCCTTGGTATTCTTGGCAAGAACAAATTTTTTTTCCTTTTTATATTTTCAAGGAAAAACTTGATTTAATGCACTTTCCTCATTTCAATATTCCAGTTTTAACACCAGTTAAATTTGTCATGACCTTACATGATTTAATTTTAACTCATTTTCCCACTGTGCGCGCCACAACAAAAAGCGCCTTTGTTTATAAATTTAAAAATTTTGCCTATCGCTTTGTTTTGCGTACAGCCGTATCAAGAGCACGTAAGATAATTGCTGTCTCTGAATTTACTAAAAAAGATATTTTAAATAAATTATCTGTACCCGCTGAGAAAGTAGTTGTAACATATGAAGGAGTTTCAAATCTAGCACGGGGAAGAGACTCGCTTTTTGTTTCAAAAATAGATCCCCTAGAAACTAAAATTCAATATCATCTGGGTGATAATTTTTTGCTCTATGTAGGTAATGCTTATCCTCACAAAAACTTAGAAAAACTACTTGATGCTTTTATCCTGCTTAAAGAAAAACGTCCTGATTATAAATTAGTTCTAGTAGGTAAGGCGGATTATTTCTACAACCGTTTGCGTGATTATGCCAAATCTTTAAATTTATGGCAAAAAGAAAATTTAAATAGCCCTGTTGTTTTCCCTGGCTATGTTCCTGATGCGCAGTTAGAAGTTTTATATAAGGAGGCTCGTGCCTATGTTTTTCCTTCTTTGTATGAAGGTTTTGGTCTGCCACCGCTGGAGGCGATGGCAAAGGGTTGCCCGGTGATAAGTTCTGATCGTGCTAGTTTGCCCGAAGTTTTAGGTTCAGCTGCCCTATATTTTAATCCTGAGGATACACAAGATTTTTTAGCAAAAATAAATTTAGTTTTAGATGATGCTAAATTGCGAAATGAGATGATAGATAAAGGCTTAAAGCAGGTTAAAATGTATAATTGGTGGGAATGTGCAAATAATACATATAAGGTATATAAAGATATTCTATTTTCTAAATAAACATGATTAAGGACAAGGATAACAATACAGAAAATAAGCTAAAGGGTCTTAAAAACTCTGGATTTGTGATTGATTTAAGATCTGCCTTTAAAGAAACAGAAAAAAAAGAGGACTCTAAGGTTATAGAAAATAAAAAACAAAAAAAAGATTTAAAGCCACAGCGAGCGAGCGTTTGGCTAAGTGGACTTTTTGCTAAACGTAAGGATGTACAAGAAAATAGTTTTAATTTAAATTCTTGGAAGAATAAAATCAATCAATCAAAAAATAGAAGCCGTTTTTTTTCTACAAACAAACGACAAAAAAAAGAAAATTTTAAATTTTCAGAATTATTTAAAAAAAAGAAAAAAAATTATTGGTGGGAAAGAGCAGTCAAGGAAAAACGTAAAATTTTGAACACTCGCTTTCATTTTAAAACAAAAAGAGTAAAACAACTGGAAGAAAATTTAATATGGTATCGGTCTCTTTTTTCCTTTGGCTTAATCTTATTATTTTTAGTTGTTCCCTTAAAGGCTTTATCCTATCTGCAGTTATTTGATATTGTTAAATTAGAAGAACGAGTAATGGCTCATTCGCAGGCAGCAGTTTCTCGGATAAGCGAAGCGGCTGGTTTAGTATCTGAGCTTGATTTTATTTCGGCTAACAATAAATTATCTTTGGCGGGAGAAGAATTTTTACAAGCTGAAGATGATCTACGTTTTATTAATGACTCTCTATTATCACTAGCTGCCCTATCAAGTAATCCTAAGATAAAAATGGCTGCGGAGAGTAAGCATATTTTTGAGGCTGGAGTAATTGGTACTAAGTTGGCGCAAAATTTAATGACATTAAGTGATGAGTTATTTAATTTTAATGAGGATAGTAATTTGTTAGAGGTGTTAGCTGTTGTTAGCAAGCAGGGAACAATAGTATACCAAGATGTGCTTAATTTAGAGAGAGTTGTCGCTGAAATTAAGACTAACAACATACCCCTAGAATATCGACAGCAATTTATTGATTTAGCAGATAAGGTTACTTACCTAAGGCAGGGTTTAGTTGACTTTATTTCCTTACTTGATAAAACAAATGAATTATTGGGTCAGACTCAGGATAAGCGCTATCTTCTTATTTTTCAAAATAATTCAGAATTAAGAGCCTCTGGTGGTTTTTTGGGTAGTTATGCCATTGTTGATCTAAAAGAGGGAAAAATTAAAAATTTAGAAGTACCTGCGGGAGGTTCCTATGACACAGAAGGGGGCATGACTTTAAAAGTGAAAGCCCCAGAACCACTTTGGCTAGTTAATCCTTCTTGGTATTTTTGGGATGCAAACTGGTGGCCTGATTGGCCAACAACGGCGCAAAATTTAATGTGGTTTTATGAAAAAAGTGGCGGCTCAACCGTTGATGGCGTAATTACTTTTACGCCGACAGTTGTTGAAAATCTGCTAACAATTACTGGTCCAATTGATATGAGCGCCGAATATGGAGTTATAATTACAGGTGAAAATTTTTGGGAAACTGTTCAAAAGATTGTAGAAAAAGATAATCTAGCCCTTACTCATCCAGAAGTGATAGAAGGGTTTAAGGAATCAAATGAAGAAATAAGTTCTACCTTGCCGCTTTATCAGGATTTGGAAAATAACATTGAAAACAAACCAAAAAAAATTATTGGTGATTTAATGGCGCGCATTTTAGAGGTTTTGCCAAGCAAGGTTAACAAAGATACCTTGCTTGATATTATTTTATTATTTGAAAATAGTGTTTCCTCTAAGAATGTGATGCTTTATTTCACTGATGAAAGTTTGCAAGAGGAAGTTTTGCAAAAAGGATTAGCGGGAGAAATTAAAGCTGCGCCACATGACTACTTAATGGTTGTGAACACGAATATTGCGGGCCAGAAAACTGATCGTAAGATGAAAGAGGATATTTTACACTATTCTCAAGTTGATGAGACCGGCAAGATAGTTAATAATTTAAATATCAAACGTTCCCACGAAGGTTTAAAGAACGAGGCTCTAACTGGAGTGCGTAATGTAAATTGGCTACGTATTTATGTTCCATTAGGAAGTCGTCTTTTATCAGCTTCTGGTTTTTCAATTCCAGATGCTCATTATTTTGAGGCACCGGAAGCTGATTGGTATGAAAGCGAGTTATTAGCTGCCGAAAGATTGGCTGTGACTGACGCAAGAAGTGGAATAAAGATATACCAGGAAAATGGTAAAACCGTTTTTGCTGGTTGGGTGATGACTGATCCAGGGCAAGTCGCTGATATAAAGATAAGTTATGATCTGCCTTTTAATTTTTTTAGTAAAAAGCCAAAGACAGAAGTTTATAATTTTTGGGAAAAAATAAATAATTTAATTAACAAAGATAAGACAAATTATTTAAATTATTCATTGCTAGTACAAAAACAACCAGGAGCGCATGCTTCAGTTTTCCAAAGCACCCTTAAATTGCCTGATAATCTTGAGTTTCTTTGGTCGTATCCAGATAATTTAATTTGGAAAAGAGGGTGGAGTATCTCTCAATCTTTAGACAGGGATAAATATTTTTCCTTGCTTTTAAATAATTTATATGACAAGCGATAAGAAAAAAAACAAGAATTTTACTATTGAAAATCGAGATTCCTCTAGTTTATCAGCTTTTATTAAAAGACCGGTGCCAACTCACAGTGAGGTATCAGATTTTGAAGATGTAATTGAAAAAGAGGTGCGTCATCAGGAAATAGATGCTAATTTAAGTGAGATTTATAAGGATAAAAAAGGAGGGTTGATAGATGTCAAAAAAATGAAAATAAAGAAAAAGAATGCCTGGTTTATTCGTTTATTTAAAAAAGCTTTATTATTAGCAATTATTTTAGTATTAGCTAATTTAATTTACGCCTTCTTTTTTTCTGGTGACAGCAATGTTGAGGCGGTGCGACTGGAGATAAAAGCGCCTGAACAGGTTATGGCGGGAGAGGAATTTTCTTATATTATAATATACGAAAATCCGACCAAGTATCCTATTTCGAAAATTAAATTGGAGCTAAATTATCCAGATAATTTCATTTTTTCTAACTCTTCAGTGGAGCCAAATAATTTTAATAACAGTTTTAATTTACCATCTTTGCAAGCAGGTGAGGAGGCACAGCTAGTTGTAAAGGGAAATCTAATTGGCAAAATTGATTCAGTTAATGTTATAAGCTCTACTTTACGTTATGTGCCTGGTAACTTTTCAAGTGAATTTAAAAAAGAAGGTTCAGCGGCGACTGTAATACAGGGCTTTGGTTTTGATGTTAATCTTGATTACCCGGATTTAGTCTTTATTGGTCAAACTAGTGATGTTACGCTTAGTTTTTCACCACAAGAAAAGGTGGGTTATTTATCAGAAGCAATTTTAGAGTTTAGCCCTACTCAGGGAGCCGAAATTAGCCTGAAAGAGGAAGGTGATTATGGCGACGCGATAATTAAACAAGGAGAAAATATTTATCTAATCAATTTACCTATTTTAGGTGACAAAAAGATTGAATTTAAATACAAGGTAAACAGTGACGAAGGTAGCGTTGGTTTGCCTTTAATTTTAAAACAAAAAATTGCTGATACTTCTTATATTTTTTATTCTAAAATTTTAGAAATTGAAGCGGTTAAAAGTGATTTAAATCTAAGCTTATTCCTCAATGGAGAAAAAGCAGATCAGGCGGTTAGCTTTGGCGACACCTTAAATTATACTTTAAATTATGCAAATCGTGGTGAAAGTGCTTATAAAAATGCTGTTATTACAGCTGTTTTAGATGGCGAGCTATTTGATTTAAGTAGTCTTAATTTATCCGTGCCGGGTGATATTCGTTCTAATCAAATTATTTGGAATGAGCAAGACATAGCTGGTTTACAAGAAATTAAACCGGGAGATGAGGGGGAAATAAGCTTTTCAGTAAAAATTAAAGAATATAGCACAACATCAAGTCTTAGTAATGCTCAGGTAAGCGTGTACTCACAATATGGTGCTGATGCAAACAGTGATAAGGAGCAAAGGAGTAATATAATAATTAGCCCTTTAAATAGCAATCTTAAATTAACTGAAGAGATTAGATATTTTGATGTAAATAATATGCCAGTTGGTACTGGCCCTTTGCCACCAGAAGTCGGATCAATCTCTTCTTTTCGTGTTTACTGGAAATTGGCTAATAACTTACATGAATTGCGAGAAACTAAGATTAGTTTGGTTTTACCAGATTATATAAATTATGTAAAAACAGATTCGGTTGCTGTTGGTGATTTATATTTTGATGATAGCAGCCGTGAAGTAGTTTGGGATTTAGGTAGATTGCCAGCCTCAGTTAGCTTAACTGACGCTTCTTTCACCATTTCTCTTGCCCCGCAGGAAAGTGATAGGGATAAAATTTTGGTTATATCGTCGGGGGCAAAAGTGAGTGCCATTGACACTATAACTCGAGAAAAGATAGAATCAAAAGCAGGCCCAAAAACAACCAAGTTGGAAGATGATGATATTGCCGCCTTAACAAATTCAGGGCGTATTAAATAGTTTATGTTTACTTTAAGTAAAACTGATAAAAATGGTATTCGAAGCGGTGTAATAAAGACAAAACACGGAGAAATAAAAACACCTTTTTTTATGCCCGATGCGACTCGTGGTTTTGTTAAACTATTAAGTGCTGAGGAAATAAAAAAAACTCAAACGCAAGCCCTGGTTGTTAATACTTTTCATCTTTATCTTCAGCCAGGATTGGAAGTAATAAAAGCGGTTGGTGGCGTGCACAAGTTTATGTCTTGGGATGGGCCGCTTTTATCTGATTCGGGTGGATTTCAAGTATTTTCATTGATTCATAAAAATCAAAAAATGGGAAAAATTACTGATGATAAGGTAGTTTTTAAATCCCCTTTAACTGGAAGTTGGCATGAACTGACTCCGGAAAAATCTATCCAAATTCAATTTGATTTAGGTGTAGATATGATGGTTTGTCTTGATGATTGTCCGCCCAACGAAATAAGTCGTGCTAGCATGAAAAAGTCAGTAAATCGAACGATTGCCTGGGCTAAGCGTTGTAAAAAAGAGTATTTAAGACAAATAAAAATAAGGCGTATCTCGTCTTATAATCGACCCCTTCTTTTTGCGGTTATACAGGGTGGTACAGAAATAGATTTGCGTCGTTTTTGTGCCAGCGAATTGAAAAAAATTGGTTTTTCTGGTTATGGTTTCGGGGCGCGACCAGTTGATAAAGATGGAAATTTTTTAGAGGAGGTTTTACGTCAAAGCGCTAAATTTATTCCTCAAGATGCTTTGCGTTTTGCTCTTGGTGTGGGTACGCCAGAAGATATTAAACGTTGTGTTGCTCTTGGTTGGGATATGTTCGATTGTGTTATCCCCACTCGTGAAGGGCGGCATGGAAAATTATTTTTTAAACAAGCTGACAGTTATCAGACAATAAGTATTACCAACACCAAATTTCGACAAGATTATCAAGCAATTAATTCAGTGAGCAAATTTAATGTCTTACAAAATAATTCTTTCGCCTTCCTTCACCATTTGTTTAAACTTAAAGATCCTTTAGGGGCACGTTTAGCCAGTATTAATAATTTAGAATTTTATCAACTTTGGTTAAAAAATATAAATAAAAAAATAAAATAATGTATTAAAATTTATGCGTACGAAAATTATCATTACGATTGGACCTAAAAGTGAAGATAAGGACAAGTTGCTACCCCTACTTGAAGCGGGAGTTGATATTGTTCGACTTAATTTCTCTCATGCCACACAGGCACAATATAAAAAAGTTAGAAGAATTATAAGTGATTATAATAAAAAAACTGAAAATAAGGTAGGTATGCTTCTTGACTTGCAGGGACCAAGAATTAGGGTAGGAAAAATGCCTGAGGGGGGGATAATTTTAGAGGACGGCGAAGAGTATGATTTTGTTTATTCAAAAAAACCTTATCAAGTTGGAGATATTATTCCAATTGATAATAAAGATTTATCTTTAGATATTAAAAAGAATGACCCTTTGTTTTTATGTAATGGTGAGATTGAACTAATTGTGACTAAGGTTAAGGGAAGAATTATAACCGGCAAAGTTATGCATGGTGGTGTTTTAACATCTAATAAAGCGATTAATGTTCCCAATACTAACATGCGAAAAGGCGGACTAACAACTAAGGATATTCACGATTTACGCTTTGGCTTAAAAGCGGGTATGGAATATGTGGGTTTGTCTTTTGTGCAAACTGCTGCAGATGTTTTGAAATTAAAGAAGGAGTTGGGTAAAAATTCAAACGTAAAAATAGTTGCAAAAATTGAACGTGGCATTGCTCTAAAAAATATAGATCGTATTATTACAGCTTCAGACTTTATTATGATAGCGCGTGGCGACCTTGGCATTGAGACTCCGATTGAAGATTTGCCATTAGTCCAGAAAAATTTAATTCGTCATTCTCATTGGCATTCTCGGCCAGCAATTATTGCAACACAAGTAATGACTTCAATGATTTTAAATCCAGTACCGACACGGGCTGAGGTTAGTGATATTGCTAATGCGGTTTTAGATGGAGCTGATGCGATTATGTTATCAGATGAAACCTCAGTTGGTGATCATCCTTTAGAGGCGATTAAGATTCTCAGGAAGGTAATTTATAAAACTGAAAGCTATGTTCAGAAAGCATATATTAATTTTTAATAATTGTTATGAAAATAGAGAATATAAAAGCCTTTGAAGTTTTAGATTCACGCGGAAATCCGACAGTGGCCGCTCAAGTTTACTTAAATAACGGAATCAGTGAACAAGCCATGGTTCCCAGTGGCGCCTCAACTGGAACTTATGAAGCTAAGGAATTAAGAGACGGAGATGTTAATCGTTATCAGGGAAAAGGAGTACTGCGGGCAATTAAAAATATTACTGATATTATCGCGCCTGCTTTACGTGGCCTTATAATAGAGGATCAAGAAAAGATTGACAGGGTTATGATTGAATTAGATGGTACTTCTAACAAATCAAAATTAGGAGCTAATTCAATTTTAGCCGTTTCTTTAGCGGTAGCTAAGACAGCCGCTAAAGCTAAGGGGCTTGCGCTATATCAGTATTTGAGTAAGTTTAATCCAGATTTTTCAGGCACTTATTTATTGCCTTGGCCGATGATGAATGTATTAAATGGTGGAAGGCATGCCGCTTGGGCAAGCGACATTCAAGAATACATGATAATCCCAAAAAGCGCGACAACCATGGCTGATAGTATTAGAATGGGATCTGAGGTCTATTCTTTTCTAAAAGAAGTTTTAAAGGAGAAAAAATACAGCACTTTAATTGGTGATGAGGGTGGCTTTGCTCCTGAAGTAAATGATAATCGCGAGCCTTTTGCCCTACTTAAAGAAGCAACTGAAAGAGCGGGATATAATTTTGGTAGTGATATTGTGATTGCTCTAGATGTAGCGGCTAGTGAATTCTATAGTTCGGGAGTTTATTTTTTACAAAAAGAGGAAAAAAAATTAACTAGTGATGAATTAGTTAAATACTATGAACAAATTATTGAAAATTACCCCTTAGTTTCACTGGAAGACGCTTTTTATGAAGATGATTTTATTTCTTTTAGTAAATTTTTAAAAAATCATCCTAATTTGCAACTGGTAGGCGATGATCTATATGTTACCAATAGTGATCGCTTAGAACGTGGCATCAAGGAGAAAGCAGGTAATTCAATTTTAATTAAATTAAATCAAATTGGAACCTTAAGCGAAACAATTGCTACAATAAATCAAGCTAAGCGCAGTGGCTTTACAACTATTATCTCTCATCGTAGTGGTGAAACCGAAGATACCTTTATTGCTGATTTAGCGGTAGCAATGGGCTGTGGACAGATTAAAACTGGGTCACTGGCGCGTACAGAAAGAACATGTAAATATAATCGTTTATTAATAATAGAGCAAGAATTAGGCTCTCAGGCAAAAATAGCTGATTGGCCTTTTAAATTGTAAATTAATATTATGATGCAATTAATAATTTTTGCGGTTTCTGCTATTTTTCTTTTTTGTGGGCATATTTTAGGGTGGTTTGTTTGTCGAGATCTTTTTGCCTTAAACTACAAAGCCTCTATAATTAGTGGGTTAATTTTTTTGTTTTTGTTTTTATCTATAGTAATTTCATCGTATTTAATCCACAAGAAAGATAATGTTATAGTGCGATCTTATTACATCTTAGCAGGAGTATGGACGGGAATTTTAGTTAATTTTATATTAATTTCGCTTGCTGCATATTTATTTAACTTTTTATTTCCTGCCATATTTATAAATAAGTTATTGCTACCAGGCATAGTTTTATTTACTAGTTTAATCCTTAGCGTTCTTGGTGTCTTTAAAGCTTTTTTTGCTAAGGTTAAATATTATAAGGTAAAGATAAAGGATTTGCCGGAGTACTGGTGGAATAAAGAAATTGTGCAAATATCTGATATTCACTTAGGACCAGTTTATCGTAAAAATTTTTTGCAAAAAACAATAAAAAAAATAAATAAGCTTGAGCCAGAATTGGTCTGTATTACTGGCGACTTGTTTGATGGCATGGAAAGTGGTTTTTCTTGGCTTAATAATCCTTTTTCACAACTTAAAACTAAGCAAGGAATATATTACTCGTTTGGAAACCACGATTTTTATCTAGGCTTTAATCGAGTAAAGAAGCTGTTAAGCAAAACTCCGCTTACTATTTTAGATAACAAGATGAAAGAAGTTTTGGGATTACAAATAATTGGTATTAATTACTCTTTTAATAAAGATTTTGATCTTAATCGAGCAATTTTAGAACAAGTGGGATATGATCCGAAAAAAGCTAGTCTTCTTTTATATCACGAGCCGCGAAATATAGATTTAGCAATTAAAGCCGGAATCGATTTGCAATTATCAGGTCATACTCATCGTGGCCAATTATTTCCTTTCAATTATTTAGCCAAGATTGCTTATAAAGGCTATGATGCAGGATTTTTTAATAAAGGAAATTTTAATTTAATAATAAATAGTGGTTTGGGTACATGGGGCCCACCAATGCGCACAAGTGGTCGAGGTGAAATTTCGTTAATAAAATTAATGCCTCTTAAATAATAAATATATGAATTTAGAGAAATTATCAGTTGTCTTGGAGAAGGAGCCGAAATATCGTTATCAGCAAATAAATAAATTTTTATTTCAAGACTATATTTCTTCTTGGCAAGAGGCCTCAAGTTTGCCTCAAGCTCTAAGAGAAAAATTGGCAAAAGAATGTCCCTTAGATATTAAATCAGAATTAAAAATTAATTTAAGGCAAAAGGGAAGTCAGAAGGCTTTAATTTGTTTAGAGGATGGTGTTTTAATTGAGACAGTTTTAATAAGTCAAAAATCAGGAAAAAAAGAAGACAAAGAAGCAAGATACACGGTGTGTGTCTCTACTCAAGTTGGCTGTCCTTTAGCTTGCAGTTTTTGTTCAAGTGGTCAAGATGGTTTTACTAGGAATTTAAGCTCTTGGGAAATAGTAGAACAGGTTGTGTTTTGGAGTAGAGCGTTAAAATCTATAGGCAAGGTTGATAATGTTGTATTTATGGGCATGGGTGAGCCCTTTTTAAATTATAATGAGTTTATTAAGGCGGCGAAGTTCATGAACAATCCGGAAACAATGAATATTGGCGCACGTCGTTTATCAGTTTCAACAGCTGGGATTATTGCTGGGATTAAACGTCTTTCTGGGGAAAAAATACAGATGAATTTAGCTATTTCTCTACATGCGCCTAACGATATCTTACGTCAAAAATTAATGCCAGTTGCTGGAAAAAATAAAATTAGTGATATTTTGCATGCTGTTGATAATTATATAACAAAAACTGGACGTCGTGTTATGTTTGAATATGTGATGATAAAAGATGAAAATGATAGCGAACAAAATGCTTTTACTTTAGCTAAATTAATGGCGCGGCCATTATATCTGGTGAACCTAATCCCCTATAATGACACTGGTCGTTATCATGCTTCGCGACCAGAAACAATAAAAAAATTCAAAGAAATTTTAGAATCTAAAGGAGTGGCAACAACCGTTCGTCTTAGTTTTGGCGGTGAAATTGAGGCGGCCTGTGGGCAATTAAAAAACAGAAGAAAACGTAAATGATAAAAAATCTTTTTATTGCTAATAATTTTTGGAGGGTAGAGTTTAAAAACATCAAGCGCTCGCTAAAACTAAGTTTATTAGTTTATAAAGACGGGCGCATTGTTGTAACTAAGCCTTATTTTGTGTCTTTAAAAAAAGCTGAAGAATTTATTAAGCTAAGAGAAGATTGGTTAAAAAGACAAATTGAAAACCTAGAAATTACAAATTCTTTAAATCAAGGTGAAAAAAAACAAGCGTTAGAAAAACATTATAGACTTTACAAAAAACAAGCAGGTTTTATTATAAAAAATAAGGTTGAGAAAATTAATCAATACTATGGATTTAAATATAAAAACATAAGTATTCGTAATCAAAAAACACGTTGGGGAAGTTGTTCGCGTTCTGGTAATTTAAATTTTAATTATCGTTTAGCTTTTTTAGATGAGAGGGCGCTAGAGTATGTAATAGCGCACGAGCTTTGCCATCTTAAGGAGTTTAACCATTCTGCAAATTTCTGGACGCTAGTGAGCCAAGTTGTGCCTGATTATCAGAAGTGGCGATTATATTTAAAAAATAGCAAGGTGGATAATCTCGAGGTATTTTAGACTAAGTCGTTTGATTTTGTTATAATAATTACGGAAAATATTAATAAATTAATTTTAAAATATATGTTTACATTAATGAATCTTCCTTATGAAAAAAATGCGCTTAGTCCTTATATGTCTGAGGACACATTAAATTTCCATTATGGAAAACATCACCAAGCCTATCTTGATAATCTAAATAAATTGATAAGTGGCACAGAATTAGAAGACATGAGCCTGGAGGAAATTGTAATTAATTCTTATAAACAGACAGAGAAAGCGGCAATTTTTAATAATGCAGCGCAAGTTTATAATCATAATATGTTTTGGCAATGTTTAAGTCCAGATGAAGAAAAAAGACAGATGCCAGAAAATTTAAGTGAAGCTTTAGTTGCTTCATTTGGTTCAGTGGAAGAATTTTATTCTCAATTTAAGGAAGTTGCCTTAACTCAATTTGGTAGTGGTTGGGCGTGGTTGGTAAAAGGAGAGGATGGTTTAAAAATAATCAAAACTGCTAATGCTGAAAATCCACTTCCTCTACAGTTAAAACCTTTACTCGCACTTGATGTTTGGGAACATTCTTATTATCTCGATTATCAAAATAGACGAGCTGATTTTATAGAAGTTGTGCTTCAAAATTTAGTTAACTGGCACTTCGTTGCTTCTAATTTATAAAAAAGCACAATACTTTAATTAATTATTTATGGTAAGAAAAAAATATAATAATCCTTATTCAGAAATACAACCAAAAACAAAAAAACCCTATACGGAAATTTTACTAATTCGTCATTGTCATCCCGATTATAGTCTGCAAAATAAATTAGGTGATTATGACATGCCTCTTTCTAAGGAGGGTTTAAGACAAAGACGTTATTTAACGAAGCGTCTTTTAGGCGCTAAGATCGATGTAGTATATGCCAGTGAATTAAAAAGAGCGCAGCAAACTGCTCATGCTTTTGCAAAACAAGCAAAGAAACAATTAGTTATTAATCCTCGAGTAAATGAATTTCATTGGGTGCACTGGCATAAGATGAAATATTTTAATATGACAGAAACAGAAAGGGAAAAACGGCTGAAGAAACATAAAGATTTAGACAAGGAGCTTGATAAAATGCAAACAGAGGCAAGGCGTAGCTTGGCAGTAATTTACAAGGAAAATAAGGGAAAAAAGATAGCTGTTTTTAGCCATGGTAATTTTATTAAGTCTTTAATTACCGGTATTTTAAATGCTGATATTATTGGTTTTTTGTCACTGGAAATATTCCAGTCATCAATTACAAAAATTATAGTTGATAAGGAGGGCTTTATTAAGATAGTGTATATAAATAGTGTTAGCCATTTACCGCATCCGCCCCAGAAGGATATGTTTATCACTCTTTCCGGCTATGAAAATAAATAGAAAAATATTAATAGGACTTTTTACACTCTTCACTTTTTTCGTAGGAGATGCTATTTATGCAGCTGATTTGTCGGGTCGGATTTTATTACAAGTTGAATCTCATGGGGAGGCGTGGTATGTTGAGCCTGTATCGATAAAGCGTTATTATTTAGGTCGTCCAAATGACGCTTTTTCTTTAATGCAGAATTTGGGATTAGGTGTAAAAACTAGCGAGCTTCAAGGATTTCTAGCGAAACAGGCGCCAGGAAGATTAAGTGGCAGAATTCTTTTGCAGGTGGAAGACAAGGGGCAGGCTTATTATGTTAACCCACTTAATTTAAAATTGTATTATCTTGGGCGTCCTGCCGATGCCTTTGCTCTGATGCGCACTTTAGGGTTAGGCATTAGTAATGTTGATCTGGAAAATATTCCACTTGCTCCTTATTCTGCTTTGCCCGTTATTTCCTATACCAACATTGATGAGCAAAAATTAAATGAGAATTTAAGTGAAAAAGTTTTTTCTTTCAAGTATCAAAATGAGACCAAAAATTTTAGTATTATTTTAGAAGATGATTTATATCAAGACTATAAAAATGCGCCTAAAGTATTAACCTACGCAGTCAATAATCCACCCGTTAACTTAGATGAGGCATTCTATGATATTTTTTTAAGTGTTAAAGAGGGGGATGATAGCCTGGATAAGATAGTAAAGGCTTTACAAAATATCGCCTATAAAAATAATTATAGTTCTGACTCTTTAGCAGAATTAGCTCTCGCCTTTGTTCAGTATATTCCTTATGATTATAATAAGGCAAAAGAAAGCGAGCTTTCTTTATATTATCCTTATGAAACACTTTATTTAAATCGGGGAGTTTGTTCAGATAAAACCTTGCTCGCTTATCAGATCTTAAAGAAGTTAGGCTTTGGTGTAGCGATTATGAACTTTCCTGATATTAACCACAGCGCGCTTGGTTTAGCTTGCGAAAATAGGGATTCAATTAATAATTCGGGCTACTGTTATGTTGAAACTACAAATTATTTTCCTCCTGGGGTTATTCCGCAAAACATAAGTCAGGGTCAGGCTTTAACATTAACTTATGATTTTACTAATTTTTTTTCAACAGCAAGTCTGGGAGAAATTAAGATATTGAAAAAAACAGTTGGTAAATTATATTTAGGAATACCGGCTGTTAAAGATAAGGTCGCCTTACTTAATTTACTATATCAAGAATTGGAAAGCCCGCCTGACCCCAGTCAAGCTTCTTATCTTGAAATCATTTATTATAATAAAAAGGTAGAAGAATTCAATAGCCTTCTAAGAGATTTTTATCAAAAATGATATGTTAGATATAGAGATAATAGCGATTGGCAAAATGAAAACTTCTTATTGGAATGAGGCTGCTTGTGAATATTTAAAAAGATTAAAGCCATTTGCCAGTATTAAAATAAAGGAGTTAAAATTTACTCCTTTTACACAAAATAATTCCAAAAGGGTGATAGCGGAAGAGGAGGCGCGTATTACAGAGGCTATTGCTAGATCACAGGGACAGGTATTTCTTTTAACAGAGCAGGGAAAAAAGTTAGACTCTCTTGGTTTTGCTCAAATTTTAGATAAGCTAGATAGTCAAAAAATTATTTTTGTCATTGCTGGCTCTTTAGGATTTTCTTCAGCAATGAAGAAAAAATATAAGTCACTCTCATTATCAGAATTTACATTCACGCACGAGATGGCACGAGTTATAATTCTTGAACAAATATATCGAGCTGTTACCATTGTTAATAATAAAAACTATCATTATTAAAATGGAAAAAATTTTAGCTTTAAAATTTGAATTAGAAGCAAAGAAAAATAAAAACCAAGCAATAATATTAAAACGTTTCTTTAAAACCGCTCCTAATCAGTATGGTGCAGGCGATATTTTTTGGGGCATTAAAGTGCCGGCACTAAGGATTATTGCTAAAAAATATAAAGATTTAAACTTAAATGAAGTTTTCAATCTTTTAAAAGATCCTGTTCATGAGGTGCGTTTTACGGCCGCGCTAATATTAGTTGGACAATACGAGGCAACAACAAATAAGGGCTTACATAGAAAAATATATCAATTTTATTGTAAGAATTTAGACTGTTTTAACAATTGGGATTTAATCGATTTGAGCGCATATAAGATATTGGGGCATTACTTGTACAATTATAAGAGCTATCAAGAAAGACTTGTTATATTAAAAGATTTAGCCTTGTCTAATAATATGTGGCGGCAAAGAGCGGCCATGGTCTCAACTTTCTATTTTATAAAAAAGGGACGCTATCAAGAAACCTTTAAAATTGCAGATATTTTGCTTAACATTAAAGAAGATTTACTTGCTAAAGCAAGTGGTTGGATGCTACGAGAAGTAGGAAAACGTGTTAGTGAGAAAAAATTATGCTTATATTTAGATAAAAACGCTCTAAAAATGCCAGCTATAGCCCGTTTGTACGCAATTGAAAGATTGGATAAAAAAACAAGAAGTCGTTATTTATTGCGTAAAATTGACAAAAAATTGCAATAATGTATAATATATTTGACTCTAAATTAATATTTTGAGTTAAAAAATAATAAATTCTGCTTAAGATGCAGAAATTTTTAATTAATCATCATGTCTCTAAGGTGTTTTCACCTTTTTTCTTCCTTGTTTGCGAGGTAGGGAGGCAGACGTTAAAAAGAAAAATATGAAAAACATTCCAACTTTGGAAGAAATGCTTAAGGCTGGTATGCATTTTGGTCATCGTACCAACCGTTGGCACCCAAAAATGAAGCAATTCATTTTTACCGCAAAAAATAATATTTATATTATTGATTTAAAAAAAAGTCAGAGAAAGTTAGTTGAGGCCTTAGAGTTTATGATCAAACTTGTTTCTGAGGGAAAACACATTTTATTTGTTGGTACTAAAAACCAAGTATCTGGTCCAATGAAGAAAATGGCAGAAGAAATTAATCAACCCTATATAGTGGGTAAATGGTTAGGCGGATATTTAACTAATTTTCCGATAGTAAAAAAATCAGTTAAAAAATATCTTGATTTAGTAGAGAAAAAAGAATCTGGTCGATTGGAAAAATATACAAAAAAAGAAAGATTAGAATTTGATCGAGAAATTAATAAGTTAAGAGAAAGAGTTGGCGGTTTAGCTAGTTTAAATAAATTGCCAGATGCTCTTTTTATTTGGGATATAAAAGAGGAAGAAACAGCGGTTAAGGAAGCGATTCAAAAAAATATACCTATTATTGCAATTTGCGATACAAACGTAAATCCGGAATTAGTTAATTATCCAATTCCGGCAAATGATGATGCCACCAAGACTATTGCCTTGGTTCTTGAATCCATTAAAAAAAATCTAATCTCTGTTAAAAAAAATTAATAAAAAATAAGCAAGGCATTTAAAGTAGCCTTACTTTGCTATTAAAATATAATAATATGGAACTTATCAAAAAACTTAGAGCCATGACTGGTGCTGGCATGGTTGACTGCCAAAAAGCATTAAAAGAGGCAGAAAATGATTTAGATAAGGCTGTGGAAATATTACGTAAAAAAGGAATCGCAAAAGCAGCAAAGCGCACAGATCGGGATACCAGTGAAGGGGTAGTAAAATTAATGGTTAATGAAGCTGGAAATGAAGCCTATATTTTAGAATTAAATAGTGAAACTGATTTTGTAGCCCGTAATGCGCAATTTCAAGATTTTGCTGGTCAAGTTTTAGCAGTTATAGCAGCTAAGCGACCAGCTATGTTAGACGAATTGTTGGCACTTCCTTTAAATGATATGACAGTCGGCGATGCTTTAAGTAATTTAAGTGGCACTATTGGTGAAAAAATGACAATCAATCGCTTTGCTATATTAAGCGGCGAAACTGTGGCTGCCTATTCTCATTTAGGAGGAAAAATTGGAGTTTTAGTTGCTCTTGATAAGCCGAATATGACTGAAATCGCAACTGATGTGGCAATGCAAATTGCAGCATCTAATCCTAAGTATTTAAAGCCTGAAGATGTTCCAGTAGAGGAAATGGACAGGGAAAAGGCAATTTATAGAGAGCAATTAATAAAAGAGGGAAAGCCAGAGGCAATGGTTGATAAGATTGTTGAAGGTAAGATGGGTAAATATTACTCAGAAGTTTGTTTAATTGAACAAGAATTTATCAAAGAAGATAAGAAAAAGGTTAAAGAAATATTAGCAGGCGCTAACATTTTAGGTTATATTAGATACTCATTATAAATAGGGTAATATGAATATTGTCCAAGTTCAGTTTGCCCCTTGGGATAAGGTTTATGATTTTGTAAATCACAACTTAGAAATTAAAGTTGGTGATTATGTTGTTGTTGAAACAGAAATTGGCAGAGAGTTAGGACGTGTTACTGGTTGTGTCTCTGAAAAAAAGCCAGATAAAGAACTGAAACCAGTGTTACGTAAAGCGACTTTTGATGACATTGCCAAAATGGCAGATCAAGCTAAAAAAGAAGAAACATTAAGCTACTGCAAAGAAATTATTGAACGTTTGTCGCTACCAATGAAGCTGGTTGATGTTCATTTTTCTTTTGAAGGCAATCGTTTAAATTTTGCCTTTATCGCTGACGGAAGAGTTGATTTTCGAGAATTAGTAAAAGAATTGGCCGCTCATTTTAGTGCCAATATTAGATTAACTCAGATAGGAACGCGTGATGAGGCGAAGGCCATGGGTGATTGTGGACCTTGTGGTCGCCATTTATGCTGTCAGAAATTTTTGTGTGAATTTTCTTCAATTACCTCAGAAATGGCGGAAACTCAACAAGTTGTGCATCGTGGTTCAGATAGAATTTCTGGAATGTGTGGACGTTTAATGTGTTGTCTGGCTTTTGAATATGAAGGATACAAGGAATTGGCAGGCAAGTTGCCACCGGTTGGCACTAAAGTTAAGGTAGATGGTCGTCGCGGAATTATATTATCACATAATCTATTAAAACAAACTGTAAATGTTAAACTCTTAAATGATAATTCAGATGAGAGGAATATTATAATTGAAGTTGACCCATTTCGTAAAGCTAAGCAAAAAAAATAATTTAGAAATTTATATTATTTTGAAAAAAATCACCTGTAAAAAAGGTGGTTTTTTTTATTATTACTTATTTAAACTTTAAAGATGGCTTAGTTTATATTTAAAGGAGGGATAGCTCATATTTGTTATCATTTATAAGATGTCAGGATAAATTAATAGATAACAATATGATAAATTTGAAAAAATATAAACAAAAAATAGAAAGCTTTATAAAAAGTAAAAAAAACAAAAAAATAAAGAGAGCTTATTTAATTATCCTTTCTATAGTTTTAATAATTTTCTTTTATTTTTTTTATACATTAACAAGTATTAGTTCAAATCGTGTGCTGTTTGCTAACTTAAATGATAGTTATAAAAGTATAGGAATTTGCCATGAAGCTTGTATATTAGATCGTACAGAAAAAGAAAATATTATTATTTTAGCTTGGCCAAAAGAAGATAAATTGTTTATTGATTTTAAAAATTATTGGCATGAAGCCGTGTTAACGAATAATGAAAAACAGCAAAAATTACTTTTAGCATTAATTTATGAGACAAGTAGTCGGGAAGAAATTTGTCCACTCTTAATTGAAAATCTGGCTAGCTCTGAGATAACTGATGCCACTAAAGCAAATATAGTATATTATTTTAGTAATTTAAAATCCTATGATTTAAGTGCATATTCCTTGGACTTACTTGAAAGCAATAATCAAAAATTACTTTCAGCGGCAATATATTCTTTAACAAATGAAAAAGATGCAATAGATATATGTAGCCCTGAAAAAATATATTTAATAAAGGATTTTATTAATCGTCAAGATGTAGAAATCGATGTAAAGCTCGACGCCTTGTTTTTACTGAGAGATTGTGAACGAACAGAGGAGCTGGAAGAAGTGTTGATGTCGGTAATAAACCAAGAGAAAGATAAAGTTTTACTTTACTTTGCCATTGAAGGTTTGCAGGCACTGGGAAATTATAATTATCCTTTGCCTTCGCTTAGCCCAGAAGAAGTCTCTAATTATTTTAATTATTAATATATGAAGTTTAAGCAATTATATTTATTTTTATCCTTCTTGATCTTTATTTTAAGAGGAGCTGATGCTTGGGCGTTGACACCAGGGGCGATATTATACCGAACTTCAAGTAACGGCATTATGTATGGTTATTCAAGTAATTATTTATTAGATATAAATTATGGCATTTTAAGTCATATATATCCTGGGCATGTTGGAATATATATTGGCAAGGAAAACGGAGAAGATTATGTAGTTGAAGCTTTAGCTACAGGTATAGTTAAAACCCCAGCAAAATATTTTGTTAACGAATCTTTAGGAGAAAAATTTTTAGGCGCTAAAATTCCTTATGCGCTAACAACAGCTCAACAAATCAAAGTGGTTAAAATTGCAAAAAATTTAGCCAATTTAAATCTTGCCTATGATTTTAATTTCCAAAAACAAAAAGGAGCTGGTGATGGTGATTGGACTTGTGTCGGTTTGATTGAAAAAATATATGAAAGCGCTAATATTTTAAATCCTAATAATTTAAGTGACCTTGAATATGATCAGTCTCGTTACGCAATAGATATTACTCCAGATGGTTTTGATAATAGTAGTTTTGTAAATGCTGATGGTGATTGTTTTTCTAAAACAAGGGAGTTTTCAATGATTTCACGACGAAAAGATTTAGTATTACCTTTTCCCGAAAAAGTTGGTTTTAATGCAGGGCGAGAATATAAAGGAGAGCGCTATTTTTTTATTCCCTATACTCAATATTTGCAACCCACTTTAAAGGATGTGCCTGTTAATGTGGAAATAAGCTCCTCGTTTGAAGATAAGAAAATAAGAGGAAAGACTCCGATTATCAGTTTAATGCTTAGATGGAGCTTGGTTAACAATCCAATGTCATCTATAAAAAATACTATTTCCATAATTAGTACAAATGCTAAAAAAGTAGTGAATAAAATTTTTAAAAAAAATTCTACCGATTTAGTTTTTAATGAACAAAAAATAGATGAAAATGATTATTATTCAGATATTGAAGATGAGAAAAATAATGATGTTGTTTTAGAGTTAAAGTCTAATGAAATTGTGGATGACAAAAATTCTAAGATAAGTGCCAAATCGATCATTAGTGAAGAAATAGATGAAAAAAAAGAGAAAGAGCAAAAAAACAAAAATGACGATACATTAGTAAAAGCTATAAAAAATAGTGACAATTTAGAAGATAAGGAGCCAGAAAAACAAGTTCAGACAAAAGTAGATTTATTGCAAAAAATAACAGTAAAAAAACAAGAAATTGAAACAAATAATGAAATAAAAGATAATGTTTCAAGTGTTGTTATACAAAACTCTAAGATAGGTAGTGGTCAAGAGCCTGAATCGGTTAATATTGAAAATGTTTCTAATGATTCTGTGCCGAGTTTTACGCCCACTGCTTTAATTAGCAAAGTTTACGCAACTGGCATGAATGATTTTATTGAATTATATAATCCCACTAATTACGACTTTGATTTAGCTGAGGCTGGTTTTCGTATTGAAAAGACGAAGACCGCAGAAAATCCAAGCATAGCCGTTCGTATTGGTAAAGAAGAAGATGCAATTTATCCCGGGGGAACCAAAATTAAGGCCCGTGGCTATTATTTATTAGTACGAGATGATGCTAGTAATTATTTTTTATCTCGAGCAGACGCTATTGTTAAAAGAAATGAATTTGGTTTTACCGGCAACGGGTATACGTTGTATTTGGGAAAAGGTGCAATCAGTAGTAGCGCTGATGAAGATATCATTGATGTGCTAGGGTTTGGCAATGCTCACTTTTATTTAGGAGAGGAGCCAGCGCCAGAAATATTTGATAATTATTATTTAGACCGCATTTCTTCTTCAAATAATAATAAAATTGATTTTAAACTTTTCCCCTCAGCTGATCCGAGTATAGTTTGGGATGACTATATTATTGACACAGAAACTGAGGAGGAAGCAGAAAGTGAAATTGAAACAGGGGAAGGGGTTGAAGAAGAGCCGCCTTTGGCAAACGAAGAAGAGACTGAGGAAAATACTGAAGTCGAAGAAGAGACTGAAGAAAACTCAAATTTTTCTCCCTTTCTTTTTCCGGAGCCAATTATAAATTCAGATTTGATTTTATTAAATCATTATGATGAATGCTATGGTGAGAATTCATATACAATTGGAAAATTTGACTGTGCTGCTGAATTTGGTTTTAGACATAGTAAATATGAAAAAAATTTAGAAACACCACTTGATTTAAATAACCTTACGCTTAGTTTTTATTTTAAAGATAATACCTATCTTAGTAACGCTTCACCAAAATTAAATATTGTTTTTAAAAATCCAGAAAATCAATTTGTTTCAATAGAGTTACAGAAAAAATTATTGCAGATAGAAAATTTGCCCAATTCTAAATGGCGCTATTATAATACCCCAGTTTTTACCGGAGAAGATTATTCTTGGCAACATTTCGCTTTGGTTATTAACGAGGCGCAAAATTATTGGGCGGTATATTTTAACGGGGTTGAAACTTATCGTGAAGAATTCATTCAAAACTTACCTAATAATTATTCTACTTTAGAAATATGGGGGGATATGGACTCTATGGCAATCGATGAATTTGCTATTTTTTCTGTCCCCTTAACTAATGCGGATATAAATAATCAAATACAAGCTCAAGCCCCCTTTGCTCCTTATAATGAAAGGCCAACCCAAAAGGCGCCTGAGTTGAAATATTATTGGGATTTTAATGAGGGGACAGAATTAATAAATAGCGGTGGAGGCAAAGAGGCGGTTGATGAAATAAATGGTCTGGTTTTAGATATTGGTGATAATGAGTGGATATGGCGCGGTGAAGATAATACGGGAATTAAAAATAGGTGGGAAAAAGATATTGTTGTTAATTTTCCAGAAAGTATACAAGGTAAGGATTTATCTTTAGCTTTTTGGTGGCGCAATAGTGATGATGATGGTCGCTCTTTAATTTCTCTACGTTATAATAACCATGATAAATTTTCTTTTGCTCCGGCCCCTTATCGTCGCTCATTCTATTTTAATGGAATATATGGCATTTTTAGCGAAGGACTCGATGTTGATCTTCCCAATGATGATAATTGGCATTATTTTACTTTCACCTATGACTCTTATCGTTACATATTAAAAATGTATGTTGATGGTCAGCAAAAAAGAAGTCTACCATTTATATGGATTAAAGATGGAGAAGAGCCGAATAATTTAAATATTCGATCAGAACTTAATAAAGTGGAACTGGACGATATTTCAATTTGGGAGGGCACTTTAAGTGATTTACAAATAGCTAATCTTTATCAAAGCACACTGGCTCAATAATTAGTCAATAAATGATGTAAAATCGAGTTTTTATTGCTTTTTTTAGCCTTTTATTGTAATATTTATAACGTTATTAGGGTAAGTGGGCGATTACTCCTTTTTGTAATAAAAAGGGGAGGAAAGTCCGGACTTCATTTAAGATAGTGGGTAATGCCCACCGGGACGCTACGGTTATAGTCGGGCGTTTCTAGGGAAAGTGCCACAGAGACTATACTAGTTTCTTTTTAAGAAACGAAACGTGAAAAGGGGCCAGATGTCTATAAAAGGCTACTGGTCTCGCCCTTCGGTGACGAAGTTGGCGTGGTAAACCCTATCTGAAGCAAGAGCAAACTTTTTTTAATTTATTTTAGAAAAAGACAAAGTAGCTCGCTTGAGTTTACTAGTAATAGTAGACCTAGATAAATGTCGCCTAAAACAGAATCCGGCTTACAACTGCTCTAATAATTTTATAATTAGCTAATGTAATATATATGAAAAAGCCCGAATTGTTTTTTTCGGTTTTATTTATTCCTATTGATTTTGCCGCTTTAGTTTTAGCCGGCATTTCTGCTTATTATCTTCGTTTTTCATCATGGATGGTGGCTCGTCGTCCAGTGATTTTTAACCTACCTTTTAACGAATATTTTCTTTCTTTACTTTTTATTTCATTTTTATGTATTTTAATTTTTGCTATTTCTGGACTTTATCAAATTAAAAGTGCTCGTAAGCTAGCTCAGGAGATACAGCGTATTTTTGTTTCCTGTGCTGCTGGTTTAGCTTTGGTTGCAATTATCATTTTTCTTTCTCGAGATTTATTTGATTCTCGTTTTATAGTTTTAATTGGTTTTATTTTTGCTTTCTTTTATTTGATAATAGTAAGAGCTTTTATTCGCTGGCTACAAAGACGTCTTTTTGCCTATGGCATAGGTGTTAGAAATGTTATTTTAGTTGGCAATTCAAAAACTACAGAAAATTTAATTGCAGAATTTTCTAGTAATAAACAATCAGGTTATGAGGTAATAAAGAGGGTGCGTGACTTTTCTTTAGAAACAGCGCAGGAATTATTGGAATTTATTAAAGATAGGCAAATTAATGAAATCATTCAAGGTGATCCAAATTTAACAAAAGCGGAAACTTTACGTTTATATGATTTTGCCAATGATAATCATATTACTTTTCGTTATGTTGCTGATTTATTAGAGGTAAAAGTATTGCGCACGGAAGTATCGGAAATAGCGGGTGTACCCATTGTTGAGGTAAAGCGTACCACTTTAGATGGTTGGGGTCGAATTTTTAAAAGAGTGTTTGATGTTATTGGTTCAGGGGTATTAATTATTATTCTATCGCCAGTAATGTTATTAGCTGTCTTAGCGATTAAACTGGATTCACGAGGCCCAATCTTCTTTTCTCGTCGTGATGATGGGTCTTATTTATATCGAGTGGGTGAAGGAGGGAAACCTTTTAAATACTTTAAATTTCGTTCCATGATTCCAAATTCCGATAGCATGCGTTATAAAGAGTTAGCTGATCGTAATGTTCGTTCAGATGGGCCGATGGTAAAAATTAAAGATGATCCTCGCGTTACAAGAGTTGGTAAATTTATTCGTCGTTTTTCTATAGATGAGTTGCCAGAATTGTTTTTAGTTTTTATCGGTCGCATGAGCTTGGTAGGCCCAAGGCCACACTTACCTGAAGAAGTGGCTAAGTATGAAAATTATCATCGTAAAACACTAACAATTAAACCTGGAATTACTGGTTTGGCGCAAATTTCTGGTCGTAGTGATTTATTATTTGAAGAAGAGGCGAAGTTAGATATTTATTATATTGAAAACTGGTCTTTAATTTTAGATTTGTCAATTTTATTTAAAACACCACTTGCTGTTTTTAAGCATAGGGAAGTGGAATAATTATAAACTATGAAAGTTGCCTTGATACATGATCATTTAGCTCAAGATGGTGGTGCCGAAAAAGTGCTTAAAGTTTTAGCTGACATGTTTCCGGAAGCAATAATCTATACTCTTCTATACGAGAAAAAAAATGTTAATAAGTATTTTCAAGGAAGAAAAATAGAAACATCAGTTATACAGCGCTTACCCGGTGGCGTTAAACACTATCAATGGTATTTGTATTTTATGCCTATGGCAGTTGAGTTTTTTGATTTGCGTAATTTTGATTTGGTGATATCTGATACTAGTTCATTTGCTAAAGGAGTAATTACGCAGCCACAAGTGCCTCATATCTGTTATTGTCATACGCCAACTCGTTATCTGTGGAGTGATACTCATCAATATATTAATGAGCTTAAGTATAATAAATGGTTAAAAAAGATTATTTCATTGATATTAAATCGGATCAGAATTTGGGATAGATTAGCAGCAGATAGGGTAGATTATTTTATTGCAAATTCTAAAACTGTACAAAAACGTATAAAAAAATATTATCAACGTGAGTCAGAAGTTATCTATCCTCCAGTTGAAACTTCCAAATTTGTGATTGCGCAATCTGATAAAAATGCAGAAAAATATTTTTTGATCGGTTGTCGTTTGGCGCCCTATAAAAGAGTGGATATAGTAATTGAAGCGTTTCGAGATCTATTGCCAGAGTATAAATTGCGAATTTTTGGTGATGGAGTTGATCTTAAGCGTTTAAAAAAAATAGCAGGGAAGGCTGAGAATATATCATTTCTTGGTCGAGTTAGTGAAACAGAAAAAGCTGAGCTTTATAGTCACGCTGAAGCTTTTATTAATCCTCAGGAAGAAGATTTTGGCATTACCGCAGTTGAATCTATGGCGGCGGGAAGGCCGGTAATTGCTTATAAAAAGGGGGGCGCCACAGAAACAGTTATAGAGGGTAAAACAGGAGTCTTTTTTAGTGAGCAAAGCAAAGAGGCGATCTATCAGGCGATAAAATCATTTTATCAACAAAATTTTAATCCTGTTGAAATCAAGGACTGGGCTGAGAATTTTTCTTTATCAAATTTTCAGAAAAAAATAAAGGAAGTTATTGCAAAGATAAAAAATAACTATGAAGACTAAAATTGGCATAGACGCTAGAGTATTGTTAGATAAGCATTATAGCGGCGTAGCAGAATATGCCGCTAATTTATTAGAGGCAATTTTAAAAATTGATACTAGTTCTCAGTATTATCTTTTTTATAATTCTTTTGATAATTCATATTTAAAGTTAAAAAAATTTGAATCTTCAAATTGCCAGTTAATAGGAAGCAGATATCCAAATAAGATTTATAATTATTTGTTTCAAAAAATATTAAAACGACCAAAGATAGACAAATTTTTAGGAGGCGTTAGTTTATATTATTCGCCTCACTTTAATTTTATAAATTTAAAAAAGGATACCAAGTTTATAATAACCATCCATGATATTTCTTTTTTACGTCATCCTCAGTTTTTTAGTTCGCGTAAAAATTTTTGGCATCAAGTTTTGCATTTAAAGAAGCTGTTACAAAGAGCAGACGCAATAGTAGCTGTATCGGCTAATACTAAAGCCGATTTAATTGAAGTTTTAAAGATAAAGGAGGAAAAAATCACCGTCATTTATTCCGGTAACAACTATGAGGTTTTGCCTATCTACAATAACAAGGCTAGTCAAAGTTACCGACAAAAAATGAATTTACCAAAACGTTTCGTATTATTTATTGGAAATATAGAGCCACGTAAAAATTTAAGTAATTTAATATTAGCTTATAACCTGATGCGTCAAGAAGAGTCAGTGTTAGCGGATGTGGCACTTGTTATTGCTGGTGCGCCTGGTTGGAAACACAAAGCTATTTATCAGACTTGGAAAAATTCACCCTACAGAAATGACATAAAATTCTTAGGTTATGTAAGTAAAGAGGAGAAAGAATATTTATATCAACTAGCTTCTGTTTTTGTCTACCCTTCATTTTATGAAGGCTTTGGTTTTCCCCCCTTAGAGGCGATGAGCTTTTCTTTGCCTGTTGTTGCCTCCAATGTTTCTAGTTTGCCGGAAATATTAGGTAGTAGCGCTTTACTGGTCGACCCTTTTCGCCCTGATGAGATAAAAGAGGCACTAAGCTTAGTTTTAAAAGATAATGCTTTGGCGGCAGAATTAATTAAGCGCGGAAAAAAACAAGCGGCTATATTTTCTTGGGAGAAAACAGCTAAAGCCTATCTGAAGTTGTGGCAAAATATATAAATCATATGGTAAATGTAAAAAATAATAATAAAAATAAAAAAAAGAAAGTCTTAATTGGTATGAGTGGTGGCGTTGATTCGTCGGTGGCCGCTAAGCTGTTGGTAGATTCGGGTTACGAGGTGGCTGGCGTGTTTTTAAATTTTTGGAAAGATGATAGCCCTAATGCAAATGAAAACCGCTGTTGCTCTTTAGAGTCATTGCTTGATGCTAAAAAAGTAGCAGCAAAAATTGGCATTTCGCTTTATACTTTGGATTTTTCACAACCATTTAAGGAAAAGGTGGTAGATAATTTTTTACACGAATATTCCATCGGCAGAACCCCTAATCCCTGCGTTGTTTGTAATAAGCAGATAAAAATTGGAAAACTTATAAAGTCAGCTCTAGCAATGGGCTTTGATTATGTTTCAACTGGACATTATTTACGTTTACAGAAGAAAAATGAATCTTTTCAGCTATTGCGAGCTAAAGATAAATCTAAAGATCAGTCATATTTTCTCTATACTTTTTCTCAAGATGAGTTAAGTCATCTTCTATTTCCCTTAGGTGAGTATAAAAAAAGTGAGGTACGAAAGTTAGCGGCTAAATATAAATTAGGCGTAGAAAGTAAGGCTGAAAGTCAAGATATTTGTTTTTTATCAGGCTCGCATAACAATTTTCTTAAAAAATATTTAAAATTGGAAGGAGGGGATATAGTTTCCGTTGATGATAATAATAAAGTAATTGGCCAGCATCAAGGCTTGCCTCTTTATACCATTGGACAAAGGCGGGGAATAGAAATTGGAGGAACGGGACCTTATTATGTTTCTGGTTTTGATATAGAAAAAAATATATTATATGTTGTCAAAACTTGGAATCAAGATATATTATACAAAGATGAGCTTATAGCAATTGATGTTAATTGGATTAAGGAAGAGCCCGTACAAGGTAAAATTAAATGCCAAGCAGTAATTCGTTATGGACATAAATCAGAAAATTGCGAGGTAAGTTTATTAACTGGAAAGAGTTATTTGGTTAAGTTTCAAAAACCACAAAGAGCAATTACCCCAGGACAGAGTGTTGTGTTTTATAATAAAGATCAAGTTCTAGGCGGTGGGATAATAAAGTGATATAATTATTTTTAGTAATTAAAAAATAAAAAAATATATTATGGCACAAGATTTATCCGCGGTTTTTTCACGCATGCAAGAAAGAAAGAAACAACAAAGAGAGTTAAAGGCAATGTACAGAGACGCTTTAGCAACAAATGGTAATTATCAGAAAGTAAGTGAAGAATTAGAAGATTTAAAAAATAAAAAAAAGCAATTAGAAAATAGTATTAAAACTGATTTCAAAGAAGAGTTTGATAAATTAGAAGGTTTAAAATTAAATATTGCTTCTGATAATCAGCTGCTTTCTGATCTTGCTTTGTCCGAATTTAGTCAAGGAAAATTAAGACGATTAGTTGATGAAAATAAAGTGGAGTATGAACCTATTTTTACCGTTCGTTTCAAAAAGACTTAAATAGATAAAATATTAAAAAAACAGGATAAAACCTGTTTTTTTGTGCCGCGAGAGGGGGTCGAACCCTCATGAAGTTTCCTCCACACGAGTTTGAGTCGTGCGCGTCTACCAGTTCCGCCATCGCGGCAAATTAACTAGTACCAGTATAATAAAATGCGTATAATTTGTCAAAAACTACTTAAAGTTATATTTATTTATTTTAAGCTAGTGAAATTGTCAAAAGTGCTTCCATGAGTTATAATAAAAATAATTAGGTTTTTATTTATGGGAAAAATTATCTCGGTTGTTAATCAAAAAGGAGGAGTCGGAAAAACAACAACAGCGGTCAATGTGAGCGCTTATTTAGCGCATTTAAAAAAAAGAGTCCTTTTAATTGACTTAGACCCTCAAGCTAACGCCACTTCCGGTTTAGGCATTGATCATCGTGAACTAGACCTGGGAATATATGAGGCACTTATTGGCTTAAAACCCCTTTATCAGGTTTTAAAAAGAACCATACAGCCGAGTTTAAAAATTGCACCAGCAACTCCAGCTTTGGCGGGAGCAGGAATTGAAATGGTAAATCTATCAGATAGAGAATTCCGTTTAGCCAAAATATTAAATGAAGAAAGAGACAATTATGATTACATAATTATTGACGGCCCCCCATCTTTAGGTTTATTAACGATCAATAGCTTAGTTGCTTCAGATGAAGTTTTGATACCAATTCAAAGCGAGTATTACGCTCTTGAAGGATTAAGCCAATTACTGGAAACTATAAGTTTAGTGCAAAATAATTTGCAGCCAAAATTGGGAATTATGGGGGCTGTAATTACTATGTTTGATAAACGTAATAAATTATCGGGTGCAGTAATGGAGGAGCTTTATAAGTATTTTCCTAATAAAATTTTTCGTTCTGTGATACCGCGAACAGTGCGTTTGGCAGAGGCGCCAAGTTATGGTCGTTCAATTATGCACTATGATCCAAAATCAAAGGGAGGAAGGGCTTATGAGAATTTAACTAGAGAAATTTTAAGTTTAGAAAGGTAAGTTTAAATAATTTATAAATATTCTATGGCGCAAGGATTAGGAAAAGGACTCGGTTCCTTAATTCCCAAAAAAACAGTTTCATATGGTCAAAATCCATTTTCTTCGGAAAAGGAATCTGGCGTGGAGACAAAAAATGAAATTATTTCTGATAATGATAGAATTTTAAGAATCAGTCCTAATAAAATTGATTTTAACCCCTTTCAACCGCGAAGTTATTTTTCTGACGCCGCGTTAAATGATTTAGCGCAATCAATTAAGGAGCATGGGATATTACAGCCCCTTGTTGTTACTCGAAAAGATGATAACAGGTTTGAGCTAATTGCCGGTGAGAGACGTTTACGTAGCTCCAAAATTATTGGCTTGCAAGAAGTTCCAGTTATTGTGCGCGAAGAAAGTAATCAGAAAAAATTAGAGTTTGCCTTAATTGAAAATTTACAAAGAGAAAATTTAAATCCTTTAGAAACGGCAATTGCCTACCAAAGATTGATAAATGATTTTAATTTAACTCAAGATCAAGTGGCAAAAAAGGTTGGAAAAGCGCGTTCAAGTGTGGCTAACGCTCTGCGCCTCTTATCACTGCCACAGGAAGCACAAAATGCCTTAGCGATAGGTAATATTAGTGAAGCACATGCTAAACAATTACTTTCCTTAAATGATGAGAACAAGCAGCTTAATATGTTAAAAAAAATATTGCGCTATAGCTTGACCGTGGCAGATACAGATAAGGAAATAAAACGGTTAAGAGGTAAAAGAGCTAGTAACTATCAAAGTGAAGATGACAGAGAGCTAGAAACTACACTTAGCCAGATATTAAGTACTAAGGTGGCTTTAAAAAGACGTGGTCAAGGTGGGCAATTAACTATTGATTTCTATAGCGCTGAAGAGCTTTCAATATTGATAAATAAATTAAAAAAAAATACTGCAAAATAGAAAATTACTAAAAAGAGAGGGGAAATTACCCCTCTTTTTTAATTTGCTCTTATCACAATCTTATATTAAAATAAAGGGGACAGTTTATTTAAATGTTTTAGTTATTTTTTAGTAATTATTTAGTTTTAACTTAATTTTTCATGTCTTTTGTTCATCTTCACAATCACACCCATTACTCTCTTTTAGATGGTTTGACTAAAATTGATGAAATGGTTAATTTTGCCAAGGAGCAGGGATCACCAGCGATAGCAATTAGTGATCATGGCAACATGTATGGTGCGGTAGAATTCTATCAAAAAGCCAAAAAAGCGGGCGTTAAGCCTATTATTGGTGTAGAAGCCTATCTAGCCCCAAATTCACGTTTTGATAAGACGAGCCGAGAAGATGCGCGCTCTTTTCATTTATTGTTGTTAGCAAAAAATAATACAGGTTATAAAAATTTGATTAAATTAGTATCTTTGGCTCATCTTGAAGGTTTCTATTATAAACCGCGTATAGACTGGGAACTTCTTACTTTACATCATGAAGGCCTGATTGCTTCATCAGCCTGTTTAGCAGGGGAAATACCACGTTTAATTAATGCTGGTCAAATGGCTCAGGCAGAAAAAAGAATAAAAGAATATGATGCTCTTTTTGGCCGTGGAAATTTTTATTTAGAATTGATGCATCATCCTGAACTGCCAGAGTTAGAAAAGGTTAATGAAGCTTTAATTAATTTTTCTAAAAAACTTAAAGTGCCTTTGGTGGCAACCAATGATGTTCATTATTTTAGAAAGGAGGATGATGAAGCTCAAGATATTCTACTTTGTTTGCAAAATAAAAAGAAATTATCTGATACCGATAGAATGAAAATGATAGGAAGTGGTGATTATTCATTGCGCTCAAATGCAGAAATGATAAAAGCTTTTGCTCATGTTCCTGAGGCAATTGAAAACACCTTAAAAATTGCTGATGCCTGTAATGTCGAGCTTGCGCTGGGCGAAACACAACTACCCTTTTTTGCCGTTCCTGAAGGTTATGACGGTAACTCCTATCTGCGTTATTGGTGTGAGGAGGGAATAAAGACCAGATACGCCAAGGCGCCCGACTCTTTATTAAAACAAGTTAAAGAAAGGTTGGATTATGAGCTGGGGGTTATTGCGAAAATGGGGTGGCCTTCGTATTTTTTAATTGTTGCAGATTTTATCAAATGGTCTCGAGATAATAAAATTGTGGTTGGTCCCGGACGTGGCAGTGCGGCTGGTTCGCTAGTTTGTTATTTAACTGGGATTACCAATATAGACCCATTAAAGTATGAGTTATTATTTGAACGCTTTTTAAATCCAGAAAGAATTTCCATGCCTGATATTGATATGGATTTTGCTGATACGCGTCGAGGTGAGGTTTTACATTATGTCGGTGAAAAATATGGGCACGATCACGTCGCGCAAATCATTACTTTTGGGACTATGGCGGCACGAGCAGCAGTGCGAGATGTTGGTCGCGTACTTGATGCTCCCTATGATTATTGTGACAAGATATCAAAAAGCATACCCATGTTTACCAAGTTAGATGAGGCTTTAAAAACAGTGCCTGAGTTAAGAGAGATGTATGAAACAGAGCCATTGGCAAAAAAAATAATAGATTACGCAAAACGTTTAGAAGGGGTGGCGCGTCATGCCTCAACTCATGCTTGTGGGGTTTTAATAACCAATAAACCTTTAACTGAATATGTTCCAATTCAAAGAGCCTCTTCTGACGATGAATCTATTATATCGCAATACTCTTTACACCCGGTTGAAGATTTAGGTTTGTTAAAAATGGATTTTCTTGGCTTAAAGAACCTTACCATTATTGAAGCAGCCTTAAAAATCATAAAGAATACAAGAGGTTTAGAAATTGATATTGACCAGATACCGCTAGATGATGATGATACTTATAAACTTTTTCAAAAAGGAGAAACAACGGGTGTATTTCAATTTGAATCCTCGGGAATGAAGAGGTATTTGCGAGAATTAAAACCAACTATTTTTGAAGATATTATCGCGATGGTAGCACTCTATCGCCCCGGACCAATGGAGTGGATTCCCGACTATATTGCTGGCAAACATAAGAGGAAAAAAATATCTTATCTTCATCCAAAACTAGAAAGTATTTTAGAAAAAACCTATGGTGTTGCTATTTATCAGGAGCAAGTTATGCAAATTGCGCGTGATTTAGCTGGATTTTCTATGGGTCAAGCCGATGTTTTGCGTAAAGCCATGGGTAAGAAAATTGTTTCTCTGTTAGCAGAGCAAAAAGAAAAATTTATAGACGGTTGTGTTAAAAATGGAGTATTTAAAGAACTAGCAGAAAAAGTATTTTCTTTTATTGAGCCTTTTGCTGGCTATGGGTTTAATCGTTCTCATGCTGCTTGCTATGCTTTAATAGGCTATCAAACAGCTTATTTAAAAGCGCATTGGCCGGTTGAATTTATGGCTGCTCTTTTAACAGCTGATCAGGGTGATACAGACAGAATAGCTATTGAAATCGAAGAATGTCGTAATATGGGAATTAAAATTATGGCGCCTGATGTTAATGAATCATTTGGTACTTTTACCGTTGTAACAGAGGGAACCAAGGAGAATAAAGTAACTTCTAAAGACGCAAAATTAGATACTATTCGCTTTGGCTTAAAGGCTATTAAAAATGTAGGCGAACACATAGTTGATGAAATTATAAAAGAAAGAAAAAAGAGCGGTCCTTATGAGGATATTTTTTCACTTTTAGAAAGAGTGACTGATAAAGACTTGAATAAAAAATCATTAGAAAGCTTAATCAAAAGTGGAGCATTTGATAGTTTTGGGGAAAGAGGTTTTCTCTTGGCGAATATGGAAAAGTTTTTAAATTTTAATAAAGAGGAAGCGAAGAATAAAGCCTCGGGTCAAGAAAGTCTTTTCGGAAATTTAAGTGAAGTAACAAAAGCAAGGCCAAATTTAATATCCGCTCCAGAAATAAATAAAAATGAAAAATTGGCTTGGGAAAAAGAGCTTTTGGGGCTTTACGTTAGTGAGCATCCCTTTAATTTTTTCAAGCCCTATTTAGATGGTTACGCTCTACTATTAGCCAATTTATCGGGCCACAGAAGTGAGGCGAGAATAACAACGGCGGGAATTATTTCCACAATTAAAAAAATCATTACCAGAAAAGGAGATTCAATGATATTTGTAAAAATTGAAGATGCAAGTTCCGCCTGCGAGCTCTTAGTATTTCCCCGATTATATAAAGAAACCATGGAGTTATGGATAGAGGGTAAGGCTATTTTGGTGGCCGGCTCAATATCAGAAAAAGATCATGATCTGAAGATCTTGGCAGATAAAGTCGCTATTATTGATATTTTAAATCCAAAAAAATCGATAGATGATTTTAAAAGAATGATGATGGATACTCCACTAAAGAAAAGATATAACGGTAACGGAATAAAAGCAGCTACTGCTGTTGAATCAGGTAAAGCTCAAGCTGGTGAGAACAAAAATGAAAAAATAACATTACCGTTACCTAATCCCCAGTCTTTGCGCCTAGCTTTAACAGAAAATTTTTCTGCCTTACATCTAAAAAAATTACAACAATTATTTTCTGATTTTCCCGGCAATGACGAGGTCTATTTTCGAGTTGTTGAAGATGATAAATATAAAGTGATAAAAACAACTTATCGCATAGATAATCAGTCTGATTTAAAAGAAAAAATAGTAAGTAATTTTAAAAACTTAATTACTATTGCTGACTAAATATAATAATAAATTGTCTGTCTTTTGTTTTTCTGTTATAATTAAAACAGTCAATTTTTTTGTTGATTTAATTTATTACTTCTTTATTTTTTATAAATAAATTATCACTATTTTAATTTAATTTTGTTGCGACTTTATGCCAAGAACGAAAAAAAATGAATCTGAATCAGATTCAAAAAAGAAAACTACTTCTAAAAAAGCCGCCAAGACTAAGACTGGTTCAGCAAAGAAGCAAAAGAAAGTTAAGACTGAGAAAAAAAGTGTTCCCAAAAAAACAAGAAAAGTGAAACCAGTCATTGTGGATGTTATAAATGATGAGGATTTAGAGGAGGCAACTTTCTTTTCTGATGACACCTTAGCTAAAGACGAATTTGATTTTCAAAAGGCGCAGGAATTTTTTCTTGACCTTGAAGAAGGCGAGGTGCCACGTACAGAATTAGA
Organism: Patescibacteria group bacterium; assembly: GCA_028705215.1. Classification (GTDB taxonomy): domain Bacteria; phylum Patescibacteriota; class Patescibacteriia; order Patescibacteriales; family UBA12465; genus UBA12465. The sequence continues at coordinate 14,869 of JAQWDY010000002.1, read as the reverse complement.
TGCTGACCTTGTTGAGGCTTCGACTAATGAGGGAGGTTTTGAGACGGCCGAAGAAACAGATAAACAAAAACAATTTTTTTCAGATTTAGTAACGGAAATTAAGCAGAGAGGGGAAAATGCAAATGATGAAAGGGTAGAAAAAACTTATAAAAATAAGAAAAGTATCAGATTGTACCGCTCTTTAGCGTGGAAATTTTTAATTTTAGTAGGGATTTTAGCTGCCTTTGTTTTTTATTTTTCTTTTTCTAAATTAACAATTCTAATCACACCTCAGGTTGAGGCCATGAATGACACTCTTTATTTAAAGATTGCTAATGTTCAAGAAGAGGTAGAGCCTGGTGATGCTCGTGATCAAGTTAGCGGATCTGTCAACGAATTAACCATTGAGATGGAAAAAGAATATATGGCAACCGGCGAAGAGTTTGTTGGGGAAGAGATAGTCGGTAGGGTACGTATTGTTAATAATTATAGTCGTAGTCAGGCGTTGGTAGCAACAACACGATTGCTTTCCCCGGATAATAAATTATTTCGTATTAAAGAGGCAGTTAATGTTCCAGCTGGAGGCGAAGTAGAGGTTGATATTTATGCCGATTCCGTGTCTCGAGAAATGGCTATTGCTCCAACTCGTTTTATTATTCCTGGTCTATGGGTGGGCTTACAAGATAGTATTTATGCTATTTCAGATGAAGCATTTTCTTATCAGCAAAAAATGGAAAAATATGTAAAAGCCTCAGATATTCAATTAGCGAAAAGCGAGGCCTATGATTTAATACTAGAAAAAGCGAAATCATTAAAAGCTTTACGTAGTCAAGATAAGGTTATATATGACGTTATTGAGCCAATCGATACTAAGATTGAAGTTGAGGCTGGCGATAAGGAAGATTCTTTTTTAGTAAGAAATGAGGCAAAAGTTTTAGTAGTTTCTTTTTCTGAAGATGAGGTAGAAAAATTAGTTACCTCTAAGTTAAGGGTTTTAGTTCCTGATGATAGGGAGTTGGTAGAGTTTAACCCTGATAGTCTGTCTTATACGGTAGAAAGTATTGATATTGAGACAGGTTTAGCTAAGGTAAGAGCTAATTTTTCAAGTTTTATGATTTTAAGTTCAGATGCTGATGTAATAGATAAAGAAAGTTTAGTTAATTTAACAGCAGAGCAAATAAAAACATATTTAAAAGATTATCCAGAAATTAGTAATTATGATTTAAAATTTTACCCTTCTTTTATAGAAAAGGCGCCACATTTGGTCGATAGAATAGAGATTAAAATAAAGAAATAAGAGATAAAAGTATATAAAAAGAGTCAATGTAAAACATTGACTCTTTTTTTGTGTAAATTATATTTAAAATAAATTCAGTATTTTTTTTGTTTTTTTATTACTTTTTGTCTTTACTTTATTTTGATAAATTGCCAAAGCATCTTTTAAGTTAGCTTTTTTTAATATCATGGCGCTAATAGCTTGCGCGAGACGATAAGCTTCAGTCTCAGAGCGTTGATGCAGGTTGCGTCCAATGGCTAAACCATGAGTGCCTGTTGTTAATTGTTGCTCCAAGAAAGAAAGAAGATCTTTTGCTGGTTGCTTGCTACCACCAACACAAATTACACGCGTTTTGCCAGCGGCAACAACTGCTTCTTTAAAATCTAAGGCCGCCTTCTTCTTATTTTTAGCTTGATAGGGGTACTTTATTTTAACGAAATCAGCGCCCAGGCTCGCCGCAACTCCAGCGCCACCAGCGATTGTGTGTATGTCTTCTTCTTTTACTCCTTTGCCTCGAGGATACATCCATAATATGGCTACTAAGCCATTTTGATGTGCTTGATAAATTGCTTCTGCAGCTTGTTTTAACATTTCCGCCTCATATTTATGACCAAGATAAACAGTGTAGCCAATAGCAGCAATTTTAAGACCACTATTTTTTTTGAAATTACAAACTTCAGCAACGCTCCATAAAGGTTGACTAGAATTTTTCTCATCATTAGGGCCAATATTGGTTTTACCGTTTATTTTTACAATATAGGTTAGATTAGAAAATTCTTGACCATATTGACTTATTAAACCTAAATGAGTTGCCAGGGCTCCTCCTTTTGAATTATTAGCGATATTAAAAAGATGACGTGGGTTGTTATCTTCTTTGGCTATTTGTGGACCATAGAAGTCATCGTTTAAATGTTCTATTTTTTGATCACCAGCAATTAAGAATAAATTATCGCTATTTGCGGTAAGAAGTTGCCAGTTTTTTTTAAATTCCTTAATTTTATTAAGAGGAACGCTTAAAGGGGGGGTTATTTTTTTCATAATATAAAAAATAGTTTATAAATAGCTAATATTATGTTATTATAGTAATTGTCTATAAGTAAACAAGTTAAAATTATTATAGCATATTTTATGGCAAATGATAAATATAATAAAGATGAAGATTTACGCGACTTTAAGGATTTAAGTGGAGTTAGTGTGCGTCAAATGAATATTGGTTTGTGGATAGCAGAAAATCGTCCTTTTTTAACTCGGGCTTTAACGGTTTTTTTAATTGTGATTTCAGCCTTTTTCTTTATCTATTCTACCTATGGCTACATAATTTATTTTATGAGCGACCCAATAGATAATTTGCCAGATAACCAGGTAATGTCACCGCGTGATGTTGTTAAGCCGATGCAGCCAAGTGTTCTAGAGATTTTCAAGGCGGGAAATCACTACGATCTTGTTGTAACTTTAGTAAATGAAAATGATAATTTTTGGGCAGAATTTGATTATTGTTTTTATCAAGGTGAGAAAAAAATTGATTGTCAGCGAGACTTTATTTTACCCAGTGAGAATTATCGTCTTACCACTTTGGGAGTAGATTTAGAAAATACGGCTGATATTAATTTTAAAATTGAAGATATTTTTTGGAGCCGCATAAATAGAAGACAGATAGCTGATTGGCCCACCTATTATCAAGAGCGGATTAATTTTGAATTTTCAAATATTAGCTTTTTTAATGCTTTAAAAAGTGGTTTATCGGAGAATTTAAAATTAAATCGTTTGGAATTTGATATTATAAATAATAGTCCCTATAGTTATTATCAAGTTGACTTTGATATATTGTTTTACGCTGACCAACGTTTAATTGGTGCACAGAAATACTTTGGAGAAAACATAAAAGCAGGCGAAAAAAGACCAGTCACTTTAAGTTGGCCGAGTGATTTAAGTGATGTTTCTCAAGTAAAGATAGTGCCTCGTGTTAATATAATCTTAGATAGTGTTTATTTGAAATTTCAGGATACTTTTTAGTCTATGCTTAATCGTTTAAGAGAACATTTTTATAAATTTGATTGGTTTATAATTGCGAGTTTAGTTCTTCTTATTGCCTTTGGTTTAATTGAAATCTATAGCGTTTCCTTAGGGCGCGGTGGTTTAGATTTGCTTAATTTTCGCAAACAATTATTTTTCGCTGGACTAGGATTAGCCCTATTAATATTTTTCTCATTTGTTGATTATTATTTTTTACGTAGCTTGAGTCCTTATTTATTTTGGGGTGGAGTTATTTTATTAATAGCCGTTCTTTTTTTTGGTGACACCGCTCGGGGAACCAAGGGTTGGTTTAATCTATTTGGCTTTTCTCTACAGCCGGTTGAGTTTATAAAAGCGATATTAATAATTTATTTAGCCAATTATTTTGCAAATTTAGCCACAAAGGTAAAAAATAATCGTCATTTTATAACTTCTTTTATTATTACCGCCATATTCTCTGGTTTAGTTATGTTGCAACCTGATTTTGGGTCGGCTCTAATTTTAATAGGTATCTGGTTTGTTTTAATTGTGGCCGCTGACTTTAATTTAAAGTACTTTTTAATAATTGGATTAAGTGCTATTGTCTTATTTACTAGTGCCTGGTTTTTTTTCTTTAAAACTTATCAAAAGGAGAGAATTATTAACTTTGTTTCACCAAATGTAAATTCACTTGATTCCGGCTATAATATTTCTCAATCAGTAATAGCTATTGGTTCAGGTGGTTTAACCGGAAAAGGGGTGGGTTTTGGTTCGCAGTCACAGTTAAAATTTTTACCGGAAGCACAAAATGATTTTATTTTTGCTGTTATTGCTGAAGAATTAGGGTTTTTAGGAGTTATTTTGGTCCTGTTTTTTTATGGTCTTTTATTTTGGCGAGTATTGCGGGCGGTAAGGTCAGCAAGTAATGATTTCGCCATTTATTTTCTCATTGGCGCCATGGGCTTGATTTTTATTCAAATGTTTATTAATATTGGTATGAACTTAGGTATTATGCCAGTTGTTGGGCTTCCTTTACCATTTATTAGTGCTGGTGGCAGTTCATTGTTGTCACTTATGATAATTATGGGCATAATACAGAATATTATTATAAAAAATAAAACTAGCTATTAAAATTATGGATTTAAAATTAAGCGCGCAAAAACGCGAAAAAAATGAAAAAATGGCAGCTGATTTTTTGGCCGCAATAGTTTATGGAAAAGGTTTGGAAAACCGCTCTATAAAAATTAACCGTATAGAATTTGAAAAGATTTTTTTACAGGCAGGAGAAACAAACTTAATTAATCTTGATATTGACGGAAAAGTCGCTAAAGTTTTAGTTAAAGACATGCAAAAAGATCCAGTTAAGGATTTTGTAACGCATGTTGATTTTTACGAGGTAAACATGAAAGAAAAGGTAACCGCTGATGTTCCTCTTAAGTTTGTTGGTGAATCAAAGGCAGTTAAGGAGTTAGGTGGTATCTTAATTAAAGAGGTCCATGAAATTAAAGTAGAGTGTTTGCCCGGTGATTTAGTTGATCACTTGGTTGTAGATATTACTATCTTAGAGACTCTAGATGGAATAATTAAAATTGGTGATATTAAATTGCCAAAGGGGATGGAGCTTTTATTAGATCCAGAAACTACGATTGCTTTAATCGCTGAACCTAAGGTCCAAGAGGAAGTGGCCCCTGAAGTAACAGAGGAGGCAAAGACAGACGAGGCGGAAAAGAAGGAAGAGAAAAAAACGGAATAAATGATATTTATTTAAATAAAAAACTCCCCAAGAAAGGGGAGTTTTTATTATATTAGATTTAATCTTTTAAAATGAAGAAGCGTGTTCTTCGGCTTAAATCTTGTAGAAATTCTAAGCTTAGCGAGCAGTCTTTTAAGATGTCATTTTTTAGTTTTAAGATATCTTTTCTTTGTTCGGGATTAATTTCGCCTAGTAAAAGAAAACCTTTAATACCTTTTATTTTAATTTGCCTAAATAGCCTCTTATAGAGCCTTGCTCCATTTAAACCAGCACTTAGAGCTAAACGTGGCTCTTTTATGATAGTGGGCTCACCTATTGCCTCTTTATGGCTCAAATAGGGAAGATTGGCGGTGATAATAAGAGTTTTATTACTAGTTAAATAGGTGGAAGGAATTTGTGCCAGCAGATTTGATTTTTTTAGCTTAATCTTATTTTCATAATTGTAATTTTTTATATTTTTTCTCGCTACTTGTAATGCTGATTGGGAGATATCACTGGCTAAAAAATTGCTATTTTTATATATTTGCCCTAGTTGTTTGTTAAGAGTTTTAGCAAGAGTGACTATAATTGCTCCCGAGCCAGTGCCAATGTCAATAAATTGATAAGATTTGTCGTTTTTATTATTTGCAAGATATTGCAATAAATAATCAATCATAAGCTCAGTTTCTGGGCGTGGCACTAAAACGTGCTTGTTAACTATTATTTTTTCTCCATAAAACTCCCTATAGCCTAAAAGATAGGCAAGTGGGTAATGTTTTTGTCTTTTTTTAACAAATTTTTGGTAGGTTTTTATAACTTTTCTATCAAGCTCTATTTGCTGATGTGTAATTATATATTCTCGATTTTTTCCCAATAGAAAAGCCAGAATTGTTTCTGCTTCTGCTAAGTTTATCTTAGTTGAGGATAAAAGCGTTTTAAGCGTCATTTTTTTCTTGGTTTTCACGGGCTGCTTTTTTTAAAGCTAAGACAATATCATCAAGATCGCCTTCCATTAAGCCGGTTATGTTGTGCCATGATTGATTGATGCGATGATCGGTAACTCTATCTTGAGGAAAATTGTAAGTCCTAATTTTATCTGATCTGTCACCAGCACCAACTTGATTTTTACGAGCACTTGATTCTTTTTCTAACCTTTCTTCTTCTTCTTTTGCAAGAAGGCGAGACCTTAAAACTTGAAGCGCCTTTTCTTTATTTTGATGTTGAGATTTTTGATCTTGACAACTTACTACTAAACCAGAGGGAAGGTGAGTAATGCGAATAGCGGAGTAGGTAGTGTTTACGCTTTGCCCGCCTGGGCCACTGGAACAAAAAGTATCAATTCTAATATCTGTAGCCTTAATTTCAATATCAACCTCCTCTGCTTCTGGTAAGACTACAACTGTCGCTGTTGAGGTGTGAACACGGCCTTGTTTTTCTGTCTCTGGCACACGTTGAACACGATGCGTGCCTGCTTCAAATTTAAGTAAACCGTAGGCGTTTGTGCCTTTTACGTTAAAGATTATCTCCTTATAGCCGCCTATCCCAATACTGCTAGTATTAATTAGCTCCACTTTCCATCCTTTTTTTTCACAATAGCGAGAATAAAGACGAAAAAGATCGCCAGCAAAAAGAGCGGCTTCATCTCCACCCGCGCCAGCCCTGATTTCGATTATGGCATTTTTTTTATCATTTGGATTTTGTGGGTTAATTTCTTCAAAAATTGTTTCTTTTAATAATTTTACTTTTTCTGTTAAAGTGTTCACCTCTTCTGTGGCCATTGTCTTAATTTCCTCATCGCCATCTTCTTCTTGAATAATTTTTTGATTTTCATCAATTATTTTTTCAGTTTGCTCTAAATCCAATATCAAATCAACTATCTTTTTTAAAGCAGCATGCTCTTGGGATAGTTTTATCATTTTATCCTGATCATTTATAATTGAAGGGTCAGATAAATTTAATTCTATTTGGGCAAATTTTTCTTTTATTTTTTCGTACATAATAGTAAATAAAAAAACAACCAGTCTTTAATTATTTTAACAAAAATTGCCAAAAAATTAAATGATTGGTTGTTTTTCTAAGTTGTCTTATTTTTTGTTGAACTTTACTTGAGCAATGCGTTTGATGTCTTTGGTTTTAACAACCACTTCTTTTTTTGCCCTCTCTTCTGCTCTTTTAGCACGTTTAACCTTCTTGCCAATAGTTTTATTTTCTTCTTTTGCCTTTACTTTGGCAGCAAATTTTTCAACACGATGAGCGCTGTCAACTAATTTTTGCTTACCAGTATAAAAAGGATGGCAAAGTGAGCAAAGTTCAACTTTAATTTCTTTTTCAGTTGAGCCGGTAACAAAGGTGTTGCCACAAACGCAGCTTACTTTGCAATCGGTATAATACTGAGGATGGATGTCTTTTTTCATATAAATAAAAAAAATTTATAACGATTTATTATAATTATCTTAACTCGTTATTTTTTGTCTTTTGTGTTATCATTATGCTAGCATAGCTTTAAAATTTAGGCAATAGTTGCTATAATAAAATTGCTTAGAGCTTATTTTTATGGTCAAAATCAACAATATAGCAAAAAATACTTCATATTTGACAATTGCGCTAATAATCCAAAAGATTATTTCCTTTTTTTATTTTACCCTTTTGGCGCGTTTTCTTGGTCCTGAATCTTTAGGAAAGTATTATTTTGCTATCTCTTTTACAACTATTTTCGCGATTATTATTGATTTAGGCTTAGCTAATGTTTTAATAAGAGAGGTAGCTAAGGCTCAAAATAGAGCAGGTAGATTAATCGGTAGCATATTAGCTTTAAAAATACCACTTACTCTAATTGCAATCGCCGGATCTGTTTTAATAATTAATTTAACCAGTGGCGATGAGCTTGTTAAGTTATTAGTTTATATTTCTGTAATTTCAATGGTTTTAGATTCCTTTACCACCACTTTTTATGCAGCCAGCCGTGGTTTTCATAATCTTAAATATGAAAGTATAGCGGCTATTATTTTTCAATTTATAGTATTGTTATTTGGCTATGGTGCATTACGTTTAAGTGGTAACCTAGTTTTAACAATGACAGCCTTAGCGTTAGCTAGTTTGTTTAATTTTATCTACTCTTTCTGGGTAGCGAAGTTTAAAATTGGAGTACCAATTAAATTTGTCTATGACAAGGATTTGCTTAAAAGCATTATTTTAATTTCTTGGCCCTTTGCTCTTTATGCAGTTTTTCAAAGGTTATATACCTACCTTGATAGCGTTTTACTTTCTTTTTTGGCAGGTAATGAAGCGGTTGGCCTTTATCAAATTGCTTTTAAAATTATTTTTGCCTTACAATTTCTACCACTTGCCTTTACGGCCTCGCTTTATCCAGCGCTTTCTGCTTATTGGCAGAGCAACAGGGAACAGTTGGCTATAACTTTTAAACGTGCCTTTAATTATCTAACCATAATTTCATGGCCAATTATAGCTGGTACCTTTTTATTAGCTGACAAAATAGTTATGATATTTAAAGATGGTTATCAAGGAGCGGTTTTGCCATTAAGAATTAGTATTTTTGCCCTTTTCTTTATTTTTCTTAATTTTCCAATTGGCTCCCTGCTTAATGCTTGTGATCGGCCAAAACGTAATACTTTCAACATGATAATTGCCGCTTTGTTTAGCCTTGTTTTAAACTTATTTTTAATTCCTCGCTGGCAGGTAGTAGGAGCAAGTATTTCTGTTCTGCTTAGCAATATTTTAATGTTTGTTCTAGGCTTGGCAGTGGTGCCAAAAATAATGAAATATAATTTTAAAGATAATTTGCTTATTTTTGCTAAAGTGTTATTGGCAGTCTTTTTTATGGGCCTTTTTATAATATTTAGTGCCCACAGCCTACCCCTTTTGGTTACAGTGCTTATAAGTGCTCTTATTTATTTTGTGACTTTATTTTTAGTTAAGGGGATAGCAAGCGCTGATATCAAAAGTGTGTTTAAATCATTGCGTTTATGAAGATTTTGCTTATTACATTAGAATATCCACCTTTTAAGGGTGGGGTAGCAAATTATTATGGACTTTTAGCAAAGTATTGGCCGCAAAGGGGAGGTCTGGATGTTGTTTCCAATAATAAAGGGCAATTGTGTTCGGGGCATTTTCCTATTCCTTGGTTGAAGACAATTAAGTTGTTATGGAAAAAAAAGAAAGAAGGGGCTTTTTCCTATTTATTAGTGGGGCACATTTTGCCACTGGGAACCGCTGCTTATATTACTAGCTTTTTTAAATCATTTAAGTATGGAATTATTTTACATGGCTTAGACTTTGCTATGGCAATAAAAACAAAACGGAAAAGAATTATTACTCGTTTGATTTTGAAAAAGGCAGATAAAATAATATGCGCAAATTCCCAGGTAGCTTATTTAGTAACTGAATTTGATAATCATCTTAAAGAAAAAATTACAATTTTAAATCCTGGCATAGAGGCAGTTGAAATAAAACCACTTTCAGTGGAAAAAAGAACTCAGTTGAGAACATATTATCAGTTTGAAAAAGATGATATAATTTTATTTAGTGTTGGCCGTTTGGTGCGCCGTAAAGGCTTTGATAAAGTGATTGAAACTTTGGCCCGTCAGAGTCTGGGAAATATAAAATACTTAATCGCAGGTAGTGGTGATGACGAAGAGTATCTTAAGGGATTAGTCAGGCAATATCAGCTGCAAAATAAAGTTATATTTTTAGGTTCCATTACTGATGCAAGTAAGTGGCAATTATTTCAATTTAGTGATATTTTTATAATGCCTGCCCGAGAAATTGAAAATGATTTTGAGGGCTTTGGTATAGTGTATCTTGAAGCAAATTTAGCGGGCAAACCAGTTATTGCTGGTATTTCTGGTGGAGTGCGTGATGCTGTAATTCATAATAAAACAGGACTACTAGTTAATCCGGAAAATATAGTCGCCATAGAGAAGGCTATAATGTCTTTATCTCAAGATAAGGAGTTGCGACTTAGCTTGGGCAAACAGGGAAGAGAGCGGGCTTTAAATGATTTTTTATGGCAAAGAAAAGCTCAAGAATTTAAAGATTTAATAGATAATTAATTTTATGATTTCCGTTATTATCCCTCTATACAATGGAGAAAAAACAGTTATTGATACTTTGCAGAGTTTAGAAAATCAGAGTTTTCAAGACTTTGAAGTTATTATTATAAATGATGGTTCAACTGATGATTCGGAGAAAGTAGTAGCTGATTATTTAAAAAAAATAAATAGCACACGTTCTTATTATTTTTATAACCAGGCTAATCGAGGAGCGCCAGCCGCGCGCAATCATGGTTTTAAAAAATCTCAAGGGGAATATGTTTTATTCTGTGATGCCGATGCTGTTTTGTCACCTTCTGCCTTAGCGACAATGCGGCAAGCTCTTGAAGATAATCCAGAAGCAAGTTATGCCTATTCTTCTTTTAATTGGGGCAAAAAATTATTTAAATTAGATGAATTTAATCCCGAGCGTTTAAAAAAAATGCCCTATATTCATTCCTTGTCTCTGATAAGACGTCAACATTTTCCAGCGTCTGGTTGGGATGAAAGTTTAAAAAAATTTCAAGATTGGGATTTATGGCTAGCGATGCTACAAGATGGGCACATTGGAATATGGATACCGCAAGTTTTGTTTAAAATAAAAACAGGCGGCAGTATGAGTTCTTGGTTACCAGCTTTCGCTTATCGCTTTTTTCCTTTTTTAAAGACAGTTAAAAAATATAAGGCAGCAATGAAAATAATTAAACAAAAATATGGCTTGGAGAATTAAATCACATTCTCAGTGTCTTAATAATTACAAAAAGTACTTATTACTCGGAATTATTGTTTTACTACTTAGCACTGCTTTTATATATGCCAGTTATTTGATAAAAAGAGATAAATTAAAATCAATAACACAAGCGACCGTTACCTGGGAGCAGGCAGGAAGAAATTTGCAGCTTGAAATTGCTTCCAATCCTTTAAAACAATATGAGGGTTTATCAAATAGATTAAGTCTGTGTCAGGATTGTGGAATGCTGTTTGTATTTTCAGATTTTAGCCCTAAATCTTTTGTGATGAGAAATATGAATTTTCCTCTTGATATAGTTTTTATCAATGACAATGTGATAGATAAAATATATTATAACGCGCCACCAGAAGGAAGTGCGCCAGAGCGCATATATTCTAGTGATGGTCCGGTTAATTTGGTTTTAGAGCTAAACGCTGGTGAGGCCACGCGCCTAGGACTTAGCAAGGGAGACAAAATTATGTTGCCCGATATTGATAACGGAAATTTTAAAAATTAGATCATGTTAAAATTAAAATCTCAATTAAAAACAATTTTACTTTTTTTACTCGCCTTTTTTGCTATAGAAATTATTTCTTTTTACGGTTTCCTAAATCCAATATTTTTAAAAACAGTTTTTATCAGTAGTGCGTTGTTGTTTCTCGCTCTTTCCATTTACAAGCCAAAATTTGCATTAGGCTTGATTTTGTTAGAGTTAATTGTTGGTTCTAAGGGTTATCTTTTATATTTCCCACTGGCTAGTGGGCAATTATTATCTTGGCGCCTGGTAATTTGGTCGCTTTTTATGATTGTTTTTATTTTTCATTTTATAAAACAAGTCATAAAAGAGGGAAAAGGTGCTCCATATTGGAAAAATTTAATTAATTTTGATTTTCTCAAGCCTTATTTATTTTTAGCTCTAACAATAATTTTGGGAGTAATATCAGCCTTTGCTTATCAAAATAACCTAATTGATATTTTCCTAGACTTTAATAATTGGTTATATTTTCTTTTACTTATTCCTTTGCTCTCATTGCGTCCGTCTCGTCGAGAGCTTAGTTTAATATTAGTCTCTGGCGCCTTAGCGGTTGCCTTCAAAACACTAGCTCTGCTTTTTATATTTTCTCATCAATTATATATTGCCCCTATTGTTTATGAATGGTTACGTAAAACTTTAGTGGGAGAGATGACAATGCTAAGTGGTTGGAATCGAGTATTTATTCAAAGTCAAAATTTTGTTGCCATCGCCTTTCTTTTTCTCTTTGCTAAAAGCCGAGTGGTTTTGGAAAAAGACTTTTTTAAAAAAAAATATGTTTACCTATATTTACTTATAAGCGGACTTTTCTTAGGAGCAATTATTATTTCTCTTTCTCGTAGCTTTTGGGTTGGCTTGCTAGTGGCCATTATTTCAAGCATATTTTTTATTATAAAGAGAAAAAATTGGGTAGCGCTTAAAAGAAATGTATTATTTTTGATAATAAGTACAACTATAGCTATACTTTTTATTTTTGCAGTTATACCTCGCGGTGCTCAAGATAATTTTGACGAACAAATAAGTAGTCGGGTAAGTAATAAAAGTGAAGCAGCGGTTTCGTCTCGATGGTCGCTTTTGCCCCCTTTATTTAAGGAAATTATAAAAAATCCAATAACTGGTCAAGGTTTTGGAGCGACAGTTACTTATGTCTCTTCAGATCCAAGAATATTAGAACAAGATGAAAGCGGTCTTTATACCACGTATGCTTTTGAGTGGGGCTACTTTGATATGTGGCTTAAAATTGGCATTATTGGAGTCCTAGCTTATCTTTTTTTACTTTTTAAATTACTTTTTTTAGCTGGCAAGACGGCATTAAAAAATAATGATTATTTTTATGAAGGAATGGTTTTAGCATTGCTATTTTTAGCAGCTACACATTTTTTTACTCCCTATCTAAATCATCCTTTAGGAATCGGTTTTATTATCATTAGCTCTTGTCTTATTTTTAAAAATAAAGTATATTAAAGCATAATAATTGTTAAAAAGTTAATAAATAAACTTATGAATGAACAAATCATCTCCCAAGAAGGTTATGATAAAATTAAAAATGAATTAAATTTTCTTAGCACAACTAAAAGGCGTGAAATTGCTGATAGAATTGAAAGAGCTAAAGAGCTTGGTGATCTAAGTGAAAACGCTGAGTACAGTGAAGCAAAGGATGCGCAGGCATTAAATGAGGGGAGAATATTGGAGCTAGCTTCTATTTTAAAAAATGTTACCGTTGTTTCCAATAACGGCTCTAAACATGAGGTGGTAATGGGCTCAAGAGTAACCGTTAGATCAAGTTTGGGGAAAGAAAAAACATTTGTCATAGTAAGTTTTAATGAGGCCGATCCTTTAGAGGGGAAAATTTCTAATGAGTCGCCGCTTGGTGTCGCCTTTCTTTATCATAAAAAAGGTGATGAGGTGGAAGTTGAAACTCCAAAAGGAGTGGTAAATTATAAAATTTTAAAAATTGAATAAATTTATATGATGGCCAAAAATGACAATCAAACATCATCAAGTTCTCCTGCTAGCGAAAAAGAAGAGCGTTTAAAAAAATTAGAGGAATTAGTTAAAAAGGGAATTAACCCTTACACGGCAAAGGTTAAACGTGATTATTCAATAGCTAGGGTTTTACAAGATTTTGCTCACTTAACAGAAAGTGAAGCGAGTTTTTTTGTTGCTGGCCGTTTACGAAGTATTCGCAGTCACGGTAATCTCACTTTTGCTAATTTAGAGGATGAAAGTGGCAATATTCAAATCGCCTTGTCTAAAAAGGAATTAGAAGAAAGTAGTTACAAGAATTTTGTGAAGTTAATTGATCACGGAGATTTTATTCAGGTACAGGGAACTTGTTTTGTGACGCACAAGGGGGAAAATAGTTTAATGGTTAAAGATTGGAAACTATTAACAAAAACAATACGTCCCATTCCTGATGCTTGGTTTGGATTAAAAGACGAAGAAGAAAGATATCGTAAACGTTATCTTGATATATTATTAAATCCAGAAAAGCGAGAAATGTTTTATAAAAAAGCTAAGTTTTGGGAGGTGGCTAGAGCTTTTATGAAAGCACGGGGGTTTTTTGAAGTAGAAACTCCAACCTTAGAAACAACTACTGGTGGCGCGGAAGCTAACCCTTTTAAAACTTTTCATAATGATTATGATTTAGATGTTTATTTACGTATATCTGTGGGCGAATTATGGCAAAAAAGATTAATGGCCGCAGGTTATGAAAAAACTTTTGAAATTGGTCGAGTCTACCGCAATGAAGGGTCAAGCCCGGATCACTTACAAGAATTTACTAACCTTGAATTTTATCTTGCCTATGCTGATTTTGAGCAAGGTATGGAAATTGCAAAAGACATGTATCAAGAGATAGCGCAAAAAACGTTTGGCACTACAAAATTTACCACTAAAAACTTTTCCTATGATTTAGCGGGAGATTGGCCAAAATTAGATTATCGCGAAGAAGTTTTACGTCAAACAGGTATTGATGTATTGCAAGCTAGTGAAGATGAGATGAAATCTAAGCTAGATAAATTACAGGTTAAGTATGAAGGTAATAATCGAGAGAGATTAATGGATACTTTATGGAAATATTGTCGCAAGAATATTGCTGGTCCCGTTTTTTTGATTAATCATCCTAAATTAGTTTCTCCATTAGCAAAGGCAAAGCTTGATAACCCTGAGCTAACAGAGAGATTTCAAATCATTATTGCTGGAAGTGAAGTGGGAAACGGTTTTTCAGAATTAAATGATCCACAAGAACAAAGAAATCGTTTTGCCTTGCAACAAGAATTAATTGATAGAGGCGATAAGGAGGCAATGATGCCCGATTGGGAGTTTGTGGAAATGTTAGAATATGGCATACCGCCGACCTGTGGTTTTGGGTTTGGAGAAAGACTTTTTGCCTTTTTAATGGATAAACCAGTTAGGGAAACAACTTTATTTCCATTACTTAAACCAAAGAAAGAAGAGAATTAATATAGTTAAAATAGATAATTTTATTATTATTTATTATTCGGGGATCGTCTAATGGTAGGACTCCAGGTTCTGGTCCTGGCTATCTGGGTTCGAATCCTAGTCCCCGAGCATCGAT
>JAQWDY010000016.1 GCA_028705215.1 Patescibacteria group bacterium | reverse complement strand
GCTGAAATTGTTAAATTATTTAAATTGTATCAATCTGTGATTTCAAGACGCATTGGTAAAATTTTTAAAGACAAAGAAGCTGATAGAAAAGCAATGTGCAAAAAATGCATATTGTAAATTCAGATAAACCAGTTACATTTTATTCTCTAGATATTGTTTGGACTGTGGGCTATAGAGTGAATTAAAAGCTAGTTATAGAATTCCGAAAATAGGCGAAAAAAGTATTGCGTAGTTATATTACCGAAGGTTTTGTGATTAATAAAAACCAGATTGAGAAGATCTGCGATCATTTTTTGAAAGAAGTGGGTGATTTTAAAATGTTATTAAGAAATAAAAATATTGATTAATTTCAGGTTATTTTGTTTAAAATATTGACATAATATAGATATCATGTTAGTATTTAAGGGATTTATATGGTTCCTTAAAAATAATTAGCCTTAAATTATCGGATATATCTTTATTTAACTAATTATTAAGTTCAGCAATTAGCTTGTTGTGTTTAATAATTAGTTAAATAATATTAATCTTTAAAATGTTAAATCATGAATGTAACGATAACCTTGGCTATTGTCTTCTTTCTTCTGGTTGCGTTTATTGTTTTTTTAGTACAAATAAATTTGATATTAAAAAAACAGAATGAACTATACCAGCTGTTTATTCTAAAAAGTCCTGTTAAGGTGCTTATTGCCACCCTTGATAAATGCAGCAGTGCAGTAATAAATGACCGGATTCAATTTATGTTGGAAAAATATTTTAAGTCACTTTTGACGAGAATAAATTATCGAAATATTCCCGATATTGTAAAAGACGTGATAAGCTCAAAACATGCAGATGTTTTAAAAAAATGTTTAATTAAAGCGGCTCATGATGACTTTGGTTTATTTGGTCTCGCGCTTACAGAGACGATAAGGACTCCGAAAGACAAAGAAATATTGGAAGCTTTTTTAGACGAATTTCCAAAAGAGGAGAGAAAAAGACAATACAAAACTGCTTGGCGATCTATTAATGATGATTTAAAAAATAATACTTACAATTATCATCTAAAGCAGCGTAAGCCCTATCGCAGAGCTTTGCAAGAATTTAAGAAAAAATCGTTATAAGTAATTTTAAATAGAGGAGTAATTTGCACTCCTCTTTTTTAAAAGAAAAAAGAGCTTTTTAACAAAGCTCTTATTTTTTTTAACTTCTTTTTTTAACTTCTTTTTTTAACTTCTTTTACTAGCGCGGATAATTAATCCAGCCATAATCATTGCTCCGTAAGAGAGCAAAACAGTGGTGTATAGTTGCAAATTGTGTGCTTTGTATAACACCTCTACCACTTCCATGCTTTTTCCAGCATAAATTGCTTCCTGGTAATTTGGGAACCAATTAAAGAGAGTGTCTAAAGCGCCCACAAACCAGATAGTTAGTAAGGGGAAAACTACTACATAAAAGATAATATTTATCCATCTTTTCACCTTTCGACTCATTTCAGAAAAATCTAGAATGAGGCCCGCTGTATGAAATATGATGGATATAAACAGAGGGGCAATAAAAAATAGAAAACTTATAGTTGTCGCTATTATCCAAAATTCCATCTTTCCGCCAGTTATGATTACCTGAATGGCGCTAACTAGCAACCCTGCTAATCCGCATAAACTGATTATGCTCGACACTTTGAACATCTTTTCTTTTTTCATGATTTTTCTTGTTTTTTAATTTTTTCAATGAACTATTAATTAAATTAAGTATAACACTTTTATTATAATTTGTCAATATTAGTACAATGGTTAAGAGACTCGGCGATACTTAGATTAAAAACGTCTAGCTTGGCTTTTGTTTTTTAATAATCGCCATATTCTATTTCTGATAAATTCTTGTTATAATAGACAAAGTTTTAAATTTATATATAAATAAATGAAAAATAATCAACCAACAATAATTGTTATAATTGGCATATCGGGCGATCTTTCACGACGTAAGTTGTTGCCCGCTTTAGCGCAAATTTCAGCGGCTGGTGAGTTACCCTACGAATGTCGCATAGTTGGAATAACTAGGCAGTATGATTTATTATTATCCGATGTTTTAACTCATGTTGAGAAGGCGAAAGATATAGAAGGCATGATTGAATTTTGGAATATGGAACTAGACAAGAAAGATGCCTATGAAAAATTAGGAAAACACCTTAAAGAAATTGAAAGAGGTTTTACTTCTCCAGCGCAACGCTTATTTTATCTCTCAGTTCCGCCACAGATTTCTCGTCCTATCATTGAATTATTAGGTGAGTCTGGTTTAGCTAGTGCGCCAAATACAAAATTATTACTGGAAAAGCCTTTTGGTGTAGATTTTGAAAGCGCGCAAGAACTAGCCAACCACGTTGATCATTATTTTTTGTCCGATCAGGTCTATCGTATTGATCATTATCTCGCAAAAGAAACCGCACAAAATTTGGTTGTTTTTCGCCAAGATAACTCACTATTTAAAAGAACTTGGAATAAAGATTTCATTGAAAGTGTGAATATAATAGCTAGTGAAAAAATTGGAATAGAGGGAAGATCGATTTTTTATGAACAAACTGGAGCCTTGCGCGATTTGGTACAAAGCCATCTACTACAATTAACCGCCCTTATTTTAATGGAGCTTCCTTCTGGCCGCAATTTTGCTGAAATTCCAGCTCGACGCCTTGCCGCTTTAAATAGCTTACGCTTGAAGGGGAGGGTTGAGGAAAATGTAATACGTGGCCAATATCGAGGTTATCAGAGTGAAGTTAAAAATCATGGCAGCCATGTAGAAACTTTTGTATCATTAACCCTGGAATCAGATGATGAGCGTTTTATTAACGTTCCTATTGTTTTAACAACCGGTAAGGCCCTAGCTTTTAAGGAGACAAAAATAATAATATCTTATAAACGTAATGAAAACCATGAGTCTAATCAACTTATTTTACACTTGCAACCAGATGAGGGGGTAGAATTGTGTCTTTTTGCCAAGCGTCCTGGCTATGAACATCAGGTGGAGCGTCATCCGCTTAAATTTTCCTTTGGTGAATATTATTCTCGTTTGCCTGAAGCCTATGAACAGGTTTTATTTGATGCAATAAATTCGAATCACACTCTTTTTGCCAGCAGTGAAGAGGTCCTAGCAAGCTGGCGTATTTTAGATTCTATTCAAAAGACGTGGGCTATGAACAATAATGACTTGCTAATTTATGAACCGGGAAGTAAAATAGAGCAGATTATAGATAAGAAGAATTAGTATTATTGACCAGACATATTTTATATGTTATAAAGACCAGAAAGCTCTTTGACAATAATCGGCAGCAGCGCTTTGTATCTTTTTGGGTACAGGGCGCTGTTGCAGGATAAATAAATATCTGAGAACGGCAAAAATCAAAATCGTTAATATGATGGAAAAAAACGAAAGTAGAGTGAAGGTAAACAAGTATCAACTTGGAGAATTGTTTTCGAAAATTGTAGAGGTTAAAAGAAGAATTGAAAGTGGTGCCTTAAACTATGAAGAAACAATTGAAGCCTTGCAGTATGTCATTGAAAACAAGGGCTATATTATGGCCAAGACAGTAAAGGGGGTGGCGGAACTTAAATATCTGCCAAACATTGTTGACTTGAATGCGCGTCCACGGGAGTTTGGCGGCTATATGATTGGCTACCATAATGGCGGTGGAATTTTCAACTTTAATAACAGCAAGTTGGTTTTATTTTCGGAAAATGTTCCCAAAAATGGTTTTAAATTGAGAAAACTAAAAGAAATGGCTTGTAATGGCAACATGCTTGATTTTCTCTTAAATCACCAGGAGCTTATTCCCAGTGCTTGCAAGGAAGTCTATACTTGTTTTTTAGGCACTGTCTATCAGGACTTACAAAATGACGAGTCATTTATTAGGGCTATGTACTATTGTAATGGACGCTATCATGACAGTCTGCTTGCCTTGGACAATGACTTTGATAAAAGCTTGCCGCTACTTATGCCTGAAGTGAAGTAAGAAAGAAATTTTAGCCCGTAGATTTAAATTTACGGGCTATTTTAAATTCTAAAAGATTGAAAAAATTTTTTGGGAAACATTATATCGTTGTTAATTATTTGCCTCTGTTGACTAATTAGCGTATAAATGTTATACTTATATGATGTTTTTTGCATCTTTCTTTAACAATAAAATTTGAAGACAACTATGGAAAAAGAATTCTTTAGCCTGAGCCAGGTGAAAAAATTAATGGCTGAAATTGAAAAGAAAAATTTACCATCTTATTTGGTGGAGCTAAGAGGATCTGACTCCTATGAAATTAGAGATTTCGCAGTTAGTGAAATTAAGTTACTAAATGAAAAGGAGATAGCAGATGATGCTTTAAATTTATTAGAACTTAGTAAAAACGAAAATTACTTTATTCGCCAAGAGGCATCTGATCTTTTAAAAAAATTGCCGGGCGCTTTGTTGGGCGCTTATATTCCTAATTTGCTAATTTTAGCTACTATTAAAGAGGCGTGTGAAACGGCTGAGGCATTATTGGATAATATGAGCGGTCAAGAGCTAGCTCCTTATTTTAATCAGATGTGGGATTTGTTGAATAAAGATGGGACAATTTTCCGTTTTCATCTGTTGCGACGCTTACTTGTAAAAATTATGAAAAGTTGGTCGCTTAAGATGAAGGAAGAAAATCAGAATTTTATTCAGGAGTTGCAAAGTTCTATGGTTAATGAGTTTGAAGAAGTCGGGCATCAGTTATACCTTGATATATTAGGTGCTAGGCCGGTTCAAAATTTAAAAGATGAGCTACATTATTTAGTAAAACAAACCAAGTGTAGCAATTCTAAAATTGCCTACACTTCCGCTTATTTAGCTTATCGCTTTCTTTCGTCAGAGCATGCTTCGCAAGTGACAAGGGCAGCCTATCTTGACTACATGTTTAGTTTCTTAAATTGGGGCAATGATTATTTGCGACATGGTTTTAGAACTTTGGCTTTGCAAACTTTAAAGCAGGAGTTGCCGATCTATATTTTGCCTTATGCCAATTTTCTTATTACCTGTTTTGATGGCAGCGTCCTTAAAGAAAGACAACTCGCTTTTTCCTTGTTAAAAAAAGTTAAGCCGGATGACTTGCCTCTGAATACTTTACTTAGAGCGCAAAGATCCGACCTGTTCAGGGTAAAACGCCTTGCAGAAAGATTGACCAAACGAATTAGTGGTCGTAAACTTGCTGAAAATTTAGAGCTGTTGCTAAAAAGTCAGGGCTCTATTTGTGGCAGTGAACGTGATTTGGCAGCGCGACTGATAATGCGCATACCAAGACAGGAGATTGAAAAAAACAGATGGTTAATTGAAAAATATAGCCACTCAGAAAATCTGTTTGTAAGAATTATGGTTAGCCAGTTATTAGCTACCTCATAATTTCAAAATAACTAAAAAAGGAGCGATCAATTAGATTAGCTCCTTTTTTCTTATCAATTATTATTTTTTAACTTCTTGATTTTCAATTTCAACTTGCTCCACTACAGTTTTGCCAACATTGTGGAAGCCCATTAAAAGGAATATGATTAAGCTACCAATAACAATTCCGGTAACGTTAAGAAGGTATATGTTTAACGAGTCAAAAAAAATAGTGTAGTTTTTTATTGCTAAGGCGAGGCCCATGCTAGTAAGCGGCGGCAATAGGGTGACGGTGACAGCGATGCCTGTTAAGGAACTATTTAATTCTTTTTTTGCCCAGGTAAAACTGGCCGCAGCGCCGGCGGCAATAGGAACTAAAAGAGTGGCGATATCAAAGGAGTGCATTAATTGTATAAGGGGCATGCTGCCAAAATCAAATTTACTAATAAGCCCAATAATAGTTGCAACTAATAAGGCGGTAAGAGAAGATATTATAAAAACTAAAATTGATCTGATAAAAACCTTGATATTTAAAATGTTGATTGAAAGTGATATTGAAAGAATGGGAGAAAGTAGGGGGGCGACCATCATGCCGCCAATAATTAAAATTACGCTGTTTTTAATCAAGCCGGCAGCAACAATAAAAGTGGAAAGAACAAGAAGTAAATAGAAGCCAACACGAGGAGACGAAGAGTTTATAATAGTAGCACTAAGATTTTCTTTTTCTTCTTTAGTTGCAGAAAAATTATAATCTTGAGTATAGTTTTTTCTTTTTGTGATTTTTTGAATTAGATTCATAAAAGTAATGCAAATATTTCTTTAATTAAATGTTAGCATTAATAGAGTTGAACGTCTATTTTTTTGACATTATATTAAAAGTTTATTATATTGTTATCAGTAAAAACAATGTTTAAGGAGAGGTGCCAGAGCGGTTTAATGGAACAGTCTTGAAAACTGTCGTTGGTGAAAGCCAACCGAGGGTTCGAATCCCTCCCTCTCCGCCAAGAATATTTAGTATCGGATAGACCCTATTACTTAGCTAATACTGGCTAAAAAAGAAAAGGACTTGGTTAACCTCAAGTTCTTTTGTTTTGTCAAAGCATTGACAAAAATTAAGTAAAGTGATATAATATTATTATAGTTTTTTAAAATAATAATAACCAAATAAAATTATAAGTCATGAAAATCAGTAAATCAGATTTACAGAAATTAATAACGGCAATGGAAAACAAAAAATTGTCCGTTTCTCAGGTAATTGAACTTATCGAAAAAAGCAATGTTCAAAGTGAAAAAGTAATCAACTCCACAAACGAAATCAAGTTGGTAATTGATTACACCAAAACCGTTGAACAAGTTATCGCTGACAGCAATTACGATTGGAAAAATGACGACATTACCGCTCAACATTTTCCTGTTTCTCCGGAGATGATTGGAAAAAAAGCTGAAGTGTCCGCTAAGTTATTTCATTTCAATCGCGGCATCAGTTCGGACGATGTAATTTCTGAAATGGATAAAGCTGGATATCGTCCCGCAACCTTAATGGAACTGTTAGTTTTAGGATTTTTATTTCCTGAACTGCAAAGACAATTTCCAATTGTCGCTCTCGGTTCCGTTTGGCACAGTGCTCGTGGCAGTCACCACGTGCCTTATCTGAGCGTCGATGGCAGCGAGCGTTCGCTTTACCTCCTTTGGTTTGGTGGTGACTGGGGTCCTCATTGTCGCTTCCTTGGTGTCCGCAAGTAGCACTTAATCGCTTGGTTACTTATCTCTTAGCCCTTGGACTCTTTGTCTCTTGGCTAAAAAACCCGTTTCAAAAATGAAACGGGTTTTTTTCTTGATAGAAATATGATAAGATATTTTTGGATAGTAGGCGAATCTGTCAGCGGTTACGGCTTCTGACGGCCGAATTCTAAAATATTATTTAGATTAGAATAATTAGTTTTAAGGGACTACTTAGAATATCGAATATTATTTTAAAAAATAAAACACTTGGCGCTTCTAGTTAGCAGATTTAATATCTCAAATAAAATACAACCCTAACAGTATTGAAAGGGTGGTGTCACAGGAGACTAAAAGCGTTTTTCGTCGGTTCCGTTTGGCACAATGCTAATGACAATCGCCACGTGCCTTATCTGAA
>JAQWDY010000009.1 GCA_028705215.1 Patescibacteria group bacterium | reverse complement strand
AGAACATCTGAATCCGAGTTTAGCGGCATCAATTCAAAGGGCGCTTTCGGAAATAGCAAAAACGTTTTAATTATTTAAAATTTAAAAAAGAACGCAAACTAAAAGCGTTCTTTTTTCTTAGCAGTCCCTAGGGGAATCGAACCCCTGTTGCCAGGATGAGAACCTGGTGTCCTAACCACTAGACGAAGGGACCATTTGGTTTATTTTAATATTTGGCCAATAATATCGCTATGTCCGCTGATAAAATCAGAAGATGACATAATTTTTCCGCCCTCAATTTGTAATTTCAATATAAATAAGTTACCTTGTCCACACTTTACTGTCAAGTGCCCAGATTCAAGAAACACTTCACCAACTTTATGATTTTTATTTATTGAGTTTGGCGCAACTTGAGCAGTGATTATCTTAATTAATTTGTTATTAATGTGAGTAAAAGTGCCTGGCCAGGGGTTAAGGCCACGTATTAAACGATCTATTGTGATAGCTTTTTTTTGCCAATCTATTTTTCCGTCTTCCTTTTTTAACATTTTCACATAACTTGCCTTATCATTATCTTGATACATTATTTCTAATTTACCATCAATCCAGTCATTTAGGGTTGGGATCAAAACTTGACCACTTAGTTTTGATAAGGTGTTGTGTACGTATTCTAGGTTGGAATTAGAGTTTAATTCAATTTCAAATTGTTTTAAAATTGGTCCAGTATCCATGCTCTCATTTATTTTCATTATACTAATGCCAGTTTTTTTATCTCCATTTATAATTGGCGCATTAAGACAGGCAGAGCCGCGGTAGAGAGGAAGTAGTGAGCCATGCACGTTAATGCAGGCATAGCGTGGTAATTCTAAGATTTCTCTAGGTAAAATTTTGCCATAAGCAATAACAACAATAAGGTCAGGATTAATTTTTGCTATATTATGTATTTCCGTCTTTAAAGAGTTAGGTTGGTAAACGGGAATATTATGTTCTTGTGCCAAAATTTTTACAGGAGAGGCGCTAAGTTTTTTTCCTCTACCCCGAGGTTTATCTACTTTAGTATAGACAGCTTTCACATTGTAGCGAGAATTTGCAATTAAAGCTTTAAGTCCGGGTATGGCAAATTCGGGAGTGCCCATAAAAACAACGTTTATTATTTTATTATTAGTTACCTTGGACATAGAGTATAATTATGGTATTATAAAGCTTATTAACTTATCGTTATGCTAAACAGCTTCTTTGCTTTTTTATTAGGTATTACTAAGGACTTAGGCTATATCGGCGTAGGCATCTTAATGACAATTGAAAGTTCTTTTGTGCCCATGCCTTCAGAAATCATTGTCCCGCCGGCTGCCTACTTAGCTAGTTTAGGGCAGATGAATATTTGGCTTATTATAATAGCAGGGGTTATAGGTTCTGTAATAGGCGCTCTGATAAATTACTATTTGGGTTATTATCTGGGCAGACCCTTAATTTATAAACTCGCTAATCATCGTTTCGCTAAATTTTTATTTATCAGTCCAGAAAAAATACAGAAGGCAGAAAAATATTTTTTTGATAATGCTATTTCGGCAACTTTTATTGGTCGTTTAATACCGGTTATAAGACAACTCGTTTCTATTCCAGCTGGGTTTTCAAAAATGCCCTTGGGTAGTTTTTTACTTTATACGACATTGGGTTCTTTTTTGTGGGTATGTGTTTTGGCCGGTTTGGGTTATTTTATTGGTTCTAATCAAGAATTGTTAGCCCTCTATTATCATGAAATCGGCTGGTTTCTAGTTATTGCTTTCAGCCTCTATGCCGGCTGGAAGATTTTCAAGATAATCAATAAAAAGAATTCCGTTTAAATGATCTATCTCGTGCTGAACCGCTCTAGCTAGCATTTTTTCTGCAGTTAGAGTCTTTTTTTTACCCTTAGCATCAAAATAAGTGAAGTTTACTTTTTTGTGTCTTTTAACAGGGGCAAAAACTATCTCTCCTTTTTTATTTACAACTGATAAGCATCCCTCTTCTTCTGTTTCTTTAGCCCAAGATTTTTTTGTAATTTTAGGATTAATTAAGAACAGCGTTTTGTCATTGTGACTAATAACGACTAATCTAATATTTTTTCCAATCTGTGGAGCGGCAAGACCAGCGCCATCTTTTTCTTTCATGGTTCTTTCCATGTCTAAAAGGAGTTGTTGCAATTTGCCACTTTTTAAATCGTTAATGTCAATTTCTTCTGATTTTTTCCGTAGTATAGGGTTAGGATGATATACAATATTTAATAATTTTGCCATATAATTATTTTTTCTTTATACTGTCGATTACTTTAAAAAAGTATTGCCAGCTGTTGCCGCCAGGACACAATTCTTTAGTGTCATCAGCTGCTCTTTTTACAACGTGGGCAGGCAATTCTTTACAGATTTTAAAAACCGAAGACTTCTTAAAGTTGGGGATTCCTAATTCAGTAATAATTTTAAGAGCTAAATCTTGCCAGGGGTAGGCAGGTGGTTTAACGGTTTTTTTATTTTTAAATATTTCGGAAAAAGAAGAAAAATTATTTTTTGTATCATCTTCTTTCATATTTTTATTTTTTTTATTTTTTCTTTTAAGCGCTAGAAAACAAATTCTAAGCTTAAGTAGCCTACACCAAAATCAGTTTGATAAGCAAGTATGTCTGGTTTCCAACTTTTATTTTTTAAAACACCCAAAAGCATTAAAATAGGTTTTAAGCCACATTCACTGGCGGCTAATATTATGTTTTTATCCATGTTAAGAAGATTGTTAAGTGCAGTTTCCGGGTAACTTAAATATTCTATTACTTTATTATCAAATTTTGGTCCCTTGGGGGAATATCCACCAGGAGATTTTCGCATTAGACGATGAGATAAATCCCCAGAAGCAATAAGGGCGATACGTTTGGGACTGTTTTCTAAAATAGGATATAATTTTTCACCAAAAGCAGCTTGAATATTTAAGTCTAAATCACTGGTGGGAGTAATAGTTAAGGCTTTAAAATCATAGCTTTGTTCTTTAAGTAGATACAGAGGGATGCCGCTACCATAATCAAGAGTTAAATAAGACACTTGTTTTAGGGGAAATTCTTCTTGTAGAGTATTTTTAATTTGATCAGCTAAAGGGATGTCGCCTTTTATAGTTGTTTTAGGGGGTATAAAGCCAAAATCCTGGAAATTAATATCTAAATCAGGCGAACAATTAATTAAAAAATTATTAATTTGCTCGTGCCCGTGAGGGGTTATGATTACCACAGAATCAATTTTATTATTTTTTAATTCTGTTTTAATATTCTCATAAACTAAGGCTGTTTTTTGCATTAAACCATGATTAGCTTTGCCAATTTCAGGAATAAGTAGGGGGGAATGAGGCAGTAAATAACTTTTTATGATGGCCATATTATTGAATTGCTTCACCAAGAGGATATTGGTAAAGCACTTGAGAGGATACTGTGATTATATTAGCATCACTATAACCAAGACTTTTAAATATTTCTCCATTAACGAATACTCTTTTTTTGCCATTAGAAATTAAGTAGACAGCAGGGAAGGAGTTAGATTTTAGCAGGGTTCCATCAGGAAATAAAATAGGGTCAATTTTAACGTATTTTTCTAGAATTTCTGGATTTACCTTGATAATATCTTCCCCTTTGTATTTTGTGGTTAGAAAGGCTTTGTCAAGAAGAGGGGCCTTGGTTCCATTTTCAACGTAGTAAACACCGCCGGTGGTAATATCTTGCAAAAGAGCGCCAGTGACATAAGTAGAGGTAGCGGTAATCGCATTGCCAATTATATAGCCGTCCAATTCGGATATACTTGCAGCTTCTATTTCGTCGGCATTAAAACCAATTCTCTTAAAGGTTTCCAAACTGTCGAAGGGGCGCTTTTCCTTGCCCACTAGTAAATAGATAGTTTCATTAGGAGTTTGTACTAAGGAATAATCTGGGAATTTAATATTTTCACCTTGAGGATAGGCGGCGAGTATTTCTGGTTTAGTGATAATTATTTGATTAGGAGAGAAGCGAGAAATAAAGGACGCATAATTTAAAAATGGTCTTTTAACACCACCTTCAATTAACCAAATGCCAGGATTATCAGCTGTTTTTAATAATGATCCATCAGGATATAGTTTGGGTTGAGAAGGTACATTATTTGTTTCTTCTGGAAAATAACGTTTAAATAAACGATATACATTGTAATTACCATTAAAAACATGGGGCGTGTAGTTGTATAAAGCGGCTGTTGCCTGGTTTTGAGGAATAACGGTCATTTTTTCTTGAGATATGGTGCCATAGGGATTGGTAAAAGTGTAAGCCTGTCCAGCTTTGTAATTATAATTTTGAGGTTCTTTCATGTAAGCGCGAAATTGTAAGGCGGCACTGTTTATCTGTTTTCCGAAACCTTTATAGTAGGGGTTGCAAGCCCAATTATCGGGACAGCCATAACCGGTTGCCCAATCTAAATTATTTTGAGTAGGATTAGAATTTTCAATTAAACTTGATTCTTTTTGAATAAGCACCAACATGAATTTAGGACTAATGGTTTTAATGGTGCGACATTTTAATCTCTTTTCTTCTTCGGTTGGGGTCTCGCTTAAAATAACACCATCGCAATCAAAATTACGATTAGTAGCGTCATAAATAATTTCAGCCGCTGTTTTCATGATTCCGTTGCTGTTGGCTGTTATGTAATTTGCCAGGTAGCTATTATTTTTTTGTAGGAAATTTTGAATATCCACTAAAGTCATGGAATCAGTATTTAAAATTTCATCGTCGGAAATTATATTATTTGGATCAAAATCAGGATCAATGAGGCTTTGTGCCTTAGTTGGAACAGAGAAAAAAGGTAGAATTACAAAAATTAAAATTAAATAATTTATAACTAAATAAGGTGTTTTCATGTGTTTGTTTTTTAAATTCATTTTTAGTATTAAAGTGTTTTTATTATAATATATTTAGCTGTTTGAAGCAACAGAGCGGGGATATAAAAACAAAAATCCAAAGACTTGGATTTTTGTTATTTTAACCTCATTTTAACCTTATTTTTGACTAATTATTTCAACTCTATTCTTACTATCAAGATTGATTTTTACCTTAGCACCTTCATTAATTTTGCCTTCAATTATTTCCAGGGCCAGTTCATCAAGAATAAGATTTTGGATGATTCTTTTTAGAGGACGAGCACCAAAGGTAATATCATATCCTTTTTCCGCTAGCATCTTTTTCACTTTTACCCCAATCTTGAGGTTGATATTTTTATTTGCTAATCTTTTTTCAATTTTAATCAACTCTAAATCAACTATTTTTTCTAGAGCCTTAGGGGTTAGATTTTGGAAGAGTACAGTTTCATCAATGCGATTTAGAAATTCTAACTTGAAATTCTTTTTTAAAATACTATCTATTTTATTTTTCATTTCCTCTTGTCTTATTTTTGAATTTGGTTTTTCATCATCAGCATTAAAGCCAATGGAGTATTGTTTAATTACCTCATTGCCTAAGTTAGAGGTCATGATAATAATAGTATTTTTAAAATTAACTACGCGTCCCTTGGAGTCTGTTAAGCGGCCATCATCGAGAATTTGTAATAGGATGTTAAACATATCAGGATGCGCTTTTTCAATTTCATCAAATAAAACAACGCTATATGGTCGACGTCTAACCTTATCACTAAGCTGTCCGCCTTCATCATGCCCAATATATCCAGGTGGTGAGCCAATTATTTTAGCAACTGAGTGCTTTTCCATAAATTCGCTCATATCAAGTCGAATTAATGATTTTTCATCATTGAACATGAATTTAGCTAAAACTTTAGCTAACTCAGTTTTTCCTACACCAGTAGGGCCAATAAAAAGAAAGGAGCCAATCGGTTTTTTTTCTTCATTAATGCCAGCACGAGAGCGACGTAGAGCATTAGCAATTGCTTTAATTGCTTCTTCTTGGCCAACAACCGCGCGGTTTATAAACTCTTCAGCATTACTTAGTTTTTTAATTTCATCTTGCAACATTTTATTAACTGGAATCCCTGTCCAGCGAGCGACCACTTTAGCGATATCTTCTTCATCAACTTCTTCTTTTAGTATGCGCTGGCCTTTCTTTTGAATTTTTAAGAGTTCAGCTTGCAAGGTGTCAATCTTTTTTTCGAGCTCAGGGACAAGGCCGTATTTAATTTTTGCCACCTCATTTAAATCAGCTCCTTGTCTTTGGGCAATTTCGGCCTTAATTTTTAAATCTTCAATTTCTTTTTTTGATTTTCTGATATCAGAAATTATATTTTTTTCATTATTCCAATGCAGCTCTATTTGGTTAGCTCTTTCTTTTAGTTTTGCTAACTCTTGATTTATATTGCGAATTTTACTAGATTTTTTATTTTCACTAGTTTGTAGCCCCGCCTTATTTAGTTCTAATTGCTTTATCTTTCGTTTTAATTGATCAAGTTCATCTGGCATGGAATCAATTTCCATGCGCAGCGATGAAGTCGCTTCATCGATTAGATCAACTGCTTTATCGGGCAGGAAGCGGTCACTAATGTAACGATTTGATAATTTAGCAGCCGCAATCACCGCGTTATCAGTAATACGAACACCATGGTGGACCTCATATTTTTCCTTTAAACCACGTAACATGGATATGGTATCGTCTAAACTGGGCTCAGCGACATATATTGGTTGAAAACGACGTTCTAAGGCAGAGTCTTTTTCAATATATTTTTGATATTCCTTAGTGGTGGTAGCGCCAATAGTACGCAATTCACCGCGGGCTAAGACGGGCTTTAACATGTTGGAGGCGTCCATTGCTCCTTCAGAGGCGCCAGCGCCAATTAAAGTGTGAAGCTCATCGATAAATATTATAAATTTATCATTATTAGATTTTACTTCTTTTAAAACCGCCTTTAGCCTATCTTCAAATTCACCACGAAATTTTGCACCTGCTATTAAGGCGCCTAAATCAAGAGTAATTATTTCTTTGTTTTTCAGGTTTTCAGGAACATCGCCAGAAATGATTCTTTGTGCCAAACCTTCAACAATAGCCGTTTTTCCTGTTCCTGCCTCGCCAATTAGTACGGGATTATTTTTAGTGCGACGTAGCAGAACTTGCATGATGCGCCTTATTTCTTGATCACGACCAATCACAGGATCTAGTTTTTCCTGTCGAGCCATTTCAGTTAAGTTGGTGGTGTATTTTTCCAGCACCCTATACTTATTTTCAGGGAAGGGGTCACTAATTACTTGTGAGCCGCGCAAATCTTTTAATATCTCTTTTACTTTATCGTATTCTACCTTAAAAGAAAGCAAGATATTTTGGGCAGCAGTAGGGACGCCAATAAGGGCGAGAAAAATGTGTTCAGTTGAAATAAACTCGTCATTCATGCCATCAGCCTCTTTTTTTGCTCGTTCTAAAATAGTTGCTGTTTCAGCAGTTCCAGATACCGCTTGAATTGGGCCATCACTTTTATTAACCTTGCCCTTGGGAAGATCGTTTAAGGCTTTAACAATTTGTGCTTCCATTTGTTCGGGGTCTATTTTTAATTTCTCTAAAATTGGCTTTACCAACCCCTCACTCTGCTCTAAGAGTGCTAAAAATATATGTAAAGCTTCAATATTGCCTTGACCGTAATCGGACGCAATTATCTGCGAATTAATTATTACTTCTTGCGATTTGTCTGTAAATTTATTAAACATATTTAAATTAAAATTTTTATTAATTTAGCAGTCTTTATATTAGAGTGCTAACCCTATCTTAATATAATAATTTCCAAGTGTCAACAGTAATAGGAATGATAATATTTTCTTATTTTATTTAATTTATTAATTGTTAGAATTTTGCTTTTATGATAAAATAAAAATATAAATTTGTTTTATGTTTAAACATAATTTTTTGACTTACGGTAGCCAAATAATTTTAAAAATCATCTCTGATATAGTCATTTTTCCAATCTGGTGGTACAGCGTGGGGTTTTTGGAAATGATAAAAAAAGGTTGGCGTTTTTTATGTCAAAGAGAAAAGGCGCTTGGTTTTTCTATTTGGTTAAAGAATATCCTTGTTCCCATGTATGGACAATATGATTGGGCAGGAAGAATTATTAGTTTTTTTGTAAGGTTAATTCAAGTAATTTTTCGGGGACTTTTTCTTATATTTTGGTTAATTGTTTTTATTGTTAGTATTTTATTATGGCTTGCTGGGCCTATTTTTTTGTTTTTATCCTTGTTTTTTCAATTAGTATCCTTCTATGGAGTATAATAAGTCAATAAAATTAGAGTTTAGCAGAGATAGTGTGAGCAATAATCAGGGCGCTTGGTTTTTAGGGCGCTTTTTATATTGGCAAAAAACTATAAAAAAATCATTAATCGCACTTGATCGTACGAAGCGTCAGCTTGATAAAATTCTTGGTTTCTTTTCTTGGCTTATTATTTTTTTAGGTTGGGCCTCTTTTTTCTTCTGGCTTTTTATTAATCAGGATTATTTATTAAAAGATCCTTTAACTATTCTTTTTTTCTGGACGCAAGGTGATATTTTAATTTCTGTATTTTTAACCTCTCTGTGGTTTGATCTTTATTTAATTTTTAAATATAGTCGTCGTCGTCAAAAGGTAAAAAGAATTAATTATAGATTTTTTACTAAGGAGAAGTTAGAGAATAAGCGCTATAATATCGCCAAAACTTTAGATGATGAAGCTTATCTAGTATTAGAGGATGCCTTTTTGTTAGCTTCTAAGATTCCAACACAAGTTGATATCATTCACTTTTTTCGGGCCGCTTTAAAAAATAGACAGATGCAGAGTTTGCTTATTCGTTTAAATGTTGATGTGGAAAGATTGGTAAATATGGTAGATAGACAAATTATAAAAACAGTAACGGGGGATAATTTAAGAGAATTGGCACCAAGACTGCAGGAAGTTATGTTAGAGGCTTTTGCCGCTTCTTTTTACGAACAAGATAAAAGCATTAATATTTTAAATATTATTTATGCCTGCTTAGACAGAGATAAGGAATTAGCAGAGATTTTATATGAGTTAGAGGTGGACAAGGATAAGGTGTTAAATACTGTTGCTTGGTTTAAGGTTGATAGACAGTTAAGAGAAAGATACCAAGATTATCGTCGTTTGTCG
Source organism: Patescibacteria group bacterium (assembly GCA_028705215.1). Taxonomy (GTDB): domain Bacteria; phylum Patescibacteriota; class Patescibacteriia; order Patescibacteriales; family UBA12465; genus UBA12465. Next base: position 23,334 of record JAQWDY010000009.1, on the reverse strand, counting down.
TTGTTTAAACCAGATTCAGGAATGAATCGTTCCTATACGGCGATTGCAACGCCAACGCTTGATCGTTTTTCTCACGACTTAACTTTAAAAGCTAAAGCAGGGCAGTTCGACTTATGTGTTGGTCGACAAAAAGAAATAGAGGAGATTTTTGAAAATTTTATTGGTGGTCACGCTGGTGTTTTATTAGTTGGTCCTCACGGGGTTGGCAAGGGGGCAATTATTGGCGGCTTAGCACAGATGATGGTGGCGGAAAACGTGCCGAAATTTATGAAAGATAAGCGTTTGGTGGAAATTGACGTTTCTCGTATAGTCAGTGGCACCACTGCCAGTGGCGCCCAAGATCGCTTACTGGCTTGTATTTCTGAGGCAAATCGATCAGGAAATATTATTTTCTACATTGATAATATTGAAAATTTAGCGGGGATCAGTGCGGGCAGTGATGAAAGTTTAGATTTATCAGAAGTTCTATCAGAGGCAATAACAAGGAAGCATATATTATGTCTAGCGACTATTACTAACTATAATTATTCTCTTTATATAGAAAATAAAGCGCTGGGAACCGCTTTAACTACAGTTGGTGTAGATGAGCCTGATAAAAACTTAGCCATTCAGATTTTAGAAAGCAAGGTCGGCTTTTTTGAGTCAAAGTATGATGTTTATATTGTTTATAGCGCCCTGGAAAAGGCAGTCGAGTTATCTTCACGTTATTTAAAAGATAAGTCACTTCCTTTAAAGGCGATTAATTTGTTAGAAAAAGCTGCGCAATTATCAGCTAAAAATAGTGTTAATAATCCGGAGAAGCCTTTTTGCTCTCAAGAAGATGTGGCATTGGCGATTGAGGCAGAAACGGGGATACCGGCTGGAAAGTTAAAAGAAGAAGAGGGAAGCAAGCTGCTTAATTTAGAAACCGAGATTCATCGACGCATGGTTGATCAAGAGGAGGCCGTGAAGGCTGTTTCTGCTAGTTTAAGAAGAGCACGAGCCGCCTTAAAAGATAGTAAACGGCCAATTGCTAGTTTTTTGTTTTTAGGGCCAACTGGAGTCGGAAAAACGGAATTAGCTAAGGCGGTATCGGAAATATACTTTGGTAGTGAAGATTATATGATAAGAGTTGATATGAGTGAATACCAACATGAAGATAGTGTGAGAAAAATGATAGGAGATGTTGATGGCTCTTTGGGTTATTTAACTGAAGCGGTAAGAAAAAAACCATTTTCTTTAATTTTATTGGACGAAGTTGAAAAGGCTAATCCTAATATTTTAAATTTATTCTTACAACTACTAGATGATGGGCGCTTAACTGATGGTCAGGGGCGCACTATAAGTTTTGCTGAATCTATTATTATCGCTACATCTAATATTGGCGCTAAGTTTATTCAAGATAGCATTAAAAATAAAAAGGAGATTAGTGATATAAAGCAAGAGTTGATTGATAAGCATTTGCGAGACAAAATGAGACCAGAGCTCATTAATCGTTTTGATGGCATTATTGTTTTTAAACCTTTAAGTGAACGCGATATTTTTAAAATTGCTACTTTAATGCTAAAAGGGATTAAAAGTAATTTAGAAAAAAAGGGAATTGGACTTAAGGCTGATAAAGCGGGAGTTATGTTGTTGGCTAAAGAAGGTTATGACCCAAAATTTGGCGCTAGGCCGATGCGACGTTTGCTACAAGAAAAGGTTGAAGATGAAATTGCTAATAAAATATTGTCGTCAGAATTAAAACGGAGAGACCAGGTATTAATTGACAGTCAGGCAAAAATTTTGGTAGAAAAAGCAAAGGAATTATAAAAAATATGAACGTTTATATCTTTCCATTTATAATTAGTTTTTCCTTGGCTGTAGTTTTCACTTTATTGATAAAAAAAATTGCCCTTAAATTTTCTATTGTTGATAAACCAGGTCCAAGAAAGATACATAAAAAGGCGATGCCACTTTTAGGTGGAGTGGCAATTTTTTTAGCTTTTTTTCTAACCTTATTTATATATTCTAAATCATTTTTAGGAGGCAACTTAGAGTGGAGTCATTTGCTTGGTTTTTTCTTTGGTGGCCTGATTATAACTGGAGGGGGAGTATTAGATGATAAATATAATTTAGCACCGAAATGGCAAATTATTTTTCCCCTATTAGCAATTGGAGCGCTTATCATAGGGGGGGTTACGATTGAAAAAATTACAAATCCTTTTGGAGGGTTAATATATCTTCAAGATTATTTTTTATTAGGCCCTTTTTTAATTTCATTATGGCTTTTAGGGATGATGTATACAACCAAGTTACTTGATGGAGTAGATGGCTTGGTAACTGGCGTTGGCACTATTGGTAGTATTATAATTTTTTTATTCACTTTAACAACTAATTATTATCAACCAGATATTGCCTTAGCTGCCTTAATCTTGGCGGCCGCGGCTTGTGGTTTTTTAATTTTTAATTTTCATCCAGCTAAAATCTTTTTGGGCGAAGGCGGCTCTTTGTTTTTAGGTTACGCTCTAGGTGTTTTATCTATAATCTCTGGCAGCAAGATTGCTATTGCCTTGCTTATTATGGGTATTCCTATTTTAGATGTTGCCTGGACTATTCTGCGCCGTCTTCTAGTTGGTAAAAATCCTTTTCGTTTTGCTGACAAAAAACATTTGCACCATCGTTTATTGGCGCTAGGCTTGAATCAGCGACAAACTGTTATGGTTTTTTATTCTCTATCTTTAATATTTGGAGTCAGTGGTCTTTTCTTGCAGTCTAAGGGCAAAATTCTTGCCTTAGCCCTACTTTTATTATTAATGATTATTACAGTTTCTCTTTTTCATTATCTTGATTTTCTAAATGAAAGACAAAAACCAAAGCTATTGCTACAAGTATGCTGCGCTCCTTGTGCTAGTTATATAAGTTATAATTATCTACAGCCAGTATATCGTTTAACCTGGTTTTTTTATAATCCTAATTTAGTGTCACAGGAGGAGTATGACAAACGTCTATATTATGTAAAAAAAATGGCAAAAAAATTTCTTATTCCTTTGATTGTTGTCCCTTATAAGCACGATCTATGGCTAAAAAAAGTAGCTGGTTATGAAACGGATCCAGAAAAGGGGGAGCGTTGTCGGATTTGTTATTTTGATCGCTTAGAGAAAACTGCTCAACTAGCAAAAACTAAAAAATTTGACTTTTTTAGCACTAGTTTATTATACAGTCCTTTTAAGGATGTAGATGCTTTAAAAAATATGGGGAAAGATTTGGAGAAAAAGTATCAGAGCATTTTTTTAGATTCTGATTATAGGGCGGAAAATGCCTATCGCAATTCTCAAGAATTTGCAAAAAATTTAGGTATGTATAGACAGAAATTTTGTGGTTGTGAATTTTCAATAAGAAAAAAATAAACATGACAAAGAAGATAACAACGATAATATTTGTTCTACTTAGCGTTTTTTTATTTAGCAACATTGTTTTAGCAGAGATAGATACTGATGGCGATGGTTATAGCGATGAGATAGAAATAAAGATGGGCTACTCCCCTTATAACAAGCAACCTATAAGAGCAAACAGTAGTGATGTTGATGGAGACGGTTTAAGTGATTATTTTGAATACGTTTTTAAGACTAATCCTTTTGTGGCTGATAGTGATAACGATGGTTACAATGATTTTTTAGAAATTGATAATGCTTTTGATCCTAATTCAGAGATAAAGGATAAATTGCCGGTGCGCGTGGAAATAAATTTAAGTGAACAAACATTATCTTTTTTTGTAGCAGAAATAAAATGGCGTGAGTTCAAAGTTTCAACTGGTAAAAAATCAATGCCAACGCCAACTGGCAGTTTTAAGATTATAAATAAGATTGAAAAGGCTTGGAGTCGTGCCTATGGTTTATGGATGCCTTTTTGGTTGGGCCTTGAACGCGGTGGTATTGGTATTCATGAGCTGCCATTTTGGCCTAGCGGATATCGTGAAGGAGAGGATCATCTAGGACAGGCAGTTTCTCACGGTTGTATTCGTTTAGGAATAGGTGCAGCCGAATATGTCTATAATCATTTACAAGTTGGCGATGTTGTTAAAATTTTGCCCTAGTTTTAAGGCACTGCTTTAAATGCTAAAGTGTGTTATAATATAAGAGAAAAAAAATAAATATGTATAAAAAAATAATAAAAATAAGCACTTTATTTATACTTATCAGTTTTGTTGTCAGTGGGTGCACATTTTCTTTCCCCTGGGAAAAAGACAGAAGTGAGGGAGCAGTTGAGATAAAAGAAGAGAAAGAAGACGCAAAAGATGAAACAGAAAATAACGATGAGTCTTTAGAGCTCGATGCCAAGCGAGAGTTACGGCAATTTAAGAGCTTGAAAGCAGCTCAAGATTTTATAAAAAATAATCCTGCCTTAGCTAGCTCTTTGGAGCAGTTAATTTTTGATGTTAATTATGGCGCGACTGGACAGTTAGCGATTAAAGATTTAACAGATTCTTCTGTTTTTTCAAAACAACCCGATAGCGTGCAAATCGCTGATGATTATGTTTATATTCTAAATGAAGAAAAAATACAGGTTATATCAATTACTTCTTTAGCGAGCCCCTCTATAGTAAGTGAGAAAAATTTATTTTTTAAAGCCCAAGAAATGAAAATTTTTGAAAATAATTTGCTTGTGGCTGGCGTTAAGAATAATCGCACTATTTTATATATTTATGATATTTCAAACCCTTTAAAGTTGGAGCTAAAAAGAGAGGTGGAGCTTAATAGTGATTACGCGGGCATGTACATTAGTGATAAACAGTTATATTTTTTAACCACCAATAAGCTTGATTATAATAAGGCGGATAATATATTGCCTGATATTTATGTAAAAGGAAAAAGAATTAACTCCCGCTGCGTTTTAAATGAAGATTGTGTAAGTAGTCAAATTTATTACTTTAATCATAACTATAATAGCTATGGACTATTATCAGTTATAGCTTTAGACGTTGAGCAAACAAGTGGGCCAATTAAAAGACAGGTTTACTTATTAGATGATAGTTATCGTCTTTATTTAAGTAAAAACAATGATATTTATTTAGCAAAAGAACATTATTTGTCTCGTGATTATTTAGAAATAATGGTACAAAAAGAACTATTTGCTGATAATTTAGAATCTGATGATACAATTAGGGTGGCGCAGTTTGGCGATGATATTGAGAAAATAAAACCTATTTTTAAAAATTATTTAGATACTTTAGAAGCCGCAGAAAAAGAAGAAGCGCAAATTAAAATTAATTCAGCAGTTAAAACTAAAATTAAGGACTTATCTTATGAATTAGAGGGTATTAGTTTGTATAAATTTTCATCTGCTGAGGGAAAGCTTAAATATGAGGCGAATGGTGAGATCGCGGGTCGTTTTTTAAAGAGCAATTTTATCGATGAAGAGGCTGGTTATTTACGCCTTGTTACTAGACGCGGAGAACTGTGGCCACTTTTGTTTTCAAGTGAGCCTAAAGAATATAGTAATGCTTATGTACTTGATGATAAATTAAAGATTGTTGGTGCCTTAGAAAACATTGTGACAAGCAATAGCTTGGCAAGGGCCCACTTTTTAAGTAATAGAAGCTATTTGTTTACCACCAAAGAAACTGATCCGATCTATGTTATTGATTGGCAGCAGATAGAAAAGCCAACTATTTTAGGAGCGTTACAGGTAAATGGTTATTCTGCTTTTTATCCCGCTGATTTAAAGGGGGAAAAATTATTAGCTTTTGGAAAAGAAAAAAGAGAATCAGAAGCTGATTCCTTGTCAGCAGAAGTATTAAAATTATCACTTTTTGATTTTAGTGATTTAAAAAAACCAAGTGAGCTAAGCAGTTATATTATTGGCGATGATTCAAGCGATTCTTTTGCCTTACAAGATTACAAATCTTTGGCAAATATTTTTGCTAATAAAATAATTATTGTTCCCACTTCTTTTCAAGACCAAATGGTTTTAAGTTTCTCTGGAGTTTTGGTTTTCTCAGCTGATGCCAGCGGGACTTTAAATTTATTGTATCGTATTGATCATTCTGCTAACGGCCAAATTGCTAATGAAAAAATTACTCATAATTTTTCTTATTTAAATAATACGGTAAGACGCAGCTTTATTGAGCAAAATTATTTATTTACAGTTTCTAATAAGTACTTGAAAATAAATAATTTAAATGACGGCACAGAAATTGCATCGTTGATCCTATCGCCAAGTTTTGAAGATGATCTAGTCAACGCCAATGTTAATATAACTGAACCTGAATATGAGCCAATTATACCAATTCAAGAAGAGTCCTATGAGGAGCTAATTATTGGCCCTGAGGAGCAGGAAGCAGACCCTGAGCTATATATACCGCTACAAGATGATAGTCTGCTTGAAGAGGAAATGTTGCCAGAAGCAGAAAGTAATAATACGATGATAGATGAAGAAGCGCTTGATGTGAGTCCAGAAGAGGAAATAGTTAGTGAGGAGCAAGTATTAGTTTATGATGATATAAAATGTGATGCCATGTGCGCTGGTGCCTTAGAATTAGAACTTGAAGCTTATTGTATTTATGAAGAGGAGCTTGTAAGTATTTATGATTTTTGTAATCTAGACTATTAAAAGATTCAAATAAATGAAATTTTTTACTGGAAAAAAGGTTTTTTATATTTTACCACTGATACTTCTCGGGCTGGGAGAACTTTTTGTTTTTTATCCTAATTTCTTTTTTATATCTTTAGCTTTAGGCAGTCTTTTAATTGTTCTAACTACAAAAAATTTAGCAACAAGAAATAAAAAAGTAACTTGGCCCCTATTTTTCTATTTTCCTTTAATCTTCTTTTTAGCCTCATCTTTATATGAAACTCTATTGCCTAATTTCTACATAGTTCAACTTTTAATTTTAATTAATGCTTATTTTGCCTTTATATATTTTAAGAATTTGTATTATTTTTTTCGCTATGGCGCACCTGATAGAATGGACCGTTTGGACACATTTTTAATGGCGGGCTCAGTACTTTCAGTTTTCTTTCTCGCTTCTTCAATTTATGGCTTGCCGGTATTTTTAGGTTGGAGTTTTTGGCCCTTATTGGCCCTTTTTTCACTAGCTGTCTTTCCTTTATTTTTTCAACCATTTATTCTTGGCAATTTAAATCTTAAGAAAAATTACCTTCTTTTCATAGTTGCCCTACTTGCTTTTGTGCAACTTTCTGGTGTAACTTATTTATTGCCTTTTAGTTTTAATATTCTAGGACTACTTAGCGCTATTTATTTTTATTTGCTATTTTTAATAGTGAGACTATTTATTAGAGATCGACTTACCTGGCAGCTTATAAAATTTCCTCTTTTTTCTAGTCTTATTATGATTATTATATTATTATTAACTTCACGTTGGTTTTAGCTCTTACTTTTGTAAAAATATGGAAAAAAAACAAAAATCAAAAAATAATTTATTAACCATGATTATCTTGGCAACTCTGTTTGGCTTTATAGCTGGAGCTACTGGCGAAATAGTAATTCGCACTTATTTACTTAATGATTTTAATCCTTCTTACTATAACACGGAATTTAACATTAATGATTTAAACAGCAATCGTTCTAATTTAATAATTAGGGATGCAAAAAAAGTTGTTGTTAATCAAGATGTTAAGGTGGCTGAAACTATGACTTCAATCCAATCAACGCTATTGCGAGTGTATAAAAAAGGAGATAGTGTAGATGAGGCATCGTCACAAAATGAGGTTGATTTAAAGGAAGCAACTTTTTATGATTTAAATCGTCCTGATTTTATTGCTCTTTCTATTACCTCTGATGGTTGGGTGGCCGCTTCTTTAAATCCCGATATTGCCACTGATTTTGTCTTGGATGATTATGTCGCAATTGATAATAATCGTAAAATTTATGAATTTGATGAAGTTTCTAATTTTGAAGATTTACCTGGCAATTTAGTATTTCTTCATTTAGCCAAAGCGACAAATATGCCAGTGCGTCCAGTTGCTTCACGATCTGATTTAACGCTGGGACAATCAGTTGTTATGGTTGCTGATTTCGATAGTGTTTATTTAACCTCAGTTTCAGCAATTGAATTTCCAGAAGGCGTATTAAGCGGCGATAGCTTAAATGTTCGCTTAAGTCTAGCGGGTGATTTAAGTGAAAGATTTGCGAATTCATTTGTTTTTAATTTGGCTGGAGATTTAGTAGCTATAGCTGGTATAGATCGGGAACTTATTCCTGCTTTTTCCTATACCCATTACTGGCAAAGTTTTTTCTCTGATAAGATCTTTAACCCACCTTATTTAGGGTTAAATTATCTTGATTTAAGTCGTGTTAAGGTTGTCGGCTTGGAGCGAGATAAGGGTGCGCTTTTGAAAGAGAGTGAAAATGAGCCAGCGGTATTAGCTAAAAGTCCGGCGGCGATGGCTGGTTTGCAAGCGGGGGATATTATTACCTGGATTAACAATAAAGAGTTAGATTATAACAATGATCTTTCCAGTGTCCTTACTAATTTTAAACCGGAAGAGGAAATTACAGTGGTTTATTTGCGATCAGGCGTAGAAGAAAGTGTGAAAATAAAATTAGAAGCTAAAAAATAATTAATATGAACATGCAAAAATTTTCCAGTTTGCCTAATTTAGAAAATAAACGTGTTTTTCTGCGAGTTGATTTAAATGTTCCCATTAAAGATAAAAAAGTAATTGATGACTATAAGATTTATAAGGTAATAAAAACAATCGAATTTCTTTTGCGGAAAAAAACAGTTATTATTATTGCTACTCATTTAGGTAAGGCGAAGGGGCGTTATAATGAAGACCTTTCTACTGAACCAATTGCAAAATATTTAGCAAAAATTTTAGATAAAAAAATTAAGTTTATCCCTGAAGTAATAGGTAATGTAACAAAAAAAGAAATTAAAAGTGCTAAGCCAGGTGATATTATTTTTTTGGAAAACCTACGTTTTAAAAAAGGAGAATTGGATAATGATGATAAATTTGCTAAAGAGTTGGCAAGTTTAGCCGATATTTATATAAATGATGCTTTGGCCGTATCGCATCGTAAGCAGGCGTCAGTCGCTGCGATAAAAAAATACTTACCGAGTTACTCTGGATTATTGTTGGAAAGTGAGCTGAAAGCTTTTGAACGAGTTTTAAATCCAAAAAAGCCATTGGTCGTAATAATGGGGGGAGCAAAGATAAAGACAAAGGCGCCCTTAATTGCCAATCTTTATAAAAATTCTACTCGCATATTATTGGGAGGAGGCTTGGCTAATAGTTTTTTAAAGTATAATAAATTAGAAATTGGGAAATCGCTGTGTGATGAAGAGAGTGCAAAGATTATAAAAAAGATGATGAAAGAAAAATCATATAAGCAAAAAATTATACTTCCGCTTGATGTTGTGGTTTTAACCAAAGAGGGCAGGGTACAGGCTAAAGATGTAAAGAATGTTTTAAAAACTGATACCATCTTCGATATTGGGCCGGCAACTATTAGCGCCTATTCAGCCTATATAAAAGAAGCACAAACCTTAATTTGGAATGGGCCGATGGGTAAATTTGAGGATCTTGATTTTCGCGCTGGTACTATAGCAATTGCTATTTTGGTAGCGTCGCGCTCTTCTGGTCATGCCTATGGAGTTGTTGGGGGTGGCGAGACAGTAGCCGCGTTGCGCAGTATTCGCATGATTGAATATGTTGATTTTGTTTCCACGGCAGGTGGCGCAATGTTGTCTTATTTGGGAGGCGAAGAGATGCCAGGTTTATAATTATAAATATTTAACATTTATATATGGGGAAAATAAAAAAAATAACAGCCAGAGAAATTATTAATTCTACTGGTGAACCAACTATTGAAACAAGGGTGGAATTAGATAACGGCCTATTCTCTAAAGCGTCGGTACCCAGCGGCACTTCCGTTGGTTCTTATGAAGCTTTTGATATGATAGATTTTGATAAAAAAAGATTTTTTGGTCATGGCCGTTTACGAGCGATAGCAAAGGTTAATGAAATTATTTCACCAGCCTTGGTGGGCATGGAGGCAGGGCAGCAGGAAGCTATAGATAAAAAAATGATAGAGTTAGATGGTCGTGAGGATAAATCAAGTTTAGGCGCTAATTCTATGCTTTCTGTTTCATTGGCTGTGGCACGCGTTGCCGCCTTAGAACAGAAAGAAGAGTTATATTTTTATTTGCAAAAGAAATATAATTATGAAAAACCATCTTTGCCAATACCAATTTTTAATTTTTTCAATGGCGGTAAACATGCCGATACTAATTTAGATTTTCAGGAATTTCTCTATATTCCTAAGAAAAAGAAGATAGCGGAAATGATAAGGCAGGGGGTAGAAGTATTTAAATCTTTGAAACAAGAATTAAAAGCAGTGGGCTATGATACTGATGTGGGCTTAGAGGGTGGCTTTGCCCCAGAACTTAATTCTAGTATTGAGGCCTTGGAATTAATAAGTGCCGCTTCTTTACGAGCAGGTTACGAACCAAAACTTGATTATCATTTGGGAATAGATATTGGCTCAGAAATGTTATATGATGAAAAGAAGGGTAAATATATTTTTGCTCTTGATAACTCCTACTTAGTAAATGATAGTCTAATTTCGCTTTATGAAAATTGGTTAGAAAAATACCCACTTCTTTATCTTGAGGATGGGATTGCTGAAAATGATTGGGATTCTTGGCAGAAATTAACGGAGCGGTTAGGAGAAAAATTATTAATTGTTGGCGATGATTTATTTGCAACTAATATAGAAAGACTGCGTCTTGGTTTGCAAAAAAAGACTGCCAATTCTATAATTATCAAACCTAATCAAGTGGGAACTCTCACGGAAACGATAGAATGTATTAAATTGGCACAAAATCATAATTATAAAATAATAGTATCTCATCGCAGCCAAGAAACTAACGATGATTTCATTGTTGACTTAGCGGTTGCTACGGGAGCTGATTACCTAAAAGCCGGCTCTTTATCACGAGGAGAGAGAGTTGCTAAGTATAATCGATTATTAGAAATCGGGCAGATAATAGAATAATTATTATGGATAGCGATGAGGAGGGCAAATTAAATGAAATGAAGATGAGGCCAGATAGTCCCGTATTTTTGTTGATACTAGATGGTTGGGGCATTGCTCCTGAAAGTGAGGCTAATGCGCTTAGTTTGGCTAAAACCCCTTATATTTCAAAACTAATTAAAGAATATCCAGCCATAATTTTAGATACAGTGAAAGGGAGTTTGAATAATCGTTATTTAACTTTAGGGGCGGGATCCTTGGTTAATTCGGAAGAGCAAATTATTTATAATGATTTGAGCTCAGTTTTAGCTAGTTATAATCTCAGACAACTTAAAATATTCGATAGTGAGCGTCTAGCAGCGTTAAGTTATTTTTTTAATGGCAGACGGGAAGATAAATTAGTGGCTGAAGATTGGTTAAGCATTTCATCAGCTACTAGAAACCAAGCTTTTGATATTAACTTTTCTACGAAAAAGATATTTCAAGAGTCAGCCCGAGCTTTTAAATCGGGTTCTTATGATTTTATTGTCGCTACAGCCTCAATTCTTGATTATTTTGCTTCTTTAGGGAATATGTCAGCTACAGCTAATGCCTTTGAAGATTTAAATAGACTAATAAAAAAATTGACAAATGAAATTTTAGATCAAGGTGGTGTGTTAATCATTACCGCTACCTGTGGTAATGCCGAAAAGATGTTAGATTTTGCGACCGATATGCCAGATAAAAAAAATACTGATAATCCCGTTCCCTTTATATTGATTGGTAATCAGTTTAAGGGGAGAACAATTGGCCCTAAAGATGCGCCATCAGGCGATTTGAGTTTATTGGAAACTATGGGTTCAATTTATAATATCGCTCCTACTATTTGTAAAATATTGAATTTAGGGGAAGAGGCAGAAAATAATTTTTTAGCTCAAAGTTTAATTTAATTTGCTGGTAATAAAAAAACTCCGACATTATCGGAGTTTTTTATTATTTAGAAGTATATTAGTAGAAGAGAAAAAAACCTAAGCTAGTTAAGATGCCGATTATGCCGCCAACAATGACTTGAGCGGGAGTATGACCTATTTTTTCTAATTGTTTGGGGTAGTTGTGATCTAAGAAATCATCTTCATCTAAATCTTTGACTAAAATATTAATAGTTTTTCCGTGAAGACCCAGATAATTTCTTAAGCCAATAGCGTCAACGATAACAATGGTGGCAAAAACGAAGGCGATAGCAAAAAAGGGCGAGTTAATTCCAAACTCGAGAGCCATTATGGTGGTGATTGCAACTACCACTGAAGTATGTCCAGAGGGCATATCAGAATAAGCAAAAATATCATGCCAAGTAATTTTTCGCACACTGGCACGTAGTATAATTTTTAAGCCTTGTGCGATTGTGAAAGCAACAATTGGAGCGAGTAAATATATATACATATTATTTTGATAGATGTAAATTTAGATATCTAAGTTCCTTACTTTTTTGGCGTGTGTTTGAATAAAGTTTTTACGTGGAGCAACGTTGTTGCCCATAAGCATGTCAAATATTTGATCAGCCTTAGCCGCGTCTTCAATGGTAACCTGTTTGACAATGCGACGAGCAGGGTCCATAGTTGTTTCCCATAACTGATCAGGATTCATTTCACCTAGACCTTTATATCTTTGGATACCAATTTTTATATTTTTCTTAGCGTTTTCTTTTTCTACAATTTCTACATTTTCATCGCCATCATTTTCTTCTCCAATCTCAATTACTTCTTCACTTATGCCACCAAGACTTTTTATTATTTTTTCTTTTTCCTCATCGGAGTAGGCATAATGAACACTAGCTCCTTTTTTAATTTGGTATAAAGGTGGTTGCGCGATATAAACATGGCCATTGGTAATAAGGCCGTTAAAATGTCTGAAAAAAAGAGTCAGAAGTAAGGTGCGAATGTGGGCGCCATCGACATCAGCATCAGTCATAATAATGATACGATGATATCTTAGTTTTGTGATATCAAATTGATCATCAAGGTTGGTGCCTAAAGCAATTACTAAGTTTTTTACTTCATTATTTGCTAGCATTTTATCAAGACGAGCTCTCTCGACATTTAAAATTTTACCACGTAAAGGTAAAATTGCTTGAAATTTACGATTACGACCTTGTTTGGCGCTACCACCAGCAGAATCTCCTTCAACGATGTATATTTCACTTTCTTCAGCTTTACGACTTGAGCAATCCGCTAGCTTACCAGGTAAGGTCATGCCCTCAAGAGCGCCTTTGCGCAAAATGGTAGCACGAGCGGTACGAGCTGCTAGCCTAGCTTGTGATGATAAAATGCATTTGCTAATAATAGCTTCAGCTTCTTTAGGATGCTCTTCTAAATAGGTGTTAAAATATTCTCCAAAAACGCTTTCAACATAGCCTTTCATTTCAGCGTTGCCAAGCTTTCCCTTAGTTTGTCCTTCAAATTGCGGATCGGAAAGTTTAACGCTTATAATAGCTGTTAGACCCTCTCTAACATCTTCACCAGATAAATTCTCTTGTTTTTCTTTAAGCAAGTTTTTATTGCGAGCATAATTGTTAAGAGTTCTTGTTAGTGAAGTTTTAAATCCAACTAAATGAGTACCGCCTTCAGGGTTATAGATGTTATTGGCAAAAGCTAGCGTGGTTTCATTGTATTCATCGTTGTACTGTAGGGCAATTTCTACTTTATTATCATTTATTTCCTTATCTATATAAAAAATACTTTCATTTTTAACATTTTTATTGCGGTGTAACGATTTTATATATGACTTAATTCCGCCCTCAAAATGAAATTTATACTTTTTTTCACGATGTCCATGTCTTTGATCAAAAACATTAATAGTTACCCCTTTGGTAAGATAGGCTTGTTGTCTTAGACGGTCTAATATCTTTCCCCAGTTAAATTCTAATTCTGTAAAAATACTTGAATCTGGCTTAAAAATAATTGTTGTTCCTGTGCGATTTGTTTTACCAGTAGCTTTAATTGCTTTTTGCGGTTTACCAAATTTATATTCTTGTTCCCAAACTTTACCTTCAAGATGAATTTCGGCTCGCAAATATTCACTTAAAGCATTAACCACAGATACGCCGACGCCATGTAAGCCGCCAGAGACTTTGTAGCCGCCACCTCCAAATTTTCCACCGGCATGAAGTTTGGTTAAAACTGTTTCTAAAGCAGAGACCCCAGTTATTTTATGTTTTCCAACAGGAATGCCGCGTCCATTGTCTTCCACTTTTATCATGTCATTTGATAAAAGAGAAACGGATATAGTGTCTGCATATCCAGCCATAGCTTCATCGATTGAGTTGTCAACAACTTCCCAAATTAGGTGATGTAAGCCAGCTGAGGAAGTAGATCCAATATACATTCCCGGTCTTTTTCTAACGGGATCAAGGCCCTCTAAAACCGTTATCTGATCGGCGCCGTAGTCGTTTTGTTTAGATTTTTTTTCTGTGCTCATAAAAAAATAAAATTCCTGAAAAACAGGGTATTTTGTTGATTATTTTTATCTGAAATTTCAGATTTTTTGATATTCTTAATGTCTATATTTTAACAAAAAATAAGGATAAAAGCAAGTTAGTAATTTAAGCTTTTTTTTCTCTTAAAATCGTGCTATTATGTTTAATATGAAAAAAATATTAGTTACTGGGGGCGCTGGTTTTATCGGCTCTAACCTAGTTGATAGATTAATTGCTCAGGATTGCGAGGTGACAGTTGTTGACGATCTTTCTTCAGGCAGAAGAGATTATATAAATCCACGCGCGAAGTTTTGGAAACTTAATATAGCAAGTGAGAAAATAGATGCAATTTTTAAAGCAGAAAGCTTTGATTTTGTTTATCATTTAGCGGCCCAGATCGATGTGCGCGCCTCTGTTGCCAACCCTAGCTTTGACAACCAAATTAATGTTTTAGGAGGGTTAAATATTTTAGATAAGGCAAAAAAATATGGAGTGAAAAAAGTAATATTTGCTTCTACAGGTGGCGCCATTTATGGTGAAACTGAAGAAATTCCAACCACAGAACATGCGCCTACTTATCCCTTGTCTCCCTATGGAATTAATAAATTAGCCTTTGAGAAATATCTTAATTATTACTATCAGGTCTATAACTTAAATTACACGATTTTGCGTTTTGCTAATGTCTATGGGCCACGACAGTTTAAGGGAGGAGAGGCGGGCGTTATTGCAATTTTTATTGATAATGCTATTAAAGGTCAGGCTAGCGTTATGTATGGTGATGGTCAGCAAACAAGAGATTTTGTTTTTGTTTATGATGTTGTCTCTGCGTTAATAAAGGCAAAGGAAATCGATTGTCGTGGAGAAATAAATATTAGCATGGGTCGAGAAACTAGTCTTTTGGAACTAAGAGAAAAGATTGAAGAGGTTTTAGGCGAGAAAATTATAGTAAATCTTAGACCAGCTAAATTAGGTGAACAAAGGCGCAGTTGTCTAAGTCGAGATCGGGCTAAGGCGGTGCTTAATTGGGAACCAAAATTTGATTTGGGTCAAGGGATTAGAGAAACGATT
The DNA here is from genome assembly GCA_028705215.1 of Patescibacteria group bacterium. Classification (GTDB taxonomy): domain Bacteria; phylum Patescibacteriota; class Patescibacteriia; order Patescibacteriales; family UBA12465; genus UBA12465. The sequence continues at coordinate 7,856 of JAQWDY010000009.1, read as the reverse complement.
GACTGGGCAAAGGCGCAGGTTAAATAAAATAAATTACAATGTATGAAAAAAATAATCATTGCTAATTGGAAAATGGGACTAACTTTTAAAGAGACTCAGTTTTTACTTGAAAAAATTTCCACCTTTGAAGCCTATCGCCATTTTTTAATAGTTTGCCCTGATTTTCTTAATCTTGCACAAGCGACTCAAATTTTAAAAGATACTAAAATAAAGACAGGGGGACAAAATTGTTCTTTTCATCACCATGGCGCCTACACTGGTGAAATTTCAGCCTTAGATATAAAAGCGGCGGGGGCAGAGTATGTTATTATTGGTCATAGTGAAAGGCGACGTATTTTTAAAGAAGATAATTCAATGATAAACCAAAAAATAAAGATTGCGCTTGAGGCAAAATTAAAACCCATTCTTTGTTTAGGAGAAAGCCTTTTAGAGAGAAAAACCGGGCGCACTAGGCCAGTTTTATCATCTCAGCTTAAAAATGCACTTAAAGGAATTAAAATAAGAAAGGCAAGCGATTTACTTTTAGCTTATGAACCGGTTTGGGCGATAGGTAGTGGTCAGCCAATGGAGTCTGAAGAGGCTGAGAGAATGCATAAATATATTGCAGAACGCGCTTTCGCGCTGACAGGAAAGCGTCTAGCTGTTATTTATGGAGGCAGCGTAAAGCCTGATAATGCTCATGATTTTATTAAACAAAAAAATATCGCCGGTTTATTAGTTGGTGGCGCTAGTTTGCAAGCGAAAAGTTTAAAACGTCTGTTAAATATATAAATTATAATGATAACAATAATCTCTCTTATTTTAATATTAATTTCTCTTATAATTATAATTGCTATTGTGGTAAGAAAATTTCCCGCTTTGGCGATTTTAGATGTGGAAAATATTTCTAAAGAGAAGGAGGCTAAATTTAAGGATATGATAATTAAGGCGCGTTTAGATAGGGACCTGGTTAAGTTTAGCGGTTTTTTTAGTAATATTTTTTTGAAAATAAATAGTAATTTATCAAATTTATTGAAACGAGCACAAGATAATTTAAGAAAAATGAAGCTCAAGCATGAAGTTAATAAAGATATTTCCTTTCAGAAAAAAGAAAAGCGCTTAAAGGATTTAAAGCGACAAGCTGATGAATTTATTAAAGCGGAAAAATTTGTTGAAGCGGAAAATAACTTGGTGGTTATTATAAGTTTAGATCAAAAAAATTTGTCAGCATTTTTTGAATTAGGAGGAGTGTATAAGGAATTGCGAAAATACCCTGAAGCAAGACAAACTTATGAGTACGCTTTAAAATTAAGTAAGGCAACTTATAAGGAAAAGGGGAGAAGATTAAGTATAAGTCCACAAGAAATCTATTTTGCACTTGCTAATCTTGAAAAAAAGGCAGGAAACATTGCAGCTTCTTATGACAATGTTTTAGAAGCCTTGGAAATAGAGCCAAGTAGCCCTCGTTATCTTGATTTAATTTTGGATTTAAGTATAATGAAAAAAGATAAAGTTGCATCTTGGCAATATCTTAATCGTTTGTCTGAAGCAAATCCAGAAAATAATAAATTAGATGAAAGGCGAAGAGAGATAGAGGAAATCGGTGAAGAATAAAAGATTTTAAAAAAGAGAAAAGGTATTTTGCTTTTTTCTAAATAAGCCGTTGTAGCTCAGCTGGTAGAGCATCTCCATGGTAAGGAGAAGGTCACCGGTTCAATCCCGGTCAACGGCTCAGAGAAATAAAATCACTCCAGGCGAGTGATTTTTTTAATTTTTGATAAAGACTATAATTAATTATTGACCTATTTGTGTGATTAAAAATTCAATATCTAGCAATACTTTTATAACTTATTAAGATTATTTTCTTATATTGCTAATATTAAGTAAAATATAGAACATTTAATGTGATATAAAGTAATCTTGACAAAAATATGTTTATATGCTACAATGTCTTTACATTAATAAAAGTACATTAACAAATCAAAAATAAGTAAGTCATGAAAAATTTATTTAACGGTAAAGGAATTTTAGCTGGCGCATTGGGAGGCGTTGTTTCTTCTTTGCTTCAAGATGTGGGCGAAGAATTAAAAAAGGACGGAGCAAATTATGTCAAAGCCAATTTATTTGGCCTTGGCAAAGATGATGAGCACCTGTTTTTAACAGCTTGCTCTTATGCTATTTATTGGCGCCTTGCCTCAAAAGAAGGCGTTGCGAAAGTCAGAAGGGCAATTGCTATTTTTCCTGAATTGGAAAGGAAAAATATAATTCGCGTCATTGGACATGGCGAGGATAAGCTGATCGTGCCAGAAGGAGTCGCGGATGACAAGGTAAGAGCTGCAGACGGAAACGTCAATGGCGCTTATATTATTGGCTATTTAGCCCAGTATGGGCAGAGGGAGATTATGAAGATATTGGAAACTTCTGGGGCAAGTAAATCTCAGATTTACGAGGCTTTAAAAACAGCTAAACCGGTTGTTTCTAACTTAAAAAGAGAGCTTGATGAGTTTCTTGAAGCTCGATCAAGTTTCGAGAAATGGTTATCTGAATTGTAAACATTTAAAAAGGAGGTGATTATGAACGGTTTATTTTGGTTTTTATTGATCTTTTCCTTCCTTTTATTGTTGATTTTTTATAAACCATTGAGAGAATTTATTGGTAGATATCTGAAAATATTTTCAGGTCTTATTGGTAAATATTTTCCTCAGGTTAAAGAGTCATCGACAAAGAATCTAAAAAAGGTCGGAAAAATTATAGGCGCATACGGTCTGGTTGTAACGGTTACGGTTGCTATAGTTATTGTGCTGATGATATTGGCACTTTTAATAAATCAACCAATTTTTACAGCGATAGTATTTCTGTTGTCTATAGTTACGTTGTTACTGGTTTGGATGCCAGTGGGTTTGATGCTAAGGATTTTTGGAGCGAAGACAGTTGTTCCTCGTTCATTAAAAACCTTTGTAGTAAGTTTAGCTTTCTTTGGCTTCTTGTTATTATTTTGGCCAACTTTGCTATCTTTCAAGTTATTGCTTGGATTATCTTTTCTCGGTTTTATCACCTTTGGGCTTACCGCTAAATTCAATGTGATTGATAAGATCATTTTGCCTTTAGTTGTAATCATGTTGATCATTTTAGCTTGGCAACACTTTTTCCCAGAAGATTTTAATTCAACTGTGCGCTATGCTCAGTCTTGGAGTAAAAAAATTAACGCTGGAAAAAGAAGAGCAAGTTTAAAAAATGAGACAGTCGCTAGCACCACCTACGCTCTTTTATTAAAAGACGTTTCCACCCTTTATGTTCAAAATGGCTCACAACTTGATGTGATCTCAAAAGAATTGAAGCAAGGATTGATGGTGAGAGTGGTTTCTGACAAAGACACGGTGTTAATCTATGATGGAATGGGTTTTATGCAGATTCAATTGCCCAATGATAGTGGAAGTTTTGTTGGCGGAGGAAAATATCTGATTGAAGCACCTTTTATCCAGGTAACTTCACCCAGGGAAATGATTCCAGAGATAGACTTATCAGAAAAAAGAAAGTCAAGTAATGATGAAGAGCAAAAAGAGATGAACGGGTACGTACTTCTTAGCCCCGGAAAGCTGCATCATTGGCTATTGCGCCCAGGTGAAGAAACGCCATGGCTTAGTATGCCGAAAACAAGAAAATTTTCCTATACGATAGATTCGAATATAAGAAAATATGAAGTAATTTTTGCTGATGGATCGCGTTACCCCTCGGGCAGCTCGATTCCTCATAAGGATTACACCTTGTTTAAGGTAAAGGCAGATACCGTACAAACAGTATTTGTCGAAATCTTTTAAAGTTAAGAGGATTAGCAATAATCCTCTTTTTTATTTTTTAATATCTTGCTATAATAAAGACAAGAATAATGATATAAAACATTTATGAAAAAAATTATTTTTATTTTAGTTTTATCCTTTTTCCTTATCCCATTAGTTTCAGTATCTATGGTAAAGGCAGAGGGCGAGAACGTAAAAGATGAGAATACAGAAGGCACAATGGGAACTGATAATGTTGAAAAATTAAAAAATCCTTTACCAGGAGTAACATCGCCGCAAATATTAATTGGAAAAGTGATAGATGCAGCATTGGGCGTAGTTGGATCTTTAGCTTTGCTTATGTTTGTTTTTGGGGGAATTACTTGGATGACATCAGCTGGCAGCGCTGAGAAAGTGAAAAAGGGAAGAGACATTTTAGTGTGGTCAGCGATTGGTTTAGTTATTGTGTTTTCCGCTTATGGATTAACCAGAGTTTTGATTAAGGGTATAGGAGGCTAATTTGTTTTAAGTTTGACAGAAAAATATAAATTATTTATTATAAAGCAGTATCTTACAGTCTTTATAGTTATTAAAAGGGGTCGATACCAAAGCGGTCAACTGGGGCAGACTGTAAATCTGCTGGCCTTGTGCCTTCGTAGGTTCGAATCCTACTCGGCCCACATTTATTATGCCACTTATTAATCCTGATAAAATTGGACTAGGCATTGCAAAATTTTTAACGATTGCCTTTCTATCATTAGCAATTGTTGTTATTTTGCTAATTTCTTTTTAATTATGCCCGAGTTGCCTGAAGTAGAAACAATAAGACGCGATTTAGTAGATTTCATAAAGGGAAAAAAGATAAAAAGCGTAATCATAAATAATAAGAAAACTGTCCGCAATAAGGCGGCCTTTTTTGTAAGTTATTTAACAAATAGAAAAATTTTAGATATTGATAGGCGAGGTAAATTATTGATAATAGCTTTAGAAAAAAAAGATGATGAAAAAGAGGGTCAGTTTTTGTTAGTGCATTTAAAGATGACAGGGCAGTTGATTTTTGTGCAAGGGAGAAAGAGTGTAGCTGGGGGGCATAGTTTAAGCGAGGGGTCATTTTTAAAGGCAATAGGTGGCGCCTTACCCAATAAGCATACGCGGGTTATTTTTGTTTTTGCAGCTAACGCCTTTCTCTATTTTAACGATTTAAGACTTTTTGGTTATCTTGAAATTGTCAGTCGCAAAAGAATGGAAGAGATCAAAGCTAAAAACTATGGGCCTGAGCCATTGAGTCCCGATTTAACAATATCTTATTTAAAAACATTGTTAAAAAATAGAACAAGTAGCATAAAAGCAATACTTCTTAATCAAAAACTAGTTGCCGGCTTGGGCAATATTTATGTTGATGAATCATTATTTTTAGCGGGCATTAAACCACAAAGAGTGGGAAAAAGTCTAAAAACAAAGGAGATTGAAAAACTCATAAAAAGTATTAATAAAGTAATTGCAAAGGCAATTGATAATCGTGGGACTACTTTTAATAATTATGTTGACTCCCAAGGGAAAAAGGGCAATTTTACTAGACTACTTAAAGTATACGGCCGTCAGGGCGCAATTTGTTTGCGCTGTGGAAAAGTTATAGAAAAGTGTCGTTTAGCTGGCAGGGGTACTCATTATTGTCCAAATTGTCAAAAATAAATGATTCCGTCTAGTTGACTTTTACCTGTTTTTTATATATTCTATTATTGTAATAATTAATTTTTACCCGATTTTTCCTAGTAGTCATGGTAAAGGCGGGTACAAGAAATAAGACTATGTCACAAGATAACATGATGAAGCTGGAATGCACTGAGTGTAAGACAGTAAATTACCATTCTCATAAGAATAAAAAAACTTTGAAGGAGCGTTTAGAAATGTCAAAATTTTGTAACCACTGCAAGAAGCACACACTTCATAAAGAAACTAAATAATTAATTTTTTGTTCTCGCTATCTCCAGCCCAATTAAGGGCGCGAAACAAAAAAAATAACAATATGCCAAAAAACCTTACTAAGCCCTTTTTATTAACCTTGGTCTTGTTGGTGCTTATTGGTTGTTATTTAATTTTTCGTCCTTTTTTGACGGAAATTTTTGTAGCAATGATTTTAGTTTCAATTTTTTATCGCCCCTACGAATATTTTGTAAAGAAATTTAAAGGATCGCGTAATTTAGCGGCCCTTTTAATGTGTGTGCTTTTAGCTTTAATTATTTTAGTGCCGGCAATTAGAATTATAACTTATGCAGGACAAAAATCGGCAGTCGCTTATACTCAGGCAGTTGAGTTTTTCAATGAAAATACGATGGCAACGGTTTTAAGTAGTGATACATTCTCAAGTGGTGCTTTAAAATATTTAAACTTGGAGGAACTATCTTCAAAAAATGAAACTTTTAAGAATTTCTTTTTAGACATCTTAAAAAGATCAAGCAATTGGATAGTTTCTGGTGCGACTATCGCAGTTAAGGAAACTACTAATTTTATTATTTCTCTTGCTCTAATCATTCTAGCGATGTTTTTCTTCTTTGTTGATGGCAAGAAAATGTTAAAAAAACTCATGTATCTCTCGCCGCTACCTAATCGTTATGATGAAGAAATTTTTCGTAAGTTTAGGGCGGTTAGTTATACTACTTTCTTTTCTACCTTTGTTACAGCCGGGGCACAAGGTGTAATTGGAGCAATTGGTTTTGCTATTGTTGGCTTTCCGGCTCTTTTAGCTGGAATTTTGGTAGCCCTTCTTTCACTTATTCCGTATATTGGCTCAATGATATTTTACATCCCAGTGGGGTTATATTATCTTCTTATCGGCAATATCTGGCAAGGAATATTTATTCTCATTTGGGGATTTTTAATTATTGGCTCAACTGATAATATACTGCGCGCTTATATGATTAAAGGTAAAGCAGAGGTAAATCCAATTTTTGTTCTTTTTGCTATTTTAGGAGGAATAGCTATGTTTGGTTTTTGGGGAGTAGTATTGGGACCACTTATCGTTGCTCTTGCTGTTACAATTTTTCATATTTATGAAATGGAATTTTGTGATCACTTAGATGACTGTGATTCAGAATTAGAAGAAGCAAAAAAGAAAGTTAAAAAGAAAAAATAATTATATGTTGGGAGAAAAGACAAAGAAAAATTTAGAAGAGGCCTTTGCTGGAGAGTCAATGGCAAGAAGTAAGTATGATTATTATGCTTCAGTGGCTAGAAAAGCGGGCTATGTGCAAATTGCTAATATTTTTGAAGAAACAGCTCGTAATGAAAAAGAGCACGCTAAACTGTGGGCAAAGAAATTAGAGCTGGTAAATGACGTGGAGTCTGATCTTAAAGCGGCGATTGCAGGTGAGGCTTATGAGCATCAAGAGATGTATCCTCGTATGGCACTTGAAGCTAGAGAAGAGGGGCATAATGATATCGCTATATTATTTGAAAATGTTGCCAGAGTAGAGCAGGCCCATGAAGCAAGGTATAAAAAATTGTTAGAAAATATTGAAAAAGAAGAAGTCTTTAAAAAGCCGGAAATAAAAAGATGGAAATGTAACAATTGTGGACATATTCATGAGGGCAAAGAGGCTCCCCTTGTTTGTCCAGCTTGTTTGCACAAACAAGAACACTTTGAAATCTTTATTGAAACTTACTAAAATAAATCTGATTTTTTAGTTAAAAAATAAGAACAGGGATCATCTCTGTTTTTATTTTGTTTATCATGTCTTTGTTGTATTAATAATATGAAACTAAAAAATAAAAACTTTAAATAAAAAAGTCAAAGCAGGTGGGGATAGATTAAAAGCTAATTTTTATTTACATAATAATTATAGTCTAGAGTTAATAATTTTTTGGTAAGAAATTACTGGTATTGGCAAAAATAAGTTTTCTGTATATAATAAACCGCATACTGATAGGAATAAGAAAGATGGCTATAAAGATTACTTGTCAATTAGATATGGAGATAGTAGAATGATAAAGGAAATATTTACTGTTGATAGATTAATAAAATTTAATATTGCGGGCGTCGTATAGTGGTAGTACAGGGGTCTCCAAAACCTCTAGCGTGGGTTCGATTCCTGCCGCCCGTGC
>JAQWDY010000008.1 GCA_028705215.1 Patescibacteria group bacterium | reverse complement strand
GTGTTGCGCGAGCTGTTTTAGAAGTTGATCCAGAGGCGAAGGAAGCTTTAAAGGCTAATGATTTCCTAACCAGAGATCCACGTCAAGTAGAAAGAAAGAAACCGGGTTTGAAGAAGGCAAGAAAAGCACCACAATGGAGTAAGCGTTAAAGTTAAAATCTTTTTAGAAATATTAAAAAACTCGTCTTAGTTGGCGAGTTTTTTTGACCCTAGGATTAATGAGGTCTCTTTGTTATAATCTAATTATGAATAATATAAAAGAAAATTTAAGAGTGCTCTATGATAAGTTTAAAGTTTTAAAAGCATCTCTTAAAATTGATAGTTTAAAAAATAAGGAGATAAAATTAAAGGCTGAAATTGTTGAGCCTGATTTTTGGCAAGATCAGAAGCGAGCGATTGAAATTAGCCGTCGTTTGGAAAAAATAAGCCAGAAATATAAAGCTTGGCAGAATTTAGAATCTGAAATTTTAGAACTTAAAGCCTTGCTTGATTTAGAAGAAAAAGAAAAATCTAATGATCATGCCTGGGATAGGGAGCTGAGCTTTAAGTATGAATCTTTGGAAAAAGCTTTTTCTGCCTTAGAGCTCTCATCTTTATTAAACGCTCCCAATGATAGCAGTAATGCAATTTTAGCAATTCATGCTGGTGTCGGCGGTGTTGACGCTCAAGACTTTGCGCAGATGCTAGAGCGTTTATACGCTCGATTTTGCGAACGAGAGGGATATAGCTGGCAAGTGCTTGATAAAAATTATGGTAATGAGGCAGGCATTAAAAGTGTAACCTTAGAAATTAAGGGCAACTTTGCTTATGGTTATTTAAAAGGTGAAAATGGCGTGCATCGTTTATTGCGTAATTCACCATTTAATGCTGATAATTTGCGTCAAACTTCTTTTGCCCTAGTGGAAGTAATTCCAGAAAGAGAAGAAGATGTTGATATTGAGTTAAAAGAAGAAGACTTGCGTATCGATGTTTTTCGTTCCAGTGGACCAGGCGGACAAAGTGTTAATACCACCGATTCAGCGGTACGTATTACTCATATTCCATCCGGCCTGGTTATCAGTTGTCAAAGTGAGAGATCGCAACATCAAAATAAAGAAAATGCTTTTAAAATTTTAAAGGCAAGACTTTTAAAACAAAAGGAATTAGAGCGCGCAGAGAGAGAAAATAATTTAAAGGGAGAGATTAAGCAGGCAGAGTGGGGAAGGCAAATTCGTTCTTATTTTCTCTATGGGAATAAATTAGTCAAAGATCATCGAACAGATTATGAGGAAACTAATGTTGACGCAGTTTTAGATGGCAATATTAAGCCTTTTATCGAAGCTTATTTACGATATTTTAAGGAATAATATATAATAAATTCAAGTATTTTTTTCTATAATACCAGGGCAAACTTGTCTTGGTATTTATGTTAAAAAGGGGTTATTGGTTTTGGTTTATAAATATTCTTTTTTGCCTGTTCTTGATTTTAAGAGGTTTTTTTGATTATCAAAATCTCAAGGAAAAGCTGGTGGTATTAGCAGATGACAATGAAGTAAGACGAGGCAGTTATTGGGGTTATATTTGTTCTCAAGTGGATCGTGGTGAGAAGTGGCAACGTTTTGCATTTTGTTCGCCCACCCCTATTTTAGTCTACACAAAATTATATCCGGAATATAGTTATGGTGATTTTTTAAGTTTTAAAGGAGAAATAAAGCTTCCCACGAGCTTTTCCGATTTTAATTATCCTTTATATCTAGCGGCTAAAAATATATATTTTATTTCTTATTATCCGCAACTTGAAATAGCCTCTGGCAGGCTAAAGGAGAAAGAACAAGTTTTAGTTTTTTTAAATAAAGTTAAAGAAAGAGCGCGCCAGCTTTTTAATAAAAATTTACCTGAGCCTGAAGCAAGTTTGGCTAATGCCTTAATCTGGGGATTTAAAAAAGATTTATTTGCTGAAGATATTGCCTTATTTAGAGACTTAGGAATTTCTCACTTGGTAGTTATTTCTGGTTTGCATGTATCAATTTTAGGTGGCATCATTTTATCCTTCTTTTATTTAATTGCTTTAAAAAGGAGGTTTAGCCTTATTTTAGCTGGCATTTTTTTATTTGTTTATCTTATTTTTGTTGGTTTAAGTTCGGCGCTTTTAAGGGCGACTATAACATTTTCCCTTATTTTAATAGCGCGATATTATAAAAGGCTGACAATTTCTGGACGAATGTTGATGTTAACTTTTAATCTCGTGCTCATTTATCGCCCAGTGGCTCTTTATCTTGATATTGGTTTTCAGTTATCGTTTCTGGCAGTTTTTGGTATTTATTACATTTATCCACTTCATTTATTGTTTTTTAAAAAAATAAGAAAAAGTTCGTTATTATGCGCCCGTTTATTTTCCTATTTCTTTTCCACATTTTTTTTGACTCTAGCCTGCCAATTAGCAAGCTGGCCTATATTAATTAATAACTTTCAAGGATTTTCCGCTCTTGCTTTTTTGGTAAATCCTAGTGTCGCTTGGCTTATGCCGCTTATATTAGCCCCTCTTCTCCTTGCTTTTTTGTTTTCAATATTTCTCCCATCTTTTAGTTTCTTCTTCTTTTTGCCAGCTTATTTTTTTCTTTCCTTGTTTTTTAAAATTATTAATTTATTTGATATCGGTAATAGCAAGTTGATTGCAATTTCCCCTTTAAGCTCATTTGGGGTAATAATTTATTACCTGATTTTATTTATTTCTGTTTTTATATTAAGGCGAAAGTATTTAAAGGGACAAACAAAAACCCGACTTTTATAAAGTCGGGTTAATTGTATTTTTATTTTTCTACGTTTGCTGTTACAACTTTTTTATTTTTCACTCGTTTGGGTTTATCCATTGTTCTCATGCAAGCGGTGCAGATTTTGAATTTAGCTCCGTCTATAACCTTAGTTTGCAGGTTTATATCTTGCCTTTTAAGAGTCTTAATCTTAGAGTGAGAGCGACTGGCGCCCTTAGTTGCCCCGCGTCCGCAGAGATCGCATTTCTTGGCCATAGGTATTTTCTACTTATTTTTAATGGTTTAATTCTAACAACATTTTAAAAAATAATCAAGCTGTGTTATAATTTTCTATATGATTTATTTATTTCAAGTGGTCGTTCTAATTTTTTCGGCTATTATTCATGAATATATGCATGGTTTTGTTGCTTACCAGTTAGGCGATGATACCGCGCAGAGAGCTGGGCGTTTAACCATTAATCCTTTGGCCCATCTTGAGTGGTTTGGTTCTTTTATTTTACCGCTTATTATGTTGCTTTCTGGAATGGGCTTTGTAATTGGCTGGGCTAAGCCAGTTCCTTATAACCCTTACAATTTGCGCGATAAAAAATGGGGTGAAGCTAAAGTGGCGTTAGCGGGACCTTTAGCAAATTTTGTAGTAGCAATTCTATTTGGTCTTGTTTTACGTTTTGTTCCTTTTTTAGGTTTAAATTTTGCGAATTTAATCGCCCTTGTAATTTACATCAATTTACTTTTGATGGTTTTTAATCTTTTGCCTATTCCGCCACTTGATGGCTCTAAAATTTTAGCAGCTTTTCTTAGTCCAGCTCGGAAGATAAAATATTATAGTTATGGTTCTTTTGGCATGATTTTGGTTATTTTTATTGTTATGCTTTTTAGTGGCATAATTACTGGTCCAGTTAATCTTTTATTTCGTTTAATTACAGCTTAATTTTATGAAAAAATCAGCTTTTTCTCTGTTTTTTCTTTTAATTTTTTTTAGCCTTTTAATTTTAGGTAGAAACAATGCCTCTCAGGCGGCTTATTTGCCCGACCCCATTACTCCGCCCTCTGATAATGATTCTAATTGGGAAAATAATGATAGCGAAGAGTATGTAGAAAGTGGTTCTTTGCCTGATTTGGTTTTAAAAGAAATTTCTATATCATCTTCAGAGGCTGATAAGTTAAATGTGACCTATTGTAATTATGGAGCGGATGCAAACACTGACACCTCTCAAATTTCTATCATTCTTGATTCTGGTAGCGCTGTTATGGTGGAGGCAATTGCTATGCCTCGTGCTGGAGAATGCCTTACCAAAGAACATGGTGATCTTACCTCTTTAAATATAAACCCATCCTTTAATTATGAAATTGCAGTTTATTTAGATAAAGATAATAAGCTAAAAGAGACAAATGAGGTAAATAATAATTTTTTTGGAAAAGTGAGAAATGAATCACTGGATTTAATTGAAATGCCCGAAGAAGATATAATTATTTCTGAGACCAAGATTGAAAATGATAATTTAGATTCGATTGAGCAAGTGATAGGCGGCCTGTCTCTTTGCTTTTTTTATCAAGATGAAAAAGCTTGTCGTTCTTTCCGCTTTATTCCGCAGGCTTTTAATCTAGCTAAAACAAAGGCAAAGATAACGGTAAGTGATAGTAATAAGTCTCTTGTTTCTTTAGTTTTAGATCGCATGGTAAGTAGCTATGAGAAGCAACTTCTAATTTTAGAAGAAAGGCTAACACAAATTGATTCTCGGTTTGCGCAAAAACAATCAGGAAAAATGCTGCTTGATGTTGAAAATAAGGGGCATTTATGGTATGTTGATCCGCAGTCAAAGCAACGATTTTATTTGCAAGATGGAAAAGCGGCTTTAAGTATTACAAGCAAGTTAGCACTTGGTATCAGTTATGAAGATATTAATAAAATTCCTTTAGGTGTTTTTGATAAGTTATATAATTTAGAAGATAGTGATAGTGATGGTTTGCCGGATCGTTTGGAAAACGCGATTGGTCTTGATTGTTTTAATAAAGATAGCGATAATGATGGTCGCTTAGATAAAGAGGATGTGCTAAATGCCTATCATCCTATATTTCAAAAAAGTTTTCCGATTGATAAAGAGCTAGCTTCTCGTTTGGAGGGAAGAATGTTAATTCAGGTAGACGGCCCATATTCTCACGGTGAGATTTGGTATGTTCTCGGAGGCAAACGTTGGTATGCCGGCACAACTGACAGTATGTATGAAATTATGCGCACTCTGAGTTTAGGGGCCTTATCTAGTGATATTCGCAAGATTGGAGTTGGTGGTTTAGTACCTGAACAGCTTATCAGACAAAATAATTGGTTTAATCAATAATGCTTATTTTAAGAAAAAGAAAAAGCCTGAACTTTTTTGTTCAGGCTTTTTTGTTATTTTTCTAACATATTTTTGAGGTTAAGCAATTTATGCTTTAACTCATTTTCACCAGCATAAATTTCTGGCGCATTTTTTTCTTGATCAATTTTATTGAGCAATGAGTCGATAAAAAGAATTATTTTCTGTAGCTCATAGTCTACAAAGGAGCTGCTTAAAATTTCCTTGCAAAGTGTTATTGCATCATTTAAAATTGGTCCCCAGATAACTTGTTTTTTAAAATTGGAAATTTTTAAATCTTGATAGTAATATTCAAAATTATCAGATAAAATCTTTTCCAAAAAATTATTTCTATCTTCTTCTTTTTTTTGCCTCGCTTCAATTATTTCTTTTTCTTTTAGCTTTTTTTCTTCTTCTTTTAAAACGATTAGAGCGCGTTGGCGCTCTTTCTTTTTAGTGTAAGAATAGAAAATGTAGCTTACTGCCGCAAGGACAATAACAGCGCTAAAGATAATAGAAAAAAGTGAGAAGATGCCGATATAGACAAGGCTGCTTATTATACCCAAAGCAAGCAAGATGGCAAAAATTGGGTTCTCGCTCCAGAGCCAATTAAGATCACGGTAATGAGCCGCTCTTTTTGCTAAAACTGCTAGAGTCAAAGCGGCGATAGGTAGATAAACTAATAGACTGCCAAAGTGAAGGTAGATGCTTAAAAGGGGAAGAGTCAGGGCAACTAAAAGGACGACTTTAAATAAAAGCTGGCTTCTTTCTTTTTTGTTAAAAAAATGAATAAGCAAGCTGGTAAATAAAAGTAGGTAAATTCCCAATTCTAAGTAATTAATTTTAGCAAATCCAGCTTTGATAATTAAGGCAAATGATGTGCTAACAAAAAGATGGCTAATAAAGTCATTGGTGTTGCTTTGATAAATGGCAATTTGTAAGCCAAGAATGAGAAGAGCAATTACTGCGGCTATGAAAAAAGCCGAAGGCATAGGAATTGCACACAAAATCAGGGGCGCAATGAGGCCAAGAAGGGGAAGAAAAGATTTTTTTTTCATTTTGTAAATTTTTAAAGGACTAATTAAGGTAATTTAATGTTATTACTAACATTACAGCGCTAGCTTTTACGTGCCACCTTTTTATGCACGATTTATTTAAATGATGGCACAAAAATAAAAAAAAGTCAAGGTTTTAATTTAAGCCCTTAAGACTATATTTTTATTATTTTTATTTTGCTGATATTATCTTGACTTATGTTTTAATTTTTGTTAAATTGTTTAAGTATAAAAAATAATAAGTCCTGAAACTTCAGGATTATTTTAATACACTAAAAAATAAGAAAAAGTTTAAAAGATAAATTTCGTTTCCATTAATTTGTTAATCAGGGGGCGAATTAAGGTAAAAATTATGCCAACCATTAATCAATTAGTCAGAAAGGGTCGAAAAAAAGTTGCAGCAGGGAAGAAGTCATTGGCTCTTCATGTTGGGCTTGATTCGCTTCATCGAAAAAGAAAAGAGACCGCTAAAGGGGCTCCTTTTAAGCAAGGTGTGTGTTTAAAGGTGACAACGACTACTCCTAAAAAACCGAATTCAGCGTTACGTAAAATTGCGCGTGTGAGATTATCAAACGGCATGGAGGTGACCGCTTATATTCCTGGCATGGGACACAACCTACAAGAGCACTCCATCGTTTTGGTAAAGGGTGGAAAGACTAAGGATCTTCCAGGTGTTCGCTATAAAGTAGTGCGTGGCGTTTATGATGCATCAGGGGTAGAAGCAAGACGTAAGAGTCGAAGTTCTTATGGCGCTAAAAAGCCTAAGGCTGACGCTAAATAATTACTAACAATTTTTAGAAAATAAAAAAAAGCGTAAGTTAGGATAGCTGATAATTTACGTTAAACTAATATTAATATGAGAGGTAAACCAGCTCCAAAAAGAAACATCGAAGGTGATAGTAAATATAGTGATATTAGTATCGCTAAGTTTATCAATTATGTCATGGAAGATGGCAAAAAGAGCATAGCCGAGAATATTGTCTATGACGCTTTTGAAATTATTAAAGAAAAATCAAAACAAGACCCCCGTCATGTTTTTAATAAAGCAATTAAAAAAGTATCTCCTCTAGTTGAGGTAAGAGGTAAAAGGGTTGGTGGGGCAAACTACCAAGTTCCTTTTCAGGTAAGAGGAGAAAGGCGTTATTATTTAGGTTGCAATTGGATTATAACAGCGGCTCATGATAGGCGTGGTCGTTCAATGGCAGAAAAATTAGCAGTTGAAATTCTTGACGCTTCAAATGGTGAAGGAAACGCCTATAAAAAGCGTGAAGCAGTTCACAGAATGGCTGAAGCTAATAAAGCTTTCGCCCATTTCTCTCGTTAAATAAATAATTTATAAGAAAAAAATATATATATGGCCCGAGATTATTCTTTAGACAATATACGTAACATTGGCATCATGGCTCACATTGATGCGGGTAAGACTACTTTTACCGAGCGTGTTCTTTTCTATACTGGCCGAAAACATAAGATTGGAGAAACCCATGAGGGAACCAGTGATATGGATTGGATGGACCAAGAAAAAGAGAGAGGTATTACTATTACTTCAGCGGCTACTACTTGTTTTTGGAAAAACAAAAAAGTAAATATTATTGATACTCCTGGGCACGTTGACTTTACCGTTGAGGTAGAGCGTTCTTTGCGTGTTTTAGATGGCGCTGTTGCTGTTTTTGATGGTCAGGCTGGCGTTGAGCCACAATCAGAAACTGTTTGGCGTCAAGCTGATAAATATAAAGTTCCTCGTCTTTGTTTTGTAAATAAAATGGATAAGATGGGGGCTGATTTCTACATGAGCCTTGAGTCAATTCGAACTAGATTAAATCAAAAGGCGGTAGCAATTCAATTACCAATTGGCGCAGAAAGCAATTTAAGCGGAGTGATTGATTTGTTAACTAAAAAAGCTTACAAGTTTTCTGGTAATTTTGGTGTTAATATTGAAGAAGTTGAAATCCCTGATGATATGAGAGAGAAAGTCGATAAGTTTCATGCTGAATTAGTAGAAAGAGCGGTCGAATGTGATGAAAAAGTCATGGAAAAATATTTGGGGGGAGAAGAAATTTCTACAGAAGAATTAAAGGCAGCGATTAGAAAGGGTGTTATTAATAACGAGCTTTATCCTGTTTTATGTGGTACTGCCTTACAAAATATTGGTATTCAGTTAACTCTTGATGCCGTTGTTGATTATTTACCTTCACCGCTTGATGTCCCTCACATGGAAGCAACTGAGGTAAAAGATGAGACTAAGGTAGTGGAAATTAAGGCAGATGATTCCAAACCCTTTGTTGGTCTTGCCTTTAAAATTGCGACCGATCCCTTTGTTGGTAAATTATGTTTTGTTCGTGTTTATCAAGGCGTTTTAGTCGCTGGTTCATATATAGTTAATTCTTCAACTGGTAATAAAGAAAGAATTGGACGTTTGGTTCGTATGCACGCTAATCATAGGGAGGAAATTAAAGAAATTTACGCTGGTGATATTGCTGCTATTATTGGTTTAAAAAACACGACTACGGGCAATACTTTGTGTGCTGAAGAAAACCCCTTACTTCTTGAATCAATTACTTTCCCAGAACCCGTTATTAAGATTGCGGTTGAGCCAAAAACTAAGGCTGATCAAGAAAAGATGGGAGCGGCTTTAAATCGTTTAGCGGAAGAGGATCCTACTTTTAGAGTAGAAACTGATGAAGAAACTAACCAAGTTTTGATTTCTGGTATGGGTGAGTTACATTTAGAAATTATTGTTGATCGCATGAAACGAGAATTTGGAGTAGAAGCTAATGTTGGTAATCCTCAAGTTTCCTACCGTGAGACAATTAAAGGTCAGGCGGAGGCGGAGCATAAATACATTAAACAATCGGGAGGACGTGGTCAGTATGGGCACTGCTCTTTACGTGTTGAACCTTTGGAGGCGGGAGCTGGCTTTGAATTTGTTGACGAGATTAAAGGTGGTATTATTCCTCGCGAATATATTCCAGCTATTGAAAAGGGAGTTAAGGAGGCAGTTCAAGGCGGCGTTTTAGCTGGTTATCCAATGGTGGATGTGAAGGTCTCACTTTTCTATGGTTCCTATCATGAAGTTGATTCTTCAGAAATCGCCTTTAAAATGGCAGCCATCTTTGCCTTTAAAGAGGCTTGTCAAAAAGCTGGCGCTTCTTTACTTGAACCGATTATGAAAGTTGAGGTAACAACACCAGAAGAATACATGGGTAATATCATGGGAGATTTAAATAGTAAAAGAGGACAGATAGAAGAAATGTCAGATCGTTCTAATGTAAAATTAATAAAGGCTAAAGTGCCGTTAGCAGAAATGTTTGGCTACTCTACTAATCTTCGTTCTATGAGTCAGGGGCGCGCTAATTATGTAATGGAATTTGCAAATTATGCAGAAGTGCCAAAAAGTATACTTGAAACTCTCAAGGAAAAAGGAAAATAAAAAATTAATTAAAAATATATGTTTTCTGAGCAACTAAAAAAAATCTTAGAGTTAGCCAAGAAAACTGGAGACAGGGTAATAATTTACGATGGCGCAAATCCGGATATCTCTTACGTAGTAATGGATATAGATAGTTACATAAATTTTCAAGAATCAGAAAAAAAAGAATCAAAAAGAGTAATAAATGAGAAGGAAGAAAGAGATGAGAAGATTGTGGAAAAAAGCAGGGAAAATGAAGAAGAAAAAGATTTGACAGAGGAAGATTTAACTGATAGAATTAATCAGGAAATCTCGATGTGGAAGAATCAAAATAAAGCTTCTGACTTATCAGAAGAAGATAAGCTCAAAAAAAGCTGGCAAATTCCTCCCGCCGTCAAAGATAAGGCGAAAAATATCGAGTAAATTTCTGTTGTAAAAAATTTAAAAAATTAATAATTATAAATTTAATTTAGTTCGGCTGGTTTCCTGAAAAAAGGAAAGAAACCCCGTGATGAAACGGGGGCCGTACATCAAAAAACATGGCAGACAAATTTGAACGCACAAAGCCCCATGTTAACGTTGGTACTATCGGCCACGTTGACCATGGGAAGACAACTTTAACCGCCGCAATGTTAGCAGTTTTTAATGCTAAAGGCATGAAAGCTTCACATAAGAATGTTGGGGAAATTGACGCTGCTCCTGAAGAAAAGGAGAGAGGAATTACAATTGCAACCGCTCACGTTGAATACGAGTCAGAAGGAAGACACTATGCACACGTTGACTGTCCTGGTCACGCTGATTATGTAAAAAACATGATTACTGGTGCCGCTCAGATGGATGGTGCTATTTTAGTAGTTTCTGCCACTGATGGGCCTATGCCTCAAACCAGAGAGCATATCTTATTAGCTCGTCAAGTTGGTGTTCCTTATATCGTAGTTTTCTTAAACAAATGTGATATGGTTGAAGATAAGGAGCTTATCGATTTAGTTGAGGAAGAAGTTCGTGATTTATTAAAGAAATACGAATTCCCAGCAGATGAGACTCCAATTATCAGAGGTAGCGCCTTAAAGGCCTTGGAAAATCCAACTGGATCTGACGCTGAGCCAATCTTAGAGTTAATGAAGAAACTTGATGAATATATTCCAGAGCCAGTAAGAGATGTTGATCATCCTTTCTTGATGCCAATTGAAGATATCTTCTCAATTGAAGGTCGAGGAACAGTTGTAACTGGACGTATTGATAGAGGTGTTATTAAAATTGGTGATGAAGTAGAAATTGTTGGTTTAATGGACACAAAGAAAACCACTATTACTGGAGTAGAGATGTTTAACAAGTCACTTGATCGAGGTGAGGCAGGCGATAATGCTGGTTTATTACTTCGTGGTACTAAGAAAGATGAGGTAGAAAGAGGTCAGGTTCTTTGTCAACCGGGCACCATCACTCCTCATACTGAATTTAGTGCTGAAGTTTATGTCTTATCTAAAGAAGAAGGTGGACGTCATAAACCATTTTTTAATGGCTATAAACCACAGTTTTACATCAGAACAACCGATGTAACTGGTGATATTACTTTACCAGCAGGAACAGAAATGGTTATGCCTGGCGATACAGTTAATTTGAATATCAAATTGATTGCTCCTATCGCTTTAGAAGAGAAACAGAGATTTGCTATCCGTGAAGGCGGACGCACTGTTGGCGCTGGTGTAGTAACTAAGATTATCAAGTAATTGCTTAGGCCTGCTCTTTTTATAAGGGCAGGCTTGTAGCACTTATTTAAATTTATAAAATGCTTTAATGATTAAATAATTTATGTCTGAGAACAAGAGCCAAGAACAAGAGTTCAAGCAGAGAATCCGAATCAAGATCAAATCCTTTGATCACAAAATCATCGATCAATCAACTAAGACAATAATTGATACTATTGAGAGATCCGATGCTAAGTTTTTTGGGCCCGTACCATTGCCAATTGAGAAAAAGAAATATACAGTTAATCGCTCCACTTTTGTTCATAAAGATGCTAGAGATCAGTATGAAATGCGCGTTCATAAAAGAATGATTGATATTGTTGATCCTAGTGCACAAACAATAGAAGATTTAACCAATCTTAACCTACCGGCGGGTGTTGACGTGGAAATAAAAATGTAGTAGTATTAGAATATTAAAATAATTTGTTAATTTTCGGTCTTGATAACTCTAAAATATAGAAAGTATCTTGGCTAAAATAAGCAAAATTTGGAGGTAAATCAGCTAAATTGAAAAAATTAAACAATAAAATCTTAATTTAGAAAAGATTTTTTGAGCATTTTTTTAGTATAGGGCTGGTTTATAGACCAGTTTTTTTGTTTAAAAAGTACCGCAATAAAATATATGAAATTTATAATCGGAAAAAAAATGGCCATGACTCAGATCTGGAACAGTAATGATAAAGTGGTCGCTGTTACCCCTGTGCAAGCGGGTCCTTGTACTATTGTACAGGTAAAAAATAAGACTAAGGATGGTTATGAGGCCTTGCAATTAGCTTATGGTAAACGAAAGGAAAAAAATATTAATAAGCCACAGAAAGGCCATTTTAAGGCACTTGGATTAGCACCTGCACATGTTCGAGAATTTAGAACTGAAGAGATTGCTAGCTATAAGGCGGGTGATGTTATCTCAGTTGAGACTTTTGCGGCTGGTGATAAAATTAATGTAACTGGTGTTTCCAAGGGAAAAGGTTTTCAGGGTGTTGTTAAGCGCCATGGTTTTCATGGTTTTCGCAAAACTCATGGTAATAAGGATCAGGAGAGAATGCCGGGGTCTATTGGTAATAAGGGGCCAGCGCGCGTCTTTAAAGGCATGAAAATGGGTGGACGCATGGGCACAGATCGAGTAACGGTAGCAAATTTGGAAATTGTTTCAGTTGATGTTGAAAATAATATTTTATTTATAGCTGGTGCTTTGCCAGGAGCAATCAACGGTTTGATTACAATTAAAGGGCAGGGTGAATTAAAGGTTAATCAAGCACCGGTAAAAACAGAGGAAAAAAATGAACAGGAAGTAAAAGAAGAAGTAAAAGAGGAGGCAGAAAAAGAGATTAAAGAAGAAAAAAAAGAAGAAAAGGATGAAAAGGAAGTAAAAAATGAGGAAAAAAAGGAGGAGGCTGAAGGCGAGGCAGAACAAAAGCCTGCTGATGCTAAGCAGAAATAGACTTTTATATATTAGTTTCATTAACGTATGTCATTAAAGATAAAAATACACAATCAAGTAGCTGAAGAAGTAAAAGACTTGAGTTTAGCAGAAGCAATTTTTGCTGTTCCTGTTAAAACGGAGTTGATTCATCAAGCCGTGGTAGCGCAAAATAATAACGCAAGACAAGTTTTAGCGCATACTAAAGATAGAAGTGAAGTCTCCGGTGGTGGTAAAAAGCCATGGAAACAGAAGGGAACTGGAAGAGCGCGAGTAGGTTCTAGTCGTAGTCCGATTTGGATAGGCGGTGGTGTAACTTTTGGCCCAAGAAAAGATAGAAATTTTAAACAAAAAATTAATCAAAAGATGAAGCAGAAAGCAATATTTATGGCTTTATCTGATCGTTTGCAAAGTAACTCTTTAGTAGTGATTGATAATTTAAAAATTGATGATTATAAAACTAAAAAGGTAAATGAAATTTTTAGCACTCTAGAAAGCAAGATTTTAAAAACAGATAGACGAAGCTTATTGGTAATTAATGAGAACAAGGATGAGAAGCTAAAATATTCAGCTCGTAATTTGGAAGATGTGAAGGTAATAAATATTGATAATATAAATTTAGTTGATATTTTAAATCATCGTTATTTGCTGATTACAGAAAAAGCGGTTGCTGCTTTTACTAAGCGCTATAATAAATAAAAATATGGCATTATTTGGATCTAAAAATAATCAAGCGGATGATAAAAAAAAGGCCGCTGCAAAAAAAACTGTTGCTCAAGTAAAGAAGGAGGAAAAAAAACCAGAGGGTGAGAGCATGAAAGACTTGTACGCTGATACAGCTGCCACTAAAACTGAGAGCAAAAAGGGCAAGAAGGTGGCTAATATTAATTTTCAGGGGGCAAGCAAAGTATTGGTGCGTCCATTGGTTACCGAAAAAGCAACTAATTTAGCTGCCGAGAGTAAATATGTATTTGTTGTTCACGCTGATGCTAATAAAATTTCTGTCGCTAAATCAATTCAAGCAATCTATGGCGTAAAGCCACTTGATGTTAATATGGTTAATATGAAGGGCAAACAGGTTGCTCGCGGACGTATTAAAGGTAAGCGTAAAGATTGGAAAAAGGCAATTGTTACCTTGAAAAAAGGAGAAACGATTGCAATTTATGAAGGCGTTTAATTAATGGTTATTTAGAGAATTTACAAATATGGGAATTAAAAAAGTAAAAGCTAATACTCCAGGCAGAAGACAAGCCACTTTTGATGATTTTAAAGATATTACCAAATCAAGTCCAGAAAAAAGACTGGTGGTGATTAAAAAGAAAAGAGGTGGTCGTAATGCTAGTGGTAAAATCACTATTCGTCATCGCGGTGGCGGCGCTAAGCGTTATATCCGTTTAATTGATTTTAAGCGAGATAAATTTGACGTTGAAGCAACTGTCGCAGCGATTGAATATGATCCAAACAGAGGTGCTCGTTTAGCTTTATTAAATTACTCTGACGGCGAGAAACGATACATTATTGCTCCGGTTGATATTAAGGTGGGTGATAAATTGATAAGTTCTAAGAAATTGGTAGAAATAAAAAATGGCAATGCTTTGCCTTTAGAATTTATTCCGGCTGGTATGGCAGTATCATGTGTCGAACTGCAACCAGGTGAGGGGGCTAAGATTGCTCGTGGTGCTGGTAACGTTGTTTACGTTATGGGTGTTGAAAAAAAATATGCTCAGGTAAAGATGCCATCTGGTGAAATCAGGTTGATAAAGAAAGAATGTCTTTGTACGGTTGGTCAAGCTAGTAATCCTGATAAAAGACATATTTCCTTAGGTAAAGCCGGGCGTAAACGATATTTAGGTTTTAGACCAACAGTTAGAGGTACGGCGATGAATCCAGTTGATCACCCCCATGGTGGTGGTGAAGGAAAGCAATCGATTGGTATGAAGCATCCAAAAACTCTATGGGGCAAGCCAGCGCTTGGAGTGAAAACAAGAAGAAAGAGTTCAAGTGATCGTTTAATTATAAAACGTCGAACTAAACGTCGCAAATAAACAAGTAATTAATTTTTAATTTATGTCCAGAAGTTTAAAAAAGGGACCTTATATCAACCAAAGATTATTGAATAAAATCAAAAATCTTGGACCCAATAGTAAGGAAGTAATAAAGGTTTGGGATAGAGCTTGTACTATTACTCCGGAAATGGTTGGTTTTACCATCGGTGTCCATAATGGCAAGCAACATGTTCCAGTTTATATAGTAGAAAATATGGTTGGTCATCGTCTCGGAGAATTTTCTCACACTCGCAAGTTCGTTAGTCATGGTGGTAAAATGGCTAAAACACAAGCTAAGAAATAATTAATTATTCATATATGGAAGTAAAAGCCAGTTTAAAACATTTACGAATGTCCGCTCAGAAAATACGCTTAGTACTTGATCTTGTGCGTGGACTTTCAACTGTTGATGCTTTAAATCAATTAAAATTTGTCAATAAGGCAGCTGCTGAACCGGTTTCTAAATTAATTTTATCAGCTGTTGCTAATGCAGAAAATAATTTTAATCTTGATAAAAGTAATTTGAAGATTAAAGAAATTAGAGCTGATGAAGGGGCAACTTTAAAGCGTTGGATGCCAAAAGCCCATGGTCGGGCTACCACTATTAGAAAAAGAGCGGCTCACATCAGCGTTACTTTAGAAGAAATTGTTGCTTCTGGTAAGGGTAAGAAAAAAGAGGTGACTTTAGAGAAGCCGGTAAAATTAGAAGAGTTAACAAAGGAGGCAGAAAAAAATACTAAGACTGTTAAGGGCTCTAAAGCGACTAAAAAAGTAAATTCAGAAAAAGAAAATACAAAAATAGTTACTGCTCCTGATAAGGCGAAAATGTTTAGAAGAAAGGCAGGTTAATTTTTAAGTTAATTATTAAATCACTATATGGGAAAAAAAGTTAATCCAAAAATAATGCGCATGGGAATTACCAAGACTTGGCCATCTGTTTGGTTTGAGAAAGGTGATAATTATGTAAAAAATGTACGTCAAGATATTCTTATCCGCAAGCAATTAATTAAAGAATTTAAAGAAGCTGGTATTGATAAGGTAGAAATTGCACGCGGTTTAAATCGTATCGATATTTCAATTTATACTGCCAAGCCAGGTATTATTATTGGTCGCGGAGGCAATGGCGTTGAAGATTTGAAAAAAAGAATTCACGATAAATATTTGAAAAATTTTCGCATGCAAGAGATTAATCTGAACATTAAAGAAGCTACTCGTCCTAATTTGAGTGCACAAATTTTAGTACAAAGCATGATTTTAGATATTGAAAAACGCATGCCTTTTCGTAAAGTGATGAAGACAACTATTTCTAAGATTGAAAGAGCTGGTGCGCTTGGCGCAAAAACGGTTGTTGCGGGTCGTTTAAATGGTGCCGAAATTGCTCGTACGGAAAAATTAGTTTGGGGCAAGGTTCCACTACAAACTTTAAGGGCCGATATTGATTATGCTCGTGGAGTAGCTAATACTACTTACGGTGCAATCGGAATCAAGGTTTGGGTTTACAAAGGAGAGGTGTTTGAGAAAGAGAAGGCGGCCGGTGAGGTGATAGAAAGCTAAATTAATTTCAAAATTTTACAGTTGAGTATACAAAAATATGTTAATGCCAAAGAAAACTAAATGGAGAAAAGATCATAAAAGACGCCGTGGCGGAAAAGCGACTCGCTATTTAAATATTAGTTTTGGTAGCTATGGTTTAAAGAGTTTAACTCCTTCTTGGATTACTGCTCGTCAAATTGAATCAGCTCGTCGGGTAATGACCAAATATGTGAAAAAGGGTGGAAAAATTTGGATTCGCATCTTTCCTGATAAACCGGTTACTAATCATGGCGGAGAATTACCGATGGGTAAGGGTAAGGGCGCTGTTGATCATTATGTTGCGATTGTAAAACCAGGAATGGTTATGTTTGAAATGGAGGGAATTGATAAAGAAACGGCGAAAAAAGCAATGGAATTAGCGGCCTATAAATTGCCGATTAAATGTAAATTTATCAGCAAGGAATAAATAACGAATATAATATGAAAAAGCAAGAATTATTAAATAAAGATAAAAGCGAGTTGCAGGATATGTTAGCAGCAAGTCGAGAAAAATTACGAGACCTGCGCTTTAAAGATTCAAATAAGCAACTAAAAAATATTCGCGAAATCAGAGCAACAAGAAATTTAGTTGCGCGTTTACTTACAATATTAAACAAGAAATAATATGACCGCTAAGCTAGACAAACAAACAAAACCAGAAGTTATTCGTCGCCGATTAAGTGGTATTGTGGTAAGTGACAAGGGTGATAAAACAATTATTGTTAAAGTTGATTCAGTAAAAATTCATCCC
The DNA here is from genome assembly GCA_028705215.1 of Patescibacteria group bacterium. Classification (GTDB taxonomy): domain Bacteria; phylum Patescibacteriota; class Patescibacteriia; order Patescibacteriales; family UBA12465; genus UBA12465. The sequence continues at coordinate 15,990 of JAQWDY010000008.1, read as the reverse complement.
AAATATAAAAAAAGATACACTGTAAGCCATAGATACCAAGTTCATGATGAGAAAAACAGTCACAAGGAAGGCGATAAGGTTAGTTTTATTGAGTGTCGTCCTTTAAGTCGTAGTAAAAGATGGCGAGTTATCGATTAATTTTAGGGTTATAAAAAGAGATCAAATATATGATACAAGTGCAAACATATTTAAAAGTAGCTGACAATTCTGGCGCCAAGGAGGTGCAATGCATCCGTGTTTTAGGAGGCACAGGTAGGCGTTATGCTCATGTTGGCAATGTTATAATTGCCGCCGTAAAAAGCGCTTCGCCACACGCCGCTATTAAAAAAGGTGACGTTATTAAGGCCGTAATTGTAAGAACACATAAAGAAATTAGACGCCAAGATGGTTCCTATCTTCGTTTTGATGATAATGCTTGCGTAGTAATTAATGATGCTCAGAAAAAAGAACCCAAGGGAACTCGTATTTTTGGGCCGGTAGCACGTGAAGTACGAAGAGCAGGTTTTCTTAAAATTGCCTCTTTAGCACCGGAAGTTTTATAAACAAGCATCAAGAGAAAAAATATGCATATCAAAAAGAATGACAAAGTAAAAATATTAATCGGCAAGGACAAGGGTAAAACTGGAAAGGTTTTACAAGTGATGCCAAAAGAAGGCAAGGTTAGTATTGAGGGTTTAAATTTATTAATTAAGCATCTGCGTCCCCAAAAACAAGGAGAGAAGGGACAAAGAATTGAGTTTCCTGCTTTTATTAATGTTTCCAATGTCGCGCTTGTGTGCCCTAAATGTGGGAAAACTACACGCGTGGCTAATAAAATAGTAAAGGTGGAAGGGAAGAAGGACAAAAAATTTAGAGCTTGTAAAAAATGTCAGGAAATAATTGAGTAAAGATAAATTATCTATATGAGATTTAAAGAAAAATATCAAAAAGAAATAGTGCCAGCCTTAATGAAGAAGCTTGCTTATAAAAATAAAATGCTTGCTCCTCGTTTAAATAAGGTTGTTATCAATGTCGGTTGTGGTCGCCATACTAAAGACAAGGAGTTTTTAGCAGCGTTGTCTAATAATTTAGAAAAAATTACTGGTCAGAAAATAGTTTTCACGCTTGCTAAAAAGTCGGTATCAGCTTTTAAAATTAGAGAGGGAATGACTGTGGGCGCAAAGGTGTCTTTGCGTGGTGAGAGAATGTATGATTTTGTAGAGAAATTGGTGAGCATCACTTTTCCTCGCGTTCGTGATTTTAGAGGTATTTCTACTAAGGTTGTTGATAGAACAGGAAACATGACTATTGGTTTTAAAGATCAGTCCGCCTTTCCTGAAATTAAGGTAGAAGATATGGATAATCCTTTTGGAGTAGAGATTAGTTTCAGTACTACTGCAAGAAACCGTGAAGAGGGACTAGAACTATTTAGACTTTTTGGATTTCCCTTTAAGCCTGATAATAAAAAAGAAAGTAAATAATAAATATAAATATGGCTAGAACTGCATTAATTGTAAAAGCAAAAAGAAAACCAAAATTTTCAACACGCAAAATCAATCGTTGCTGGCGTTGTGGTCGCAATCATGGCTATATTCGCGATTTTAAATTGTGTCGTATTTGTTTTCGTGAATTAGCTGATAATGGCGATTTGCCAGGAATCAGAAAATCCAGCTGGTAATTTAGAAATTTAAGTTTAATTTAAAAATATGATGGATCCCATCGCAGACATGTTTACAAGAATTAGGAACGCTTCCGCTGTCGGTAAGCCAGTTTTATCATTGCCTAAAAGTAAGCTCAAATATGAAGTAGCTAAAATATTGGCTAATGAAGGTTGGATTAAAAAGGCTGAAGTTATTCCTGGAGGTTTGGCGGGCAAACATAATAATTTTGATGAATTATTGTTGCATTTGAAGTACAAGAAGAATGGTAAAAGCCAAATTAGCTCCATACAAAGAGTGAGTCGTCCTGGTTTGCGGATTTATGTTTCTAAATCAGAAATCCCAACCGTTTTAAATAACTTTGGTACCTCTATCATTTCTACTTCTCGTGGTTTAATGACTGGAGCTGAAGCTAAGAAACAAAAAATTGGTGGCGAAGTCATCGGTGAAATCTTTTAATATATAAAATAACGCTATATGTCACGTTTAGGAAAATTACCAATTAAATTGCCAACTGGAGTCAGCGCTAATTTAGATAGCAACATTCTTGTTGTTAAAGGAGCTAAAGGCGAGATGAGGGTTGATATTAATCCCTTAATTGAGATTAAAATAGAAAACAATGAAATTCATGTTGCGCCTTTTAAAAAAGAAGGAAAAGAGGCAGGAGCAATGTGGGGTTTGATTTGGAGCTTAACTCGTAATGCGGTTATTGGCGTAAGTGAAGGCTTTTCTAAGAAATTAGAAATTAATGGTGTTGGTTATCGCGCTTCTGTCGCGGGCAATAAATTAAATATGAATCTTGGTTTTTCACATCCTATAGAATATATTCTTCCTTTAGGTATTACTGCTACTGTTGAGGGTAATGCTATTACTATTTCGGGAGTTGATAAGCAGGTTGTAGGAGAAGTGGCGGCCTCGATTCGAAAAATTAGAAAGCCGGAACCTTACAAAGGAAAGGGTATTAAATATTCAGATGAAATAATAAGACGTAAGGCAGGTAAGGCAGCAACTAAGGGAAAATAAAATAGCAAAAGGCGCTAATATTAAATAATATGGATAAAAATAAATTTAAAAATGAACAAGCAGCCAGACGACATGGTCGCGTTCGAGTAAAAATTTCTGGTACAGCAGAGAGACCACGTTTAAGTGTTTTTCGATCCAATCGTGGTATGTATTTGCAATTAATTGATGATAATCAGGGCAAAACCTTGGTAAGTGCGGCTTCACGTGAAATTAAGGAGAATGTTAAAAAAACTGAACTTAGTTTTAAGCTTGGTAAGTTAATTGCGGAAAAAGCTAAGAAGCAAAAAATTGAGGCAATAGCATTTGATCGTGGCTCTTATAAATATCATGGTCGCGTTAAAGCAGTGGCAGACGGTGCGCGCGAAGGTGGCTTAAAATTTTAAATTGAAAGGAAAATAAATTAATGAAAATATGTCTGAAGATAAAAAAGTAAAAACAAATAATAGCCAAGCAGGAAAAACGGACAAGGGCGCTGCAAAAACGGTTGCTAAGGATTTATATGGAGGTGAAAAAAGGAAGTCTTTTCGTGGTCGCAAAGGTGATTCTCGTCGTAACAATGAGCCTCGTGATGAATTTGAGCAACGAATTTTAGAAATAGCTCGAGTAACTCGTGTTATGGCCGGTGGTAAAAGAATGAATTTTCGCGCTTGTGTAGCGATTGGTGATAAAAAGGGCTCAGTTGGTGTTGGTCTAGGAAAGGGAGCTGATGTTACCATTGCGATCAATAAGGCCGTAAATAGAGCTAAGAAAACTTTAATTAAGGTACCAATTGTGAAAGATACTATTCCTCATGAAATTTATAATAAATTAGGGGCGGCTAAAATTATGTTAAAACCAGCTCAACAAGGACGAGGAGTTATTTCTGGTGGCGTAATTCGAGCCATTGTTGATTTAGCGGGTATTAAGAATATTACCAGTAAAACTTTAGGCACTAACAATAAAGTTAATAACGCTCGTTGTACCATTGATGCTCTTTCTAAATTAAGAAAGGTAGAGGTAGTAAAGGAAAAGACTCCAGAAGTAAAGCCAGTGGAAAATAAAGAAGAAAAGAAAAAATAATTAGCTTGTTTTAATTTTATTAAATATGTTAACTTTAAATAACATCAAAAAAGCCAAAGGTGCTAGTCAAAAAAGAAAAAGAGTTGGACGAGGTAACGCCTCAGGACACGGTACTTATAGTACACGTGGTTTAAAAGGACAGGGGTCACGTTCTGGTGTTTCTAATTTGAAGCGCTTGGGAATGAAGCAGCAACTACTACAGACACCTAAGGCGCGTGGCTTTAAGTCAGCTAAACCAAAAAATCAAATTTTAAGCCTGAAGGATATTAATAAGAATTATCAAGATGGCGAGAACGTTACTCCAGAGTCATTATTTGCCAAAGGATTAATATCGTCAGCTAGTTTGCCGGTAAAAATTTTAGGTAAAACAGATAAATTAACTGTAAAGGTAAAGTTTGCGGGTGTAAAAATGAGCGCCGGAGTTTTAGAACAAAGTAAATAATTAATATTTCTATGTTTGATAAATTAGTTCAAATCTGGAAGGCGAAAGATTTAAGAAATAAGATTCTTTATGTTTTGGGAATGTTAGTCATCTTTCGTTTTCTTGCTCATATTCCAATTCCAGGTGTTAATGAGGCGGCCTTAAAGAGTTTGTTTGCTTCAAATCAAGTTTTAGGACTGCTTAATATGTTTTCTGGTGGTGGCATGGAAACCTTTTCTATTATCATGATGGGAGTAGCCCCTTATATCACAGCTTCTATTATTTTTCAGCTTCTGGGCATGATAGTGCCAAAAATTGAAGAAATGCAAAAAGAAGAGTCTGGTCGTTCAAAAATTAATATGTGGACTCGATTGTTAACAGTTCCTCTTGGTATACTGCAAGCTTATGGCATGATTACTCTATTGCGTCGTAGCGCCGCCGGCTTGCTAGCTGATACAAGCATGTTTAACATGGGAGTAATGTTAATTACTATTACCGCCGGTACCATCTTATTAATGTGGATAGGAGAACTAATTTCTGAACAAAAAGTTGGTAACGGTATTTCACTTTTAATTTTTGCTGGTATTATTTCGGCTTTGCCTCAAACTGTGCAACAAATTTTTCTCACCTTTGACCAAACACAACTCTTTACCTTGATTGGTTTTGTTATTATTGCCTTAATCACCATAGTTGGTGTTGTTATAATTAACGAAGGACAACGCAATATCCCAATTCAATACGCACGCCAGATTAGAGGTAGTCGTGCCTTTGGCGGGACAAGTACACATTTGCCATTACGTGTTAATATGGCAGGCGTAATTCCTATTATATTTGCTGTTTCAGTGGTTTTATTTCCTTCCATGATAGCGCAATTTTTAATACATGCGAAAACAGCCTGGATAGCACAGGCGGCGGAATGGACTATTTTAATGTTTAACAATCAGCTTTTTTACGGCATCGTTTACTTTATCATGGTCTTTGCTTTTACCTATTTTTACACTGAAGTTGTTTTTCATCCTGATCAAATTGCCGAAAATTTACAGAAACAAGGCGGTTTTATTCCAGGAATTAGACCGGGCAAAAATACCAGTGATTATATTGCTAAAACTACGCACAAAATTATTTTTGTTGGCGCCTTATTTTTAGGTATTATTGCTGTTTTACCTCTTATTATGCAAGCTGCCTCTGGTATTCAATCTTTTGCCATTGGTGGCACCAGTCTTTTGATCGTTGTCTCTGTAGTTATCGAGACTGTAAAGCAGATAGAATCACAACTTACCATGCGTGAGTACGATGGACTTTAGAATATAATTAGTTAAGTTATAATAAAAAAATGGCTTTAAAAGCTGTTTTTTTTATGTTATAATTTAAACACTAATATTATTTTATGGAAATAAGTGATGTTTCTAAAAATCTAAGTCAACAAACTGAACGCGAACTTGACAGGCGCCTTGGTCGGCTTTTGCGCAAAAATCCTAGTTATCGCCATTTAGATCAAGATGAACAAGATTTGATTTTGGATATACTTGAAAAATATAAGAAAAAAAGAAGACGAGGAATTAAAATTTCCGATTATAGCATCAGAAAAGACACTTATAAGCTTTATCAAAAAAGACTTGAGTTGGGCTTGAGTACTAATGATCTTGATAAAATTAAGGAGCTACTTAATAGTTTAAAAGATTAATATGAAAATAAAAGACCTTCCTTCAGGTGGAACTAATTTCCGATCCAGTGTTGGTAATAGTAGTTTTGCTAAAAAATTATCAGCAGCTACCAGAGTTGGTAGTTTGCAGAACTTAGCTGATAATAAGCAGGCAATTATGCACGCTGTAAAGCATTATGAAAAGGCAATAAAAAGAGGAAAATTTGATAGTTCAAGACAGCGCCAAGCCTGGGAAATGATTAAGAAAAAGGGCTCTAATTTGAGTAAAAATGATGAAAAGGAAATTAAGTCCTTATTTAAACATTTAAGTAAAACAAGTAGCGATGACGCAAAAAAAGATTCTCAAGTTCAGGTGAATAAGGATATGGTTAAAGATACTGGTTTTTTGGATGAAAAAAATAAGGCCCTTAAAGAAAGGCTAAAAACGCTGGAAAATGTTAGCGTCAGACGCAATACTTCAATGAAATTTGTCTCTGGTCCACAGGATACAACGGCCGCCAGGTCGGGGGTAAACACAGAGGTGTTAAATCGACGACTTTCGCAAAAAGAATCAATGTTAAAGAGTCGTTTGCCACGGGAAAGAGTGAGTTGGCAAGAAGAAAAAAAGAAAAGATTTGAGGTTTCGTCTTTACATAAAGATATGAATGTTAGGCCAACATTATCAGCGAAAGACAAAAAGAAGGAAGAAAAAAATATAAGCTCATTTCAAAATTTGTAAAAATATGATTTATATAAAAACTGAAGCGGAAATTAATGTTCTGCGTGAAGGGGGGAAAATTTTAGCCCATATTTTAAGAACTCTTATCGCCATGGTAAAGCCAGGGATAACAACTATGGATTTAGAAAATGCAGCCTTGGCTATGATAAATGAAGCTGATGGCGTTCCTGCTTTTTTAGATTATCCAATGGGCGATGATATTTTTTTTCCTTCAGCGCTTTGTATTTCCATAAATGATGAGGTAGTTCACGGGAGTGCCGTGCCTAATCGAGTATTAAAAAGTGGTGATATTGTTGATATTGATATTGGCATGGAGTGGCCAGTTAGTAAGAAAAAGCAGAAAAAAATGGGATTTCCAGTTAATTCTTATTCAAAACACGGTGGCTATTTTACCGATATGTGTGCGACTGTAGGAGTAGGGAAAATTAGTCAAGAGGCAAGAAAATTGCTTAGTGTCACCAAGCACTCACTTGAAGCGGCGATTGGACAAGCAAAAATTGGAAATCGTTTAAATGATATTGCGGCGGCAGTTGAGAGGATTGTTTTACCCAATTATGGCATAGTGCGTGATTTAGTTGGACACGGAGTTGGTTATTTCCCGCACGAAGAGCCCGATGTTTTTAATTATCAAATTAGGCATAACTCGTCAGAAAATATTGAGCTTAAAGAGGGTATGGTAATTGCGATAGAGCCAATGATAAACATCGGCACTTATAAGGTTAAAGTTGCTAAGAATAACTATACTATAATAACAGCTGATGGCTCGCTTTCTGCTCATTTTGAGCACACGGTGGCAATTACTAAGCAGGGTCCTTTAATTATAACCGCTTAATATGGCCGCATTAAAACAAAATTACTTAGGTGTAGATTGGGGGGAAAAAAGAATTGGCCTAGCCTTAGGTTTTGCGGAAACAAAAATGGCCCTGCCTTTTAAAACGGTGTCTTCTTTAGGAGAATTGCTGGCGGTTATAAAGGCGGAGGAAATTGAAGTAATAGTTTTAGGTAATCCGCAAAAGTTAAGCGGCGAGAGGTCGGATAATAGGAAATGGCTTTTGTTTTATTCAGCCTTAAAAGAAAAAGTTAGCTTACCTTTATATCTTCAAGATGAAAGACTAAGCTCAAAAGCAGTTGATGCACTTATAGGCAGCAAAAAAGATAAAGTGGGACGCGATGAAATGGCAGCAGCTTTTATTTTACAAGCCTTTTTTGATAGTGAATAAATATGGAGAGAAATTACTTAAGTAAAGCAATTGTATTAAAGCGCCAGGATTATCGAGAGCATGATAGCCTGGTAATTTTTTACACCCAAAATTATGGGAAGCTAAAGCTAGTAGCACGAGGGACAAAAAAACCAAAGTCAAAATTAGCTGGACACATAGAACCCTTAAATTTAGTAGATTTAATGATAATTAGGGGTCGTGGTCAAGATTATGTTGGTAGCGTTATTATAAAAGAAGCTTATTTAAATTTGAAAGAAAACTTAAATAATCTACACTGGGCTTTTTTGGGTGCAAATTTGCTTATGCGTTTTACCGAAGAAGAAAGCGAAGAGATCAGTCTTTTTAATTTATTTTCCAATTATTTAAAAGCGCTTGATAGGCCTCCGCTTGATTTTAGCAAAGAGGAAGGAGAGATTATATTTTCCATATTTACTTTACGCATGATGGCGCTTATTGGTTATGAGCCGCAAACTAGAACTTGCCTGCAGTGTCAGCAAAAATTAAAACCCGAAAATCATTATTTTGATTTATTAAGTGGAGGCATGCTTTGTTCTAACTGCTATTTTGCCCGAACTGCTAAAAATCAAGCTCAGTATCTAAATATTTCTGAAGCGGGAATCAAATTTTTACGTTTTATTTTTGATAATAATTCATTTCTAGGAAAAAAGTTAAAAGTTAGCAAAAAAATTGCCAAGGAAATCAACGTTTTAGCGAGTAGTTTTGTTGCTTATCGGCTATAGAAAATCACGAAAAAGGACATTAAATTGTTTATTTTCACCTTGCTAAAATAGGAAAAATAGAGTAGTATTGAAGGTAGTATTAACTAAATAAAAATTATATGACAAAGCAAAACAACGCTAAGTTTGCTTTTTATTACTTGCTGTCTCTGGTTGCCTTAGTTTTTGTGGCAATTTCAGTTGGGTTAATAGTTTTTGGTATTATTAATAAAAGTATACCGGATATTGGTGCAAATTATTGGAATACCAATAATCAGTTTAAATTTGCTATTTCAGCGTTGATTATCGCAACGCCAATTTATTTTATTCTAACACGTTTAATTAGACAGGGCCTAAAGAAGGGGGAGATATTACCTGATTCTGGGATTAGGAGATGGTTAACTTACTTTATTATATTTGTCGCTTCTGTTATTATCCTTGGTTTTTTAATTAGCGTTATAAATAGCTTCTTGTCAGGGGAGTTAACAACTCGTTTTATATTAAAAGCCCTTTCTGTTTTTATTATTGCGGGCTTAGTTTTTGCTTACTATCTGTATGATATCAAGCAAGATGATTTAAAGAAAAGTAGTTTAATGACACGTATTTTTCTATTTTTATCTTTGGCTATAATTTTAGCAGCTTTTATCTCTGTTTGGTTTTTTATCGAATCACCGAAAACAGCTCGTTATCGTCGTCTCGATCAACTTACGCTTAATCAAATTAGCATGTTAGAGAGTAATATTAACTCTTATTATGAAGAAAATGATAAATTGCCTGGTAGTCTAATTGATGTTTTTGCTGATGAAGATGCCTTTACAAGATTTAGTAATGAATGGAATATTGAATATAGAAAATTAGATGAAGAAAAATTTGAACTTTGCGCTTCCTTTAATCTTGACTCTTCAGAAATAAATTCAGATTATTATTTTTCCAACAATAAACAAAGTTACAAGGCGGGTTACAATTGCTTGCCTGGTAATTTATGGAAATCTAATTTAATGGAACCAAAAAGGGCAATTGATACTTTTTAAGTTATGATGGAGTTTAAAACCGAAAAATTTTCTGGTCCTTTAGGCTTGCTCCTATCTCTGATAGAGAGTGAAAAAATGGATATTACGGAAATAAATTTAGCCCAAATTGCTGATGAATATATTACTCACTTAAAGGGACTTGAGACTATTGATCCCGAAGAATTATCAGATTTTTTAGTAGTTGCTGCTAAGCTGCTTCATATTAAATCTAAGGCCCTGTTACCCTATCTGTTAATTGATGATGAGGAAGATGAGGGCGCAGATTTAGAAAGGCAGTTGCGAATGTATAAAGAATTTGTTATTGCCTCCAAAAAGATAGAAGCTATTTTATTACAAAAGAAATATTTATTTATTCCTGAAACTAATAAGCCGCGCCGGGTGGAAAAAGAAGAGCCACGTTTTTTGCCGCCAACTAAAGTTTCAATAAATAGTTTAGCAAAATCTTTTCGAGCCCTACTTGAAGAGTTGGCAAAGGAATTGGAGAAACGACTACCAGAAGAAAGATTGGCGCCGAAGATAAATATTGAAGAGAAAATTTTTCTAATTAAAAAATTATTAATTGAAAAAAATCGTTTTAATTTTTCTCAATTAATTTCTCAAGCGAAGGATGTAACGGAAAAAATTGTTAGTTTTTTAGCAATACTTGAATTAGCAAAACAAGAGCAATTAAGTTTCGAACAGGGTGAGCTTTTTAGTGAAATTCATGTTTTAAAAAATAATTTAAAAACCGATTAAGTATGACCATTAAATCACAGCTTGAATCATTGTTATTTGCTACTGTTAAGCCCATAGCGCTCAAGGATTTAGCACGTGCCCTTGATATAACACCAGCGGTAGCGGCCGATAAGTTAAAGGAGTTAGAAGATGACTATAAAAACAGAGAATCAGGTATTAGTTTAGTAAACAATGGTAAAAGTTACCAATTAACTACTAGCGCCGAAAATTCTGATTTAGTAAAGACCTTTCTTAAAAGCGAAATAAGCGGAGAATTATCACAGCCAAGTTTGGAAACCCTTACAATTATTGCCTATCGAGGACCAATAAGTAAGACTGAGATTGAAAGGATACGAGGAATAAATTGTAGTTTAATTATTCGTAATTTACTGCTTCGTGGTTTAATTGAGGAAGAGTTTGATAAGAAAAAGGATTTAAATTATTATCGGGTTAGTGTTGATTTTATTCGCTTTCTTGGTTTATCTGAACTTAAAGATTTGCCCGATTATGCCAGTTTAAACAGTAATGATACAATTAGCCGTTACTTAGAAGAAAAAGAAGATTAATAAGAGAAAAAGCATGATAATTTCTGTTTTTGTTAATTTAATATTACTTATTGCCTCCTTAATTTTTAACATCAATTATACCGTTTTACAAAGTGGATTAAGTTATAATATAGTTCCTTCAGAATTAAATGAGGAAATTAGTGCACAAAAAGCGGTTGTTTTAGGGGAAGATGGTCGTCTGTTGCTTTATTCAAAAAACGCCAATGATGTGCAACCAATTGCCAGTATTACAAAATTGATGACCGCTTTAGTGTTTTTAGAAAGTAATCCACAATGGGATGATATTTATACAATTACGCCCAACGATCAGGTTACAGGAGGAAAAGTGCATCTTTTCAATGGTGACAAATTAAAGATAAAAGATCTTTTTTTAACCAGTTTAGTTGCCTCTGACAATGGCGCTACCTTAGCACTGGTGCACGCAACACCATTTAGTGAAGAAGAATTTGTAGCGCGCATGAACACGAAGGCAAAAGAGTTGAGGCTGGAAAATACTTTTTTTGCCGATCCGATTGGTTTATCAGAAAAAAATGTGGCAACTGCTCGAGAATCTGCTCTTTTAGTTTTAGCTGCTTTTAAGGAAGAGGCGATACGAGAGGCAATTTCTCTTAAAACACATCAATTTGAAACTTTGCAGGGAAAGTTAAAAAAAATTGAATCAACCGATTATCTTTTATTTGATGATGAGGAAAATATTTTTTCCCCCTTAGGAGGGAAGACTGGATATACGGAAAAGGCGGGGTATTGTTTTGCTGGTATTTTTGCAGGAGAAGAAGGCGATATTTTAGCAGCTGCGGTTTTAAATAGTGCGGGAAAAAATGGTCGTTTTCAAGAAAGCAAGGAGATTATACGCTGGACGCTAGATAATTATTTTAATAATAGTAAATGATAGGAAGATATATTAACAACTCCTATAGACAATTAAGACAAGGTTTAGCTTGCCATTTTCCTCGCTTATTTCCTTTAATTGATGCTAAAAAGGCGGTGATTAAATACTTTATTGCGGGCGTTAGCGCAACTTTAGTAAATTTAATCTCTCTGGCTTTTTTTCATGGTTTTTTGAAAATTAATTTACTTTTAGCAACTAGCTTGGCTTTTGTTGTTTCCTTTGTTGTTAGTTTTTCTTTGCAGAAATTTTGGACTTTTCGAAATTACCATTACAAAAAGATTCCCTTGCAATTAATTTTATATATTATAAACGCTTTTATTGGTTTAAGTATTAATGTCTTTTTAATGAATTTGTTGGTTAATAAATGGGGAGCGTGGTATCTATTGGCCCAGTTTATCGTTAGTTTTATAATCGGTGTCTATAATTTTTTTGCCTATAATTTTGTAATTTTTAAAAAAAGTTAGTTTATGAAGATATTCGTTTATAAAAGTCAATTACAAGAAAATCCGGAAATGTTTTTACGAAAAGCGGGTTATTCTTTTATTCCTGAACGAGAAGACGGCGAGCGCTCTTTTGCACGCCGGCTTTCCCGCGACTTTTATCCTCGTTTTCATGTATACTATAAAGAGGGTTATGATAAGGAGGGTAAGGAAATGATTTTATTTAACCTTCATCTTGATCAGAAGCGTCCAGGTTACATTGGGCAAAAACGTCATAATGCTGAGTATGATGGCAAGACGGTGGAAGAGGAGGCGGAAAGAATAAAAAGTTTAGTACTACCAGATTTTTTTCAATAATATGTCAGAGATTGATGATATAAAAGCAAAATTAAATATTGTTGACTTAATTCGGGAGTATATTCCAGTTAAGGCAGTTGGTGCTAATTTTCAAGCACTCTGTCCTTTTCATAACGAAAAAACTCCGTCTTTTGTGATATCGCCAGATAAACAAATTTGGCATTGTTTTGGTTGTGGTCGAGGTGGTGATATTTTTTCTTTTATTATGGAAAAAGAGGGTTTAGATTTTTCCGAAGCCTTGCATCTTTTGGCCACTAAGGCAGGCGTGGAGTTAAGGCAACATGCAAGTCGTGATAAATCTAAACTTAACCGTTTGCTTGATATTATGAAGTTGGCGGGTAAATACTATGCGCATGTTTTAGAGAGTCAAACTGGAAAATCAGCGCAGGATTATTTGTTAAAAAGAGGACTGAAGGCTGAGACTATAACTGATTGGAGTTTGGGGTATGCGCCAGACAAGGGAGATAGTTTGTATAATTTTCTTAGCCAAAGACCACAGATAGGACCAAAATATACTGCCGCTGAAATGGAGGCAGCGGGTTTGATTTTAAAAAGTAGCAGAACGGGCGGGCGGAGCCCATATTATGATCGCTTTCGTGGTCGCATCATGTTTCCTATTTGGGATTTTAATAATAATTTAGTTGCCTTTACCGCTCGGATTAGCCCAGAAAAAGAAAAAACAGAAAAAACAGCTAAGTATATTAATAGTCCGCAAACAGAGATATATGATAAAAGTCGTGTTTTATTTGGTTTAAATAAAGCCAAAGGTGCTATTCGTGAGGAAGACCTAGTAGTTGTCGTTGAAGGGCAAATGGATGCTATCTCTTGCCATAATCATGGTATATATAATGTTGTTGCCTCATCGGGAACAGCTCTAACAAGGGCGCAGATAGCGCTTTTAAAGCGCTTTACCAAAAATATTGCCCTTGCCTTTGATATGGACGCAGCTGGTCAACAGGCAGTAGACAGAGGGATTAGGGAAGTCTTAGCGCAGGAGATGAATGTTAAAATTATAACCTTAAACTCAGGCAAGGATCCTGACGAAAGTCTGCGGCAAAATCCTAATGAATTTAAGGAGGCAATTAAGGCGGCCCAACCCATGCTTGATTATTATTTTTTGAAAATATCAACTGATTTAAACCTAGATAAATTGGATAATAAGATTTTAGTACGTAATAAAATGTTTGCGATGATACAACTTGTGCCCAATAAGGTGGAACAGGGATATTGGTTGAAAAAAATTAGCGAAGAATTAGATTTTTCCGAATCTGATATTAGGGAAGAGTTTGTTAAATATAGCACATCTTTAAATTACAGAGGTGACAATATTCAAGGCGAGGAAATAAAAAACAATGAAAAAGCGGAGCCAATTTTATCACGAGAAGAAATGTTATCTGAATTAGTTTTAGCACTGGTGATAAAATTCCCTCAATTTATTCCTTATCTACTGGATAATTTAGATATCGATCGTTTCTATGGCGAAAGAAATGTCACATTTTACAAGACTCTAATTATCTATTATAATAAGGCTGCTTTATTTAGCTATGAAGATATAAAAGATTACCTAAAAAATGACGATGATTTATTAAAATTACTAGATAGATTGCTTTTGTTAGGAGAGAAAGAATACTATAATCATAACGTTAATGAGGCTCGAGAAGAATTAATAAAAATTAGTCAGGAATTAAAGCGTTACTATTTTCAGAAAAAGATCAAGGGTATAGAAAAAGAAATAATTATTTTAGAAAAACAAGATAATTTTGATAAAGAAAAAATGGGAGAATTGATGGCGAACTTGAAAAACGCTACCGAAGAGTTAAAAAAATTAATGTAAAATATATGGCCAAAAAGCCAATTAAAAAAACAGTTAAGCCAAAAAAAGCTAAACTTAAAGTTGCTCCTAAAAAAGTAATAAAGGCAACTAAAAAAGTAAAGCCTAAGGCAACTGTAGTTAAGAAAACAACTAAAAAGACTAGCGCGCTAAAAAAAACAAAGACAGAAAAGCCAAAAAAAACAGTAAAAACAAAGAAGGCGGCTGTTAAAAAAACGGTTCCTAAAAAAAATACAAAAGTAGTGAAAAAAAGTAAGGAAGTAGCCCGCGAAGTGGTAAGACCAAACGAAGAAAAGTTGCAAAAATTAATTACAAAAGGCCGTTTGCGGGGTTTTGTTACCGAAACCGAACTTCTCTATATCTTTCCTGAAGTTGAAGAGTATATTTATGAATATGACGTTTTTTTAGGTGAACTACAAAAGAATGGTATTAAAATTGTAGAAGATTCTGGTCGATTACTAGGCTCTATGGAAGGGAAGGACAAAGCGGAGGAAGCAAAAAAGGCGGCTTTGCAAGTTGATTTATCGAAGTTAAGTGCTGATTCAATTCAAATGTATTTAAAGGAGATTGGTAAGGTGCCGCTTCTTTCTGGAGAAGAGGAAACAGAATTAGCGAAGCGAAAAGAAAAAGGAGACAGAGAAGCGGAAAAGAAAATAATTGAAGCTAATTTAAGATTAGTGGTTTCAATTGCGAAAAAGTTTGCTGGAGCTAAGGGTATGAGTTTGCTTGACTTAATTCAAGAGGGTAATATTGGTCTTTTTCGTGCAGTGGAAAAATTTGAATACCGCAAGGGCTTTAAATTCTCTACCTATGCTACTTGGTGGATAAGGCAGGCGATAACAAGAGCTTTAGCTGACCAGTCACGAACTATTAGAATTCCAGTTCATATGGTAGAAACGATTAATAAGTTTCAGCAAATACAGCGTAACTTAATCCAAGAATTAGGTAGAGAGCCGATGGCGGAGGAAATTGCTTCGGAAATGGGCGAAGAATTAGATAAGGTTAGATACATTATGAAAATATCGCAGGATACGATATCTTTAGAGACAACTATTGGCGATGATGAGGAAGACTCAACCTTGGAAGACTTTATTGAAGATGTGAAAAATGTTACCCCCGATAGAGCGGCTGCTTTGCAGTTATTACGTGATTATGTTAAAAACATAGTGTCTCAGCTTTCTCCTCGTGAGCAAAAAATATTGGAAATGCGTTTTGGTCTCTTAGATGGTGTGGCCCATACTCTAGAAGAGGTGGGACAAGAATTTGAGGTAACAAGAGAGCGTATTCGTCAAATTGAAGCTAAGGCTCTAGAGAAGATCAGAAAACTAGAGGGATTAGAGAAATTAAGGGATTATTAAAGCTAGAAATAAAGAAAAAGAGGCCTGAAAATAAGCCTCTTTTTCTATTTATATTTTTAGTTGACATAAGCGGGTAATTTGATATATTATATAAGTAAATATTTCAAATGTTTGAAGTATTTTGTTTTTTGGAGAAAACTAAATATTATATTCCCGGGTAGCGCAGCGGTAGCGCAGTTGGCTGTTAACCAATTGGTCGTGGGTTCGAATCCCACCCCGGGAGCCAACAACGTTTTGGTGTTTAAGACCGACAGGAGAGGTCTAATATTACCAAAAAATCAGAAGAACTCAGTTTACGCTGAGTTCTTTTGTTTAAGTCAAACGAGCGGAAAGGCCTGTAAATAAAG
>JAQWDY010000007.1 GCA_028705215.1 Patescibacteria group bacterium | reverse complement strand
AACAAATATCATAAAAAACGCAAATATTAAAAGTGATAAAACTTTATTTAATATTTAATATATGAAAAAGATTACTCTCAAACTACGCCCCCTGTTTATCTTGATCTTTTTGTTTTCATTGCTTGTTGTTGTTTTCCCCGCCACTCCACTGCAAGCACAAATTGATTTTAAATTTCAAATACCAATTCCTGGTTTAGAAGGAGAAATGCCCGTGGGTAAAAAAGAGGGAGATAAAATGAAAAGCGATCTTCTGGCAAAATACATAGAAGGAATTTATAATTATAGTTTCATGATTGCTGGCATTTTAGCGGCTGTAATGCTAATGGCTGGAGGTGTAATCTGGCTAATTTCAGCTGGCAATAAAAGCACTATCTCTAAAGCTAAAACCATGATAACAAGTAGTTTGGTCGGATTAGTAATTCTTTTACTTTCTTATTTTATTTTAGATACCATTAACCCTGAGCTGCTTAAAAAAAGGGATATTTCTATAGACATGATGAAGGAGCCAGAGTTTAGCGATTATTGCTGTCAGTGTGACTTAGTTGAATCCACAACTTCTACTAATCCAACCGGTGGATCGTATACAACCCAATTGCCAGTAAATTATTGCGAGCAATCTAATGAAGAAATTAGCGATGAACAATGTAGAGAAACATGTGAAGAGCGCGGAGGAGCAGGAAGAGTATTGAAAAGCTCACAGGTGATAAAAAATGCTGAATGCAATGAAAAAAATATATGTGCGGCTCCTCCCGACGCTGCACTAGGAACGCCAATCTTCGGCTCAATTAAAGATCTCTCCGTTGCCTGTTGTGTTTGTGGTGATTATGCCTCAAGAACAAACTTTCCTTGCAATTCCAGTCCGAATTTAAGTGAGTCCGCTTGTGAGAAATTATGCAAAGATCAAAAAATGCAGATGCTTATTTATAAACCAAAGCAGACATGTGCAGAAAACATAGAGATAACAACGCCGCTTGAGCAAAGATGCGTTGAAATAAATACCTTAAGATTCTATCAGAGTTATCTCGATTCTTCTGGATGGACATTTGATCCAGGCATTGAAAAACAAATAAATGACGCAAGCCCTGAATTAGCGCAACTTCTTAATTGCATGAGTCAATATTTAGATCCTGGCGTTGGCAGAATATCATCTATTAGTGATTCTAATAATATTGGCGAATTACAAAATTGTGTCGGCGATAATTATCAAAATAACGATTGTGTACACAGTCAAAATTCTTGTCACTATGGGGGCGGCACATTTGATAAATCACACGCGGTTGACTTAGGAGATGAAGAAAACTATCAGGCATTTATTGAAGCGGTGAAAAAATGTGACACGGCAACTAAAATTCTTTTTGAAGGAGATCATATTCATATAAGCACGAATTCCTGTCCTAAATTATAAATAGTATGAAAAAAATTATTTTCAAGCCACAACTTCTTTTTATCTTGATCTTTTTGTTTTCATTGCTTGTTATGGTTTTCCCCGCCACTCCACTGCAAGCACAAATTGATTTTAAATTTCAAATACCAATTCCTGGTTTAGAAGGAGAAATGCCCGTGGGTAAAAAAGAGGGAGATAAAATGAAAAGCGATCTTCTGGCAAAATACATAGAAGGAATTTATAATTATAGTTTCATGATTGCTGGCATTTTAGCGGCTGTAATGCTAATGGCTGGAGGTGTAATCTGGCTAATTTCAGCTGGCAATAAAAGCACTATCTCTAAAGCTAAAACCATGATAACAAGTAGTTTGGTCGGATTAGTAATTCTTTTACTTTCTTATTTTATTTTAGATACCATTAACCCTGAGCTGCTTAAAAAAAGGGATATTTCTATAGACATGATGAAGGAGCCAGTCAAAAATACTACAGTTGGATGCTGTGAATGTGATTTTACGCGTCATGAAATTTTGTTCGAACTTCCTGTTTCTGAACAATTTACCTGTTATAGCGGCGTTGAAATTGGGTCTCAGGAAGACTGCCAAGCCTTGTGTCTTAAATATGCTAATGAAAAATTTAAAAATATAATTTTTGATATAACAACTTTATACGTTTATTCCGTCCCTAAATATATACCAGATAATTCTTGCATAACTTCCACTGACGAAAAAATTTCAAGATGTGGCTATGCGACTGACTTTATTGATTATAATAAACAATTTAATTATGTCGGCTGGAATCTGGCACCCGGGGTTAAAATAGAAAACCTAGCCTTAAATGAAGTAAGCTCTAATCTTGCACAGCTATTAAACTGTATGCGCGATAATCTACCCGGTGGAGTTGGCACCATTCTCACTCTAGAGCCACAATCAATAAAATTAGCAGATGTAGATAATTTTGAAAATTTTGAAGACGCTCTGGAAAAATGCGATTCTTCGGCAATTATTATTAAAACATCTGACTATATTGAAATAAGGTCAAGTGATGATTCACTCTGAAAATAAAAAATATTAAATTATTTATGAAAAATATTAAAAAACAATTTCTCTCATCAGGGCATAATGCTTGTTCTGGTTGTGGCCAATTATCAGCTGTTCAAGCAGTAATGCGCGGCTTAAGCAAAGATACTATTATTGCTAATGCAACTGGCTGCTTGGAGGTAACAACAACAGCCTACCCAGAAAGTGCTTGGGGTCTTCCCTGGATACATTCCTTATTCGAAAATGCAGCTGCCGTTGCTTCCGGCATTTTGGCCTCTTTAAAGAAAAAGGGGGATAAAAAAACAAAGGTTATAGTTCAAGCTGGAGATGGTGGAACCTTTGACATTGGCTTGGGTTTAATTAGTGGTATGTGGGAAAGAGGGGAAAATATTTTATATATTTGCTATGACACTGAATCATACTCAAATACTGGCATACAAGCCTCTGGCGCTACCCCTTATGGCAGCGCCACCACCACCACTCCAAGCGGCAAGCAATCAATTGGCTCTACTCAAAATAAAAAAGATATGCTTGCTATTGCCCTAGCTCATAATGTTAAATACGTGGCTCAATCAGTTTCTGGCTTTCCCGATGACATTACCAATAAAGTAAAAAAGGCTCTAACTATTTCTGGCCCTTCCTATATCCAAATTCTTTCTCCTTGTATTCCTGGTTGGAAAATAGATTATGGCGAGGCGGCCGCAATGGGAAAATTGGCAGTTAAAACCGCTCTTTATCCTCTTCTTGAATATACAAATGGACAGTTAACTCACTCTAGCATAACAGATAATTTCAAAGCTGAGCCAGTAGAAAGCTACTTAAAAAAACAGGGGAGATTTAAACATTTAAAACCAGATGATATAAAAGCGATCTCCCAAATTGCCACACACAACATTTCTAAATATAAAATTTAAAATAACCAAATAAAAAAACTATTCTGTACTTAAGAATAGTTTTTTATTTTATTATTTTCCTCTATCCATTGCCTCATTAGCTAATCTATCAGCCTCTTTATTTTGCTCTCTTTTAATATGATTGAAAGTAATTTTTTTAAACGAAAGACTAATATTATATACTTCTAGAAATAATGGTGAGAGCTCCTTATTTTTTACTTTATATTGTCTATTTAACTGCTTTACTACCAGTTCACTATCTAAATAACAATCTACAACTTTTAATTTTAAGTTTTTTGCCTTATTTAAAGCAGCAATTAAAGCTCTATACTCTGCTTGATTATTAGTTGTCTTGCCTAAATATTCAGCAATTTCAGCTAACACCTTCCCCTTGACGTCATAGATAATCGCGCCAATACCAGCTGGACCTGGATTGCCGCGCGCTCCACCATCACTAAAAATTTTAGCACTTTCATTTATCATATCTATTTGCTTAATTTTAAATCAATAATTTTTAATTGCACTTCTTCGCGTCCATTAAATTTATTTATTTCAAGATAATACACAATGTCTATCCTATCGCCCACTTTAACTTCTTCATATTTTTTTGCTCCACCAAAGGATATTGCCCAAAAACTATTTACTCTTAATTTTATATGTTGCTTATCTTCCCCCATTAACGTGACATCTTCGACCTTAAAATTATAGGAAACAAACTTAGGTTGATGATTATTTTGACCAAAAGGTGCTAATTTTTCAATATCTTGAGCAAAATCTAAATTTATATCATCTTTTTTCAACTCAATTTCAATGTCAATTTTGGGAACCAAATTAACTTTAGCTAACTTCTCTTTTGCTAACTTTAACATCCCCTCTTTAAATAATCTCAATTTTTCTTCTGAATCTAAAGAAAAACCGCAAGCCATTGGGTGTCCCCCGTATTTATTTAAATAAGTAGAATTTTTTTCAATTGCTTTAATTAAATTTAATTCAGGAATTGAGCGCCCTGAACCCTTAAAACTAACCTGTTTGGGAATTAACTTCTTCTCCTTGCTATCAAATTCAACCGCTTCAACTAAACGAGTAATAATTAAGGTTGGTCGATAATATTTTTCTGCAATTTTTCCTGCCACCAAACCGATAACCCCTTCATTCCAAGCCTGATTATCGTCACAAACACCAATAATTATTTCCGGAACATTATTTTTATCAATTTTTTCTTCTACCTGCAACATTATCTCCTTTGTAATCTCTTGGCGACTACTGTTGCGCTGATTAAGCTCCTCTGCTAACTCTTTCGCTTCCGCCCTGTCATCTGTTGTTAATAAAGAAAAGGCGGTATTGGCATGACTTAAACGGCTAGCCGCATTCAATCGTGGTGCAATTTGCCAACCAATATTCCACGCTTCTATTGGTTTTGTAGTGTTAATGCCAGCTGAAAATAATAATTGATTTAAACCTAATCTTTGATTACGATTTATTATTTCTAGCCCTCTTTTTACTAATAATCTATTCTCATCTTTAAGGCTTACCATATCAGCAACGGTCCCTAAGGCAACTAAATCAAGTGCCTTGTCAGCTAATTGTTGTTTTTGCTTAGGAGAAAGTTTTGACTTTATTAAAAGAGCGCTAATTAACTTATAAGATACGCCAACACCTGCTAGAAAAGGACAAGGATAATTATTGCGCGTATCGGCTGGATTAATAATAGGGCAATCTGGTAACTGATTTAATTCCTCTGGTAAAACATGGTGATCAGTAATTATAACATTAAGACCCAGGCCTTGCGCATAAGTCACCTCTTCCTTGTTTCTGATTCCAGTGTCCACAGTAATTACTAATTTTGCTCCACCTTGCCTAATTTTATTAATCGCCATCTTGTTTAAACCATAGCCTTCGCTCACTCTATCCGGTAAATAAACCTCGGCTTTGGCCTGTAATAATCGCAAAGTCTCATATAATATAACCGAAGAAGTAACTCCGTCGGCATCATAATCACCATAGACAATAATTAAATCACCCTTCTTAATGTGAGAAATTATTAGCTCAACCGCTCTTTCCATGTCCTTGAAAATAAAAGGGTCATAAAATCCATTTTCATCCTCTTGAGACATTGCTAAAATTTTACCTTCATCAAGCTTAAAATTTAAAAAATTATTAATTGCGCTGGGCGTAGTAAAACCACGATGAAGCATAAGCTGCAACAATAAAGGATTAAGATTTAATTTTATTAATTCTTCACTTGGTTTAAGCTCGGGTAACAAGCGCCACTCTTTCATATAATTATAATTTTAAAAGGCGAGAAAGATTGGTAAAAAAATCATTGAAACGCCAACAACTATTGAAACCACTAACCAAAAAAGTCTAACCATTTTCTTTTTTTTCATATTTATCTCTTTAAAATTTTAACAAATATATTAGCTGGAATATCAACGCTACCCTTGCCAGCCGCCATCATCTTTTTCTTTCCCTTCTTTTGTTTTTCTAATAATTTCCTTTTTCGCGTAACATCACCACCATACAATTTAGCGGTCACATCTTTGCGCAAAGCTGATAATTTTTCAGCAGCTATAATTTTACCACCGACAGCGGCCTGAATTTTGATTGCAAACATTTGTCGGGGCAAGTTGTCCTTTAAAATATCTACCACCTCTCGTCCCTGTCGATAAGCATCATCGCTATAAATAATAGTAGCTAGTGCTTCGATAGGCTCTTCTGCTACTAAAATATCCATTTTTACAACATCCGCTCGACGATAATCTAAATACTCATAATTTATTGACGCAAAACCAGAAGAAACACTTTTCACCTTATCATAAAAATCAGTTAAAATTGAGGATAAGGGCATTTCATAATGTAAAATTGCTCGACCATCTACTTGTTCGCCAGAAATATATTCAGTATTTTTATAAATTCCTCGTTTTTCTTGAGCGAGGTTCATAATATTTCCTAAATAATTTTTGGGACTAATAATATCAAGCGCCACCCAAGGCTCTTCTATCTTTTCAATTCGATTTTGTTCTGGTAACTTCTGAGGCGTCCTTATTATTATTTCCTCACCTCCAGTTTTATAAACTTTATAAGCAACACTAGGAATGGTAACAATTAAATCAAGATTGTATTCACGACGCAGTCTTTCTTGAAAAACTTCCAAATGCAATAGACCTAAAAAACCACAACGAAAACCGAAACCTAGCGCATCAGATCTTTCTGGCTCATAAACAAGGGCAGCATCATTTAACTTAAGTTTATCCATGGCTTCACGCAACTCCTTAAAATCATTTCCTTCACGAGGAAATATGCCAGCAAAAACCATGGGCTTTACCTCCTTGTAACCCGGCAAAGCTTCCACTTTCTCAGTCTTAATCGCCTTGCCTGACAAAACAGTATCCCCCACACGACATTCAGCCACCTCTTTAAATCCAGTTACCACATAGCCAATCTGTCCGGGCATTAATTTATCTGTTGAAAAATAACCAGGATTAAAAACACCACAATCAATAACCTCGCTTTCTTCATGAGCTGAGGCCAATTTAATTTTATCACCCTTTTTCAAAACTCCATTTACCACTCGTATATAAGCAACTACACCTCGATAAATATCATATTTGGAATCAAAAATTAAAGACCGGGAAAAATCGGATTCTAAATTTATTGTCGGCTCGGTAGGGGCTTCCCCCTGCTTAATAATAGCCTCTAAAATCTCTGGCACGCCTTCTCCGGTCTTTCCCGAAGCAGTAAAAATTTCATCTTCCCGACAACCTAAAAGACGCATGATTTCTCCCTTTACCTTAGGAATATCAGCCGCTGGTAAATCAATTTTATTAACCACCGGAATCACATTTAAATCCTGCTCCATGGCTAAATAAAGATTAGCTAACGTTTGTGCTTGTATTCCTTGAGTGGCATCAACTAATAATAAGGCGGTCTCAACCGCCGCTAAAGATCGAGAAACCTCATAGGAAAAATCAACGTGCCCAGGGGTGTCAATTAAATTAAGATAGTAACCTTGATATTCCATACTTACCGGTGTTAATTTAATTGTGATGCCGCGTTCCCGCTCAATATCCATACCATCTAGTATTTGATTTTTCATCTTTCTTTTCTCAACGGTATTGGTAAATTCTAACATTCTATCAGCTAAAGTTGATTTACCGTGATCAATGTGTGCAATAATTGAGAAATTTCTAATTTTATTTATTTCAAACATATTTTTTAACTTATACCTCGAGCTTCACCTTGATCTCCAACTTTAATCTTCTTAAAAGGCCATCTTTTTTTCAAAATTGTGATAAAATGCACAAGTTCTTCGCTCTCTAAAAGGTAGCAGAATAAAAGATAAACTAAAAGTCCGACTAAAGAAGAAAATAATAATTGGGAAAAAACACCAATAAACGTGGTCATATCAATTAAGGGCCAAACTAAAAACTTAGAAATTTGAGTAGCTAGACCAGCGCCCACAGCAGCAAAGGAAAATTTTAAAAAAGATAAGATAATTCGAGAAAAATCTAGAGCCCCTACTTTAACATAAAGCCAGGCCCAAAGCAAGATAAAATTAATAATATTTGCGATCGAAAAAGCAAGGGCTAATCCCGCTACCCCCATAGATTTACCAAAACAAACAGAAAGAATTATATTAACTGCAATGGAAATTAAACCAAAGTAGAAAGGCGTTTTTGAATTATGTTTGGCATAGTACATCCTTGTCAAAAGCGGAATAGTCGCCTGCGCAAATAAAGACAAAGCAAAAAAACCTAATGCATCCATAGTCATGAAAGTAGAGCGCCAATCAAAATTTCCCGTTCCTAGTACTACTCTAACAATTTGAGCACGCAAAGCCACTATCAATACAGTTGCTGGCACGACAAAAAATAATATACGCCGCATTGTTTTAGAAAAATTGCTAGTTAATTTTTGATAATTATTAGCATTTTCTGCCAATACCGGGAATGCGGCTATAGCGAAAGAAATGCCAAAAATTCCAACCGGAAAAGCTTGTAGGTTGTTAGCAAAATTAAAGGCAGTTAAAGATCCCGATTCTAAACTTGAAGCAATTACAGTAATAACAACCAAATTTATTTGAGAAATAGCCAGACTCATAGTTCGTGGAACCATCATGACTGCAATTTTTCTAATACTTTTATCACGCCATGATATAATGGCACGATAACGAAAACCTAAGTTATAAACTGTAGGCAGCTGAATTACAAAGTGGAGAAAAGAACCTAAAACAACGCCCCAAGCTAAGCCAGCAAGACCCCAAATATTTACAAAATATAAGGCGCCAATAATAATTCCTAAATTATAAAAAATTGGCGTCAATGAGTATACTAAAAACCTCTTAAAAGATTGCAAAACTCCGCCCATTATTCCTGAAAGTCCTAAAAATATCGGTGATAAAAACATTATCCGCGTTAAAGCTGCTACCTCTTGTTGTTGCTCTAGCTCAAAACCAGGGGTAATTAATCTTGTTAAGTTATCAGAAAAAATAATTCCCGCTACAGAAAGTAAGGTTAAAAGTATGAGCAAGGAATTTAAAAGATTGTTAACTAAACGCCAGGCCTCATTATTTTTCCCCTTTTGCTCTTTTCTTTTTTTTATAAGATTAGTAAAAACAGGGATAAAACCGGCTGACAGCGCTCCTAATACTACTAAATTGAAAATTAAGTCTGGAATACGAAAAGCTGCATAATAATTATCTAAAGCTACCCCAGCCCCAAAAGCACCAGCTAAAATACGATCACGCAAGACTCCTAAAACGCGGGAAAGCAAGGAAGAAGTCGCCACAAGAGCGGCGGCTAGAGTTATATTATCAATTGATTTAGAAAAAATTTGTTTTAGCATATGTATTTATCTTAACTGGTTTTTCAAATCTTGCAACAGCTCAAGGTTTAAAACAGCCTTATCATAACCTGGATTTATCTTTAATTCTTTTAAAAAATATTCTTCCGCGCTCTCTAAATCTCCGTTTTCTAGATAAATAAGACCCAAATTATTATAAACCATAGGCTCATCTTTATTTATTTCTATAGATCTTTTGTAATTTTTCATTGCCGCTTCATTGTCGCCACTTAAATAATACATTACTCCTAAATTACGAGTCGCTAAAGCTGAATTAGGTGATGTTGTAACCGCATACTGCCAAAAAGAAAGGGGATTTTTAAAATGAGGCAAACGCCAAAGCGTTACGGTGAAAAAAAATATTAGAATAGTACTTTTTATAATCAAGCTTATCTTGCCCCTTCTTTTATTGATTAATTCTGTTTGAGATAATAGAATTATTAAACCCACAAAAGGCAAGTAAAGTCTATGCTCTAATAATAGTATTTGATAAGATATTTTCGGATCTGGATTTAATAAGCCAGGTAATAAAAAAAGAGTAAACCAAAGCAGGCTAAAAATAAAATATTCTTTTTTTATCTTTTTCCTTATTAATAAGAATAATAAAAACAAAAAACTAACGCCTCCCCAAATTAAATTAGATTCATGAAGTTGCGGCATTATCCCTAAATTAAAAGGGAGAAAAAATTTACCTAAAGCAACCATTAAGACTGGTAAATAATTTATAACTGTCAGCACTATTTGTTTTATGTCTCCCAATGATTCAGTAACTACTAAGCTGCGAAATAAAAACCATAAAAATATACTAAGAGTTGTCCCTAAAACAAGTGTCCAGATTTTTTCTTTATCTATCCTATCTTTTGTTAAAAAAAGATAATAAAAAATAAACAACAGCGGTAAAAAAACAGCGGCCTCTTTGGTTAACAGGGCAAAAATAAAAAATAACAAACACCAAAGATAATCTTTATACCCTCCCCTTTCTATAAATTTAATAAAAAAAAGAAAACTTGATAATATAAATACCGCCAGTAAAGAATCATTCCGACCCGGAATCCAGGCAACCGCTGACACCAGGGCGGGATGTATTAGGAATAATAAAGATAAATACCAAGCTTTTTTTTCTCTCACTTTCAAATTTAGAAGTAAACTAAAAAGCAACAATACTGCTAATAGATGATAAATAACGTTGGCCAGATGATAAAACCAAGGGGCTGTTTTTGATATCTGCGCCTCTATCATAAAAGATAAATTTAAAATAGGGCGATAATAAAAATTAGACTCTGATAAAAAAACATCATCAGAAAAAAGTTGTCCAACATTTTGAAAATTACTAATTATCGGGTAATTAGTCAGAATTAAATCTTGATCATCAAAATAGGAAAAATCAAAAAATACAGTCACTAAATATAGGCTTAGTCCAATTAAAACTAAAAGTAGATATCTTAAACGTTTATTCATTGACTTTTGTTTTTTTAAAAAGATAGGAAATGCTATAAACGACAGTTTGCAGACCATACTTTAAACTTCGTCTAAAATTAATCGATGATGCTTCCTTAAAATAACGAACTGGCACTGGTATTTCGCCAATACGGTATTTTTGTGCTACTATCTGAAAAAGTATTTGACTATCAAAAACAAAATCATTGGAATTATTTTGCCATTTAACTGTTTCCAACACAGTTCGTGAATAGGCGCGCATGCCAGTATGCCACTCCGATAAATTACGTCCCGTTACTAAATTTTGAAAGATGGTTAAAAGACGATTAAAAAAATATTTATAAGCTGGCATACCGCCGGCTAAAGCTTCTTGACGACTTCTAATTCTTGTTCCCAACATAACATCAAAATAGCCATCACAAATAAATTCTACAAAATATTTTATTAGCTTTGGATCATATTGATAATCAGGATGTATCATGATGATAATGTCAGCCCCATGATTTAGAGCAAGACGATAACAGGTTTTTTGATTAGCACCATAACCTAAATTTTTCTCATGTTTATAAACACTTAATCCTAAACGTTGTGCTATATTGACAGTTTCATCACCACTCCCATCATCAACTAAGATAATTTCATCAACCAAAGATGGGATATCTGAAACCGTCTTCTCTAAAGTCTGGCTAGCATTATAAGCTGGCAATATAACTATGACTTTTTTAGTCTGATACATATTTAATCGGTTAAAACACGGGCATCTAAAACGATAGCCTCTTTCTCGGTAAGCAGTAGGGGATTAATATCAAGCTCTTTAATTTCTGGATGCGCTGCTACTAAATTGCATAAATTAACTAAAGCGTCAGCTAGAGCATAAATATTAAACTCCTTTCCTCTTAAACCATTAATAATTGGAAAAAAGTGACTCGCCTTTAAGGCTTTTAAAGCACTTTTTCGATTTAAATCAGCTAAAACAAGTTGCGTTTCTTCTAGAGCTTCAGCATATACTCCTCCTAAACCAAAAAGTAGAACATGACCAAAATTTTTATCTCTTTTTATCCCTAAAATTAACTCTAAATCACCCATCTTCTGATTTTGCAAAACTATTTTATTTTCTTTATTTTTTAAATACTTGCTATGATCTTTCTTAAGTTTTTGTACTGCCTTTTTAAGATCATTCTGATTTTTAATATTTAAAATTATTCCCCCTTTATCAGTCTTATGAATAAAATCAGGACCAACCACCTTAAGTGCTATAGGAAATTTATTTATTTTATTAGAAGATGAATAATACCAAGTTGGCACTACCGAAAAATTATATTTTTTTAAAGCTTTTAAAAGGGCAACGTAATCTTTAGAAATATAATTTATCTTTTTTTTCTTAATAGGCTTAGAAAAAGTCTGCAGACCTTTTCTTGCTTGTTGATTTTTTACAACCAATGCCAAGCTATTAATCGCCTGTTCTGGGTATGAGAAAACAGGGATATCATTTTCTAAAAGAAACCGCTTTGCAGTAGACACCGTCTTACCACCAACAAATGTAGCCATAATAGTGCTTTGCGAATGGGAGGCAGCAACCTTTACAATTGCTTGCGCCACTTGCAAAGGTTGTGTATTTGTTTGTGGAGTTAATAAAACTAAAATATTTTGTTTTATTTTTTTCTTTAATTTAAGACTTAAAGCCTGATAGTAATCTTGAGCTTGCGCATCCCCTAGCAAATCTTGATTATCTGCTAACTCCAAGCCAGCTTTTTCGATGGCATCAGCAGTTAGCACTGCCAAGCCACCAGCATTTGTAATCAGACTTACCTTAGAACTTAAGGTTTGATAAAAAGCTTTATTTTTCAATAACAATATTATATTAAATAAATCATTTAAATGTTTAATCTGAATAACTCCTGCCCGTTTTAAGGCCGCTTCTACCACCTTAGACTCTTTGGCTAAAGCTCCGGTGTGCGAAAAGGCAAGCTTTTCTCCAGCTTGTGATAGTCCAGAAAGCAAAATTATTATTGGCTTTTTTTGTGCCACCTGAGAAGCAGTTCTAACAAACTCTTGACCTTGCAAGATGTCCTCTAGATAAAACACGACTGCATCTACATTTTTATCCTTTTCTAAGTACTGCAAAAAATCATTTTCATTTAAAACCGCTTTATTACCTAAACTTATAAAATAGGCAAGCCCTAAATTATACTCTTTTAACCAATCTAAAACTGCGCTCCCTATTGCCCCAGACTGTGAGACAAGAGCTAAGCGTCCGGAAGTATTTGTAGTTTCTGAAAAACTAGCGTTAAAATTATTTACGTTATTTATAAAACCTAGACAATTTGGGCCTAAAATATTGAGTTTATATTTTTCTGCTATAGCTCTTATTTCTTCTTCCCGTTTTTGTCCTTCGCTGCCTGCCTCTTTAAAGCCAGCGCTAATGATAATAAAATTCTTGGCTCCTAATTTAGCTCCTCGTTCAATTTCTAAGGCAACAAAGGGAGCGGGAATGGCAACTATAATTAAACACTTACTTAAAGATTGTTTTTTTAAATCATCAAGGGAAGCATAGGCTTTAAAGCCAGCAATCTTTTTTTCTTTTATATTAATTGGAAATATTTTTCCCCGAAAGTGAGAGGCAATAATATTATCTAAAATTTGCCGACCAATTTTACTCGGATTATTAGAGGCTCCAATTATTGCTATCTTTTGAGGCTTAAAAAAGTTTGCTAAATTCATATTATTTTAATTTATTCTTTTATTAACAGATAAAGGCCAGTGACGGTAGTAGCAATAATTAAATAATTAATATTTAAGTAAGCTAGAATAATGCGCGGAAATATAATTTCTAAAACTATAGAGACAACAGTTAAACTCAATAAAAAATAGAAAAGTTCATTAACAAATAGCCCTCCTTCTTTTCTTTTGCTAAAAAAATTCATATCTTAAAGATTAAATAACTTTTGCCAAAGAGTGCGTCCGGAAAATTCAATTTCTATTTTTTCAATCTCTACATAATTAGCTTCATTTTTTTCTATACCAGGTACAGAAATAGCAAAATTATATTTAGAGTCTTCCCGATAAACACCCTGCAAATTAAATTCTACTTCATTAACCAACATGTCTCCATGATATATTTGTGGTGCCTTGTAGTCAGCCATTATATACTTATTACTAGGTTTTAATTGATAATAGCTGTCAACTTTTTTCACTAACGGGTTAAAAAAAGTATCTTTCGTAAAAGAAAAAATACCCCCAGACTCAATAATGACATCATCGCGAACTAAATTTATCTCATTTACAGCTTCATTGTTTTCTTGTTGAAGTAAGAACTCTTGCTTTTCATATGGTTGGGATAAAGAAAACGATTGCTTATTAAAAATAAAATCTTGTAAACTGGCCGGGCCCAAAGCCTTAAGTTGCAAATAATTAGAATCTGTATAAATATTTAGGTCCTTACCCCAGGAAACGGGCCATAATTTATTGGCAAACACCAATCTATTCGTAGAACTTTTTATTTCTTTTATAACCACATCATCACTTATTTTTATTTCCAATTTATATAGCTCGCCCGCTTTAATCCCATGTTCTAAAGATAATGTTTTTACCTCCTCCTGGCCACTGGGCACACTGTTTTCATCAATTAAATCACTTTGTGCAATAATTTTACCTTGTTGGGACAGAATTAGTTTTACAGGATCTTCGTTTTTATCTAAATTCAAATCAGTTACGGTGACTATAAAAGATAATGCATTATTTTCAGGATAAATAAAAAGTGTGTGTGCACCTCTTAAAGGAATATTAAGCTCTAAAGGCTTATCGCTCTTAGAAAAGGAAAAGTCTGCTTTTAAATCAGGGCTATAATTATAAACCGCTAAACAATCTAACACCTTCCCCGTCTGGCAACCCTCTAGTTTCCCTGTCTTTAAATCTGAGAAAAAACTTTCACTATTTTGATAATAATTATTTTGCTGCATAACTAAGGGCTCTTGCGATAACACCTGCCAAGAAGAACGAAGATTATCAATTAACCTATTTTCTATTGGCTTTAGATCATAACGCCAGACCACACCATCGGCCAAAACGCCAGCTTCTATAATAGGCGTATTTTCATCCAGATTGCGCCTATAATATAATTTCAATTTTGCCTGAGAAAAAGAACGCGGTGTAAAAACAGAAAAATATAAAGGGTCTCCTATTATTTTTGGCAATCGCCCTGATTGAATAATAACCCTATCTTGAGGCGTAAAGTTGTAGATAAACCCCTGGCCAAAATGAAATTTACGGGCATAATTATAACGATACACAATTTTGCCTCCCGGCACCACTTTTAAAGTTAGAAATACAATTATAAAAATAACAATTAAGCTTAACCAAAAAAGCCTTATAGCCGGAATATTTTTAATTTTTTTTAATACTTTTTCTTTCATATCTTATCTTCTATTTTACTTGAAAAAAGACAAAAAAACAAATAAAAAAGGCCCATTTAAATGGACGCTTTTTTATATTTTTATTAATATTTGTTTCTTTACTTTTCGTATTGAGCCCGTTTCTTTTTTACTTTATAACCAGTTCCGGCGGGAATAAGACAACCAATAATAACATTCTCTTTAAGACCTTCTAGATAATCAATTTTGCCATTTACCGCAGCGTCAATTAAAACTCTTGAAGTCTCTTGAAAAGAGGCGGAAGATAAGAAACTGTCAGTTGTCAGAGAAGCTTTAGTAATACCAAGCAATAATCTGTCTCCATCCGCTCTTTTTTTGTTATTATCATTAGCTTGAAAAAATACTTCCTCTTCAATTGTTTCGCCAGGCAATAAATTAGTATTACCAGCCTCGGTGACTAAGAAACGTGAGAACATTTGACGAGCAATGATTTCAACGTGTTTATCATTTAAAGGTTGCCCTTGAGACGAATAAACATATTGAATTTCTTTAATAATATACTTTTGCGTTTCTAAACGTCCCTTTAATTTATAAAGCTCACGTAAATCAAGGCTGCCTTCAGTTAATTGCGTGCCAACTTCAACTTCTTCGCCATCAGCTACCATAATCATGGTGCCCTTTAAAACAGAAAATTCTTTAATCTTATCAACTTCCTTTAAAATGCTCACAAACTTGTCATTTACGCTAGCTATTCCGGCCGTTTTCGCCTTCACCACCTCGCCGCCAATATTGAAAAGTTCAGTATTTTTCGAAACTTTATCACCATCTTTAACCAGAACTTTTACTGTTAATTTTTTCTTATCCTTAGCCGTTAGCCCCTGAGTTAATTTAATTTCGTTAATTTTTTCTGAAAAATAATACTTATCACTATCAGTACCTCGATAGTGTATGCTTAGAACCTTGGCCTGAGGATTATCAACTAAAATTTCCTTTCCATCCTTATCGCGAATTGTTTTTTGAGCAAATTCAATCTTAACTTTTCCAGCTACGTCAGACATTAAGCCCTTCTTTTTTGGGCTTCTGGCCTCAAAAATTTCTTCAACTCGAGGTAAACCTTGCGTAATATCATCTTGTCCAGCTACACCACCAGAGTGGAAGGTTCTCATCGTCAACTGCGTTCCTGGCTCTCCAATAGACTGCGCCGCAATCACGCCAACTGTCGCTCCAATTTTGACTGGCTTGTTATAAGCTAGATCCCAACCATAACATTTAGCACAAACTCCTTTATGCATATTACAACTTAGAACCGATCTAATGCTTAATTTTTCAACTCCAGCCGTCTTTAATTTAACCGCCGCCTCTTCATTAATAATTTCATCTGCCTTAAGAACCACCTTGCCTTTAGGATTTAGCGCATCTTTTGCTAAATAGCGCCCTATAATTTTTTTGAAAAAGTCTTCACCATTTTTTTCAGCACTTTTCCTATCTACCAATAAGCCTTCTTTATCCCCACAATCATCTTCGGTAACAATCACGTCTTGTGAAACATCTACTAAACGTCTAGTTAAATAACCAGCGTTAGCCGTTCTTAAAGCTGTATCTGATAAACCTTTACGCACACCATGAGTGGAAATAAAGTATTCAAGCACACCAAACCCCTTCTTAAAATTACCCTTAACTGGCAGCTCAATAATTGCGCCCGAAGGAGAGGTTACCAATCCTTTCATTCCCAAAATCTGTACTGGCTGCGCCCAAGAACCACGTGCCCCAGAATCAATCATCGAGAATACTGGTAAAATATTAGTTAATCCTTTTTTACATATATCAGCAATTTTATCTTTAGCCCCATTCCATTCTTCAATTACTTTAGCGTATCTTTCACTTTCTGTAAGTAAGCCCTCTTCATATTGTTCTTTAATTAACTCTACCTTTTTGTTTGCCTCATCAATTAAGCGATCCTTTTCAGGTAAATATGGCAAATCACCGAAGCCCCAAGATAAGCCGGATTTAGTAATAAAGGCAAAACTGCGATTTTTTAAATCATCAATAAATTTAACCGTTTCCTCTTCTCCATAAATACGTAAACACTCCCTGATCAAATCTTTCAATTTTCCTTTTCCAACAACACTGTTAATATAGCGTAATTTTTCTGGCAAAATTGCATTAAAGATTAAACGACCAACTGTAGTCTTTAACATTTCTCCATTATATTGAACATGGATTGGCTCATGTAAATTTATAAAATTGTTATCATAAGCTAGATAAGCTTCATCTTCATTATAAAAATGGCGTGATTCTTCTCTAGTTTTTTTCTCATAACTTTCATCAACTAAAGTAAGATAATATGTTCCCCATACAATATCTTGCCCCGGAGCAATGATTGGATCACCAGTTGCTGGTTTCAATAAGTTATGAGTAGATAGCATCAAAGTCTCTGCCTCATGTTTCGCCTCTTTAGTCAGTGGCACATGAACTGCCATTTGGTCGCCGTCAAAGTCGGCGTTAAAAGCGGTACAAACAAGAGGGTGAATTTGAATCGCCTTACCCTCAATTAAAACTGGTCTAAACGCCTGAATACCAAGACGGTGTAAGGTGGGGGCGCGATTTAATAATACATATGCCTCTTTAACAATCTCTTCTAATATATCCCAAACTTCATCATGACCAGCCTCAATATAACGAGACGCTGATCTAACATTATGAACAATTTCTCTTTTAATAAGCTGAGAGATAATAAAGGGCTTAAATAACTCAATTGCCATAATCTTAGGCAAACCACACTGATCCAAATTTAATTTAGGATTAACCACAATCACGCTACGACCAGAATAGTCAACTCTTTTTCCCAATAAGTTTTGACGAAAACGACCTTGTTTTCCTTTTAAAGTATCGGCTAAAGATTTTAGTTGTCTTTTTTGACCAGTTGAAGCTGTCACCGTTTTAGTGTGACGAGCAGAGTTATCAATTAAAGCATCAACCGCTTCCTGTAACATTCTTTTCTCATTACGACAGATTACTTCTGGCGCGTTTAAATCCAATAATTGCTTTAAGCGATTATTACGATTAATTACGCGACGATATAAATCATTTAAATCTGAGGCAGCAAAACGACCACCATCAAGAGCCACCATCGGTCTTAAATCTGGAGGTATAACCGGAATAGTATTTAAAATCATCCATTCTGGACGGAGATTATTGTTTCTAAAACTTTTTAATAATTTTAGTCTTTTAATTAATTTTTCTTTTTTTGATTCAACCGCATCTTTCAATTTATCTTCTAATTTAACGATGCTTTTTTCTAAATCAATTTTTTCTAATAATTTCCTAACGGCCTCAGCGCCAATTGAGGCTTCAAAAATATGACCAAATTTCAAACTCATGCTTTGGTAATCTTGTTCTGATAAAATCATTAACGGCTTTAAGTCTTTAAGTTCCTTCTGGGTTATTGCAAAATCTTCATCAAGGTCTGCTATTTTTTCTTCTTTAAATTTTAACGCCTCTTTTAACGCTTCTTTGTCGCCACCCGCATCTTTAATTTGTTTCACTTTGTTGTTATATTCACTCTCATAGCCTTTTAGCTTACTTTTATATTCTGCTTTAACTTGTGAAACTGCCAAATCTTTTAGGTTTTCATCAACATCAGTTACGATAAAGCTGGCATAATAAATAACCTTTTCTAGAGATTGAATGCCCAAATTCAAAAGTAAACCAATCTTTGATGATAGGCCACGCAAAAACCAAATATGAGAAGCTGGCACTTTTAAATCAATATGACCAAAGCGTTCACGGCGCACTATAGAACGAGTTACCTCAACTCCACATTTATCACACACTATCCCCTTATAACGAATTTTTTTATATTTACCACAAGCACACTCCCAATCCTTAGTGGGGCCAAAAATCTTTTCACAAAAGAGACCGTCCTTCTCTGGTTTTTGAGTACGATAATTAATAGTTTCCGGACGCGTAACCTCCCCATTAGACCAGGCTTTAATCTCGTCAGGGCTAGCAAGTTTAAGGCGAATGGCGTCGAAGTCACTAGTTTTTATTGGATTTAACATATTATCTAAATTGTTATTTAATATTTTTTTACCAAAGAAATTACACTTCTTTTTCGGCAACATCCTCTACCCCTTCTTCGTCTTTAATTTCGTTTTCTTGATTCTCTTTATTTGCCAACTCCTCATCTGCTAATTGTTCATCTAAATCAGTTACCACCTCAGAAGCAGGTGTCTGAGAATCATCACTTAAAAGCTCAACATTTAAACCTAATCCCTTCAGCTCTCTAATTAAAACGTTGAATGATTCTGGAACATTTAATTTTTCAATTTCTTCACCTTTAATAATTGCTTCATAAGCCTTACTGCGACCAGGAATATCGTCCGATTTAATAGTTAAAACCTCTTGTAAAGTATGACTTGCGCCATAACCTTCAAGCGCCCAAACTTCCATTTCTCCAAATCTCTGACCACCAAACTGCGCCTTACCACCTAAAGGTTGCTGAGTAATAAGCGAGTAAGGACCAATTGAACGTTGGTGAATCTTGTCTTCAACCATATGATTTAACTTCAAGACATATTTATAACCAACAGTAATTTTTTGATCATAAGCTTGACCAGTTTTACCATCATAAAGAATAACCTTACCATCCTCAGGTAAGCCCGCTTTTATTAACTCTCCCTTAATTTGCTCTTCCGTTATTCCATTTAAAGCCGGTGTCATCACCTTATAACCTAATTTTTGCGCAGCAAAACCCATATGAGTTTCAAGTAACTGCCCCAAGTTCATACGAGAAATAATACCCAAAGGAGAGAGAATAATATCAAGTGGGGTACCATCTGTCATATATGGCATATCTTCCACTGGAACAATTTTTGAAATAACGCCTTTGTTTCCGTGGCGACCAGACATCTTATCTCCTACTTGAATCTTTCTTAAATTAGCTACTGATACTTGAATGGATTGCAAAACGCCAGCTGATAATTTATCACCTTCTTCACGTGAAAATATTTTCACATCAACCACCTTTCCGTGTTCCCCATGTTCTAAGTATAAGGATGAATCACGCACATCTTTTGCCTTATCACCAAAAATAGCTCTTAATAATTTCTCTTCTGCTGACAAGGTTGTCTCACCTTTTGGTGTAATTTTTCCAACCAAAATATCTCCACTGGACACCTCAGCGCCAATACGAATTATCCCTTCATCATCCAGATTTTTTAATTTTTCTTCACTGATATTTGGAATATCATTAGTAACAACTTCGGGGCCCAACTTAGTATCACGGACATCAATTGTATAATTTTCAATATGAATAGAGGAATAAACATCATCTTTAACTAAGCGCTCAGAAATAATAATCGCGTCTTCATAATTAAAGCCTTCCCAAGTCATAAAGGCGGCAAGAATATTTCGTCCTAAAGATAATTCTCCATCAGCAATAGCTGGACCATCTGAAATAATCTGCCCTTTCTTTACCTTCTCTCCCAATTCAACGGTTGGATGCTGATTAATACAAGTTGAGGAGTTAGAACGTAAAAATTTATTCAAATTATAAGTAATAATTTCACCTTTTTTGGTGGTTAATTCAATTTTGCCTGCTTCAACTTTTGTGATTTGACCATCTTCATCGGCAATCACCACATGTCCACTATCTAGCGCGGCTCTTGCCTCTACACCAGTTCCTACTATTGGCGATTCATTTATCACCAAAGGAACCGCTTGACGTTGCATGTTTGTTCCCATAAGAGACCTTTGTCCATCATTGTGTTCCATGAAAGGAACTAAAGAGGTAGCAATTGAAATGATTTGGTTAGCAGCAACGCCAACAAAATCAATTTCAGAAACATCAGCCATGTCCGGCTCACCTTTTATCCTTGCTTCATGCTTTGAAACTAAAAAGTAGCCATTATCATCTGTTGGGATAGTTGAGTCAACGGTAACATATTTTTCTTCTTCAGAAGCATCAAGATAAACAAGCTCATCGGTAATTCGATAACCTTTTTTATCTTTAACAACTCGACGATAAGGGGTTTCTAAAAAACCGTAGCTATTTAATCTAGTATAACTGGCTAAGTGACCAACTAAACCGATATTAGGCCCTTCAGGTGTCGCAATCGGACAAATACGGCCATAGTGAGTTGAGTGTACATCACGCACATCAAAACCAGCTCTTTCACGAGTTAGACCACCTGGGCCCATAGCACTTAAACGACGCTTATGCTCCAATTCTGCCAATGGGTTAGTTTGATCCATAAATTGTGATAATTGCGAAGACATGAAAAATTCGCGCACTACCCCAATTACTGGCCGAGCATTTATTAACTTGGATGGATTTAGACTACTAATATCAGAGGTTGACATCCTATCTTTAATAATTCTTTCCATTCTTGCTAAACCAACTCTGTACCTATTTTGAATCAATCCACCAATTGCTCTAACACGACGATTACCAAGGTGATCAATATCATCTTCTGGTTCCTTGGTGATATTTAGTCTAATAATTTCTTTTATAATTAAAACCAAATCTTCCTTGCGTAAAATACGATACTCCTTCTTGTTTGTAGGAAGGTCAAGATCAAAACGACGATTTAATTTATAACGACCAACTCGACCAAAATCATAACGATCAAAACGGAAAAACATTGAATGAATAAGCTGTCGCGCATTTTCAACTGAAGCTAAATCACCTGGACGAATTCGGCGATATATTTCCTGCAAGCCCTCAGCTTCGTTTTTAGCCAAATCCTTTTCAATGGTAGCTGCGATAAAAGTAGGTTCATCATCTGTTTTTACTAAATCAACGTCCTTAAATAATTTTATTAGCTCTTCATCAGTTTCATAACCAAACGCACGAAGAAGAGAGGTTACCGCCACTTTTCTTTTACGATCTATCCTGACCCACAACACCTTATTAATATCACTTTCAATTTCTAACCAGGCGCCACGATTTGGAATAACTTTAGCGCCATAGCATTTCTTTCCTTTTATATAATCAGCGGTAAACATT
The DNA here is from genome assembly GCA_028705215.1 of Patescibacteria group bacterium. Classification (GTDB taxonomy): domain Bacteria; phylum Patescibacteriota; class Patescibacteriia; order Patescibacteriales; family UBA12465; genus UBA12465. The sequence continues at coordinate 11,563 of JAQWDY010000007.1, read as the reverse complement.
ACTCCCGCCGATCTAATCAACTGAGAGACAACTACCCTTTCAATACCATTAATAATAAAGGTTCCGTTTCTCGTCATTAAGGGGAAGTCACCTAAAAAAACTTCCTGGGTTACCGCCTTTTTAGTTTTTTTGTTTAAAAGCCTAGTTTTAACACGCAAAGGTGCTTCATAGGTAATATTTTTTTCACGACTTTCTGTTTCTGAAAATTTAGGTTCGTCTAAATAATAATCCTCAAAATATAATTCTAAATCACGGCCGATAAAATCAACTACGGGATTTATTTCATCAAATAACTCAGCCAAACCTTCTTTTAGAAACCAATTGTAAGAATCTTTTTGAATTTCAATTAGGTCAGGCATCGGCACAGCGGCCCTAACCTCTGAGAATGATTTACGTTTAGACATAAAAAATATATAGAGTAGTTTTTAAATTTTAATAAAAAACGGCACAAAAAGGAGCCAATACGTATAAAGATTAATTTTTAACAAAAAAATCTCAATCCCAAATTGGCTTGAGTTTTGAAAAATATTAAATTAACTCGTTTTTTTATAAATCACTTTTTTAAATGAAAAAAGTGTAAGCGTACATTTATAATATGACATTAATTATATTTTGTCAACACACAGTTTGTCCACAATCGCTCGTTTTAATTCCACCCTATCATCCCAAGGGACTTTTTGACTATTTTTCACACACATAAATTGCTCTGCCCCCTTGCCGGTAACTAAAACCATATCATCTTTTTCTGCTAAAATTACAGCTTTTCTAAGTGCTTCTTTTCTATCTAATATTAAAAACAAATTTTTTTCTTTTTCTTTTCCCCCCGCTTCTGCCCCGCTAGCTACTTGCTTTATAATTTCTAACGGATCTTCATCATAAGGGTCTTCATTGGTGATAACTACCAAATCTGCCATTTGTGCCGCTAATTTTCCCATAACTGGCCGCTTAGCTTTATCTCGACCACCGCCGGTAGCACCAAGAACATGGATTAATTTGTTATAAGGGAAAAGTTTAATTGTGCTATATAGGTTCTCAAGAGCCTTAGGCTCAAATGAATAATCAACCATCGCCTTGAAATCTTGACCAGCTTCAATTAGCTCCATTTTGCCAGCCAATGACTTTACACTTTTTAGCCCCTGTATAATTTTATCCCTTGGGATTAAATAAGAAGCTCCAAGAGCAAAAGCGGCAATAACATTTTTTGCATTAAAGTCCCCCAGTAAACTTAACTCTAACATTGAATCCTCAATCTCTATTTGCAATCCTGAAGCGGAGACCTGCTTAAGCTCACCTTTAATCGTCACAATATTTTTAACCAACGATTCGCTATTTAAAGTTTCTATTAACCGCCTTTCATCAAACTTAGGATCAAGAGAGTAGATAATTTTTGCCTCACTCCAAAAATTAAGAAAATATGATGCTTGTTTATCGTCACCGTTTACAATAATGGTTTTTTTAACACGGGTATAATCTATTTTCTTCAAGCCATTCTTAACATGGCAAACCCTTAATTTATCATCAACATATTTATTACTAAAACGATGCAAGTGAGAAAAAAGCTCTCCCTTAGCCTCTTTGTATTTTTTAAAACTACCGTGCGACTCAATATGCTCTGGATAAAGATTGGTAAATATCACGGTGTCATAATTTATAAAACGATGACGAAATTGTTTTATGCCCTCAGAAGTTGTTTCAACAATTGCAAATAAACATCTATTGACCACCATCTGTTTTAACATTTTTTGAATAAAGAAGCGTCCTGGCATGGTCATTTTTTTATCATTTAGCCATTCTTTTTCCCCATCAGAAAAAATCGCAGTTGATGTTAATCCCGCTTTATAGCCTGCCTCATTTAACATCTTATATATCAAGTAAGAAGTTGAGGTTTTTCCAGCAGTACCAGTTACTCCAATTATAATTAAATTGCGACTAGGAAAACGATGATAAATAGCTGCGATTAAACTCAAAACAAAATGATAACTCGGAGAGAGTAAACGAAAAACCTTACGTGGAATTAATTTTTTAATTTTCGTTATCATAAATAAACTAAATTTATTTTTTTATACCCACTAAGCTACCGAGAAAAAAACATCTCATCATCCTCATCCAGAGGACTAACTTTTTCGCTTTCTCCCTTTTCCTTTTTTTCTTGTTTTTCATCTTCTTCCACACCTTCTCTAATATCTTCTAAAATTTCATTCTCATCTTCAATCGCATCCTCAGCTTCATCAGGACTTAGTTCTCGCAAAATCGATTCAGCTCCATTTTCTTCTTCTGACCCTTCTCCCTCTGCTTCGTCATTACTAAAATCTAAAGTTCCGTCATCGCCTTCGTCAGTTAAGTAGCTATCAGGCGCTTCTGTCTGTTCTCTGTTGTGTAAAGGCGTGGCACTAATTCCGCCCTGGGCCTCATAATCATCACGGCTTATTAAAACTTCCCTTGGCTTAGAGCCATTGGCAGGACCGATAATTCCCGAGTCTTCAAGCATGTCTAAAATTTTGGCTGCTCGTCCATAACCAATAGAAAGACGACGTTGTAACATTGAAGTTGAAGCTTTTCCAGCTTTTACAATAATATCTTTAGCTTCTAAAAATAACTCATCCTCATCGCCATGGTTACCGTCTAAGCCAACGCCAGCAACACCAGCTACTTTCTGTCTATCAGTTACTCCCTCTAAATATTCCGCCTCACCACTTTTCTCTTTGATGTAGTTAACAACATCATTAATTTCATCATCACTTAGATAAGCGCCCTGAATTCTTTTCGGCTTAGCTAGTTCAGCAGTTGAAAACAACATATCGCCTTGTCCTAGAAGTTTTTCTGCTCCAGATGAATCTAAAATTGTCTTTGAATCAACTAAAGAGGCAACCGAGAAAGCAATACGAGTAGGTATATTAGCCTTAATTAAACCAGTGATAACATCAACACTTGGACGCTGTGTTGCTAAGATTAAATGAATACCAATTGCACGAGACATTTGTGCCAAACGAATAATAGCCGCTTCCATTTCTTTTCCAGCCGTCATCATAAAATCAGCTAATTCATCAATAACAAAAACAATAAAAGGCAATTTTTCCTTAGCAGTCTGGTTATAACTTTGAATATTCTTTTTTCCCGCTTTGTTTAAAATATCATAACGCCTGTCCATTTCATTAAGGCACCACTTTAATGAATTAATTGTTTTGGAAACCTCGGTTATAACTGGTGTTAATAGATGAGGAATACCGTTATAGGTTGGTAGCTCAACTCGTTTCGGGTCAACCATGATAAAGCGTAAATCATCAGGATTGTTTTGATAAAGCAAACTAATTATAATTGCATTTAAACAAACTGACTTACCGGAATTTGTTGCCCCCGCTACCAATAAGTGTGGCATTCTAGTTAAATCATAAAGCCAAGAAGTTCCAGCCACATCCTTACCTAAAACAATATGTAAATTATTCTTTCTATTTTTAAAGGCCGTATCTTCTAAAATTTCTCGCAAGCCAACAATCGCTTTAGCTCGATTGGGCACCTCAACACCTACTAAAGATTTACCCGGAATAGGCGCCTCAATTCGGATTGGATGTGCCGCTAAGGCTAAGGACAAGTCATTACTTAAAGTTGTGATTCTTGATAACTTCACTCCTTCTGCTGGCCTAAATGTATACTGCGTCACTGTTGGACCAACCTTTGTTTCCCCCATTTCTATTTCTATTCCAAATTTATTTAAAGTACTTTTAATCTTTTGTCCATTTAACTCTGTATCACCACCAATTGCTTTAGAAAGCTTATTATTTAAAAGCTCTATTGGTAAATCAATTTTAATAGATCGCTTAGGCCAAGTTAATTTTTCTTGAACAGTTTTCTGATTAGCCTTGACTCTAGCAGGAACTATTTCATCGCTCTCCTCTTTTTCTGCTAAATTCTCATCTAATTCTTTCCTTTGCCAAGAATCAATTACATCTTCCCGGGCATTTGCTACTAATTCACTTACATTTTCATTTTCCTCTTCATCTGAACTAGAAAATAATTCGCGGAAAAAAAGTCCAAAGGGGCGAATAAATTTAGCCAAAAAACTTTCTTTTCCAATTAAACGGCTTAAAGAGGTGTTAAAAGTTAATATTAAAGAAACTAATAAAAAGGCTAGCAGTACCCAAGCGCCTCCCCAAAAACCAAAGATATAAAATAATCCGCGACTTAAATAATAACCAATATAACCCCCACCCTGACCTGTCTGCGCTAACTCTAACCATTTCAAATCAGAATAAAAGAAATGAAAGGCTGTCTGATAGGTGATAAACAATAAAAATAATCCCAAGTAATTATTAAAACGCAGATCATTTTTTTCCCCTCTAATTAATAAATAAGTCCAATAAAGAAGAATGCCTGGCACCAACCATCTGCCATAACCAAAAATTAAAGCTAACCATTTTTCTAAAAATTCACCAAAATTACCCGATAAATCAAACAAGCCCAATAAACTAACAAGCCCTAGTGTTAATAAAATGATAATTGTTAGACTTCGACGAGCTTTTTCGTTCAATTTAAAATCTGGCAAAACTAGGTAATCATTATTTTTTCTTTTTTTTCTTCGTCCCATATTCTTAAATTATTATCTTATATTATAACACAGCCACGCTCTTTATGGCAGCTTGCAAAAATTTAATCTCTTGTTTTTTAATTTCTACTTTCAATTTTTTAAATTCTTTTTGATAATAGTTTTTTTTAGAATAAACTATCTTTGTTTTTTTCAATAATTCTTTACTCTTTAATTTATCAAGATCAACCACCAACTCTTTATGTTTAATATACTCAGCAAAACCGTAATTTCTAATATCATAAGCAACACTAATTTCGGGAGTAAGGGCGCCAACCGACAAAACACCAACATGCAACATCATGCCAACTATCAAGTCCATTTTGCCATACACATATTTTTGCTCACATGGCGGCAAATCAACTTTCTTAATATTTTTTATTCCTAATTTTTTATATATTTTTTCCTCTCCAGGGTGATGTTTAAGATAATATATTTCCGCCTTAAAATTATCTTGCCAGTAGGCAGCAACCTCCTTATAGGCTAAGAGAATATCATCTCGCCAAAGGCCAAAACCTAACCAGCCGGAATAATTTAAATTAAGCCCTAAACGAATTTTTTTATTTTTAAGTTTTAACTTATTAAGCAACTCTTCATTTGGTTTTTTTTCAGTTAATAATAGGGCGGGATCACCAATAACCTCTAACTTACTTTCTCTTATTCCATTAGCTTGTAAAAAACGCTTAGTATTTATATCTCTTACGCCAATCTTTTGAGCTTGCTTGGCTAAAAATACAACACTTGAAATATTAGCTTCTGGCCATTTTTTAGCACCGACCTCTTTAATGTACCCTAGGCCAAATAAAAAAATAGGAATTAAAATAGCCTTGATTGCCTTTATATCAAAAGGCAAAAAATAAGAATAAAAAATTCCTCCGCCACCAACAATGACCAAATCACAGGAATTTATTTTGTTTAGATTAGAAGCTGAATATGTTTTTAAAACCTCAACTGGAAAATCTTCAATCTCACAATTTTTAATTTGTTTTTTTAATAACTCTTGCACCGCTAAAACTATCGCTCTGTCGCCCTTATTTTTTTTATCCCAAACATGAATATGCGCAATTTTAATTATCTTTTTTTTATTTTTCCCACTTGCTTTATTTTTCATAACAAATTATTTAATTGCCAAATCTTGTTTTACCTTATTAAGTAATAATTCTGCCTTAGCAGGATCGCTGTCATGCTTTAAGAATAAATAAACTACCGTTCTTACTGCCGTCCAATCGTAATACAATCTAATCCGTTCATTTAAGTCTGATGTTAAGGTTAAGCTCCTCTCATTTAAATATTCATGTAAAAATAACTTACTCATTTTCTTAGCATAAACCACATCATTATCGTGTCGCGCCAGTATTTTATACTCTAATTGTTGCATAAAGGTGCCCAGGTCTCGGGCAAAATCACCTAAACAAAAATCGGTAAAATCTATTAAACCTAACCTTCCTGTTCCAGTGTTTATAAGATTTTCCGTGTGAGCATCGCCATGAATAAGACAAGGCTTAAAATCTGGTTGAGAAAATATTTTTTCCTCTTTTTCTATTAACTTAGAATATACTTTTTTAAAATCTTCATAAAATTTACCCTCAAAACGATAGGTCATCTCTGCGATTATCACTTCCGATCCAGGAATAACAGTTTTAATCCGAGAATTTATTGGATTAAAATTAGCTTCTTCATTAACTGGCAACTTATGTAAACGAGAAAATAATTTAGCAGACAAAAGAACCATGTTTTCTATTTCTGAAAAATCTTTATTTTTTATATAATACATTAAATTTTCTCCCCTTATCCCCTCATAAAAAGTGCCGTTAAAATCTGGGGAGTAAAATAAGGGACGAGGCACATCAAATATTTCCCCATTAAATTCTTTTTGCCACAAATATTTTAAGACTGCAAAAACATTTTTCCTTTCTTCGTTGCTGTGCGCAGAGCAAACGATAAAGACATGCTCAATCTCGTCAGCTTGATTTTTAAAGCCAACATTGTAGCCAATTACAACATGATAAGTATTAGTCCAAACCATTTTTTTATAAGGCTTAATCTCAACCCGAGAAACTTCTTTATACTCGGGATAAAGCGGCAAAACTTGTTCGCGCAAAAGATTAATTACATAATCTTCTCTAAATAACTGTAAAATTTTGTTCATAAGTAAATAAATAACAGAAGAAACAACCACGGGCTAGTTCTGCCAATGCTTATTCCAATGCCTTTGCCAAATATTCTTTTTAATTTTTAAATAATAATTTTCTGCTTCTAATTTATATTTTTTGCTTTTCTTGTCATTAAGCGATCGAACCGCCCTTATCATATCTTCCAAACCTCTTTCAATTATGTCCGGGTTCCAAGCATAGGGTCCAAAAACATTGGAAAAATCGTATTCACTGGCCCACCAAAAAGTGCAACTGGCCACACCTCGCACCAAATGCCAACGATACCACTCGTAATTTATATCCTTTGCAAAAAGCTCATCAAGAGAAAGCGCTAAATTAGCTAAGCGCCACAAATCACGATGTATAACATTATTTTTATCTTTCCATAATTTAAAAGGTTCGCCATTTTCTATATCAGTTCGAGTTGAGTCCCAAGAACAAGGACTTAATTTTAAGCTATCTATTACAAAGGACTCACCTTTCTCCAATTCTTTTATCGCCTCAGAAATAGTCAACGTTTTAAGATCTTTTAGCTTTCCCACCTTTTCCATTTCCGCAGTTTGATCTTGGTGTCGTAAGCCATATAATTCTGCATCAGTAGCGGTTATCATAAAATCTTGTCCTGAGGCAGACTTTGATTTTAAAATTTGTGTTGGCGGATATGTTTGAGATAATTTTCGATTACGAAGAACAACTTTTAAACCACTAATTTTATCCTTTACTAAAAATGAACACGGCTTAACCTCAGTTGCCACTTCATCAATAATTATCCATTCATAGCCCAACGATTTAATCACTTCTGCCACTTTTGGACTATAGGCCATTTCCGGTAAAAAAAAGCCAGCTGGTTTTATTTTTATTCCTAAAGTTTTCTTTACTATTTTTAAATTAGCCTCAATTTGCCTTACTACCTCCTCCCTGGGCAAAAGCGGCAAAAGACCATGATAAGCAGCCGTGCCAGTCAATTCAATTTGTCCATTTTTAATAAGCGCCGCTAGTCTTTCTAAAAAATTAAATTCTTGAGCATCATAAAGTCTTTCTAAAAGACAACCTGAAACATTCCAGGTCATACGCAAATTAGGGTGCTCTTCCATTAATCTAATCAGCCGCCAATAACTTTTATCAAGTGCCTCTTTAATAATATAATAATCGGTGTTAGCTGGTTGATAGAAATGTAAAAAATTTATCCATTGCATAAATTATTTTTTAGTAACCGCTGCTCTATATAACTCCACATATTTTTTTGCTGGAATCTCCCAACTATTTGATTGACGCATCACTCTTACCACTAAATTCTGCCAAGTACGTGTATGTTTATAATTTTCTAAAGCGCGAATAATTGCGGCATAAAACATATAGGAATCTTCAGTTGAAAAAGTAAAGCCATTCCCCTTTTTCTCAGCCGGATTAAAATTATCAACCGTATCATAAAGGCCGCCAATTTCTCTCACAACCGGAATGCAACCATAGCGCATTGCAATAAGCTGATTAATTCCACAAGGCTCGTGATTAGATGGTAATAAAAAGAGATCAGAAGCTGCGTAGAGCAAGGTTTCCATTTCTTGATCAAAGGGTAACCAAACAATTTTCTTTGGAAATTTTCTTTGTAATTTTTTTATCGGCTGAATATATTCCTTATTGCCATCTCCCATGAAAACTAGTTGCAAATCCATTTTCAACAAAGGCTCCATAATTTTTAAAATCAAATTAAAACCTTTTTGAAAAGTAACTCGAGACGTAGTACACAAAATTGGAATTTTTTTGTCTTCTGGCAAACCAATCTTATTTTGCAAATACCTCTTATTAGCTGTTTTATGTTCAACCGTTTCATAGGAATAAACTTTATGCAAGCTTTCATCCTTTTCCGGGTTATAAGTATTATAATCAATACCATTTATAATCCCATATAATTTACGTGAACGATTTTTTAAAATCCGGTGCAGGTCTTGCCCAAATTTTTTTGTCATTATTTCTTGACGATATTGCTCGCTAACAGTATTAATAATATCAGCTGACAAAATAGCTCGTTTAGCAAAATTTATATACTCAATTCTCTTATCACTTAAATGCGGCAAACGACTACGACCATAATCCTTATGCTCCAGTGGCACTTCCCACCAATTATGTCCAAATTGAAAGATTAAATTATGGATAGTGAAAACTGTTTTCGCTTTTTTTAAAGTTTTAGAATAACGGAAATCAGTTTTTAAATAATATGGGACTAAGCCCGACTGCCAATCATGACAATGAATTATGTCGACCGGCTTTTTCAGAAGCGACAATAATTTTAAGGCCGCCACATTGAAAATTAAAAATCTGGCATTTTCATGACTAGAACCATATATTTTACGACTTTTTGAAAAATAGCTAACATTTTCAATAAAATAAACCGGCAAATCTTCCATTAAATAACCTTGCCAATAATTTACCTTGATACTTTCTTTGCTGTTTAAACGTAAATTAACGTCAGAAAAAATTAATTTTAATCCCCATCTTTTTTTATCTATCACTTTGCCATAAAGAGGGGTAATTAAAAAGACATCATGCCCCAATCTTTTTAACGCCTTGGGCAAACTGCGAGACACGTCTCCTAAGCCACCCGTCTTGGAAAAAGGTGCTACTTCAGAAACAATGTGAACAACTTTTAATTTTTTTTCTTTTTTCATAAATTGTTATAATTTAGAGCACAAATTGCAGCTGCTAAAGCATCAGCTGCATCATCGGGACGAGGTATTTCTTCTAAGTTTAAAATTAATTTTACCATTTTCTGCACTTGTTTTTTGTCAGCTTGACCATAAGAGGAAACCGCTTGTTTTATTTGTGAGGGCGTATACTCACAAATCGGTAAATTATGTTTACTAATAGTTAGCATCACCACTCCTCTAGCCTGTCCCACAATTAAAGCAGTTTTAACATTTTTATTAAAAAATAATTTTTCAATTGCCACCCGCTGCGGCCTATATTTTAATATTATTTTTTCCAACTCTTGGTTAAGAATGAGCAATCTTGAAGATAATGTTTCGTGCGCCTTGGTTTTAATACTGCCATAAGCTAAACACTTTAGCTTGCCTGAAGTATTTTCAATAACACCATAGCCGGTATCAGCTATACCGGGGTCTATTCCTAAAATAATATTTGGCATTTAATTAATATTTGTATAATAATCATTTACATCTTCATTATCCTCAAGTTCTTCCATAAACTTTTCTATTCTTTCCTGATCAGAGGCAGATAGGTCTATTTTATCCTTGGCAACATAATCAATTTCTGCCCTTTCAACTACCATCCCCTTATCCTTTTCTAAAAAATCTTTAATCCCTTGCATATCTGTCATAGCAGTATAAATTGTGATACCCTCCTTCTCTTTCACAAAATCTAATATTCCTTTATCTATAAGCTCCAACTCTAAGTCTTCATAGCCCTGATGTTTTTCTTTTATTTCATTTTGCGAAACGCTAAGTGAACCAAGTTGACTAAAATTCCACATTACTGCACTAAAAGAGCCGCCATACTTAGAAAATAAATGACGCACTGTTGCGCCGCTTCTATTTTTATTATCTGTTAAGCATTTGACTATTACCTGAATCCCAGTCGGCAATACGCCTTCATAATACAATTCTTCGACCTGATCTCCCACCAATTCTCCTGTTCCCTTTTTTATTGCTTTTTCAATATTATCTTTAGGCATATTAGCTGCCCGCGCTTGATCAATCGCCGTTTTAAGAGAAGAATTAATTTCAGGGTTGGCCCCTTTTTTTGCAGCAATGGTAATAACATTGGCTAATTTAGTAAAAATAGCGCCTCTTTTTGCATCAATTATGGCTTTTTGACGATGCGTTGTCGCCCATTTAGAGTGTCCTGACATAATAAATATAATTAATTTTTACAAAACTAAAATTAAAAACTTGAGCCTTCAAGCCTATCAAAACTGTAACGCAAATTGAAATAAAAATCAAGATAAATTATAATGAAATATATAATAAAATAAAGCAAAAATATGAATATAAAAAAGTTGCCCAGCTTAGCGCAAAGCACCTTAGCTGCTCTTGATTTTTTTAATCAAACCCCACCTCCTTCGTTTAACATCAAAACTGTGGGCCTGCCTTTTATTGTTGGTAGTGGCAATGCCTTTAACACTGGTAAAATAATCTTTGCCGATAGACCAATGATTATGGCCAATGAAAGTAATTTTAAAGATAAACTTAAAAGTTATAAAAAACTTATAAGACAAAAAACTATCAGTCAAGCGATTATAATTTCTGCTTCAGGAGAAAAGGACGCAGTTTGGGAAATAAAGGCGGCTAAAGAAAATGGACTTAAAACAATTCTTTTAACCTGTAATCAAAAATCAAGCGCCGCTTTAATCGCCGACAAAGTTATTGCTTATCAAAAAATTTCTGAGCCGCAAACTTATAATATATCAACTTATCTGGGCATGATATTATCGAAAACAAAAGAAGATGTAAAATCAATTGAAAATTTCGTTAAAAGTAAAAATTTTAGAAACAAATTGAAACAATACCAAGCTTATAGCTTTATTGTTCCTGATAAATTTGCCAATATCACCCCTCTGCTTGATATAAAAAAACATGAACTTTTTGGCCCTCATGTTTCTATAAGATCTTTTAGTGAGGGTGAAGCTAGGCATGCAAAATTTGTAATGCCCACAAAAAAAGAACTTGTCATTAGTTTTGGAAAAAATAAATATTTTGGCTTAAAAGATCATCGCCTGGAAATAAAAATGCCACGCAATTATGATATCGCCTTAATATTTGCTCTTAGTTACTTTATAATTGGTCAAATCCAAGAAGTTAAACCGGCTTATTATCAA
>JAQWDY010000015.1 GCA_028705215.1 Patescibacteria group bacterium | reverse complement strand
AGCTAAAATTATGATAATAAAAACTGATGAAATGGCAGAAATTATTAAGGCGGTTTATGAATTTGATTTAAATTAAGCTACCCAACCACCTGAAGAAAAAATGAAGATATTAAAAAAGAAAAATATATAAGAAACAGATAGCATAAAATAGAAAAGCCAATCTTGTTTTTTACTTATTTGAGCTAAAAAGATAAAAATGGGGAAAATAACTACGACATAACGATTTACTGATACCATGGGGAAGATTGTAGAAAATGTTATTAAATTAAGAAGACAAAATAATGTATAGGGCCAGTGTTTTTTTATTAGCCAATAGATGCTACTTATAAAAAGTAAAATAAAACTACCAAATTCAACAAAAATGATTCTAAAATAATTAAAAGTTCCAATTTTATTTACTCCCAAGTGAAATATGATATTAAACATTTCTTTTATTGTTTGCCAGGGCCATTTAAAAACATGCGTGTCAGACCAATTTTTTTGGTAGTTAATAAAAGCAAAAAAATCACCAAGAATAAGATAGTTATAAAAACAATATAAAATTAAGCCCAAGGGGATAAAAAAAGAAAGCCAAAAGTACTTTTTTCTTAAAAGTATATTTAAATTTTTTTTAACATAGCCTAGGGGGTGAACATTTAACTGAAGATAAAAAGAGATTAAAAAAATTGGCCATAAAAAAATGCCAACATTTCTTGTAATTGTGGCAAAAAAAGCTAATATTATTGCAATTAGCCATTTTTTTTCACCAAGATAATAAAAGAAACTGGTTAAAATGGCTAGAAATAAAGCTTCGGTATATATAAGGGGTAAAAAAATAGCGCTGGGAAAGAATAATAGAAGTAATAGGCTATGATGGGAAATTTTCTTATTAAAGTCTCGTTTTATCAACCTATCAAGATAATAAAGCGCTATTGCTAAAGAAAAAAAGCTAATAATAAAACCAGAGCTAACTGGAGAAAAAAACATTGAAAAAATCCAAATTAATAAAGGGTAGAGCGGAAAGAAAACTGAAGCTTGACTTTCGCCAAGAGCAATCTCTAAATAATGAATTGAATCCCAACGCAAAAAATAATAAAATGGATTAAGGGCTCCCTGAAGTGACGCGTCATTTATGTAAAAATGAAATAGAAATATTACAATAAAAAAAAGAGAAAAATAAAGGCCGCTAATTCCAAGATAAGGTAAAAAAAATCTAATTTTTTTGGTAATTGTTTTTAATATATAAATAAGCGCTAATGTTATGATGTATTTATTATATTATTTACCCACCTTCAAGTCAAAGTAATATTTTTATTCTCTTCTAAAAATTTGTTATAATGAAATTATAGTTATTAATTTAAATATAAGAAAACATATGAACAAATTTAACAAAAGCCTTTTAATTGTTATCTTTATCTGTTCAATTGTTTTCAGCTCTATTGTAGGTGGAGCTGTTGGTTATTGGACAGGAACTCAGTTTAATAACAAAAATAAAGAATTAATTATTGAAACTGAAAAACAAATTATTCAGACAAGAGAAGAATCGGATATTGTCTCTGTTGTTGAAAAAACAGCACCAGCTGTAGTTAGCGTTGTTGTTACTAAAGACTTACCGAAAATTGAAGAGTATTATTCTCACCCTTTTGAAAGCGATAGTTTTTTGCGACGTTTTTTTGGAGATGATTTTTTTGACTTTCAAATTCCACAGTACAGAGAAAATGGAACATACGAACAAACAATTGGTGGTGGCACAGGCTTTATTGTTAGTGAAGATGGGTTTATAGTTACCAACAAGCACGTTGTTTCCGATGAAGAAGCACAATATACTGTTGTTTTAAATGATGAAACTAAATATGAGGCAAATGTAATTGCGCGTGATCCAATGACTGATTTTGCTGTGTTAAAAATTGAAGCTGAAAATCTTCCAGTGCTCATTTTAGGTGAGAGTGAGCAGATTAAAGTTGGGCAAACCGTAATTGCGATTGGTAATGCTCTAGGCGAGTTTAGCAATACAGTGTCCGTGGGGGTAATATCCGGCTTGTCGCGTTCTATCGTTGCTGGTAGCTTTGAAATGGGCAGTGAACAATTAAGTGGAGTAATTCAAACTGATGCTTCTATTAATCATGGTAATTCCGGTGGTCCCTTATTAAATCTAAGAGGAGAAGTTATTGGTATCAATACGGCTATTGCCCAAGATGCGCAAAATATTGGTTTTGCAATTCCTATTAATGAAATAAAAAACAGCTTGGAAAGCGTTAAAACTAAGGGAAGAATTATTAGGCCGTGGTTGGGGGTTCGTTACGTATTGCTTGACGAAGAGTTAGTTGAAGCAAATAAGCTTCCAGTTGATTATGGTGCTCTAATAGCTCGGGGCGAAACTTTAAATGATCTAGCAGTTATTCCTGGTAGTCCGGCGCATAAGGCGGGTCTTGTAGAAAATGATATAATTTTAGAAATTAATGGTAATAAAATTAATAAAGATTACCCTTTAGCAAAAGCGATATCAGAACAAACTGTTGGCAGCGAAATCACACTAAAGGTGTGGCGAGCAGATGGTGAAAAGGAAGTGAGTGTTATCTTAGAAGAAATGAAGGAATAGATAGTTTTAAGTTTTCATTTAATTATAAAAATTATGAAGAAAATTTTAATTTTTTTAGCAATTATTATTTTTGCTTTAACTCTTTATTATCTTTTAGCCTCACCTAATCGAAATAGTAATGTAAAATTTCAAGTAATCAACTCTTTTGAGGATTGTGTTGCGGCTGGTTATGATGTAAGCGATGATATTCCTTCTCGTTGCCTTACTCCCGATGGTCGAGTGTTTAGCGCTATTGTAAATAACGAAAGCTTTGAAGATGACAACATTTTAATTGAACCAGAGCCCGACTTAGACCTAGCTCAGTCTTGTCAGGATGCGGGTGGCAGTTGGTTGGCTGAATTTAATGAGTGTGAGCATGTTGGTGGCATGTGGTGTAGCAATAATGGTGGCATTTTTAATGATTGCGCCTCTGCTTGTCGTAATAATCCGGAGGCAGAGTTTTGCACTCAGCAATGTGTTTTAGTCTGCAGCTTTAATTATTAGTTGATGAATAATATTACTTCATTTGCGCGCCAAGTTTATGCCGCGACTAAAAAAATTCCTCGTGGCCGGGTTGCCACCTATTTAACTATTGCTAATTATATTGGTTATAAAGGAGCAGCGCGTGCGGTGGGTAATGCTTTAAATAAAAATCCATTTGCGCCTAGCGTGCCTTGTCATCGGGTGGTAAAAAGTAGTGGTGAGATTGGTGGTTTTGCTTTTGGTTTAAGCGAAAAAATAAAGAGACTGAAAGGGGAGGGTGTGGAAGTTGCAAAAGGGAAAGTGGTAGATTTTAAGCGTAAACTGTATTTATTTAAATAATAATTTTTATTTTTTTAAAGGGTCAAATTTTTAGTTTGACTCTTTTTTATTTAAAATATATTATTTAAGTACCCTCCCAGGGAGGGTATAAAAATAATAAATATGAAAAAGAAAAAAGAAGTTTTACCTAGAGTTGATGTCGCTCGTCGTTTAAAAATTACTAAGGGTCACTTAGAAAAAGTAATCACTATGGTAGAAGATGGGGTGTATTGTATCGATATTTTGCAGCAAACAGCAGCGGTAAGAAGTGCAATTAAAAAAGCGGAAGAAATTTTGCTCATAAATCATTTAAATAGTTGTGTGGTTGGGGCTTTAAAAAATGGAGATAATGAAAAAACAGCTGATGAATTAGGACGTATTTTTAAAAAGTTAAATTAAATGAAGAAGTTTTTTATAAAAATATTTTTCTCTTTTTTGATAATTAGCACTTTTTTCATGGTGGGTGGTTTTTGTTTTGCTGAACTTTTGCCCAAAGAAGTTCTGGCTTTAGACGCATATCCTAGTGTTAATCGTGATGCGGTAAATAGTGATGAGGATTCTTGTGTTTTAGATGAAGGGAAAAATGATAAAGAGATGGGAGACATGGCAGAATCAGATATTCCGCAAAATCATTCTTTACTACCTTGTTGCGTGGGTAATTTTAATCACAATGAAAATAAGGTGAGCGTAAATAGTGGTTTTTATTTCTTTTCTTCCTTAGCTTTACACTTGCCAGTTTTTGATTTGTTTTTAAGCTCTATAGAAACGCATCGCTTTTTCTATAATTCTCTTATTATTCCTCCGCCCGAGATTGCTAAGATAAAATCCACAGTTATTAGGATATAGAAAATTATTATTAAATTGAAAAAACATGATTTTTTACATCTTGTTTTGACTTAATTAATAATAATTTATATGTCTTATAAAAAACAAATAAAAGTTTTTATCAAAGGAATGCATTGTCGTTCTTGCGAATTGTTGCTTGAAGATAGGTTAAAAGAAGTAGATAGAATAAAATCAGTTGATGTAAATTATAAAACTGGTAGAGCCTTGATTGGTTATGAGAAGGGTACTCCGAATATGCATGCCATAAAAAAGACGATTAGTGAGGCTGGATATGAACTGGGTAATCCAGAAAAATTACCTTTTCTAAGTCGGGATAAGCAAGAATATTCTAGCTTAGGTATTGCTTTCTTGTTGCTTATGATAGTTTATCTAGCTCTTAAAGGCTTTGGTATTACAGAAATTAGTCTTGGTTCTAACCTTAGTAGCCCAAGCTGGGGATTAATAGTAGTTATTGGGCTGGTTGCGGGATTTTCTACTTGTATGGCTTTAGTAGGCGGGCTTTCGTTGGGATTGTCAGCTAAGTTTGCTGAAAATAATCCAGAGGCAACGACCAAGCAGAAATTTAGGCCTCACCTGCACTTTAATATTGGCAGAATTATAGCTTATGGTTGGTTAGGGGGTATTTTAGGAACATTGGGAATGGCTTTTAAGATGTCAGCACTGGCAAATGGTGTTATTACAATTTTTGTTGGTTTGGTGATGCTACTTATGGGTTTGCAACTGATAAATATTTTTCCGCGCCTTAACAATGTAAAACTGGTTTTGCCAAAAAGTATTAGTAAAATACTCGGTAGAAAACGTAACAATCAAGAGTATAGCCATGAGAGATCAATGGTAATAGGAGCTCTAACTTTTTTTCTCCCTTGTGGCTTTACCCAAGCTATGCAGCTTTATGCAATAAGTACTGGTAGTTTTGGAGCAGGTGCCTTAACAATGGGACTTTTTGCTCTTGGTACCGCTCCCGGATTATTAAGTATAGGAGGGGTGACTTCAATTGTAAAAGGCAAATTCAAGGAAAGATTTTTTAAGTTCGCTGGTTTGGCAGTTATTCTGTTTGGACTTTTTAATCTCAGCAATGGTTTCAATTTAACAGGTTTCCGTTTTGATAGTTTGTGGCCAATATCAGAAGCTGCTAGAGGGGGCGCGGCAAATGATCCCAATGTTATAATGGAAAACGGGGTTCAGGTGGTAAGGATGATAGAACACAGTAGAGGATATTCTCCCAGTAGCTTTGCTATTAAAAAAGGTGTGCCAGTTAAATGGGTAATTGATGCCCAGGCACCATATTCTTGCGCTAGTGCTTTAATTGTTCCCAAGTTAGGCATACAAAAGAATTTAAAAGCTGGAGAAAATATAATTGAATTTATCCCAGAAGAAGTAGGCAATATTCCTTTCTCTTGCTCAATGGGAATGTATACGGGAATTTTTAGGGTCTATGATGAAGATAATGTTTCTGTAGACACAATAAACAATGAAAGTGCTTTAGCGTCATCAGGAAGTAGTGGTGCTACCTGCGGAGTTCCTCTAGGTGAGACCTCTAGTGGCAGTTGTGGTTGCGGTAGTGGTAGCACGGTAGAAAAAGATGAAGTTGAAACTTTAGCAGAAAAGGAAGGTGATACTCAGATAATCTCAGGTATTTATACAAGTAGTAATTATCTTCAACCTAATTCTTTTCGTGTTAAATCAGGGGTTAAAACAACTTTAAACATCGATGTGCGTGATAATGGTTATGGTTGCGGTTATTCTATTATGATTCCTGGTTTATATGATAGGGATATTCCTTTAAAGAAGGGGGTGCCAATTAATATGGAGTTTACTCCAAATAAAAAAGGTACTTATAAAATAACTTGTGGCATGGATATGATTACCTTTGGCTTCATTACTGTTGAATAATAAAAATTTAAATTATATTTATGAAAAAAAATATAAAACTTGAGATAGAGGGCATGCATTGCGCTTCTTGTCAGAAAATTATCGAGGTAGAACTTGCGGATTTACCAGGAGTAAGTGAGGTGTCTATAAATGTGGAGGCGGGAAGTGGTTCTTTAATTTTAGATGAAGAGAAAAATAGCCAAGTGGAAGTATTAGCCGCTATTAAAAAAGCTGGTTATAAAGCTGCTATTTCTCACGTAGACGATAATAACGACAAGAAAGACCTTTCTTCTTTAGATGAATCTGCAAAAACTGAAGTGATAAAAGGGTCGGAGGGTGGTTTGGCTTCAAAAGAAGAAAGAATTGATTTATCCCTTTTTGGCATGCATTGTTCATCTTGTGCTAATTTGATAGAGAGATCACTTAAAAAAATGCCTGGAGTAAGTCAAGCAAATGTTAATTTTGCTGCCGAGAAGGCAGCTGTAGTCTTTGATTCTGCAAAAATTAGCAATAATGATTTAATTGAAGCCGTTTCTCGGTCAGGTTACAGAGCTGAACTAGTAGATAAAAGTGATACTGAATATGAAAGACGTAAGCGTGATAAGGAAATAAAATCTTTTAAGCGTAAGTTTTGGCTTAGCTTTGGGCTTAGCTTTCCCATGTTAATTTTCATGGCCTATGATTTTTTCCCCTTACCAGGCAGAGAAGTGGTTATGGCTCATATGGGAGTAATTTCCTTAATTTTAACTATTCCTATTCAATTTTTTGTTGGGCTAGGATTTTATAAGGGAATGTGGTCGTCCTTAAAAATGAAGACCTTTAACATGGATAGCTTAATTGCAATTGGTACTTCAACTGCTTTTTTATATAGTTTAATTAATTTTATAAACTATTTTGCTAAAACAGGCTCAGTTATTGGTATAGGGGGCAAGATTCCGGAATTATATTTTGAAACCGCTGCTTTTTTAATTACTTTTGTCGTGCTCGGGAAGTGGCTGGAGTTTAGAACTAAGGGAAGAACTGGAGACGCAATTAAAAAGTTAATGGGACTGCAAGCTAAAACGGCGCGAGTAATTCGCGGGGGAAAAGAAGAGGATGTAGATATTTCTCAGGTAGTAAAAGATGATATTGTGCTGGTTAGGCCAGGAGAAAAAATTCCGACCGATGGTGTTATTTTAAAAGGTAGTTCAGCGGTTGATGAATCAATGATAAGTGGCGAAAGTTTGCCTGTTGAAAAAAGTGAAGGCAGTAGTGTAATTGGTGGCACAGTTAATAAAACTGGTAGTTTTGAGTTTAAAGTTACTAAAGTAGGCGCTGATACCGCTTTAGCTCAAATTATTCGTTTAATTGAAGAAGCTCAAGGTTCAAAAGCGCCAATTCAGGGACTGGCTGATCGTATTTCGTCAGTTTTTGTGCCTATAGTAATTGGCTTAGCAATTCTTACTTTTATAGTTTGGTATTTAATAATTGGCGAGACATTGTCTTTTTCCTTGATGGCCTTTACGGCTGTTATTGTTATTGCTTGTCCTTGCGCCTTAGGACTTGCTACCCCGACTGCCTTAATGGTGGGGACAGGCAGAGGAGCGCAAGAGGGTATACTTATTAAAGGTGGAGAACCACTAGAAGCGGCTTGTAAGATAGATACAATCATATTTGATAAAACTGGTACTTTGACTAATGGCAAGCCAGAAGTTACTGATATCATTTCTTTTGCTAGTAGTTTTAATCAAGAAAATATTTTGCAAGTAGCAGCTAGCTTAGAAAAATTATCAGAGCACTCTTTAGCGGAATCAATTTATTCCTATGCTAAAACTAAAAACGTCGCCTTACAAGAAGTTGGTGATTTTCAAGCAATTCCAGGGCATGGAGTCGTGGGAAAAATTACTGATAAGAAATATTATTTTGGTAATCGTCGCCTTATTACCGAAACACTTGGGCAATCTTTTAGTAAAATTAACGATCAGGTAAATGTCTTAGAAGGGCAGGGAAAAACAGTCATGGTGTTAGCAACTAAAAGTGAATTATTAGGTATGGTAGCGGTAGCTGATAAGGTAAAACCAACTTCACTGCAAGCCATAGAAAAACTCAAAAAAATGGGCATGACCATTTTTATGATGACAGGAGATAATAAGGCCACTGCACATTTTATTGCTACGCAACTTAAAATAGATAATGTTTTAGCTGAAGTTTTGCCAGCTGATAAAGCAAGTGAAGTTAAGCGTTTACAAGATACGGGAAAAAAAGTAGCGATGATAGGAGATGGTATAAATGATGCTCCTGCTTTAGCCCAAGCTAATTTAGGTATTGCTATGGGTTCAGGCACTGATGTTGCGCTAGAAGCAGGCGGGATAGTTATCATGAAAAGTGATTTAGGCGATGTTGTTACTGCTTTCCAGTTAGCGCGTGAAACTATGAGTAAAATTAAGCAAAATTTGTTTTTTGCTCTTTTTTATAATGTTATGGGCATTCCAATTGCTGCTCGTGTGTTCGCTGGTTTTGGTATAATTTTAAAACCAGAATTAGCGGGACTAGCTATGGCCTTAAGTTCTGTTTCAGTAGTTTCTAACGCTCTACTATTGCGTTACTTCAAACCTAACAGGCGCAATTACCTATCCTTAATCGCCCCTTGGCTACTAATTATTTTGTTTTCATTTTTCTTTTTTGAATTTGCTAAAATAAGTTCAAAAATGGAGATGGAATCAGTTATTCCAACTGCTAAACAAGTTGATAATAAGGTAAATTAAGTAAGGGTTTACTAATATTAAAGTTTTTGAAAAAGGTAGGCATAAAAAAGTGTCTACTTTTTTCTTGACTTTTAATTATTATTGATATATGCTTGAGTTATCAATTAATTTATAAATAAAAATATGATGTCATATAATCTACGTTTTTTATTAACACTAGCAAAAACACAAACAATACTTTCCCGTAAATTTGATCGGGGCATGGGCAATGGGATTGGTTTTAATGATTTTTTAATATTGTTTCATCTTAGTCAGGCTGAAAGAAAAACTATGCGACGAATTGACTTGGCTGACAAGCTAGGAATTACGGCTTCTGGTATTACAAGGCTACTTTTGCCAATGGAAAAAATTGGGCTAGTCGCTAGCGGCGCTAAAGGAGAGGATGCACGCGTTAAGATGGTGACTATTACTAAAAGTGGGGAGGAAAAAATGCAAGAGGCAAAAGAGAGATTAGAATTGTTTTTGACAGAAATTCTAGCCGGAGTTTCTTCTAAAGAAATAGAAAATACTACTAATCTTTTATTTAGTGTTGGCGGAAAAGTTTTAATGAATTAAAAGGGTGTGATTGTGGTAATGTTAGTATTTTGTTGCTTTTTTAGTCTCTTTTTACTATGATAAAGAAGAGAAAAATAATTAATAAATTTATGAAAAAAGCTCTTATTATCATAATTATTACTTTAGGCGTTTTAGTGCTTGGCTTCTTTATTTTAAATCGGTATATCTATAATGCTAAACAAGCGCCTAGTCAAGATGTGAGTATAAATTCTTATGAAGATTGCGCAGCCGCTGGTTATCCTATACTTGAATCTTATCCAGAAAAGTGTCAGGCGCCAGACGGTCGGACTTTCACTCGCAAGTTAACTGATGAAGAGTTAGCTAATATGGCAGTTCCAGCTATTATGCGAGGTGTTTTTACATGTTTACCTCATAGAGATACTAGTGGACCGGTAACACTAGAATGCGCCTATGGTTTTCAAGCTGAAGATGGCAATTATTATGCTTTAAAAGATGAAAATAGAGATAAAGGTTTATTTGATCTTTCAATTGGAGAGGAGGTAGAGATTAGAGGACTATTTATTCCAGAAAAAAGTGAAAAATATAACAGTCAAGGAGTGATAGAAATTCAGGAATTATATGTAATTGAAGAAGAGGAGGAGGAAGTGGTGGAAGAAGAAGATGTTTTACTTGAAACAGATAATTATTCCTTTGTAGCGCCAAGTGTTAATCTTGATTATGCTAGTTTAAGAGATTGGCAAGTTTCTTTAATAGATGAAAAGGGGGTTTTATTAGAACGAGTACTTGATGGTCAACTGGTTTGCCGAGAAACAGCGGTTGACGATAATCCTAATTATAGCGTTAGTCGAATTACAAGTGATAGGGCGCAGTATTGTTTAGAGACAGCTAGTGAAGGGGCAGCCGGTTCAGTTTATACAGAGTATTCTTTCTACACTCTATTTTCAGGAGATTTAATAGTGATTAAATTTACCGCCCAATATCCGCAGTGTTATAATTATGATGATCCGGAAAAAACGGATTGCTTAG
>JAQWDY010000036.1 GCA_028705215.1 Patescibacteria group bacterium | reverse complement strand
CCCATATAGGCAGACCAAATCATACTGCACCTAAATGATTTGGGATCTAGATATTTTCCAGTAGGGTATCCTAAAAACCTTGATAGGCATATCCGTTCAAAGTTAGCATTAAAAGCCCATTTGATAATATGTGGGTCGGATAAAGCATTTAATATATTTTGAGGTAATTTTTCTCCCATAGCTAAATCCACAACTTTAACATCTCCGCCATCAACGGAATAGGCAAATAGTAAGATTTCAAAATCGGGTGACTCACAGTAGCGATAGACTCCAGACTTAGAAAGATTTACACTACTAAAGGTTTCAATATCAATTTCTAATGTTTTCATTAAATTCTCCTTTCCTAGATAGAAATAGAGCAGCAAGATTTAATCCTGCTGCCCCTAAAGTTTTTATGAAAGGAAATCATCATCTACATCTGTTGCAAAATCATCCTCGGCTCTTGATTTACCTCCAAGTGATTCACCATCTCTTATTTTTTGTAGGTTATTAAGACCACAAGCAATTCCCTTATTTCCGTTACTATTAAAAGCATAGAAGTTTATACTTGCTCTACCATATACACCACTGTAAACTTCAGAACGTTCAAGAATAGGGTCTAGATTGCTATCTACAATGCCTGGGGCAGTTGCTGAATTTGCGTTAACAAAATAGGCATTAGCATAAGCTTCGTCATCAGGTCTTTCAATATCCCCGTCTCTTAAAGGTTGCTTAATAGAAGATAGAGGCGGTACGGTTTTACCATTGCCTTTTAGTTTGCCTTCGCCTTCTTTATAAGCAGCCTCAATAGCAGCTTTAATCTTATTAAGAGTTCTAGTATCAGATTTTGGGATAATGAGTGATACTGAAAACTTTGGTGTACCACCATTAATTGATTTTGCTTCCCACACATTTGCATAAGACCACCTTGTATCTGGTCCTGTTATAACTTTCATTGGATTTGCATTTTTAGACATATGTTTGTCCTCCTTAATTTTCTTTAAAATCATCTACAGCTGTATTAATAGCTGGACGTTTATCACTCTCTGGAACGAGAGTAGGTTTGCCTTGAGGTTTCTCGACTAAATCAGATAGAAGTTCTGAAAACCTAGCTTTTCCTAGAGTTTTTTCCATGGCTGTGATCCCTTTGATTTTATGTTCGTAGGGGTCATAGCCGTTCGATGTAACAACTTCAATCACTTTTTCTGGATTGATATATTTTCTATTACTTCTTCCTTCGACTAGCTTAAAACCGAGCCACTGTTTTCCACGAAGTGCTGATTGAAGAGCGTAGTCCTTAATATTAGAAGCCCAAGATGTGAGTTCATCAATTTTTCCAAGGATTTCTTCTATATCTTCATCTTCTAATAGAGGTGGGAGTTTAAACTCATATTTTGCTAGTTCAAGATTATGATCAGCTCTATGTCTGCACTCATGTTTAATCTTGCAAAAAGTACACCAGTCGCCACATCTAAACTCGCCTTCACCTTCAAGTGCTAGTTTTGCAGTAGGCTTTAAAATTTCATTAGCCCATTTATAAAGTTCATCTTTTGAAAGAGTAAAGGTGCTGATATTGTTTCTTCTAGGCTGATAGATGGTCATAGCTACAGTTTCAATATCATAAATACCATCGAAAAGCTCCAATGCCCCAAGTCCATATAATTTCATCTGCGAGTTGTCATTGGCATCAACTAAAATGCCAGTCCCATGCTTGTAATCTACTACACGAAGAGTGTCATCTGAAACAATGATGCAGTCACCAGTTCCAAAGCCACCTTCAGCATATTTTGAATAATCTAGTCTTTGCTCTATTAGAATTAAAGGGTCAGAGCATTTGGCTTTTGCATCTTCTAAAAGTTCTAGAATATAGGTTGCATAATCTGTTGCACATTCTTCCATTTCTTCATTGTAATACTCAAGATTAGCAGTAGGGTCTTTTACCTTCATACCTAAAATGGTTTTTAGCTTATATTCACATAGGGTATGGGCTTCCGTTCCTTCAGCTGCATAAGAGCTTGTTGTATCTTCATATTGCTGGCTAAGTCTTAAAGACGGAGGGCAGTTCAACCAGCGATGACTTGAAGAAGGTGAGAGGAGAGCATGTTTACCCATCACCTAATACCTTCACTTCTTCCAGTAGTTTCTTATACTTTTTTGGGTCAATCTCACTTAACTTACTAGCACCATGTTTTTCTAATAAAGCTTTAATTTCATCTGTATAACCACTACGAGATTTTTCTGCCAGAACAGCTCTAACCGATTCGAGGGTAAGCTTTTCTTTAGTTGCCGCAGGTTGCTTTTTAGTTTCTTTCGCTTCTTCTGGGGGTTCACCAGTTCCAGAAAATAAGTCTAGAAGTGAATCAGCTACAGACAAAAGTAAATTAGCAGCACTCTTTAACTCGTCTACGGTTTGGGATAGTTCGTTCATTTTACTCATATAGATTTACTCCTTTCATAATTTTTTTTGCCCTTCAATATCTAAAGGACATCGAAGGGCAAAATCCGTAGTAAAACTTTTTATTTCTCTAAAAA
>JAQWDY010000035.1 GCA_028705215.1 Patescibacteria group bacterium | reverse complement strand
CACACGAAAAAAAGCGGAATCTAATATTTCGCGATTGGGTATTTTTTGAGTAGACTCCAGGGCTGGTGAACCAATAATTGTCCAAAATAGGAATATAGAAAGTAAGATGATAAATGTTTTAATCTTCATATAACAATATCCTTTAATTGGGGTAATCGATAAAGATCCTACATACTTTCACACTCTAACCTTCTTTTTCTATATCGATTATTCAATAGATCGCCTATTATCAATCGTTTCTATATGCTGTTTCTTGCGGACATCAATTCAAATGATTCAAAAGAAAATATTTTTTGCAAAATAAGCACGTTCCTAAAATATCCATACATTTAAATTTTACCCCGAACATTTATTTCAAAACATTAACCAACGCTTTAAGTTCCTTGACAAGTTTTTCTTCACTCTCGAAACCGGTGCTTGAGTAACGCAATGTGCCTTGTTTATCGATAAAAAACTTTACCGGAATAGCTTTTACATTGTATAAATTACCTACTAAAAACTGATCATTATTTTTTTCATCGATCAATACTCGAAAATCGGCAAATTTATCATCAAGAGTTTTACTAATGGCTTCAAGTCTTTTTTCATCACTGTTGTCATATTCTTGTGTATTGATAAAAAGAAATACAACATCTTCGCCTTTCAATTCATTCATCGCTTTTAGCATAGCCGGAAAAGAAGCGATGCAGGGACCACACCAGCTTGCCCAAAAATCTAAAATTACCACACTGCCTTTAAAATCTGATAGTCTTACCGTGTTTCCCTCATCATCTTTCAGTGAAAAATCGGGAGCCGGCATACTAATCATCTTCTTTTTCAACTCCTCAATGTATGATAAATTTCCGGCATTTTTCAGATTTTCCAGAGCTTGATGTAATCCGTTATCATCGCCGTTTAAGGCGATGTAAGCAACTTTGTATAACGAATCCATTTTGGCGCTTCCGTACTTATCTTTTATAAAATTTTCGGATTTTGATAATGCGTCTTCAAATTGCTTGTTGTTCACTAAATACTGCACAACATTCTCATTTGCCCCTAAATTTTCCCAATTGAATAATTCTGCCGATTTCACCTCATTATCTACCGCACCTTGTGTATCCCCAAGTTTATTGAGAATATAAGCGTAAGTATCTAAATAATTGGCCTTGTTTCTGAGAAATATTATTCTTGTGGTCTCCGGTTTTTTAACTTCCATCATTTTATCTACGTTAAGCAACGATTTTTCTGAATATTTTTTTGCCAAGTCCATATCTTTATCCTTTGTAGCCATCTTCCAAGCAATTTCGTTATATTCTCTGGCAAGAAAAGAAGGATCGTTAACTTTGGAAATATGTTTTTCGAAATTATCGTAATCCAACAAACCTCTATAAGTAGTAATCAAACTGTGGGTAAGCTGTGTTCGCATTTCCGGTTCTATATCACTGAAATTTTCCACGATTGAATTATATCTTGTAAGGGCGGAATCGGGTAAATACATCGCCATAAAATAAAAATCTATATATTGTTTTCTTAACGCTGCTTTTCCTTTAGGGTGTTTTTTAATCACTTCATTGATCAAAGAATCTCTTTTTTGATGATCCCTGCCAACGATGGTTTCAACAATTCGCTCCGTAAAATTGTCGTTTTTCCCTGTTTCCAAAATTTTATTGTAATACTCAGTTGCCAATTTAACTGCTTCCGCTTCTTTTGATTTATCGAGTTTCAACGTGCTCAAATATATCGGTAACGTCGATTCTTTTAAATCGGGATGCAATTGGTACTCTTTTTCCATGAGTTGAATGGCTTTGAGGGTATCCACTTTTGCATTAAAGAAATATTTGTTGTAGAGGCTTACTGCTCCTTGTGTAAAAAAAGTTCCTTTTTTAGGTTTTCCGTTTTCATAAACATTGAAACCGTAACCTTTGTCACGGTTATTGTCAAATTCTTTTCCGTTGGTAATCTTTATAGAAACATACAACACTGTGTCCGGCAATTTAAAACGTCCTGTAATTTTATTGTTTTGAAATTCAGACGGAATAATTTCATTTTTAAACCTGTTCTCCCCCATATAATTAAAAAAATAAGAAATTTCCGTATCCGGTTTTGCTAAATCTCCTATGTATGTAACGGTTACTGTATCTCCCGATTCAGGCTTTAATGGATGTATGGTCAGGACTTGATTTTGTGCACACAGGCTGCTGGTAAAATAAATCAGGAAAGAAAAGAAAAATATTTTTTTCATAGCCATTATGTTTTATGTTGGATTAGTAAATGCTATATCTTTATGTGTTCCAAGGTTATAAACACTTATACTTATTTGCAAATATAGAACAATAAATCATTTATTACTATATTTTCGTAAAAAATTTACTGATTTGTTGTCTTGATAATTACTCATTAGTCATGATTATGATATCATACGAGTTTATTGTCGCAATCCATTCCCGTTATTTTGTATTGCTTGTTTGCTCTTTAATTGACATATCTCTTTTTTTCGTATCTTTGCACCTCAAACCCAAAGTGTCCAATAAGTGCAGCAACAAAATCATCGTTCCGGATTCGTAAACATTGTGG
>JAQWDY010000034.1 GCA_028705215.1 Patescibacteria group bacterium | reverse complement strand
CAGCCCCGTTGTTACAATCCAAGCCTTTCAGTTTTCCAACAAAAAAGAAGCAATCACCGCTATACTCATCGTTACCGAAGTCTTTAATACGATAAACGCCAGAGTGACGGTCGAAATACACATTGCATGATGCTTTGCGATCTTCGTACAAAGGATTCAGGAAATTACGCCCTGTTTTCCATTGTGTAGAGATATAATGTTTGAAAACATCCAAACCGTTATTTGTCCGTCTTAATAGTTCGTCTTTGTTGAGCATGGAGTTGATGATTATTTATGAGGTCATTCATACATTCTTCGGTGCTGCGTATTCTCTTTTCGTTGAGCATCCGTTTAATTTCCGCAATGGTATAATAGGATTTACCGGATATGATAGAATAAGAAATTATCCGGTTACTGCGTAAACGTTGAAGGGTGCGTTCGCTGATTTTGAGAAAGGTGCAGACTTCGTAACTGTCCACCCACATTTCGTCCGGGTTGATAGTATCATCTTTCTGATGATCTATAACGAACTTAGCAATAGCGTTGATTTTAGTAACCAACTCTTTGTATGCTTGCGATTCCAATGTTATGACATCCATATTGGCAACTATTTAATTTATTGCAAAGGTCGGCTATAAACAAATACAAAAACAGAGGGAGTAGTTAACTACTCCCCCTAAATAACCTCGCTAACACGCTAATAATTAGTATGATAAAATTTCATTATTGTTTCATTTTCTTTTGATCACGATTTTTTTTGTTTTGTTCCAACACTCTTCTTAAAAAGTCTAATGATTTGGTCAGATTACAACTTTTTCTATTGTACACCTCTGCTTGCTTGTCATAGATACTCCCAAAATCACAATTAAAAATATACTCGAATGATCTTGCCAATTGTTTTAAGGATGCCGGTCGTCCATTTGGGTCTTTAATTTCTTGTGATAGAAATATACTTATTATTAGTTCAGCCAAACCTATGATACCTAATCCTTTGGCTTTAGGCATCACATAAAGGTCTGATTTAAAAGAGCGTTCTTCAGTGTTTAAAAACGAAGCAGGGTATCTGATTTTTAACTCCAGTAACTGCATTTCAAACCTTAGAAACTCTACAGTTTTTTGGATATAACCTAATTTGATCTCCCCCCCCTTTTTAACTCGGAATGCTGAACTTTTGCTAAAGAATCAAACTCTATAAAAGAGTGATTCAAAAACCGGAATACTTTCGAGTAATCAGATTCAGTATTATTCATATCCGTAATTTGTTCTACGTAGGACTCATACGCATCATGAATCACTGAAATTTCTGCTTGCGAAGATCCAGACAATAGCCTGAAAAACTTCTTGTTTGCTAAATCATTCATAGACATAATTTTTTAATGTTAGACGTTATGTTATGGATAAATAATGTCCTTTTATGCCTGCGTGTAATACCTCAACTAAGAGGTGATTTTTCCTTGCTCTGATTGTTCATGGGATAGAAGATGATTCAATTATTATTTTCTTTTTCCAACAGCAAGGCAGTCATTTCTCCCCAATGAAGTATTCTTACTTTATCGTGGAGTCGGTTGGCGGCGTTTACCATTGCCCGTGCAATGTTTTCCGCTTCACATCCTCTATACCTATTAAGCGTACCAATAAATAACGGATTGATTACTTTCCATATCGCTTGAAGTGCTTTTTCTAGTGGTCGTTTTTCACTTCTGTCACCCAATATCATAGAGGGTCGGAAAATATAAGTGTGGTCGAACTCCAAATCAATTATATCCTGTTCGGCCTTGCCCTTTGTAGCGGTATAAAACACATTCGACCGGGCATTTGCACCGACAGCGGACACCAACAGAACCGTTTTCGCTCCATTTACTTTTGCTAATTCGGCAGCCAAGACAGGATAGTCGTGGTCTATCCGGTAATATTCTTTTCTGTCGGGTGCTTTCTTTTGAGTAGTACCCAGCGCAATATACACTTCATCCGCAGCAAGATTCTTTGCCAGACTATCTAACGTAGAAAAATCGCCTATTAGGGACTTTAGCTTAGGATGTTGGATGCCTAAATCTTTCCGAACGACAATAATGACTTCTTTATAATTGTTGTCGTTCAATAGAAGCTTTAGGATATAAGAACCAACCAGCCCGCTTGCTCCATATATAATTGCTTTCTTCATAAATCTAGTATCTATTACCTTTGTTATTTTTTATTATTTTAGCTGATCATCTGTTACATAAACTACAATTTAAGACACTTGTGTTGAGATATTTAATTTATTGAACGCATGTAACTCCTTTCCCCTTTTTATGATATTATGAGGACATCTATTTCGTGCAAAAGTAGGGATAATTTATATTAAATCAATGTTTAAAGAGAACCCTTTATGGATGTGAACTCCATCTGTTTTTTATAAACAATTCCCTGATGAGGATAGTTGCTATAAATACATCGCCGCTATTAAGTGGAGAGATGGCTATGTTTGCAAGAAATGTGACCATAGTAACTTTTGTGGTGGACGGAAGCCTGACCCCAGTTGCTACAGGAGCTGTAAAAATAAGGGGAAGTTTTGAAGGTTAAGAAAAGAAACTTTCTTATTGTGGTAAATATTATTTAGAACCAGCAATAGTATTATCTTCCATTAAAAAATGGTGTATGGATATATTCGTGTTTCTACCGACAAGCAAACGGTAGAGAACCAACGTTTTGAGATTAATAATTTCTGTGAAAGAAATAATATT
>JAQWDY010000033.1 GCA_028705215.1 Patescibacteria group bacterium | reverse complement strand
AAGGGCAAGGTCTGATAAACGCGTTTATCAGACAGTGAGCAATGCAATTATCGTGACGGCAGGAGGCCGGCGCGATAATTGCGCGAACGGTTTGCCCGGTGCCTGCTTTAGCAGGCATTATATTGCCTATTGCAGCTTACCAGCGATTTTTTCTTGGCGCGGCCTGGGTGGGCGGGGGATCTAAAAGGGGTTAAAGAGCGACGCCGAATGAATCCCGGCTCCGGGATCAGCGGCGGCGCAACAGCTTGGAGACAAAGTTGTAAGCAAAAGCTTGTTTTTAAATATCCGTTTGGTGAAAAAACACAAGGCCCAATGTCCAGATGACCCGGCGACTGGGAGCTTGATACGCTATAAACCCTGCTTAATTAAAAAGGTTTTAAGCAGCAGAAAGATATCCGGGGCATATGGGCATTGCAGCGACCTGCGGAAGCCCGTAAGGGCTTTCCGGGAGACGGCAAGTGTGAAGGCGGCGAAGCTGCCGAACGCTGCCGGCTCGACAGGACGCGGGCCGGAGATTAGCAGCACCAAAATGATGAAAAACTTAAGAGAAAGTTGTAAGAATGGCTTCTGTGGATTTAGAATCGTTTAATTTTTTTAGGGCTATTTTTTCTATTTCTATATTTAGTAAAGATTTAGCTCCGGTGCCATTTTTCAAAACTATTGCCTTGTTTGTTTCGGACATATCAGCTAAAGCTTGTGCTTTAAGATTTAATTTTTCTTCTTCGGGTAGGCTTGCAATATATTCTTTTACTCTTTTTTTGTTTTCTTGTTCTATTCTTAAGCGTTCTTGTTCAGCAGCTTTTTGTTGTTCTAGTTTCTGTTTTTCTAGTTTCTGTTGTGCAATGATTTTTTGTTGAATATCTTCATCCTCTTTCATTGCAAGGCCATAGTCATTTTGTAAGGCTTTCAGAAGATACGAACGATAGTTGTTTTTTGCATGCTTATTAGTGTAGTCAATATTACGTAAAACGTAGTCGCATCCATTTATCTCATAGAACGCCACAATTATTTTAAGAATAGTATTTTGTGATTGTCTAACAGCAGGTAAAGCTTTAATAATTGAGTTAAACTCTTCTGTTGTAGGAATTTGAAAGTGCTTTTTATTGTTTTGTTGAATAATTAGAGGCGGATTTTGGGCTTCCAACTTGCGAAAACATAGGATAATATTGCTTTTCTCATTTTCAGAACGTTTAATAGTTAGCTCAAATTGTGTTTTTGTGCTTTTGTTAATGCGGGTTACAGCAGATTTTATTTTTGGAATTATATGTGCCGGATAGCGCTCTGCCATCGGTATTTTTTCAGCTAGTTTTATAACATTTATATTAAAAATATCACTTGAATGAAATGATTTTGACAATATTTCATATAACCTCGTGGCCAGGGATGAGCGTAATTGTTTGAATTCAGAGAATTTTACATACTTGAAAAAACCGTTACCACGCATCATTTCTAAAAATCTAGGTGAAAACCAGATTTGCAGAAGTTTATTGTCTTTTCTAATTTCCCAGCTATCTATTATGCCAAAATTGATGGCTTTATAATTATTACCGTCATAGAAAGTACCAGAGAATTTTACACCAACCATTTTCCATCGTTCCAAGCTATCTTCTAATCGACTATACGATCCAGCATCTACGCCGAAACCACACTCTTGAAGGATTTGATAACGAGACAATGTTAAAACTTCGCTGTAATTACTAAGCTGGCTTTGAAGCAATAAGTATAAAAGAAAAATAGCATCTGTTTTAACCGGTGTTTTATAACCAGCTCGATATACATAACCTTCTCTATCTGCCCAAGTCATGCCGTCTTTTGTATTATCAGCAAGGCGGCTATCCTGAAACCAAAGGGGATATTCTAAAAAATTGATGTTATGTTTTACAAGATCTTTTGCCATATTGCCCCTCTAAAACTATCGTGGTTGGAGAACAGTTTAAATTATTCAAAATAAAGAATCACTTATCGTTATTTTCTAACAAACAGAATACATATTTAAAGAGATTATTGCAATTAAAAAACCACGATAGTTTTTTATTTAACTATCGTGGTTGGAGAACAGTTTTATCGTGGTTGGAGAACAGTTTTATCGTGGTTGGAGAACAGTTTTATCGTGGTTGGAGAACAGTTGCAAATTCTGAAACCTGCATCATAAAAGGGAAACAGGGGGCTAAAAAAAGTTGTATATTCTTTATATAATTCTTATAAAGACTACTACTAGTCAACTTAGAAAATTTGACTAGTGAATTTTAGGTTAGTTAGTTTTTTTAAAAAACTATTGTAGTTTGAGAACACAAAGCGTGAGGTTTGAAACAGTAATATTTTGTATATGCTGACCAGATGTTGATTTCAGGTATATATAATTGTCACTCTTTTGGTTATAGTTGACACCATTTTAGTGATAGTTCGTGATAACTCTTATTGGAAGCGAAGTTTCTAGGTGTAATTTTGGGAGCAGCAAATAATTATAATAATATAAACCGCTTTTATAGCTAATTTGAACTATAACTAAAATTTCTCAAGTTATAGTTTAAACAGATATTAAAGTGGTAAAATGCTTTTGTGAAGAGGCTTTTGAAGCCTTTGTGAAAATATAAGTTAACATGGTTTTAGTGATAGTTCGTTACCAAAGGTTTTTTGAGCAATAGTTTGGGATGCAATAGTTTTTATTCATTTGTCAGTTTTTATAAAATTTTATTCTTATGGGGTAAATTTCAATTTATTTTGTTAAGAC
>JAQWDY010000014.1:10166-11649 GCA_028705215.1 Patescibacteria group bacterium | reverse complement strand
CCTGCTTTTACCATTACAAACAACTGTGTGCCCAGCGTTATCACCACCTGTACCACGAGCAATAATGTCCGCCCAATTGGCAAATAAATCAACCATTTTTCCTTTACCAGTGTCACCAAACTGTAAACAAGTAACAGAAATTGTTTTTGTTAATTTATTATCCGACATTCTCCGAAATAGACCATCTAAACCCTGTTTGAATCCTTCGTCCATACCATAATTATTTAATTGTTAATATTCTATTTTGCAAACCGTTTAATGTTATCACAAAATTTCATTCTAGTCAATAAAATAAAAAAATTAATAGACTGATATTTTAACTAATATTAAAACAAGAAATTATAACAAGCTTTTTTATATGTTGACGAAATTGTCAAAAAAGATTATAATAAGCTTACCTTAGATAATTTTTTTCTTTAACAATCAAATATCATATTATGTGTAAAAAAGGAATCGCTGTAAATTACCGCAATGAAGCTGGTCGTATTGAAAACATCCGTGTTAAAATCGAAAAAAATCAGGAAAAAATCGTGGTTGGAAATTTTACTGGTCGCAACAGCTCAACAAGTCACGTAGTCAGTTTTTCAGAAGTTATGCCGGCTAACAACAAGGCGGCCAAGAATCTGGCTAAGGAAATGGAAAAATTGAACATTAAATCTGCCAAAAATGGCGATTAAAAAAGGAGATGGCTTAGCTATTAAAAACACAAAACGAGCTATATGGGCTCGTTTTTTATTTGTTTTATTTTATTTTAAATAAGACCAAAGAGATTCCAAGTCTTTTATTTTATTAACTTTCAACTTAGTCTCCTTTACATCTACATTGGGGATAAAAGCCTTTTTAAAACCCAGGCGAGCAGCTTCTTTTAATCTTTCCTCTAAACGAAAAACATTGCGCACTTCACCACCAAGACCAACTTCTCCTAAAAACACCGCCTCTCTTGAAACTGGCCTATTCCCATAAGAAGAAAAGATTGAGGCTACTGCTGCTAAATCTAGGGCTGGATCAGATATACGAAGCCCACCAGCAACATTTAAAATAATATCAGAACTTGCTAAATTAACTTTAGTCCTTTTAGAGATGACCGCACTTAACACTTGCAAACGATTTAAATCAAAGCCACTAGTTTTTCTTTGCGGATATCCAAAAACAGTTTTTGAAACAAGCGCCTGTAAATCAACCATAAACGGTCGCGTCCCTTCAAGAACGCAACCCAAAACTGAACCAGAAATATCAAGTACTGAATCGAGAATAAAAACTGCGCCAGGATTTTTTACCTCCCTAAAACCAAGGCTAGTCATTTCAATAATACCTAATTCATTAACTGATCCAAAACGATTTTTTGTCGCTCTTAGTAATGAATAATTATGATTATTCTCAGATTCTAAGGAGATAACCGTATCCACTATATGCTCCAATGATTTAGGGCCAGCAATTTGTCCGTCTTTTGTTATGTGCCCAATAATAATAACAGCAATATCAT
>JAQWDY010000014.1:0-10066 GCA_028705215.1 Patescibacteria group bacterium | reverse complement strand
ATTGTTTTTAGCGGATTAGCCATGTTTTTCTCTCTATTGCCAATAAGCACTATCTACCAACCAAGATCCATTAATATTATTAACTGTTATTTCTATATCTTGGATATAGGATTGACCGGCGTTGACATCAGACCCACTTTCTCGACGTTGTACTGTCACTAAAACCATTGCTTCGCTTCCCTCTTGATAATTCAATATTTTCCCCGATATCGCCTTTGTTGTGACACCAAAATATTCGTCTGCTGCTTGGCTTGATTTTCGTAAATCAGCCACATAGTTTTCTGCCCAATCCCTCATTTTGCTAGTCATAAAAATCTGCAAGTCAGAAAAATTACTATAATTTGAATAATTTGAGTACGAACCAAAGCGCTCGGCAAAAGCTTTAGCAACATTTATTAAATCAGTTTCATTGGTTTTATGCTCTGTTTCTGAAGAAATATCATAAACACCTTCTCGTGGCTTATCTCCAGGCGTAATACTAGGATCAGGCTCAACATCCTCATTTTCTGGCAAAGGCTGAATAATCGGCCTTTCTACTTCTTCATTTATTTCTGGCGCTGGTTTTTCCTTATTAAATATAAACAAATAAATAACTAGAGCGAGAATTAAAATGCCCAAGACAATTATAAGTATTCCTAATGATTTGCGATTGTTTCTCATATTATTAAAATTATTATCAATAATTTATTTTTTTATATTTATTGTTCTTCCTCTTCCAAGCTGGCTTCAAATTCTTTTTTTGCCTCCTCTAATTCTAACAACTGTCGGGGGTCAGAAGTAATTAACTGGTCTTCAGTATAAGAGGCGACCACTTTCATTGCAACATGTTTATTTCCGGCGAAAAATATTCCTTCACCAATTCCGCATTCAAGTAATAGATATCTTTCTCCTTCGGTTAAAATAAAGGTTTTCTGCACCAAATCAATGGCCGCGGGCGATTGCTTTAACAGGATTTGCATAGAGGAATTAGTAACGATCGCTTGGCCATATGGAGAGGTTAAAAAGTCATTTACATCTTGCGTAATCGTGGTTACCCCTAAATAATATTTACGACACCTCTTAACAAGAGCAAAAATAAACTTAGCACTATCCTCATGTTGCATCATCCACCAAGCTTCATCAATCACGAGGATTCTTTTTTTCATTTCACTTCTAACAATATTCCAGATATAATTAATAATTGTATAAATTGCAATTGGTCGTAACTCATCTTCTAGATCGCGCACCGAAAAACAAACAAGTTGATTGCTCATCTCTACATTAGTTGGCGTATTGATAAGCCCAGCAAAAGTGCCCTTAGTAAATTTACGTAATCGCAAGGCTAGCTCATTACCTCCTTCCATTCCATCTAAAACCTCCTCTAAATCTGACATTATTGGCGGCTCAATTTGTGATAAGTCAGCATCTGGAGTTATATCTTTTTTTGCGTATGTTTCCAAAAGGGCTCTATCCATAATTGAGTCTTCATCATACGTCATTTTTCCTATCATAAGACGTACTAGCCCCTTAAGAGTAATAACCGCACTTCTTATTATATCCTTTGGCCTGGCTTCACCGCCAACAGAAGCTGGTAAATCAAAAGGATTAATTTTATTTTCGCTCGAGAGAGAAATATTAATATAAGTTCCTCCGACTGCTTCTGATAAATGTTTATATTCATACTCTGGGTCAATAACAATCACATCCGTTCCTAACATTAAGGATCGTAATATCTCTAATTTAATAGCGTAACTTTTTCCGGCACCTGAAGTCGCAAAAACCACTGAATTTGCGTTAGGCAAAGTAAAGCGATCAAATAGAATTAAACTATTATTATGACGATTTATTCCATACAAAATACCTCGATCACTACTTAATTCGCTGGAAATAAAAGGAAATGAAGAAGCAATCGGCGACGAGTTCATATTAAAGGCAATGTAGAGCTCATCATTGCCTAAGGGCATAGTAGAGTTAAAGCCTTGTTCAGCTTGATAATACACTCGACGTGAAGCCACTAAACGAGAGCCAAATATATCCTCTACCTGATCGGTGGTCCTGTCTAAATCTTCTAAATTTTCTGCATAAAGTGTAACGTAAAGCGCAAATTGAAAAAACTTTTCTGTCCCCTGAGTTAAAGCGTCACGTAAATATTCAACATCACGCAGAGCAGTTTCTCGAATCGGGTCACGAGCCGCTCCTTTTTCTGCATCAGAAATAATTTGCGCCTCTAAAGTACCAACTTTATTTTTTAATTGTTTCAAAATAACTGCACTTGATACGGGATAGAAAAACATTGAAACATCAAAGGTGAGGTTTAGATTAATAATTGGCGCAAACCAGCCTACCGAAATATAACGCGGATAATTTATTACAAAAATAGTTCGCAAAAACTTATCGCCCAACCTAACATAACTAGGTTCAATCTTTACACTTGCTGGGGCAATAATATCTTTAACTGACAAAATTCCTCGCCTTAATGCTTTTTCCTCTTCAATAATTTCTCTTGTCATTTCTGCATCACTTTCAATGTTAACCGGAGTGGATTGTTTTCCGAAACCAACCTTAGAATTAAGAGATATCTTTTTTTCTTCTTCTTGTTTATTAAAATTTATCATAAACTATTTTAATTATCGCCCAACCTCATTCTATCTAAATCAGTTAACTGTTGGTTTTTAGAAGTTTCTGGATTATAGGTTTTATAATATAACTCAATTAAGCTTTGTGTATCTAAACGAGCTACAGACACCCCCATAGATTCAAGTCCCGACATCACGCTATCTAAACGACGATTTAACATTTCTTGATAACGTTGAAAAGTTTCTTCTTTAAGTTTAATGATAGTAGCTGGTTTTAAAGCCTCTTTCATTAAAGAAAAGAATCCTTTACGTTTATCAGTTAAAGGATCATAAGGGACAATTACAAAAAAACGCTTACTCATAATACGACCCAAAGAGGTAAGTTCTTTTATATATTCTATATAATCGGCTGTTTGCATCTTTAATAATTTATTAGTCTGCTCTTTTTCTTGCTCCTGCAAATAAGCGATATAGTTATCAATTTCCAGTTCTCGAGATTGAATAACGATTTGAAGGGTAAAACGTAAATTATTTAAAAATTGAACATATGAACTTATCACCGCATTTTGTTCATCCTCGCTTTTTAAGGCAAAGTTAATACTTGAAACCATTACAACGGCGCGCAAAGTTCCATCTTTTAAAACCACTGTATTATCTTTAATCTCAGCAATATCCAAATATTGTTGCGTTGAAACACTTATTTTATTGTTAACCAATTTATTATTTTTAGCCATAATATTATTCTCCTTTATATTTGCCCTTAGTATCAACAATTAAAGCAATTTCTGCTAAATGCGATTCCTTGTAATATTTTTTCGGTACTGATTTATATTCAACTTTAATTGGTGTTTCATTTTTAAACGCCTTTTCATGAGACAACGCGTCGCTATTCCATACCCGTAAATTAGAACGGCGCAATGTTTGCGTAGCATTTAAAACGAAAAAATGAAAAGGTCGGCCATTTACTTTTACGAAAGCAAAAAGAATCATAAGGATCGAGACAACAATGGTAATTATTAAAAATAAACCAAAATCAAATAAACGATAACTTAAACCAATTATCATGGCGCCTCCTAGAATAATTAAAAACTGTCTCGTGGTAATAGGCCCGATAATTTTACTTTCAACATCAATAAATTGAGGAACGGTGAATTGCTGCATAAAATTTAAAAAGTTAAACGACTATTTAAATTAATGATGGCTTCAATCTCGGGATAAGTTAAAAATTTTTCTCGCGGGCTACTACTTGCCAAATCTTTTATTGGCTTTCCTGAACTGATAGCAGCTTGCATCATTTTTAAATACAGATGATTAACTGCACTTTTCTTCCAAGCAGAAATTCCAGCAATCATCTTATCATACCCACTTTTTTCTAAAAGTTTTATCTTATTAAAAATTTTTGTTGTTGCTTCTTCTGGATTTTGACTTAAACGACGAAAATTAACTAAATCAAGAAATTGCAACTCTTCTATTGGGCCCATTACTTTAGGAACTACCCGCACATCATCAAGACGAGGACGTTTGTTGCTCACTTGAGTTTTATTTCTCGCCATAACTGGTTGTGGCGGAATAACTTTTTTCTCGGGCTTAACAGGCGCTATTTTTTCTTCCTTCTCTTTATTTAAGCTAACAGCTGAACTATTTGGTGTTTTTGCGGTAGCAAGATTAGCTGTTTGATTTTTAGCTGCTTCAACAGCGGCAACTGTTTGTGCTAATTTTATAGACCCCTTTTTAGTCCGACTCGCTTCTTCACTAAATATTTTTTTAAACAAACTCGATTTTTCTGGCTTTTTAACAACAAAATCTGTTTTTTCTAAATCTACTTTAGGCCCTTCGGAATCTGGCAACTCGTTAATCTCTTTTTGTATTTCAGAAAAAACATCCTCCGACTTAAGCATTGGCTCATCTTCAGCCTTGTCTAAATTATTTTCACTTGCCACCTTCTGCTGCTCACCCGTCTTCACTGGTGATGGCGGTGCGATGCTTTTTGTTTCCCCTGAGGCTAAAGATTTTTTTAAATCATATTCCGCCACATCAATTTTTGCTACTTCTTTTTCTTTAATATCCTGCCCCATAATTTCCGTTAAACGAGAAGGGGAAGATGATAAAGGCGAAGATCCGCCCGGTTGAAATTTTTCTATATCACAAACTTTAAATACTCTATCAACTTCTAAATTGTTCAAGCCTAAGCCACCATCAGCCACACTTTTTGTTAAAGACTGCCTAGTGTCAATGCGACTACGTATTCCCTTTAAATAAGTTTTTAAAATATTTCGTAAGCGATCAGCCAACTCAGCACTAGCGATAGAAATGCCAGACGCTTTGATTAATTTATCTAAGTCATTTTCTAAATTTAAACTTCTTATTTCCGAAGATATGCCCACATAATCTGCCACTTCAGCAAACACCTTTTCTTTCATCTCTTTAGTTAATGCTTCTGCTTGATTGGTAAGCAGATTAAACTCACTTATTAAAGTTGAGGACAAATCTTTAATATCAAGACTTTTAATCATGACTTTCATGACCACCATAGCTAAATCAACTTGATAACGCTTTTCAAGTTCTGCTAAAGCGCTCATAACCTGTGGCGAAGAAACCTTATCCTTTAAAGCTTGAGGCAAACTATTAAATTGATGCAGATAATCAAACATTTATATTTTATAATAATATAAAAATAAAAACTTAAGAAAAAACCTTCCTTAATATTAATTTTAACACATTTTCGTAAAAATGGAAAAGAGTTTTTTATCCTTAAAAAAAGCTAAAATTAACCTATTTTAGCTTTTTTACAATAATTTTAGTAATTTCTTATTCATTATTTTTTTCCGACGTTTTAAGGCGTTTAATCTCTTGGGCTATTGTCCGTCTCTCTAGGCTGCCAGCCGGATAATCCTGAAGCATTATTTCCAGTTCCTGCGCTAAATTTGCTGCTTTAGGTTCTAAAATATCCGTCGCCTGCCTTATTCTATCAGCTTCCCTTTCGTCTGCTATTATTTTTTTATCAACTTTTTTTAAAGAAGCTGGTTCTAATTTATCCCAATCAGAGCTAGGTTTAATTTTAGATTTTGCTCCACTATTACTACGAGCCACTGCTTTAGCTGGAAATATTTCAAAATTATCCGGCACATTATCAAGATCGTTTTGTAAATAATTATCTATTTTATTCAAGTTATTGTAGAATTTTAAAATTCGTAAAGCAATTATTTTCTCCTGATCTGCTAAATTCTTAGTAACAGTTGATGAAAGAAATTCTGCTATATTCAAATCATTGGCAACTAAGCCATATTTTTTAATAAATTGTTTTAATAAAGATGAGATAGTCGCTGCTTGCTCCTTACTATCAACCATTAAAGAGGAGCCCGATATCTTCTCTTTATTAGCTAATAGATTCTGCGTCACCTCTTGTGAAAAATCTCCATCCTTCATCCAAATGTAGGCAAGAAAATAATTAAAATCAGCTAATTCTTCCTCATCTTCAGACTTTAAAATAGAAAGAAAGTTATTTTTTAATATACTGACAATTTCCTTTCTCTTGTTCTCTAATTCATCATCAGCAATAATATCCTCCTCTTCCATTAATTCATCTTCTTCTAGATTATCGTCTTCATTTAAAACATCGCTAAAATCATTGCCCTCCCAATCAGATGTATCTTCTGGCTCACGCAATTGTTCGGCAAAAAATTCCTCCTCTTTTTCAATAGCTAATTGCTGCTCTGCCACCAGTGAAGCAAATCGTGATGGATCGGTTTGTTGTTGTGTCAAATATTTTTCTGCTGCCCCTTCAAGCCAGTCGTCACAAACTAAAAGACGTGAACCAACTATTTCTATTGCTAATTTTAAAGACCTCTCTTCATCCCAACCTAAAACCTGAGAAATTTTTTTCTCTAAATCAAAAAATTCAATTTCCTTTACAATAATACCCGCAATTAAAATAGTCAGCGTTGACCATTTATCGGAGTCAACTTGAGACATATTAAATAATTCGCTATTTATTTCAGCCGCTTTTAACGAAGTAGCATAAGACTTTACAGGCTCTGGTAATTTATTTAATTTTTTGTATAAATTTTGTATTTCCCACATAAATTAATAACTTAATAGAGCTGCATTAGCCAAAATATCTGTTTTATTTTTTTCAATTTTATTTGCTCCAGGAGTAACTGATAAAGTTACTTTGTTTTGTATATCATCACGAATTGATCGCACTAATTCCGCATTAGAATCATCCCTCATCATGGCCGCTAATTTACCAGCGGTAATATTACTTAATACATTATCTTTAGAAGTAGAATCTAAGGATTTATAATCATCTACTGACATATTATTTAAATTCTTTCCCGATGAAGTGCTTATATATTTTGCCAATGCATCCTGATCAACTACGCCCTTATCATTCTTAAATGACTGCCCCCAATTACCATTAATATTAGCTGTAATAGTTGCCATGGTTTGCGCACCTTTTGTGTCGCCAGAGGCAAATCTTTTTTCCTTTATTTCATTTAAATTTTTAGTTAGCTTGTCAAAATCTTTTGGATTTAAATCTTTAGCGATCTTTGTAATTTGCGCTTCAAAATTAACATTATTTTTTTGGAAAATTTCTAATATATCCGGATTTAAAGCGGCCATATTAGAAGCGTCCAATTTAATTTTACCTGAAGCTACTTTTTGCTCAAATTTCTGCATATCAACACTACCAGGCTCTAAATTATAATTTAAATCTGGTTGTTTTTCATCGATACTATTGCTAAATTTGGAAGACAAGGCCTTATTTCCCCCTAAGAATTTCTTAGCCTTTGCAACTTGTTTTGCATCTTTAAAGTCGCCATTTTTTGCCTTAATTAAAGATAGGGCCATTCTATCAGTTGCAGAGGTGCCATCACTTTCAAAGAGACGATCAATTTCCCCCTTACTCATATTCATACCCTCAAACTCCTTTTGCCTTGCCTCGACCTTCTCTGTTTGTTTTTTATCAGAAGCACCATAATTAGCTCGCATATTATCCTTAGCAGAGTCATGTTTTGCTGCCTGCCAAGAAGTCATGCTTTTTACATTTTTTTCCTTATGCTTTAAAGCTTTATCTGTCATAGTGCCATTCTCATCAAGCTCACGCATTTCTCCGCTCTCTTTATCCTCTTTATATTTTTTCCCCGCAAAAGACATGACCGCTGCATCTCCTTTTTTCTTTTTCTCCTCAAAGTAATCACGTCTTGCACTATTTAACTCCTGCGTAGTCTCATCTCCTACCATTTTGCCACTCATTACTGCTTTTACTTTTCCAAATGAATTTTTTAACTCCCGCACATTTGTACCAAAATAACCCTTGGTGCCAAAGTTAGTTCGACCACCAGTATTTTTATCAATTCTATTACCAAGCGCTCTATCAACTGTGCCTAAGCCAGTGCCAACTGCTGTTTTTGCCATTCTGCCAGTCGCCTTGCCCGCCCCCTTAGCCTTAGCTAAGGCGTAGCCACCAACTCCACCTGCCGCTGCCAAACCAACTCCCTTAATCTTTCCCATTGCCTTACCCGCTATACTACCACCAGCACCACCAATCTCTTGAGCAATTTTCATGCCACCAAGCAGCATGCCAATTGCAATGATAAATCGTATCATTACGTTAGATGAACTACTTTCACAAATCTCCCTTGCCTCAGCATCAGCCATGTCTAGATCTTTACAGTTAATATCGTTGCCATGTTTATCTTCATATTCACCAAAATGTGGAGTATTGTCAGGTGTGCCCAAAGAAGCAAATGATAACCAAATAAAGAAGGCTAAAACTGGCCCAACTATTAAATTTTTAGTAAATTCTTTCCACCATTGTGAAGAATATGAAGCACCACCAGGAAAAGCAGCGAGAAGATAGGCAAAGGGAGAAAGAACAACATAAACCCATATCATAATCATGCGCATCACTAAAATTCCCACCATAGCCGCTATTACAACTAAGGTGATAAGAGCATAAATAACGGCTAATACATAAGCTGACACTATTTCCCAATTTTTAATATCCTCCTGTACCCCCTTCAAACTTTGCCAATCAGCTACTCCTAACATTTTAGTTAGCGCGCCCGGACCAATATCGCTGAAAGCATTAACAAAGGTAAGCATTATTACCTGTGAAGCATCTATTAATAGCCCACAAATGGTCTTGGAAAAATTAATTAAAATGGCCATTAAAATTAATTTTGGTAACCATTTTTTATAATTATAGCTTTCAATCTGCAAAATTGTTCCAAAGGCAATAATTAGCAAAATAATAA
The DNA here is from genome assembly GCA_028705215.1 of Patescibacteria group bacterium. Taxonomy (GTDB): domain Bacteria; phylum Patescibacteriota; class Patescibacteriia; order Patescibacteriales; family UBA12465; genus UBA12465. The sequence goes on along the minus strand of JAQWDY010000014.1, from coordinate 1,251 downwards.
CAAAAAACATGTTAGCTACATCACGGGCGACTATCCAGCCTCTAACTACAGCATCCGCATTGATAAAATCATTATACTGAGCCACATAAATTAAAACCCCCATTAATTTAGCGAGTATCCAACCTAAAATAGAAACCAAAATATTAGCAATTCCTCCTACCAACTCTTGTGCCCAGTTTGCTGAAGCTCCGTTTGCTACAAATATAAAAGAAAAAATAACTAGAATTAATACTAGAAACGAACTATTTTTTTTATTAAATAATTTTTTCATATTAATATTTTTTCTTTTAACTAAAGATACTAACAATAGCTTTTACACCCACATCCCAAATAAAGTACCATAATCCTTTAAAGAAGGATGCAACTGGATTTTTAATTACTTCCATCAGGGCTCCAATTATAACAAGAATAATTATAATTATCAGAAGACATCCGAAATTAAGACAACCAAGTCCAGTTTTTTCTACAGTTGCCGCTGGCGCCTTAACTTTTTTTCCCAGCTCTCCGCCACCTTTTTCCCAACTAACACCTGGTTTATCAAACCATTCCTCGCCTACTGGACAAAAAACTCCATCACCAAATACTTTATTGGCAAAAACATGAAAATCTATATACAGCAGAGTCAAACCAAATGAACTAATTAAATTAACCCACGCCGATCGCAAAAGAGCACTAGTTGCGTTTCTTATTCCTGTTATTTTTTTCCCCACTGATCCCTTCGATTTTTCTTGCTTCTCCTTTAATTTATTCTTCTGCACCACTGCTTGTCGCAAGCTGGTTGGCTCTTCTGTTAAGTAATTTTCTCCTGAATTAGTAGCACTGCTACTTTTTTTTGCTTCTCTTAAAGAGCCGGATTTTTCTGCGCTCTCTTCTTGTTGGGTTCTATTTAATAACTGTGTATCTAAATTAGCGCTACTTATATTATCTACATTTTCCGCCATATACAATTAATTAATTTGTAATTGTTCTGGTTATCGTCTGTGTCTTGCCCCAATTATCCCAAATTTTTATAGTAATCGTTTTGCCAACTGGTGAACTTGAATAATAATGATAGAACACGTGGGGGTTACCTGAATCAGGATGATGATCTACTCCTGTAATTGCTTGGGTGTTAGTATCTCCCCAGTCTATATAAATCATATTTAAAGGTTGTTGCTCGGCGTTAACTAAAGAGTTGAACTTTAAAGCATACACACCGGCTGGTTTATTACCACTAATATCATCTATTGCCTGTTCGTTGTAATATAAATT
>JAQWDY010000006.1 GCA_028705215.1 Patescibacteria group bacterium | reverse complement strand
ATTTCCTTAGAGCGCAGTTTCGCTGTCTCAAATTTCAATGATCTTAATTCGGTTTTAAGAGACTATGACCTGGGACGCACTTTTCGTGACTTTGTTGTTAGTGCTGATGGCAAACTTTTTATTGCCACCAATCAAACCATTTTACGCTCACCAGATAATGGTATTACTTGGGAAAAGCTAAAGCTAATTCCCACGGATAAAGATGCGGTTATAAATTCCTTAGCAGTTGATGCTAACAATTCTGATAATATTTTCTATGTTACCAATACTACTTTTTTCCGTTCTACTGATGGCGGGGTAACCTGGACAACGCGAAAGCTGCCGACCTCACGAGCGGGAAGCGCCTTGCTAGTTGACTTTAAAAATCCGAATAATATATATTTAGGAACAGTTAAGTTAAAATAATAAAAGAAAAATATATGAATCAATATTTAGAAGATAAGCAGATTGATTTTGAGAAAGTAATGGCTTTCTTTAAAAATGAAATTTCCACTATTAGAACGGGACGTGCTAATACGGCTGTTTTAGATGGGGTTAAGGTGGAAGCTTATGGGGTACTGAACCCATTAAATGCGGTCGCTTCAATTGGCGTGGCTGATTCACGCAATATTATTGTTAGTCCTTTTGATCGCAATGTGATTAAAAGCGTGGAGAAAGCAATTGTAGATAGTAATTTAGGATTAGGGGTGATAAATGATGGTGATAAGATACGTTTAACAGTGCCACCGCTAACGGAAGAAAACCGACGGGAATTAGTAAAAAAACTGAATGAAAAAATGGAGCGAGTGCGTATTAATCTACGACAAGCGAGAGAAGGTGTGAAAAACGTAATTGAAGGCGCTTTTGAGGAAAAAAATATTTCTGAAGATGATAAATTTCGCTTCATTAAGGAGTTGGACGAATACTCAGCCAAGAAAAATGAGGAGTTAAAGGAGATAAGAGACAAGAAAGAGAAGGATATAATGGAAATTTAATTTTTACAAAAAATGATTATTACAATTATTATATTTATTGCGGTATTATCGCTTTTAGTTTTTGTTCATGAGTTGGGCCATTTTTGCTTGGCTCGTCGCTTTGGTGTTAGGGCTAATGAATTTGGTTTTGGTTTTCCGCCGCGAGCTTTGGGGTTTTATAAAAATAAGGCAGGCAAGTGGCGCAGGGTTGTAGGTAAGACCACTTATGAAGATTTGGAAAAAAATGAGGACGAATCATTGCGGCCAGCACCTTTGGCGACAATTTATTCTCTAAATTGGTTGCCAATTGGTGGTTTTGTAAGTATTAAGGGAGAAAATGATAATGGTAATGTGGAGCCGGATAGTTTTGGTGCTAAGAAAATTTGGCAACGGGTTGCTATTTTAGCAGCGGGGGTAACGATGAATGTTGTCTTAGCCTGGTTTTTATTTTCGCTTGGTTATATGTTGGGCTTGCCCCAGACAACGACTGATTTAAATCGTCATGCTCGGGTAAGCGAAGCGAGTGTAGCCATTATTGAAGTTATGCCTGATTCGCCGGCAGCTAGGGCTGGCTTGCAGGCGGGAGATTTTATTTTGCGCATTGATGGCCAGGAAGTGGGACTGGAAAGTGATGTCCAAAATATAGTGGGCAATAGTGGTCAGGAAGAAGTTGAACTTTTACTTAAAAGAGGTGAAAATGAAGAAAGTGTAACTATTACTCCAGAGATTAATGAGGCGGGCAGGGGAGTAATGGGGGTTGGTATTATGGCCGCTGGCACAGTTAGCTATCCCTTTTTTCCAGCTATCTGGGAGGGGGCAAAACTCACTGTTTGGATGTTAGGAGAGATTTTTACTGCCTTCTTTGACTTAATTGCTAATTTATTTACAGGCGATAAAATTGCCGGTGAATTTGCTGGACCGGTTGGTATTGCCAATATTACCGGACAAGCAGCGCGTTTAGGCTTTGTTTATCTGTTGCAATTTATTGCTCTTCTTTCTCTTAATTTAGCGGTGATTAATATTTTACCCTTTCCAGCCTTAGATGGAGGACGGATTCTTTTTCTTCTAATCGAGAAGGTAAAAGGCAAGCCAGTGCGACGCGATTTTGAGGCAATCGCGCATAATATTGGCTTCCTGCTTCTTATTGCCTTGGTTTTATTTGTGACCTATAAAGATGTTATTAAGTTATTTTAATATTATATTGTTCTATAAAAAACTATCCTTATAAGGGTAGTTTTTTTGTAATTAATTTTTTCCTTAAGATGATAAAGTATGCTATAATATAAATATAGGAATAAAAAAATTAACTAATTTAAAAATATATGCACATCAACATCAAAGCTTCTAATTTAGACCTAACCCCAGCTTTAAAAACCTATATTGAGGATAAAATGATAGTTTTAGAAAAGTATTTTGGTAATGTTATAAAGGTTATAAACTTTGATTTTGAAATTGAAATGGCTGTTGGTGGGCAAAATAAGGGTGAGATATTTCGGGCTGAAGCTAACATCGATATTCCTGGCAATCTCTTGCGAGTGGAAAAAACAGAGCGTGATATGTATAAAGCCATTGATAAGGTAAGAGATCATCTTGAGTTGGTAATAAAAAAACAAAAAGAAAAAATTGAAGATAAGCGGAAGAAGAAGAAATAGAAGTAGAAAATTACTGGAGTCACTTCAAACTGAAAGGAGTGGCTCCTTTTTTAAAAAAGGACATTACTTGATTTTTGTCAATATTTATTTTTATCTTAATAAGTATTATACTGGAATTAGTTAAATAATTCAGAAAAGGCCGATTTTTCGGTATTTTTGCTTATTATAAAAATTATTAAAATTATGAAATTTTTTAGTCGATTATTCCCTGATGCGAACGAAAAAGTAATAAAAAGTTTGCAGCCAAAGATAGATGAAATAAATCAGCTAGAAGCTGATTATAAGAAATTAGATAACGAACAGTTAAGGGCAAAAACAGATGAGTTTAAAGCCCTTTTAAAGGAAGAAAAAAGCTTGGATGATATATTGCCTTCTGCTTTTGCCGCAATCAGAGAGGCTTCTTCTCGTATTTTAGGGCAACGCCATTATGATGTGCAGCTTATCGGTGGCATTGTTTTACATCAAGGAGAAATCGCGGAAATGAAAACTGGTGAGGGCAAGACCTTGGTGGCAACTTTGCCACTGTATTTAAATGCGCTTGAAGGAAAAGGGGCTCACCTTATTACAGTTAATGATTACTTAGCTCGGGTTGGCGCTGGTTGGATGGCACCGGTTTATTATGCTCTTGGTTTAACCACTGGCGTGATCGTGCATGATAGCGCTTATATTTATGATCCTGAATATACTGATGAAGAGCAGTTTGATGAGAGATTAAAGAATTTTCGTCGCATACCACGTCGGGATGCCTACTACTGTGATATCACCTATGGTACTAATAATGAATTTGGTTTTGATTATCTGCGTGATAACATGGTCTATTCTCTAAGCCAAATGGTGCAGCGCCCACTTCATTATGCGATTGTTGATGAAATTGACTCTATTTTAATTGATGAAGCTAGAACCCCTCTTATCATTTCTGCGCCAGCAGAAGAATCAGGGGACAGATATGCTAAATTCTCTCGGATAGTAGAGGTGCTAAAAGAAGATGAGGATTATAATGTTGATGAAAAAATGAAGGCTGCCACTTTAACTGAAGCGGGAATTGCTAGGGTGGAGAAAATACTGGGCATGGGCAACATCTATGTTGAAGGTGGGGTCAAAGAAGTACATCATTTAGAACAGGCCCTTAAGGCAAGAGTTTTATTCAAGAAAGATAAAGATTACGTGGTTAAAGATGGTGAGATTATAATCGTTGATGAATTTACCGGTCGTTTAATGCCAGGCAGACGCTATAGCGAAGGTCTGCACCAAGCAATTGAAGCCAAAGAAGGGGTGGAGGTAAAGAAGGAGTCTCAGACTATGGCAACTATTACTTTCCAGAATTTATTTAGAATGTATAAGAAGTTATCAGGTATGACCGGTACGGCTGCGACCGAAGCAGAAGAGTTTCATAAGATATATAATCTTGACACTATTGTTATTCCCACCAATAAACCCAATGTCAGACGTGATTTAAATGATTTAATATATAGAACTGAGGATGATAAATTTAGAGCTGTGATAAAAGAGGTGAAGCGTCGCAGTGAGCTAGGTCAACCGGTTTTAATTGGCACAATTTCAATTGAAAAGAATGAAAAGTTAACGGAAATGATGGCGCGCGAAGGCTTGCGTCCGGAAATGTTAAATGCGAAAAATCATCTTAAAGAAGCACAAATTATTGCTCAGGCGGGACGTCGGGGGGCGATAACTTTAGCGACTAATATGGCTGGTCGTGGAGTTGATATTATCCTAGGTGGTAATCCGCCAGATAAGGCAGAACAAGAGGCAGTGCGTGAATTAGGGGGCTTACATGTTATTGGTACTGAGCGTCATGAATCAAGAAGAATTGATAATCAGTTACGTGGTCGAGCTGGGCGTCAGGGTGATCCGGGTTCATCTCAATTTTATGTTTCCACCGATGATGACTTGATGCGTATTTTTGGTGGTGATAGGATGAAAAGCTTAATGAATACGCTTAAAGTTCCGGCTGATATGCCTATTGAAAATAAAATTATCTCTAACTCAATTGAAAGTGCGCAGAAGAAAGTAGAAGGTAATAACTTTGATATGAGAAAGCACTTAGTTGAGTATGATGATGTTATCAATAAGCAAAGAACAGCTATTTATAACAGACGGCGTGAAATTATTGAAATTAGTGAAAAGGAAGAGAATAAAGAAGGAGAAAAGACCTTATCAGATATTATATTAGATATGGTTTATGAGGAAATAACTAGTGTTGTAACTTTTCATAGCGCGGCAGAAAACAGTAAAGATTGGAATATTGCCGAAATTTATGAAACTATGCGCACTGTTTTCTCTGCTAGTGAGAATTTAAAATCAGATTTAGAAAAGATAGTCAGCGAGGGTGGAAAAAATGAGGAGGTAAGAAATAAGTTAACTACTTTCTTAAAAGAAGAAATTAATAAGAAATATCAAAATTTAAAAGAATTATTTACTGCCGCTAATTTAAAATTTGAAGATGTTGAAAAAGGAATTCTAATAAGAAGTATAGATCAATTATGGGTAGAACATCTTGAGACTATCGATTATTTGCGTCGCGGTATTGGTTTAAGAGGTTATGGCCAAAGAGATCCGCTGGTTGAATATAAGAAAGAATCATTTCGTTTATATCATGAACTTTTGGGATTGATTAATAAAAATGTTGCTTATTCAATTTTTAAAACCGGTGAAGGTCTAGCTCAGGCAACAAAACGCCAAGAACATGCCAACGCGCTGGCAACTTTTGCTAATAAGCAAGCAAAAAATTTGCAATTTACCGGCGCGCAAAAAGAAATGCAAAAACAAGCTGGCGCTCGTAATACGGTTGACCTGGTGACTGAGAAAGTAAAAAACGAAGCTGGGGAAAAAGTTGGTCGCAACGATCCTTGTCCCTGTGGGAGTGGCAAGAAATATAAGAAGTGTTGTGGAAAATAATTGGTTGATATTTATTTGATTTTTTAAGAAAATCTTGACAATCGTCTATTATTCGTCTATAAGGAGTGAGGTTAATTATTCTTTATGTTTCAACCAAAATATACAATAACTAATAAGATATTAGGCAATATTAAGCGCATTACTGAGATTGTCGCCAATTTAAATAATCGTAATTTTCCTAGGGTAGTACTTTTAGAAATGGAGCGCAGAGCAAGAGAGATGTCAGCCTATTCTTCTACTAGTATAGAAGGCAATCCTTTACCACTAACAGATGTAAAAAGAATTATTAGGAATAAGCCAGAGTTCATTCGTGATTCCGAGAAAGAGGTTTTAAATTATAATAAAGCTTTAATTAAATTAAACGAGGAAATTAGAGACAAAAAAACTTCTCTTAATATAAATAAATTGGAAAGAATTCAAAAAATGGTTACAAGTGGACTGATTGAAGACTATCGTTGTGGTCATATTAGAAAAGAACCAGTTTTTGTCAATGATCCTAGAAGTCAAAAAACAATATATTTACCCCCTGATGATAGAGATGTGGAGCCAATGCTAATAAGATTATTTAATTTTTTAGAGGAAAAATCTAAGAAGATTGACCCTCTTATTTTAGCGGGTATTTTTCATAAAGAGTTTGTAGTCATACATCCTTTTATTGATGGTAATGGTAGAACTGCTCGTTTAGCAACAAAAGTTCTCCTAGCTAAAATGGGATTAAATACTTTTAATTTATTTAGTTTTGAGAATTATTACAACAAAAATGTTAGCCGTTATTTTCAAGAAGTAGGATTATTCGGTAATTATTATGATTTAAAGGATAATCTTGATTATACTTCTTGGCTGGAATATTTTACTGATGGCATTATTGATGAGCTTTTAAGGGTGGCGAAGGAGTTGGAGAAAGAGTCAATTAATCCGTCAGAGATACTCAAAGATCATCATCAGAAAATAATAAGTTTTATTAAAGAACATGGCTATATTACTGATAGAGAATATGCAAACTTAACTGACAGAGCAAAACCAACTAGAAATTTAGATTTTCGCAAATTAATTGATTTAAAAATTATAAAAAGATCAGGCAAAGGTAAGGCAACTTATTATAAATTAAAATAGATCAAAGGAGAGAAGATACAGAAGTGTTATGTAGTAAATTAACTCATAATAAAAATAAATTTTTATATGACAATCCAAGAAAAAACAAAAAAAGCGGATGAGATTTTACGTCGAGGGGTGATTAAACAAATTTTGCCAACAGAGCGCGAGTTTAAAGATAAGTTGATCAATGGCAGGCTCCGTTTCTATATTGGGGCTGACCCAACTTCAACTGCACTGCATTTAAGTCATGCTAAAAACTACATGCTCCTTGAAGAGTTTCGTCAGTTAGGGCACGAGGTAATTGTTTTAATTGGTGATTTTACCGCGCGGATAGGTGATCCAACTGGCAAAGAGTCTGCTCGTATACAATTAACTCGTGAAGAAGTTGTGAAAAATGTTGAGGGTTGGCTAAGACAGATTAAGCCACTGATGGATTTTTCAGACAAAGAAAATCCCGCTAAGATAATGTATAACCATGATTGGTTATCCAAGCTTTCAATGGAAGATGTGGTAAATCTGGCTTCCCATGTTACCGTGCAACAAATGCTTGAGCGCGATATGTTTGAGAAACGAATGAAGGAAGAAAAACCAATTTTTCTACACGAATTTTTATACCCGCTTATGCAAGGTTATGATAGTGTCGCCATGGATGTTGATGTTGAATTATGTGGTACTGATCAGATATTTAACGCACTTATGGGTAGAACTTTACTTAAGAAATTAAAGAATAAAGAAAAGTTTGTGGTCGCGGTTAACTTAATGGAAAACCCTGAAACCGGAGAACTTATGTCTAAAAGTCGTGGCACTGGTATATTTTTAGACTTTTCTAGTGTGGATATGTATGGCGCTATTATGGCGCAACCTGATGAAATGACTGAGGTATTTTTAGTTAACAATACCCGCATTCCTTTAGAAGAAATTGTGTCGCTAGAAAGAAGCCTTGGGCCGAAAGAGTTTAAAATGAAAACTGCTTATGAGGTGGTAAAAATATTTCATGGTGAAAAGCAGGCGGCAAAAGCTCAGGCTGATTTTGTTACTAAGTTTCAAAAGAAAGAGATTCCTGATGAAATGATTGAAGTTGGTTTAGGTGACACTAAGACCGATCTGCTTTCTATTTTAAATAAGTGTTTACCGGAAATGAGTAACAGTGAACTTCGTCGCTTGGTAGAGCAGGGAGGCGTGAAGATAGATGGTAAAGAGATGAAAAATGATGTTAAGGAAGATGTTAATATTCCTCGGGCGGGCTTAGTTTTAAAAGTAGGTAAAAGAAATTGGTTTAGAATAAAGAAATAAAATTACTAAATTAAGGCGTTTTGATGGTTTAATTTTAATTATATAAGCATATTATTAAAATAAAGCTTGAAAAAAGAAAATATTGACAAAAATAACCTATAATGTATAATTAGTTATATCTTTTTATACATTTAATGCTAAAAAAGTTATATATTTTTATGCATAGACATCTTGATAAGACAATAAAAGAACATTTTGACAGATATAAACAAATTTTAATTTTGCTTGGTTCTAGGCAAACTGGTAAGACCACTTTGGTAAAAAAAGTGTTTTCTGATTTTGATTATTTATTAGTCGATAATGAACCTATTAGGAAAATCCTAGAAACATATGATATTGAGTCTTATAAAACTTTGTTCGATTTGAAAAATAAGAAAATTATTATTGATGAAATTCATTTATTATCTGACCCAGGCAGATGTGCTAAGATTATTTTTGATCAGCTAGAGGGAGTTAAGCTGGTTATAACTGGTTCATCCTCTTTTCATATTAAAAACAAAACGGGAGAAAGTTTGGCTGGTAGAAAGATAGATTATTATCTCTTTCCTTTAACACTTTCTGAATATTTACAACAGACTAACATTGAAAAGTTTTTAAATTTTAAAATATTTGAAAATATTTTAAAAGAAAAAAATGTACAAGATAGGATGCATAAATTTGATATGGATACAATTTTAAATAATATTCTGGTTTACGGACAATATCCTTATATAATAAATAGCCCTAGGGATAAAAAATATTTAGAGAATTTTGTTGATAGTCTCATTTTTAAAGATATAATCGAGCTTAATTTAATAGAGGATAAAAGATTGGCTAAAGATTTATTGCGGCTTTTGTCTTTGCAAATTGGTAATTTAATAAGTTATTCCGAATTAGCTAATAGCTTGAAGGCTGACCAAAGAACGATAAAGAGATATATAGAAATATTTGAACAAAGTTTTGTGCTGTTTCGTTTGTATCCTTATTCAAAAAATAAAAGAGATGAGATTTCAAAATCTGCTAAAATTTATTTTTATGATACTGGAGTTAGAAATGCTTTAATTAATAACTTTTCTGATTTAGATTTAAGGAATGATAAGGGGGCATTATTTGAGAATTTTATTATTTGTGAACTTATTAAACAAAATAATTATTTAAATAAAGATTTTAAATTTTATTATTGGCGCACAAAACAGGGCTCTGAAATTGATTTGGTATTAGAGAATAAGGACATTTTACTAGGTTTAGAAGTAAAATATAAACAAAAATCAATTAACAAGGCTTTTAAAAGCAGGTATACAAATGCTCAGGTTAAAATTATAACATCAAGTAATTTCTATTAATTTTTATGTCGCAAAATCAAGCTAAACAAGATAATAAAAACCAGATATGTTTACAAGAAGAAATGGTTTCTTCTTTTTGGCAAAAAAATAGTATTTTTGAAAAATCAGTTGAAAAAGAAGCGCCTCTTGGCAAATATTCTTTCTATGATGGCCCCCCTTTTGCTACCGGTACTCCGCATTATGGACACTTAGTGTCAAGTATTATGAAAGACGTTGTGCCTCGTTATTTTACAATGCAAGGTTATAGCATAAAAAGACGCTGGGGTTGGGATTGCCATGGCTTGCCAATTGAAAATATTGTGGAGAAAGAATTGGGAATAAAAAGAAAAAAAGAAATAGAAGAAATTGGTGTAGCTCGCTTTAATGAGACTTGCCGTTCTAAAGTAATGACTTATGCTGATGACTGGGAAAGGGTGATTACGCGACTTGGTCGTTGGGTTGACATGAAACACCCCTATCGCACTATGGATTTAGATTTTATGGAGTCAATTTGGTGGGTCTTTAAAACTTTGTGGGATAAAGATTTAATCTATCAGGATTATCGCTCCATGCATATTTGTCCGCGTTGCGAAACTACCTTGTCACAATCTGAAGTATCGGAAGGATATCGGGATATAAAAGATTTAAGTGCGACCGCTAAGTTTGAGTTAGTAAGTGAGCCCGGTACTTATATTTTAGCTTGGACAACCACACCTTGGACTCTAATTGGCAATGTGGCTTTAGCTGTAGGGGGTGATATTAGTTATGTGAAAATAAGGCTGGAAGATAAAAATTATATTTTAGCTAAAGAGAGATTGGGAGAGGTTTTAGTTGATAAAAATTATGAGATTATAGAAGAGCTAAAAGGATCTAGTTTAGTTGGAAAAAAGTATCAACCTCTATTTGATTATTATGTAAATAATCAGGAGCTGGAAAATAGGGAAAATGGTTGGCAAATATATTCTGCCTCTTTTGTCACAACGGAAGAGGGAACAGGGGTTGTGCATATTGCGCCTGCTTTTGGCGAAGATGATATGCAGCTTGCCAAGGAAAATAATTTACCATTTATTCAACATATTGCTTTAGATGGTCATTTTAAAGAAGAAGCACGTGATTTTAAGGGTCTTCATGTTAAACCTATTGATAATCACATGGCGACTGATATTGAGGTAATTAAATATTTAGCTGGTAAAGATTTATTATTTTCTAAGAGTAAATACGAACATAGTTATCCGCATTGTTGGCGCTGTGATACTCCTTTAATTAACTACGCTACTTCTTCTTGGTTTGTAAATGTGACAAAAATTAAAAATGAACTACTTAAAAATGCTAAAAATATTAACTGGTTTCCGAAGCACGTTAAAGAGGGTAGGTTTGGCAATTGGCTTGAAGGAGCGCGTGATTGGTCTATATCCCGTCAAAGATTCTGGGCCAGTGCGATTCCAATTTGGACTTGTGATAAATGCGGCCATCATAAAGTGGTAGGGAGTGTCAGTGAGTTAGAAGATTTAAGTGGCATAAGTGGAATAGGTGACATTCATAAAGATAAGGTAGATCCAATTACTTTTTCTTGTGATAAGTGTGATGGCACAATGAGACGCGTGCCGGATGTTTTAGATTGCTGGTTTGAATCAGGCTCCATGCCCTATGCTCAGATGCATTATCCGTATGAGAATAAAGAAGAAATGGAGCAGGGCTTTCCCGCTCAATTTATTGCTGAAGGGGTGGATCAAACTAGGGCTTGGTTTTATTATCTTCATGTTATCTCAGGCGGTGTGAAAAATAGTCATGCTTTTGATAATGTGATTGTAAATGGGATTGTTTTAGCGGAAGATGGTAAGAAAATGTCCAAGAAGTTAAAGAATTATCCTGATCCTAGCTTGGTTTTAGATAAGTATGGCGCTGATGCCCTGCGTATGTATTTACTAGCTTCCCCGGTAATGGCAGCAGAGAATATAAACTTTACTGAAAAAGGAGTGGAAGAATCACTGCGTAAAAATGTGATGCTACTTCTTAATATTTATAAATTTTATGAGCTCTATGCCGAGACTTTTGGCAAGTTTCCTAAAGCTTGGCAAGAATTAGCTAAAAAGAGCGATAATGTTTTAGATAAGTGGATAATATCTAAGTTTGCAATTTTGACAGCTGAAGTTGGTGGCGCAATGAACTTATATAACCTGCCAAAGGCAGTGCGACCAATTACTGAATTTATCGACGAATTTTCGACTTGGTATTTAAGAAGAAGCCGGGATCGTTTTAAATCAGAGGATAAGGCGGATAAGGAAAATGTTTTATTTGTAACAAGGCGCCTATTACTTGAACTTTCCAAAGTAATCGCCCCCTTTATGCCTTATGTGGCTGAGTATATTTGGCAGAAAACCAGTGGACACGATTTTCAAGATGGTAACTGTAGTGTTCATTTAGAAAATTGGGTAAATTTAGATCAAACAAAAGATGATAAAGTTCTAGCTGATATGGAACTAACGAGAAAAATTGTAGAAAGTGGCTTAGCGGCTCGTGATGAAGCTGGTATTAAAATCAGACAGATGCTAGCTGGAGCGAGAATTCAGTCACCTCAAGAATTAGATGAAAGTTATAAAATTTTAATTAAAGATGAATTAAATTTACAAAACTTAGAAATAATTGTTAAAGAGGGAGATGTTTTAGTTAAGCTTGATACTAATATTACCCCTGAGTTAAAACAAGAGGGAATTAAGCGTGATTTAATTAGATTTATCAATCGCCTAAGAAAACAATCAGGACTTAGTTTGCAAGATAAAACAGAAACAATTATTTCTGGTAATAAGATGATACTCGATGTTATCTCTAAGTTTAACGCAGAAATATCTCAAGAGACTTCTAGTGGAAAACTAATTTTTAGCACAGAAGAAGTTATAGCTAGCTTTAGCGATAAGATAAAAATTGACGGAGAGGAAATTGTAATTTACTTGAAAAAATAAGGAATTTATTGTATAGTTTGCTTAAGAAAAGTGTAAAATATAAAAATAATAAATAATACAAAACTATGACTGGATTATACATTGCCTTGGGTATTATTGTAATCATTGCGATTGCAGTTATTACTCTTTATAATGGCTTAATTAAACTAAAAAATAGAGTTGATGAGGCTTGGAGCGATATTGATGTTCAACTTAAAAGACGTTATGATTTGATTCCTAACTTAATCGAGACGGTTAAAGGTTACGCTGCTCATGAGAAGGAAACTTTAGAAAAGGTAATAGCTGCTCGTAATGCAGCGATGAGTGCTCAAAATGCAGGAGATGCTAAGGCTCAAGGTGAGGCGGAAAATGCATTAAGTGGAACCCTAAAGTCAATATTTGCTTTAGCGGAAAATTATCCTGACCTAAAAGCTAATCAAAATTTCTTAGAACTACAAAGAGAGCTATCTGATACGGAGAATAAAATTCAGGCTTCACGTCGTTTCTATAATGGCAACGTTCGTGATTTTAATACAAAGATTCAAACTTTCCCTAATAATGTTATCGCTGGTTGGTTGAAATTTACTGATCGTAAATTTTTTGAGGTGGAAAATGAAGAGGAAAGAAAGAATGTTGAGGTAAAATTTTAATCAGACATAATTAATCCTTTAATTATAAATATATGGGATGGCTAGTTTATTTAATTGTTTTAATCTTTATTTTCTTTCTTTCTAGTTTAAAACAAATTAATCAATACGAAAGAGGAGTGCGTTTTACCATGGGTAAATATAGTGGCATCATGGAACCAGGTTGGCGTTTTCTTTGGCCTATTTTTCAAAGTTTCAAAAAGGTTGATATGCGCGTTAAGGCGGTTGATGTTCCCGATCAGAAAGCAATTACTCGGGATAATGTGCCGGTTATGGTAAACGCGGTGATCTATTACAAGGTAATGGATGCTAATAAGGCAGTAATTGAGGTGGAAAATTTCTTTTATGCCATTTCTCAGTATGCGCAGACTACGATGCGTAACATAGTTGGTGAAGTCACTCTTGATGAATTGCTAGCCCAGAGAGAAAAAATTGCTGACAGAATTAGAGAAATAGTTGACAAGGAAACTGACGAGTGGGGACTTAAAGTAAATAATGTAGAACTTAAAGATGTGTCCTTGCCATCTTCAATGGAACGCACTATCGCTAAACAAGCGGAGGCAGAAAGAGAAAAACGGGCTGTAATTATTAATTCCGAAGGAGAAGTAGCTGCGGCTGCTAATATTTCAAAAGCGGCAGAGATGTTATCTAATTCACAGGGGGCGCTTCATCTTAGAACTCTGCAGGCAATGAATGATTTATCATCCGATCAATCAAATACTATTATATTTATGACTCCAATTGAAATTCTTAAAGCTTTTGAAGGATTTTCTAATAGCTTAAAGAAAAAAGAGTAATTACGAAAGTTTATTTAAGATATTACAAAAATGGCAACTTTATATACGCATAGTGATAATAATCGTCGAAAAACCTGGGCTCTTTTGACCGGGTTTTTTGTCTTTGTTATTTTAGTTGGTTACGTTTTTAGCATTGCCTTGGAGAACACGGCGATTTTATATATTGCAGTTATTGTTAGTATTTTTTCAACATTTTTCAGTTATTGGAATAGCGATAAACTAGTGTTGTCTTTAAGTGGAGCTAAGGAACTTAAGATGGAAGATAATTTAGAATTATATCGCTTAGTAGAAAACCTTTGCATTACCGCTGGCTTGCCGCTACCTAAAATATATATAATAAACGATTCTTCTCCTAATGCTTTTGCAACGGGACGAGATAAAAATCACGCTGTTATCGCTGTTACAACTGGACTTTTAGCGCGACTTGAAAGATCAGAGCTTGAAGGCGTGATTGCTCATGAACTATCCCATATTGGTAATCGTGATATCCTGCTGGCCACATTGGTAACTGTTTTAGTGGGCATGGTGGTATTGCTTGCTGACTGGTTTATGCGTATTTCTTTTTATACTCGTCGCAGCAGTGATAGTAAAAATAACAATATGCAGCTGATTATGATGATAGTTGCAATTATTCTTGCAATTTTGGCACCTTTTTTTGCCTATATGATGCAGTTTGCAATTTCTCGCAAGCGAGAATATTTAGCCGATGCTGACGCTGCTCTTTTAACTCGATATCCGGAAGGATTAGCTCGAGCTTTAGAAAAAATTTCAAGTGCAGAGCCGCTAAAATCAGCTAATCGAGCAACTGCCCACCTGTATATTGCTTCACCTTTACAAGCCAAGAAACAATTATTTGCTAAAGCTTTAGCGACCCACCCTCCGATCGCGGAAAGAGTTAAACGATTAAGAGAAATGAGTTAAAATAAAATGAAACAGGAAAAAAATAACAAAAAACAGGCGCCAGGTTTAGAATTATTATCACCAGCGGGAAATATGTTGAAATTAAAAACTGCTTTTGCTTATGGAGCAGATGCTGTTTATTTAGGTGTACCTGATTTTTCCTTGCGAGTTAGGATTAATGACTTTGACCTAGCGGGAATTAAGGATGGCATTTTGTATGCCAGAGAAAGGGGAAAGCGGGTTTATCTAACGGTCAATATTTTTGCGCATAACAAACATTTGCCCGCCCTGATAAAGTTTTTAAAAAAAATAGAAAAGTTTTTGCCCGATGCTTTTATCGCATCTGACCCAGGAATTATTAGCTTGTTACAAGAATATTATCCGCAAGTTGAGATTCATCTTTCCACGCAAGCTAATTGTACAAATTTAGAAGCAGCTCGATTTTGGCAAAAACAAGGGGTGACACGTATTGTTTTAGGTAGGGAAGTAAGTCTTAAGGAGATAAAAAAAATTCACCAGGCTTTACCTGATCTTGAATTGGAATATTTTGCTCATGGCGCAATGTGCATGGCTTATTCTGGCCGTTGCTTTCTTTCTTCTTTATTTGTGGGCCGTAGTGCTAATTTAGGTGATTGCGCTCAGCCTTGCCGTTGGCAATATGATGTTAATCACTACAGAATAAAGGCTCGTGGTCATGAACCGGAATTAGAGTTAGTTGAAGAAAAGCATGGTGCCTACCTTCTAAATTCTCTTGATTTATGTTTAGTTCGTCAAATTCCTGACTTAATTAAAGCGGGGGTGGTGAGTTTTAAAATAGAGGGAAGGGCGAAAAGTGTCTATTATCAAGCGGTCGTAACAGCTGTTTATAAGCGGGCACTTGAGATAGCGCAAAGTAAATTATCAGGAGCAAAAAAAGAGAAAGAGCTGCAGTTTTTATATAAAGAATTGGAAACAAAATTAGTGCATCGCGGATACACTAGTGGCTTTTTAGAAAAAGAAAAAGCGGGTCAAAATGTTAAAGACGCTAAGAAGAAAAGCAACTATGAATTTTGTGGGCAGGTTTTAGCGGACTTAAGTGTGGTCGATAGAAAAAAATTACCTAAAGGAGCAGTTGCCTTTAAGGTGCACAACACCTTAAAGCAAGGAGATGATGTCGAAATTGTTTTACCTGGTTATAAGGTGTTAAAAATAAAAATAGACTGTTTATACGATTTTGTAAGTGGAGAAAAATTAACAGAAGCACATGGCGGTGGCGGCTCAAAAGAAGTTTTTATCCTTATCAAAGACAGCCTTGTGCCACCCTATAGTGTTTTGCGACGAAAATTAAAATAAAAATTTATGATTGCCTTTTTAAAGGGAAGAGTTATTTCTAAAAATAATAATTCAGTAGTTGTTTTAGTGCAAGATATTGGTTATCAGGTTTTTTGTGGAGAAAATTTTTTAAATAACATTAAGATAAATTTAGAACAAGAATTTTATATCTATCACCACGTTAAAGAAGATGCCTCGGATTTATATGGTTTTCAAACTAGTCTCGATTTAGAAATTTTTTCATTACTACTTAGTGTGTCTGGTGTTGGGCCAAAGTCAGCTCTGGGTGTTTTAAGCGTCTCTAGTGCACAGGATGTTAGTCAGGCTATTATGCAAGGCGATCCTAATCTATTAACTAAGGTCTCAGGTATTGGTAAAAAGACAGCGGAAAGAATAGTCTTGGAACTTAAAACTAAGATTGGGCGTCTAACGCTAATTAATGATGATTTTAAAAATGGTGATAATAATTTTAGTAGCGATGAAATTGATGCTTTAATGAGTCTTGGCTATTCTCTTTCTGAGGCGCGAAACGCCTTATCCGGTTTGCCAGCAAACTTGACAGATAGTGGCGCGCGGGTTAAGGCGGCGCTGCAAAAAATGAAAAAAATTTAACTTTACTTTCTCTTATTTTTTCGTTAGGATAAAAGGTATATGAAACAAACAAAACTTTTTACTAAAACCTTAAAAGAGGTACCAAAAGATGAAACCAGTTATAATGCGGCAACGTTAATTAGGGCTGGTTTTATTGATAAAACAACGGCTGGCGTGTATTCTTTTCTGCCCTTAGGGTGGCGGGTTTTAAATAAGATAAAAGCAATAATTAGGGAAGAGATGCTGGCTATAGAAGGACAGGAAATAAGTATGCCCGCTCTGTCACCAAAAGAAAATTGGCAGACTACCGGAAGATGGGATGATTTTGATGTTTTGTTTAAAATTAAGGCAAGTGATAATAAAGATTATGTTTTAAATCCAACTCATGAAGAAATAGTAACACCACTGGTAAAGAAATTTGTTTCTTCTTATCGAGAATTGCCTTTTTCTGTTTTTCAAATTCAGACTAAATTTAGAAATGAAAAACGAGCTAAGGCAGGGCTTTTGCGTGGTCGAGAATTTTTAATGAAGGATCTTTATTCTTTTCATCTAAATCAAGAAGATTTAGATGCCTATTATGAAAAAGCGATAAAAGCTTATGAAAATATTTTTTCCCGTTGTGGCTTGAAAGAAAGCACTTATTTAACCTATGCTTCCGGTGGCAGTTTTTCTAAATATTCACATGAATTTCAAACTCTAAGCCCAGCTGGTGAAGACCTGATATATGTATGCCCAAAGTGTCAGGTGGCGGTTAACAAGGAAATAATTAAGGAGCAAAATACTTGTCCGCAGTGTGGGAATAAAGACTTGCAAGAGGAAAAGGCAATTGAGGTTGCTAATATTTTTAAACTAGGAACTAAATTCTCTGCGCCCTTTGCTTTAAATTTCCAAGAAAAGGAAGGCGATAAAAAGGAGGTTATCATGGGTTGTTATGGTTTGGGTATAAGCCGTCTTTTAGGAGCAATTGTTGAACTTTGTCATGATGAAAAAGGTATAATCTGGCCAGAGAACGTGGCCCCTTATCAGGTTCATCTTCTTTCTTTAAATAAAAATGATAAGGCAGAAAAACTATATCAGGATTTAATAGCTTGTAAGACAGATGTCTTATATGACAACAGAGATGTATCGGCGGGTGAAAAATTTGCTGATGCTGACTTAATTGGTTGTCCTTATCGTTTGGTGATAAGTGAAAAATCAATAAAGGCCGGTGGCGTTGAATTAAAAAAACGTCAGGATAGAGAAGGCGTGATATTAAGTTTAGAACAAGTGGTCGCTTCTTTTATTAAAAAATAGTAACAAAATCTATGTTTAATAAGATGTTGGGAAAATTTAGCCATGATTTAGGGATTGATTTAGGCACCAGAAATACTATAGTTTTTTTAAATGATAAAGGGATAGTAATTAATGAGCCCAGTGTAGTGGCAATTAATAAAAGGACTAATGAAATTTTAGAAGTTGGTGAAGCGGCAAAAAAAATGGTAGGCAAGACCCCTGGTCATATTGAGGCAATTAAACCTTTAGTTGATGGTGTTATTTCTGATTTTGAAGTTACAGAAAAAATGCTTAAATATTTTATTTCTAAGGTGCAGAAAGAAAATTTTTCTTTACTTTCCCGTCCTCGCGTTGTGATTGGTATCCCTCTTGATTTAACCGAGGTAGAGAAGAAAGCGGTTGAGGATGCGGCTAAGTCAGCTGGGGCAAGGAAGGTCTATTTAATTGAAGAAGCAATGGCGGCCGCTATTGGTGCTCGTTTGCCAGTGATTGACGCAACGGCAACAATGATAGTGGATATTGGTGGCGGGACAACTGAAATTGCGGTTATCTCCTTAGGTGGTGTTGTCACTTGGAAATCATTGAAAGCCGCTGGCAATGAATTTGATAATAGTATTATTGAGTATATTCGCGAAGAGTTTAATATTTTAATTGGCGAGCAATTAGCTGAGAGTATTAAAATCGCAATTGGTTCAGCTGTGCCTTTGCCTGAGCCACAGGAAATTGAGGTGCGTGGACGAGATCTGTTAACTGGATTACCTAAGGCAATTATGGTCAATGATAAGCAAATTCGTGAAGCTTTGATGAAAACAATTTCCAAAATCATTGATAATATTAAAACAATTTTGGAAACAACGCCACCAGAATTAGTTTCCGATATTTATGAGCGAGGTTTATTTTTATCAGGCGGTGGGGCTATGTTGCGAGGTTTAGATGAGGCGATTGCAGCAGCTGCTAAAATCCCAGTAAAAATTGTTGACGATCCGCTTTCCTGCGTGGCCAGGGGCACAGGTTTATTGCTTAGCGATAAGGACTTATTAGAAAAAGTGGTATTACCAACCGCTTACGATTAGAAATAGCAATTAGCTATTATGATGAAGCTGCAAAGAAAAAACCCTTTGTTTATCTTATTGGCAATTTTTTTGCTAATTATTATCTTACACTGGATAGGCGCATTGCAACCTGTAGAGCGTTTTATTTTTAAATCTATTAGGCCCCTTAGTAACGATTTGTATTTATGGGGAACTAGTATTAGCGCCTCCTATGATGAGCGCACACAAAAGGAAGAGCTGTTAGAAAAAATAGAATCACTTGAGACTCAATTAAAAGACTTAGCTATTGATAAGGCTTTATATCAAGAAGTCTTGTCTGAAAATGAAAAGTTAAGAAAACATTTAAATTTTGTTGATAATAATAATTTTACCACCGTTTTAGCGCATGTTATTGCTCAAGAAGGCCTTTTTACTACGGCTGAAAGACGAGACTTGGTGATTGATAAAGGACGTCAGGCGGGACTTAGTGAGGGCTTAGCAGTGATAAGTGATGGGGGAATAGTGATTGGTAAGATTATTGCCGTTGAAGAAGAAAGCGCGCGAGTTTGCTTGACTACTACCCCCGGATGTCAATTGGCGGTATCTTTGCAAAACGAAACACAGACGCAGGGTTTAAGTGATGGTCGCCTGGGCTTAACAATTGCGATGGACTTTATTCCTCAGTTAGAAAAAATTGCTATCTCTGATGTAGTTGTTACTTCGGGTTTAAGTTCAGAGATACCGCGTGGTTTGGTTTTAGGAAAAGTGACTGAAGTTAAAAGTGAAAGTAATGAAGTTTGGCAATCAGCTACCATTGAACCACTGCTTAATTTTAATAATTTAACTATAGTTTCAGTGGTCTTGCCTTAGCTTATGTTTAAAGCTTTAACTCAATTTTTACTTTTCTCTCTTGTTAGCATATTATTAGCTGTTTTTCAGTTTTCTTTCATAAGCGCCTTGCCTGCTTGGGGGCAGAATTTATATCCGGGCGTTATTGTTATAGTTTTTATTATTTTTTTCATTGATCTATTGCCAGCACTTTATTTTATTTTAGCTTTTGGATTTTTTCTTGATATCTTATCTTTTCAATTTTTTGGGGTTTACACCCTTACCCTTACGGCAGCGGCGCTTGTCGTATATTTTATTTTAAAGAATTTTTTAACCAATCGCTCTCTTTATTCCTTTCTGGCAGTGATGTTTATTTTTATTTTTATCTATAATTTTTTATTAGCGATTATAAGCTTTATTTTTTTAAGTGGAAGTTTTATATTAGGAGATATTTCTTTTTGGTCAAGTCTAGGATGGCAATTTTTTTGGGGAGGGTTAAGCGCAATTATATTTTTCTCACCTTTAATTTTTTGGTTTAAAAAGTTTAAGCCTTTTTTTCTGGAAAAGAAACGACTTGTGTGATAATATGAGAGTAATTTATATTTATATTTTATGATTTACGATTTTATTACGATAGGTGGAGCGACTCGTGATATTAGTTTTTTTACTAATGAAGGCGTTTTATTAGATAACAGTCATGACCTGCTTCGTCAAAAGTTACTCGCTTTTGAACATGGTGCTAAGATTAAAGTTGATAAGTTTCATTATACCTATGGTGGCGGTGGAGCAAATACAGCGGTAAATTTCGCTAATTTTGGCTTCAAGACAGCCTGCTTGGCAGCAGTTGGGGATGATGCTAATGGCACTGAGATTATTAAAAATTTAAAACAAAAAAAAGTAGCTACCCAATTAATTTCTAAATTATCTGGTGATAGTGGCTTCTCCTTTATTTTAATTGACCAGGGGGAAAGAATTATTTTTACTCAAAGAGGGGTAAATAATGATTTGCATATCAATCCAGTAGCAGAAAAAGTTCTAGCAAGCACTAAAAATATTTATATCTCTTCTTTATCGGGTAAATGGTTTGCTAATTTAAAAAAAATATTTACCCTAGCAACAAAGAAGAAAATCGCTGTTTCGTGGAATCCAAGCCAAGCCCAATATCAGGTGGGCTTAAAAAAATTAGCTCCTTTTTTAAAAAAAACTCAGGTTTTTGCCGTTAATAAAGATGAGGCGATTGAATTAGCTATCATGTCAAGTCAGAAAAAATTAAATGCTAAATTTTTGCAAGACGAAAAGAATTTATTGCAAATTATTAAATCTTTCGGTCCAGAAATCGTAGTGGTAACAGCGGGTAATGCCGGTGCTTATGTTTATGATGGTACAAATTTTTATCATCAAGGAATTTTAAAAGAGAAAAAACATGTTGACATGACTGGCGTTGGTGATGTTTTTAATTCCACCTTTGTTGCCGGGCTGAGTCTTTATAAGGGTGATATAAAAAAGGCGCTTTATTTAGCGGCTCGTAATACCGCTTCTAAAATTTCTCATCTAGGAGCACAAAATGGTCTTTTGAAATTAAAAAAATAAAAATATGATAGAAGGAGTAAAAATTAAAAAATTACAACAATATCATGATGATCGCGGTTATTTAGCCGAATTATTTCGTCATGATGAAGATAGTTACGCGCCAGAGATGGCTTACATGAGCATCACTAATCCCGGTGTTGTGCGTGGTCCCCATGAGCATAAAGAACAAAGTGATGGCTTTGCTTTTTTTGGACCAGGTGAATTTCGTCTTTATTTGTGGGATAGAAGAGAGGATTCGCCCACTAAAGGAGAGAGTATAGAAATAGAAGTGGGGGCAAGTAATCCAAGTTTTGTTATAGTGCCGCCTGGTGTTGTGCATGGTTATAAATGCATCTCCGATATTCCTGCTCTGAGTGTTAATTTTCCTGATAAGTTATATAAGGGGAAAAACAAGGAAGAAGAGATTGACGAAATTAGATGGGAAGAAGATAAAACTAGCCCTTATCAAATAAGGTAGGTCTTTATTTTATGTGTATTTTTTGTCAAATAGTAAAAAAAGAAATACCGGCTAGCATTTTTTATGAAGATGAGATAGCTCTTGCTTTTTTAGATATAAAACCAGTTAATCCAGGACATGCTCTAGTTATTCCTAAAGGGCATGTTGCTAATTTGGAAGAAATTTCCGATTCTGATTTAGCGCTTTTAATTGGTGCTGTTAAGAAGGTGGGCAGGATGTTAAAAGATAAATTAGGTATAAGTGGTTACAATCTTGTGCTAAACAATGATCCGATTGCTGGTCAAGAAATTTTTCATCTTCATTTTCATCTAATTCCACGTTTTGAAAATGATGGTCTTAAATTATTCCCAGCAGGGGAGTATAAGATGGGAGAAAAAGAAGAATTATTAAATAAATTATTAAGTTAAAAAAACATGAAGCTTCTCGTTACAGGTGGGGCTGGTTTTATTGGCTCTAATTTTATCCATTACTGGCTTGATAAATATAGAAATGATGAGATTATAAATCTTGATCTTTTAACTTATGCTGGCAATTTGGATAATTTAGAAGATATTAAAAATAATCCGCGCTACCAATTTGTGCAAGGTGATATTAATAATTTTGAACAAGTTGCCCCCCTGCTTAAAGGAGTTGATTTAATAGTGCATTTTGCTGCAGAAAGTCATGTTGATCGCTCAATTTTAGATAGTGGCGCCTTTATAAAAACAAATGTTGAGGGAACTAGAATATTATTAGAAGCAGCGCGCTTAAATGGTAATATTCGTTTTCATCATATTTCTACTGATGAAGTCTATGGTTCACTTGCCTTAGGTGATGCGCGGTTTAACGAGAGGACGCCATATGATCCTCGTTCTCCTTATAGTGCCTCAAAGGCAAGTTCTGATCACTTAGTGCGCGCCTATTTTCATACTTATAATTTACCAATTACTATTTCAAATTGTTCTAATAATTACGGACCTTATCAATATCCAGAGAAATTGATTCCTCTTTTTATCACTAATCTTTTAATGGGAAAGAGGGTTCCGGTCTATGGAAAGGGTGCAAATATTAGGGATTGGATCCATGTAAATGATCATAATAAGGGGGTTGATTTGATAATTAAACAAGGAAAAATTGGCCAAACTTATTGTCTGGGCGGAGATAGTGAAGTTACTAATTTAGAAATTACCAAAAAAATATTAGCTTTACTTGGCAAAGATGAGAGTCAAATTGAATACGTGTCAGATCGCCTTGGTCATGATTTACGTTACGGAATTGATTTTAGCAAGGCAAAAAACGAATTAGGTTTTAAGCCGGAGTATACTTTAGATATTGGTTTAGAGGAAACAGTTAATTGGTACAAAGATAAACAAAGTTGGTGGAAAAAATTAAAAAAATAATTTAAAAATATGAGAGATAAAAAAATTTTTATTATAGAAGATGATGTTAATTTGCTCTATGGTCTTGAGGCTCAGTTTAACAATGCTGGCTTTCATGTAGAGATAAATGAAGCTGACAATGATGATGATGAAATATTAAAACATTTACGCAAGTTTAAGCCAGACTATATTGTCTTAGATTTAATTTTACCTAAGGTAGAAGGTTTTGAATTGCTACAAAGAATAAAAGCCGACGATGAATTAGGTGAAAAAGAAGTCTTTATTTTCACTGATTTAAGTGATGAAGATAGTCGGGAGAGAAGTTTGGAGATGGGCGCTGATTACGTATTTTTTAAAGAGGATTTTGACACCTTTTCCTTTGCCGAGAAGGTTATTAAAATTATAAAGAATAAAAACAAAGGGGAACTTGAGCCTAACGATGATGAGGGGGAATTTGATTTAGTGATTGACTAAAGGCGCTAAAATGAGTAGAATAAATAGTCGTAGTTATATTGTAATATTATGTTTATAAAACAGATCGGAATTGATCTTGGAACAACCTATACATTAGTATATTTGCCGCGGCGCGGTATTGTTGTTAATGAGCCTAGTGTGGTTGCAGTTTCTATTGCCGATAAAAAGATTTTAGCAGTTGGTAATGAGGCTAAGGATATGTTGGGACGAACGCCAGATACAATTATGGCGGTAAAACCTTTAAAAGAGGGAGTTATTGCTGATTATCGTGCTACCGAAGCAATGATACGTTATTTTATTAACAAAACTCTAGGGGGCTTGCGTCTTTTTCGTCCGGAAGTAATGGTTGCTGTTCCTGCTGGCATATCTTCTACTGAAAGAAGGGCTGTTATTGAGGCAACTATTGCTGCTGGTGCTAAGGCGGCCTATATTATTAAAGAGCCGGTAGCGGCTGCGATTGGTGCGGATATTCCAATTGGCTCTGCCACTGGACATATGGTTATTGATATTGGTGGTGGCACTGCAGAAATGGCGGTTATCTCTTTAGGTGGAGTAGTTGCTTCAACCTCAGTTCGAGTGGGCGGGAATAAATTAGATGATGCTATTTTGGAGTTTATTCGTAAAAAATATAATTTAGCGATTGGAGAAAGAACGGCGGAAGAGGTTAAAATTAATATTGGCTCAGCTTTATATATTGAAGATAAGTTGTACATGGAAGTGCGCGGACGGGATATTGTTACCGGCTTGCCACGAAGCATAACAGTTTCCAGCGATGATGTTACTGAGGCAATTCAACACGAACTAGAATCTATTATTACTGCGGCTAAAAAAGTGTTACATAAAACTCCCCCAGAATTGTCAGCTGATATTATTGACAAAGGAATAGTGATTACTGGAGGCACCGCTCTATTACGTAATATGGACCAATTAATATCACGTACTACTGGTGTGCCAGTTTATATTGCTGATGATGCGATGTTATGTGTTGCCAAGGGAACTGGTATTGCGCTTGATAATTTAGATTCCTATAAGCGCAGTATTTTAGCAACTAAATAAATTATTTTAAGCGAACCTGAAAGGGTCCGTTTATTTTTATATGATAATAGGCATAGATGCTTCACGCGCCAATTTAAAACGAAAAACCGGTACCGAATGGTACTCTTTTTACCTAATCAAAAATTTAGCTCGTTTAGATAAAGAGAATAAATATTGGCTTTATTTAAATGAAGAGCCGTCGGAGGAATTGAAGGCAGCAGTGGTTGATAATCTTAATTTTTCTTTTCGAGTTCTAGCTTGGCCGCTTTATTCTTTTTGGACTTTAGGGCGTTTAAGTTGGGAAATGATATGGCATCGCCCAGATGTTTTATTTATCCCTGCTCATACCATGCCTTTAATATATCCAAAAAAAACAGTAAACACGATTCATGATATAGCCTTTACTCGTGAGAGCAGTCTCTATCGTTCTGCTAAGGCAAAAACTGATAAGCCAATTTTACGTAAATTGATTGAATTGGTGGTACGAATTGTTACTCGTGGTAAGTATCACTCGGAGTCAATTGATTACTTGTACTGGTCAACTGAGTTTGCGCTTAATCGGGCCAAGAAAATAATTACAGTTTCCCATTTTACTAAGAACGAAATAGTAAATGTCTATCCCCAGGTAAAAAAAGATAAGATAAGGGTTGTACATAATGGTTATAATAATGACAGCTATAGAAAAATAGATGATAATAAAAAAATATCTGAAATTAAGGAAAAATATGATTTGGAATTCCCTTATTTTCTCTACATAGGTCGTATTGAAAAGAAGAAAAATATCCCAGTTTTAATTGAGGCTTTATCTATCTTAAGGGAGGATAATCCTGAGGTGAAAGAAAAAATGGTTTTAATCGGTGATGCTAGTTTTGGTTATGATGAGGTAAAGTATATTATCGAAGAATATAATTTAAATGAAGATGTAATTATGCCCGGTTGGATAGATGAGGCAGATTTGCCTTATATTTTAGCTGGCGCTTCAGCTTTTATTTTTCCATCAAAGCATGAGGGTTTTGGCATCCCTTTATTACAGGCTATGGCTTGTGGTGTACCAGTAGCTGCCTCTGATATTGCCGTTTTTAAAGAAGTGGGAGGTGATGCTTTTTTAAGCTTTGATCATCAAAGTAAGGAGGCAATAGCAGCGGCGATGGCCTTGTTAATTAAAGATCAAAAATTAAGGGAAAAATTGATTAGCCGAGGTTATGAAAGGGCAGAGAAATTTAGTTGGGAGAAATGTGCTCGTGAGACTTTGCGAGAAATAACTAACTTTGATTAATAGTCTTGTAAAATAGACTTTTTGTGTTATTATAAAGGTGTTATATGAAAAAAATCATAACATCTTTTTTTATTTTATCCTGTCTTATCGCTGGGCCGGTTTCAGCTGCCCTGTCTCCAAATGATCCCTTTTATCAAAACCAGTGGTACCTACATCGTATCGCCGCTGAAAAGGCCTGGAGCAAGGCGGCCAGTAGCCCCCATACTATTATCGCAGTTATTGATTCGGGCATACAGATTGATCACCCTGACTTAAAAGATAATATTTGGCGCAATCAAGCAGAAATAGCAGAAGACGGAAAAGATAATGATGGAAATGGCTTCATTGATGATATCTATGGTTGGGATTTTACGGATAATACAAATGATCCTAATCCTAAACTAAAAGATGGCTGGACTAAGATGGGAATCTCCCACGGCACTTTAGTGGCGGGTATTATTGCTGCTTCCGGAAATAACAAAAAAGGAGTAGCCGGTCTTACTTGGAAGGCACAAATTATGCCACTTAAAGCTTTAAATGATAAGGGTGAAGGACGTACCAGTGATGTTATTCGTGCGATTGATTATGCAATTTTAAATGGCGCACATATTATTAACTTAAGTTTTAGTACATTAAATTACAGTGAGGGCTTGCAAGAGGCTATTTATAGAGCACATCGTGCAGGAATAATGATAGTAGCGGCAGCTGGTAATGAACAGGCCTCAGGACAAGGCTATAATATTGATGAAACAAAACTTTATCCAGTTTGTTATGACGGCAAATTGATTGGAGAGAATATGGTAATTGGCGTGGCCGCTACTGACGCCCTTGATCAAAAGACCAGCTTTTCCAGTTATGGTTCCACCTGCGTTGATATTAGCGCTCCCGGGATTAGTTTCTTCAATACGGTAACAAATAAAGGGGTAGTAGAGGCTGACAAATATTATGATGGTTATTTTTCAGGAACCTCTTTAGCGGCGCCTTTAGTGAGTGCTACCTTGGCCTTAATCAGTGAGGCTAATCCAGAATTATCACGTCGAGAAATTGTTAATATTCTATTGGCTTCAACTGATAAAATTGATGCTTTAAATCCAGATTATGCTGGTCTTTTAGGTAATGGTCGTTTAAATGTGGATAAGGCAATTTCGATGGCAAAGGAAAATTTGTATAAACAGGTTAGTCGCCTGGTGATAGTGCCAACTGGGGAAGGCGAGGTGCCAAGATTAACAGCAGTAAATGGTGATCTTGTTGTTCGCTTAGAAGATGATATTTTTAATTTTCAAGCTGATTTTAGTGCTTTTGATATTGAAGGTGACGGTGATCAGGAATTAATTGTTGGGGCAACATCAGGACAGGAACCAAAAGTTTCAATTTATGATGCCAGTGGTAAATTTAAGTTTAGTTTTCTTGCCTTTGAAAAAAATTATCGGGGCGGGGTAAATGTTACAGTTGCTGATTTAGATGATGATGGCAAAGGAGAGATAATAGTAGCGCCGCAAAAAGGACGTTTAGCAGAAGTTAGAATATTTAACAGTCGTGGTAATTTACAGAAATCCTTCTTAGCTGTTGACAGCAATTGGCAGGGAGGCGTGCAGGTAGCAGCAGGCAATATAGATGGTCAGGGTGAATTAGAAATAGTAGTAGCGCTGCAGGCGGGAGCTGAGCCTCAGTTACGAATTTTTTCAGCTAGTGGCAAGTTACAAGGGATATTTCTTGCTTATGAAAAAGATTTTAGAGGGGGTGTAAATTTAACAGTTTCTAATATTGATGGTCGAGTTGATCGTAATAAGGCAGAAATTATTGTCAGCCCTGGCCCCGGTCGAAAAGCGGAGGTAAAAATATTTACCAATCGTGGTGTAGTTAAAAAAAGCTTTCAAGCTTATAACAACAACTGGTTACGCGGTGCCTATATTGCAAGTGGCGATTTAAATAATGATGGCGTAAATGATATTATTCTTAGCGCTTATTCAGGGGGAGCGCCTCATGTTCGCGGTTTTGATGCGAGCGGTAATTTATTGGAATCATTCTATGCTTACTCAGAAGACTTTATTAAAGGCGTAAAGGCTGATATAATAAAGATAAATAATTAGTAAAAATATGGGAAAGAAAATAATATTTGATAAAAAAAATGTAATTGTTGCGGGTGGAGCAGGTTTTATTGGTTCTCATTTGTGTGACTTGTTGTTAAAAACTTCTAAAGTAATTTGTATTGATAATTTTATTTCTGGTTCAGAGCGCAATATCGATCATCTTCTTTCTAATCCAGACTTTATCTTTATCAATCATAATTTAGCCACACCGATTAATTTTGCCGCCTTTCCTGAACTAAAACGTTTTAAGATAGAATTTCAGGGAATACAAGAAGTGTATAATTTAGCTTGCCCAATGTCACCCCGCAATTTTTTAGAAAATCGCCTCGCTATTTTAGAGGCCAATTCTTATGTGGTGAAGAATTTGTTAGACTTAGCGCTTTCTTATCAGTCGAAGTTTTTGCAATTTTCTTCCTCAGTTGTCTATGGTCTGCGTCATAGAGATGACCCTAACTTTAAGGCCCGTGAATCAGATTTAGGCCAGGTTAATCATTTAACCGATAGAGGTTCCTATGATGAAGGGAAGCGTTTTTCAGAAACCATGGTAGCTAACTATCGTTCGATTTATAATTTAGATGCAAAAATTATT
The DNA here is from genome assembly GCA_028705215.1 of Patescibacteria group bacterium. Taxonomy (GTDB): domain Bacteria; phylum Patescibacteriota; class Patescibacteriia; order Patescibacteriales; family UBA12465; genus UBA12465. The sequence continues at coordinate 17,092 of JAQWDY010000006.1, read as the reverse complement.
CGTCTTTTCCGTGTCTATGGTCCGCGCATGCAATCAGAAGATGGTCAAATGATACCTGATTTTATCAATAATGCTTTAGAGAATAAGGATATTGTTATAAATGGTGATGAAAATTTTTCTTCTTCCTTTTGTTATATTGATGATGTTTTAGATGCTATAGAAAAAGTAATGGCTTCTAATTTAGCGGGACCACTAAATATTGGATCTGACGTTAACTTTAAATTAACTGATTTGGTAAACATTATTTTAGCAGAAACAAACTCACAATCAAAGGTATCTCACGCCGATAATTTATTATTTATGACAGAGCTAATCTTGCCTGATACTCATTTGGCACGCAATGAACTAGGTTGGATGCCAGTTGTTACCTTAGAAAATGGCTTGAAAAAAACTATTTTTGATATTAAAGCGCACAAGAAACTTCATCGTTTTGAAAATTAAATAAAATAATAAAAAACAGCATTATCGTGCTGTTTTTTTATTGGCTTAAGTTTTATTTATTGAAATCTTTTATTTTGGCAAATAAGTCGCTTGCTGACAGGGGGGTAAATAGTTTGTCGTCTTTTCCAACCGCTTCAGGAATACCTCCAATGCGACTGGCTAGTACGGGTACTTTAAGAGCTCTTGCTTCGCTAATAATTAGGGGGGAATTTTCGTAACAAGAGGAAGGGACTATTAGAAGGTCGCTTTTTTTCATTTCTGTTTTTAAAACCGCTTTGTCTAGATTACCAAAGAAGGTGATGCGTTTATCATTCTTGGCGATTTTTTTAGCCTTTTTTAAGAGACTGCCTGTGCCCGCAATTTTCAAAGTGAAGTCATCGGGGGCTAATTTTAAAAAAGCTTTGATAAGAAAAATGATGCCTTTGTGTTTTTCAATTTGACCGGCAAAAAATAAATTTTTCTTAGGCCCACTGGGGGTTGTTTTATCAGAATCTTCTATAGTTTCTGTGAAGGGACGAATTTCAGTTTTAGATGTGGGGAAGAAGCCACGACGTAAATGTTCTTGTAGCAGCCAATTTGAAGGAGAAATGATAAGGTCAGGAGAGCCAATAAATTTTCGACTTAGTTTTTGATATATTTTAGCGGGCAGGGAATTTAATATTCTTTCTTTGCTGTAAAACATTAATCCAGAAGGATGAAGTAGCTGAATATCATGAAGGAAATGATGATGAGTGATTGCAAGCTGACTAATGGCAAGCGCACTCATGTGCCCGAGGCCCATGAGATTGTGAGTGATTACTAGATCGGGTTTTTCGGTGTTCAAAATATGAAGAATTTCTTGGAATTGTTTGAAAGAATAGATGTTGGAAATTTGCCAGAATAAGCGATAGATTATATTTTTTTTGTAAAGATTATAATAATTGGATTTTATGTATAAAGTTCTAAAATCTGAATTTATACCTAAGTCTGGCTTATGGGGGCGAGTGGTAATAATAAAAACATCATTTTTTTGTTTTAAGTCAGTCGCCATTTTTATCAGGACTTTTTCAGCGCCGCCACGATTATAGGGGGGGAGAAGATTATTTATTAAACAAATTTTCATAAATTTCTTTACTGTTTTTTGGACTGTATTTCTTTTCGGCGAGAATGCGCGCCATTTTTCCCATTTCTATTCTTATTTTCTCATTATTTATTAAAAATTCTATCTTTTCTTTTAAATCATCTTGACTGCTCGCCTTTACTAGCAAGCCCTCTTTTTTGTTGGTAAAGACTTTTCTGACACCGGGTAAATCAGAGGCAATAACCGGAATGCCACAGGCAAGCGCCTCGATTAAAACTATGCCAAAGGCTTCGTTGTTATTTATGGACGGAAGAACTAGGGCATCAGATTTTTGCAAGGTTTTAATTAAGTCAGGTTCAGATAATTTACCTAAAAAATTGACATTTTTTTCTAGCCCCAAGGATTTGGCTAAATTTTTATAATCATCTTCCTTATCGCCACTGCCGATAATATTTAAGCGCCATCTATGTTCTAAAATTAAAGAGAGAGCTTCAAGCAAGACGGGCACCCCCTTAAAATAATGGGCCTTATCCAAACCACCAATAAAAATTAAATCAAACTTATCTCTTTTTATAAAAAGACGGTTTACTTGTTTTATTAAATCTTTGGTTTTGGCGATAATTCTATTTTGACTAGGAAGATCTAACTCTTGAGGTTTGAACTTATCAGTATCGATAAAGAAGGGAACTTCACGAAATTTTTCCGGAAAGCGCTGGTAGAATTTTTTAATTTCGCTGTGTTTAATATAATCAAGCGAAGCGCTTACTATTATTTCTGCCTTATTTAACAGGGAGTTGCGAATTAGTCGACTAGGCACACTTAAGAGCTTGTTTAAAAATGAGCTGTTTTTTACATCCATGTGATAATGGATGATAAGACGAGTCTGCGGATGGATTATTTTAAAAAGCCAAATTATTTCTGCGGTTCCAAAAAAGGGATAGTGCAGATAAATTAAATCAAATTTTTTTAAATCGCGAAGCAGGGAAAATAAAACAGCGCCATGACCTTTTTTTAGCCAAGTTTTAGTGTTTTGTGGACTAAAGTTTATAATTTCGTAATCATTTTTTAGTAACTCGTATAGTTTATAGGCGCTGCTTCCAATACCGCCGGCATAAGGGGGGTAGGCGCAGACTATTTGCGCAATTTTCATGTTAATTATTTTTATTTTCTCTCTCTTGGTCTAAGGCTATCTGGCGGGCAATTTTAGTTATATTAGCTTCTGTTTTAGCTAGAGCAAGACGAAGTTTGAAAATTAGATAAAAAAGAGCAAGAACAGAAAGATAAAGAAGGAAGTTAATGCCTGAGCCAGAAAAACCAAGATAGATCAGAAAGCTATCAATTTGGCGGATAAAAATAATAGCAATAATACCGAGTGACCAAAAGCTCATCCAGAAAAAAAATTCATTATTATTTATTTTTTGTTTTTTCTTTTGTAGGATTAAGCGCCAAATAAATAAGGCGATAATGAAAATGGCAATAATTTGTTGCAGCATATTTATTTTATTATCTTTTTTATAATAATATCTTTAACTATTCTAACGCCACCAGAAAATTTTTGACCGAATTCGTGATAGATAACAGTAATTGGTATTTCGCTGACGCGTAACTTATGAGCAAATAACTGATGCATAATTTCACTGCAGTGAGCCATACCATCTTGTTGAATCTTAATTTTTTGGGCCGCTTTACGGTTAAGAGCGCGAAAACCACTTTGGGGATCACTTAATTTAATATTAAAAAAAAGTCGATTAACGGTTCGTGCTAAAGGCATGATAATATTTTTTTTAAACGCGGGCAAATTAGATTGTTTACTTAAAAAACGTGAGCCTAAAACTGCATCAGCTTGGTTAGCAAGTAGTGGGGCAATAACTTCAGGGATTTCTTCGGCTTGAAATTGATTGTCAGCATCAAAGTGAATGATAATATCAGCCCCTTGAGTTAGGGCATATTCATTACCAGTTTGAAGAGCCGCTCCTTGCCCGCGATTAATCGGGTGGGAGATTAAAGTGGCGTCACAATCGCGAACAATTTCTGCGGTTTTATCAACCGAACAATCATTAACGACAACAATTCTGTCGACAAAAGGTTTAACGCGCGTGATAACAGAAGCGATATTTTTCTCTTCGTTATAAGCTGGTATAATACAAAATATTTTCATTTATTTAAATAATGCCTGCCTTTTCTTTAAGTTTAGCGTCATTGATAAGGGGGCTGTAATCATTTCTTTTAGCTAGCTGCAAAACATCTTCCCAAAAATTTTTGTTATTGATCCTGGCTTGATTATCTTTAAGATAATTTATTAATTCTTTGCTTGGCTTTAAAGTTTCAAATAAACCAATTTGTTTTCTTCCCTTATTTTTTGCGCTTCTTTTTAACTCGGTTAGAGATTGTGCACTAATTAGTTTTAAGTTATCAAGTACTAAGTTCCAGGGAAGGTTTAATTTTAATAACTTATAAAGCGCTTCAAGGGCATTAACAGCGGGTAAGGTAGCAATAACCAGCCGACCAGTATCAGCGGCGATAAAAGCTTGTTTTAAATCCTCATCAGTGCCATCATCAAGGGCGATAATATCGGAATCATGATGAAGAGCGATTTCCCAATTATCAGGATTATTTTTTAAAGACAGAATGCCTCTAAGATCAAATTCTGGATAAAGACCCATAAAATAGACTGATTTATCATCCCGATTAAGGGAATCAAGGCAAGAAAACAGCGTAGTGCTACGGCCACCTCGTTCTGGTGAGGTAATAAGGATTAAACCACTTTTACGTTTTAGGCTGGCTTCTAGTTTTTGCTTTTCCTGAGATTGTAAGCCAAGCTGATTTAAGCGAAGTAAAGAAGATCGTCCTTTAATTAAGCTAATAACAATTTTATCACCATATTTAGCTGGGATAATGCTAACGCGAAAGTTTAGATTATATTTAGAAGAGCGCAGTTTGCAATATTTACCCCTGGTTAAATCTTGAGGGGCAATATTTAATAACTTTCTTAAATTATCAATTAGGTCAGATTCTAATTTTTTTGGTAGCTTAAAATATGTTTCCTCTTTATCTGGCAGCTCAAAACAACAAGAATAATCATTTTCTTGTGTGGCGATAGTAACTCTATTAGCTTGTTCTTTATCGGCTATGGAAAAAATTTTTTCCAAAGTTTTATTTGGCATATTATTATTTCTTTTTTCTTTATTTTAGCATATTTTATATAATTTTAAAAATATGTTAAGCTGATAGCAGAAAATAACATTTATGGCATACTCAAGTTTATATGCACGCTTTTATGATAGCCTGCAAAAAAGTGGGCATTTCTTTACCAGGGTGCTTAGATTTGCTCCGGCAAAATTTTATTTGGGAGGAATTTTTCTTTTGCAAATTTTAGCTTGGTGGCAGGCTTTTAATATAAGGCATAAATCATTAAGTGATTGGTTGATATTGCATTATAATATAGATTTTGGAGTTGATCTTTTAGGAACAGAAGATAAAATATTTTTATTTCCACTTTTTGGGTTGCTTATTCTTATTTTTAATTTTATTTTAAGTGCCCTAGTTTTACGTCGTCAGGAGTTTAAGGTCTTGTTGCACTTGCTTTTTACAAGTAGTTTATTTTTTAATGTTTTTATAAATTTAGCTTTATTTTCACTTTATTTGTTTAATTTTCAATAAATCCGAAAAATATGGAATTTCAAATTATTAGAATTTTATTTTTTGCAACCCTTTCCTTTATCTTCGCCATTTTATCAGCCCCGCTTTTAACACATTTTTTGTATAAATATAAGTTGGGAAAAAAGATTAGAAATAGTGGCACAACACCAGTTTTTAGCCAGTTACACGCACATAAAGCGGGCACGCCGACTATGGGGGGAATTTTAATTTGGGGAACAGTTTTAATTTTGATTTTATTTTTTTATGGAATAGCCAAATTTTTGCCTAACGATTTTCTTTCTTATTTTAATTTCTTGTCAAGAGCAGAAACTCTTTTGCCGCTGGGCGCCTTGGTAGCGAGCGCTTTAATTGGTTTATTTGATGATTGGCTTGATGTCCGCGAGAAGGGGGTCTTTGGTGGTGGTGGTTTAAAATTGCGTCATCGTTTGCTAATTTATACCTTAATTGCTCTAATTGGGGCTTTGTGGTTTTATTTAAAACTTGATTGGACTATTATTCATGTTCCTTTTTTTGGTAATTTTGAAATTGGCGCTTGGTATATTCCTATATTTATATTTATTATTGTTGCCACTTCTTTTTCGGTTAATGAAACTGATGGTCTTGATGGCCTAGCGGGTGGCACCTTGTTAATTTCTTTTGCCTCATATGCTGTTATTTCCTTTGTAATGGGACGCTATGATTTAGCTGTATTTTGTGCCGTTATAATTGGTGCCTTACTTGCTTTTTTATGGTTTAATATTCCTCCTGCTCGTTTTTATATGGGCGATACCGGGGCAATGAGTTTGGGAATAACCTTAGGTATTATTGCCATGTTAACTAATAATGCTTTTTTGTTAATTTTTATTGGTCTTATTTTCTTAGTAGAGTCGCTATCAGTTATTTTGCAGGTATTGTCTAAAAAATTACGAGGCAAGAAAATATTTCTCTCCAGTCCTATTCATCATCATTTTCAAGCAATTGGTTGGCCAGAGGCAAAGGTGGTTATGCGTTTCTGGGTAATAGCTGGTATGGGTGCGGTAGTGGGACTTATCATTTTTCTTCTTGATAAGCAAATATGAGTTCAATTCTGTTTTTAAAAAAAAAGAAAACTAAAGTCGCTGAAAAACATCAACCCGATAAAAGTTTAATCAGCGCTCTTTTTGTATTAATAGTAGCCGGACTTGTTTTATTATTTTCTGCTTCTTCAGTTATCTCTTATGATAAATTTGGCTATACTTATCATTATTTTAAAAGCCAATTAGTTGCCGTTATTATTGGTTTGCTCGCCTTTTTCATTGTTTCTAAAATTGATTATCACCTTTGGAAAAAATATGCTCTTTTTTTCTTGTTTGTGACCATTATTCTTTTAGTTTTAGTTTTTGTTCCTGGTCTGCGGTCTGAGTACGGTACGGCTCATAGTTGGATTAATGTTTTTGGCTATTCTTTGCAACCGTCGGAATTGGTAAAGTTATCTTTTTTGATATATTTAGCTACTTGGCTTGAGGTAAAGAAAGGAGAGTTGGGTCGCTGGGAAAGTGGTACTATTCCTTTTTTAGTAGTGTTAAGTGTAATTGGCGGGCTGATGTTAGCCCAGCCTGATTTAGGCACCCTTTTTATCATTGTTTTCTCGGCGGTCATGGTTTTTATTGTTGGTGGTGGCAAATTTAAACACTTATTGATTTTAGGCGGTTTTTTTCTAACAGCTTTAATTATTGCTATTCAAATGAATAGCTTTGATTCATATCAGCTGGATCGTTTTAAATGTTTAAAAGATCCAAGTTTTAGTGCTCAGGATAAATGTTATCAAATTAATCAGTCTTTAATTGCGGTTGGTTCGGGAGGTATTTTTGGTCGCGGTTTAGGGCAAAGTCGGCAAAAATTTATGTACCTACCCGAGGTGTGGGGAGATTCTATTTTTTCAATTGCTGCTGAAGAGACTGGTTTTATTTTTAGCACTCTTTTAATTTTACTGTACTTATTTATTTTCTATCGAGGACTTTTGATTGCGCGTCAAGCGCCGGATATTTATGGCCGATCTCTAGCAACGGGCATAGTTGCTTGGTTGGCGGTACAGACTTTTTTAAATATTGGAGGGATGATAAACTTAATTCCTATGACCGGAGTCCCTTTACCCTTTGTTTCTGCTGGAGGCTCATCGATGTTAGCGGCTTTAATTGGCATGGGACTGTTGGTTAATATTAGCAAGCAAACCTAATTTTTATGTCAAAAAAGAAAGAGTTTCTAAAAATTATGTTTTCTGGAGGGGGTACTGGTGGCTCGGTAACGCCACTTTTAGCAGTCGCTAAAGAGTTGCGAGAGAATATAAAAGAGATTGACTTGTTGTTTGTTGGCACAAAAAATGGTCCTGAAAAAAAATTAGTTTCCACCTTTCATCTACCAGGTACTCCTGTTAGGTTTAGAATAATTAAAGCAGGGAAGTGGCGTCGTTATTTTTCCTGGCGAAACTTTTTTGATATTTTTCAAATCATTATTGCTTTTTTTCAATCTTGTATTTTGTTAATTAAAGAAAAGCCTGATGTTGTAGTTAGTGCCGGCGGTTTTGTCAGCGTGCCTTTAGCCTGGGCTGCTTTTTTTCAAAAAATCCCTGTTTTAGTGCATCAGCAGGATGTGCGGCCAGGACTCGCGAATCGCTTAATGGCAAAAACTGCTCAGGTAATAAGTACTACCTTTGCTAAATCACTTAATGACTATGGTAGTCGGGCGCAGTGGATTGGTAATCCTGCTCCGCAGAAACCAGCTGATTCCTATATCAAGCAAGTAAGAAAACAGTACGAACTTGTTGGGGAAAAGCCCTTGGTGATTATTACCGGTGGTGGCACAGGCGCAGCTGTTATTAATCAATTAACCTGGGAGGGGGCAGAACGTTTAAGTCAGGTAGCTCAAGTTTTTCATTTAACAGGGGCGGGCAAGGCGCCTTCAATAGCAAGGCGTGAAAAATTAGCTGCACTCTATGATTATAAGTGGCGCGAAATTATCAGTAGTGAAGAAATGCTTGCTTTAATAGCGGATGCTAACTTAGTGGTTTCACGTTGTGGTCTGGCGACCTTAACTGAACTGTGTGCTTTTAATAAATCAGCCATTTTAATTCCTATGCCTAATTCTCATCAGGAAGATAATGCGGCAGTTTTTTCTAAGAAAGAGGCGGCCTTAGTTTTAGATCAAGAAAAACTTGACAGCTATAAATTTAGTGAGAGTATTATTAACTTGCTTAATAATGATGCAAGGCGAGAGGCTTTAAGCTATAACATAGAAAAAGTTATGAAAAAAGATGCGCGCGAGAGAATGGCTCAACTGATTTTGCAACTAGCTAATAAATAATATTATGAAAAAAATTGGCACAATTTACATGATAGGCATAAAGGGCGTGGGCATGACTATGTTGGCGCAGTTTTTAGCGGCAGCGGGTAATAAGGTGATAGGCTCTGATGTGTCGGAAACATTTCTAACTGATGCAGTTTTAAAAAAAAGTGGCATAAGAGTAAAAACTCCTTTTGCTGTTTCTAATATTCCCGCTAAAATTGATTTAGTAATTTATTCTAGTGCTTTTAAAGCAGAAAATAACGTCGAGTTAAAATATTTAGAAACTAAAAAAAATAAAGATAAGAAAGTACCTATTATCTGTTATGCTCAAGCTTTAGGCGAGTTGTTTAATAGCTACAAGGGAGTAGCCGTCTGTGGTAGCCACGGGAAGACAACGACCACTGCTTGGTTAGCTTATGTTTTATCTAAGGCAGGTAAAGAGCCTAAGGCCCTGATTGGCTCACGAGTGCCGCAATTGGGAGGGAGCGCCTTAAATGGAAAATCTAAACTTTTGGTAGCCGAGGTTGATGAATATCAAAATAAGCTGAAATACTTTCAGCCTGTTGGCGTGCTTTTGAATAATATTGATTATGATCACCCAGATTTTTTTAAAGATGAAAAAGCCTATAATCAAGTTTTTATTGATTTTGTAAAAAAAATTCCTGCCTCTGGTTTTCTAATAATTGATGGCTATGACAAAAAAAGCGTGGCTGCGGCTAAACATAGTCGGGGTCAAGTGATAAGTTACGGCTTAGCCGCCAAAGAAATGGCATGGACTAAGGTGACGGTAAATTATCAAGCTCGTAATGTAAGAGTAAGGGGAGCTTATCAATATTTTTTACTTAACAACTTAGGTGAATTTAAAATTAAGTTATGGGGTGAGCATAATATTAAAAATGCACTGGCTGTTATTGCGGCCGCTCGAAAATTAGGAGTGTCTTTAGCAAATATTAAAAAATATTTAGCTCAATTTAAGGGAACAGCTCGACGTGGTCAAGTGTTGGGAAAATATAAGGGGGCAATTATTATTGATGACTATGCGCATCATCCAACGGAAATTAAAGCAACTCTGGAAGGGATAAGCGCTTATTGGCCGAAAAAGAATATTAGAGTTATTTTTCATCCACATACCTTTACTCGAACTAAGGCGTTGTTTTCTGATTTTGTAACAAGTTTTAGTAGAGCCCATGAACTAACAATTTTAGATATTTATGGTTCCGCTCGTGAGAAAAAAGGGGGCACCTCTAGTCAGATTTTAGTTAAAGCGATTAAGGCGGAAAACAAAAAAAGAAAATTGAAGCAGAGGGTAGAAAATCTTAAAGACATAAAAGCAGCGACTTACTATCTTAAGCAAACCGCTAAGGCAGGAGAGGTGATTGTTTTAATGGGGGCAGGCGATGTTTTTCGAGTCGCTGATAATCTGTTTATTAAAAAATAATCATATGTTTAAAGTGGAGCATGATAGAGACATTACACAACTTACCACAATTAAAGTGCCTGCCAGAGCGCAGTATTTTGCTATTTTAAAAAAGAGAGCTGATATTTATTCAGCCCTTGAATACGCTAAACAGCATGGCTTGGATATCTATATTTTAGGAGGTGGTTCCAATGTTGTTTTTACCAAAAAAATTAAGGGCTTGGTTTTAAAAAATGAGATTAAGGGAATTGAAATTTTGAAAAAAACTAAAAGCAAGGTTATAGTTCGCGCTAGTTCCGGTGAAAATTGGTCGCGCTTTGTTTCCTATACTATAGATCAGGGGTTTTATGGTTTGGAAAATTTATTTTTAATTTACGGAACAGTGGGCGCCGCTCCAGTACAAAATATTGGCGCTTACGGAGTGGAGCTAAAGGATGTTTTTTTAAGTTTAAGAGCAATAGATTTAAGGACTGGTAAAGAAAAGGAGTTCGCATTAGAAGCTTGTCAGTTTGCTTATCGAGAAAGTGTCTTTAAGCATAAATTAAAGGGGCGCTTTTTTATCACTGATGTAACTTTTAAGCTAGACATAAAACCACGTTTTAAATTAGATTATGGTCCAATTAAGGCTAAGCTTAAAGAGAGGGGGATAAAAAAGCCTAATTTAAAACAAATAGTTGATATAATAAGTGAAATTAGAAATAGTAAATTGCCGAATCCATATCAAATGCCAAATGCTGGTTCTTTTTTCAAAAACCCAGAAGTAGGTTTTAGTGTTTATAAAAAATTACTAAAAAAATATCCTGATATGCCGGCTTTTAAGCTAGAAAAAAAAGTTAAGATTCCAGCCGCTTGGTTAATAGAACAAGCTGGTTTTAAAGGAAAAAAGTATGGTAAAGTAGCGATGTATGAAAAGCAGGCCTTAATTTTAACTAATAATGGCGGCAGCGCGGCTGAGGTTTTAGCACTTGTTAAACGCGTTAAAAAGAAAGTAAAATTTCTCTTTGGACTTGATTTAGAAGAGGAAGTTAATATAATATAAAGGCGAAACAAAAAAATCATTATTATAACTATGACAGCTAAGGAACTAAGAAGTAAATATTTAGAATTTTTTCAAGCTAAGGGGCACGTTGCTATTTCCAGCGCTTCTTTGCTTCCCGAAAATGATCCCACGGTTTTATTTACCACAGCCGGGATGCATCCATTAGTTCCGTATCTTTTAGGAGAAAGTCATCCCGCGGGAAAGCGTTTAGTTAATGCGCAAAAATGTATTAGAACAGATGATATTGATGAAGTAGGAGACAAGACGCATCACACTTTTTTTGAAATGATGGGGAATTGGTCGCTAGGAGATTATTTCAAAAAAGAGGCAATTTTATATAGCTGGGAGTTTTTAACTAGCCCTAACTATTTAGGTCTTGATAAAGAGCGTCTCGCGGTTTCGGTTTTTGCCGGTGATAGTGATGCTCCTTTTGATAGTGAGGCTTATGAAATTTGGGCAGAAATATTTAAGGCTAATAATTTGCCACTAAGTAGAATTGCGAAGTTGCCTAAAAAAAATAATTGGTGGGGGCCAGCTGGTTTAACAGGTCCCTGTGGTCCGGATACAGAAATATTTTACTGGACTGACTTTTCTAAAACAGCTCCTTTAAGTTTTAACGATGATCATGAGTCTTGGGTGGAAATCTGGAATAATGTTTTTATGGAGTATAATAAACAGTCCGATGGCACCTATGAACCATTGTTGCAAAAAAATGTTGATACTGGCTTGGGTCTAGAGAGAACTTTAGCCACGATCAATGGAATGGATGATAATTATGAAAGTGAATTATTTGCGCCTTTAATTTCTAAAATTGAAATTTTAAGTGGCAAATCTTATCAGGCAGGAGTTGATGTAAAAAAGGCGATGCGAATTATCGCTGATCATGTAAAAGCGGCAACTTTTATTAGTGCTGATGATAAAAGTATTAAGCCTGCCAATACCGATCAAGGTTATGTTTTAAGGCGTTTAATTCGTCGTGCTTTACGTTATGGGCGACAATTGGGAATAGTTAAGATAAATTGGTTAGCTGAGATTGCGCAAGAGGTTATTAATATCTATGGTGATTTTTATCTAGAATTAAAACGCAATCAAGCTTTTATTATAAGCTCTTTAAATGAAGAGGAGGAAAAGTTTACCCGAACTTTGGAAAAAGGAATGTTGGAATTTGAAAAATTAGCAAATTCTGATATTAGCGGACGAGATGCTTTTAATCTTTATCAAAGCTATGGTTTCCCCTGGGAGATGACAGCTGAGCTAGCGAGAGAAAGAGGTTTGCAGGTTGATCAAGCTAGTTTTGAGCAAGAGTTAAAGAAACATCAAGATTTGTCACGTACAGCAGCCGCTGGAAAATTTAAGGGAGGTTTGGCTGATAATAGCGAAGAAACAACTAAGCTACATACGGCTGCGCATTTATTATTGGCAGCTTTACGTCAAGTTTTAGGTGAACATGTCGTGCAAAAGGGAAGTAATATTACAGCTGAGCGTCTTCGTTTTGATTTTTCTCATCCTGAAAAAATGACAACTGAGCAAATTAGTGCTGTAGAAAAATTAGTTAATGATGCTATCGCCGCTGATTTACCGATAACTTGTGAAGAGCTGAGTTTAACTGAGGCTAAAAATAGAGGGGCGATGGGCGTATTTGCGTCAAAATATGATGAAAGAGTAAAAGTGTATACAGCCGCCCCAGTGGAAAACGATAAACCTAATTTAGATCAGGCTTTTTCGCAGGAAATCTGTGGTGGTCCTCACGTTGAACGCACTGGTGTTTTGGGCACTTTTAAAATTAGTAAAGAAGGTTCATCAAGTGCGGGAATAAGGAGAATTAAGGGTATTTTAGAATAAATTAGTTAAGTCTTTATTAACTAGATTAAATAAAGGGTAATTACTATTGACAAGGATAAACTTTCCCTTTATAATGGCTTTATTAAGAATATTAAATTAAATTAAATAAATATTTTTAAAAACTTTGATAAGACAAGCTTGTCTTTATCAAACTTTTTTTTGTTAAGATTAAAAAAAATGGGAAAAAACAGCAATAACTCTGACAACTTAAACGCTAAGGATTTTATTGAAATGCAAGGCGAAGTGATGGAGTTGATGCCGGCAGCCAGTTTCCGTGTTACACTTGAAAACGGTCACGAAATTTTGGCGCATTTATCAGGCAAAATGAGAATGAACCGTATCAGACTTTTGCCGGGCGATAAGGTGAAATTACAGATTAGCCCTTATGATTTGACTAAAGGGAGAATTACCTATCGTCTCTAAATTTTAGAAAGAATTGCTTTAATATAACCTCGCAGTTAAATTAAAAGTGAGCTTAATATTGTGAAATTATGAAAGTGAGAGCTAGCGCGAAAAAAATTTGTAAGGATTGCAAAGTTGTGCGACGCAAAGGTCGGGTCCACGTTATTTGCAAAAACCCTAAACACAAACAAAGACAAGGGTAATTTTTTATTTTATGGCAGTAAGAATCGCAGGAATAAACATTCCTAATGAAAAAAGAATAGAAATCGCTTTAACTTATATTTTTGGTATTGGACGCACTCGCGCCAATAAAATTTTAGCAGAAGCTAAAGTTGATGCTGATATAAGGGTAAAAGATTTAAAAGAAGAAGATGTTAATCGTCTTCGTGAGATTGTTGAGAAAAAATTCACTGTTGAAGGTGATTTAAAGCGAGAAATCCAAAGTAATATTAAACGCCTAAAAGAAATAAACTCTTGGCGTGGTTTAAGGCATAGCAGGCGTTTGCCAGTCAGAGGTCAGAGAACTAAGACCAACAGCCGTACTGTTCGTGGTAATAAGCGTATGACCATGGGTAGTGGTAAGAGCAAGGCAGGCTTGCAAAAGACCTAATAAACTAAGAAAGTTCATATAATATGTCTGACAAAGAAAAAAAAGAACAAGGAGCTGAGTTAGAGGCTGAAAAAAAGCCAGAGGCAAAAACAATGCCAGCAGAAAAACCAGCTAAAATAGAGGAAAGTGAAGAAAAGGACGAGTCCTTATCTTTTTCACTTGATTCTTCTGATGATGATTTGCCTGAGGAAATCAAACAGAAACTGGAAAAAAATAAGGCGGCGCGAGCAAAAAAGAAATTAGTAAAAAAGAAAAAGAGAAAAACTGCTCGTGTTGTTAAGGCTGGTCGTGCTTATATCCAGGCGACTTATAATAACACTATGGTGACATTAACTGATTCTAAGGGCGATGTTATTGCCTGGGCTTCAGCTGGTCTAGCTGGTTTTAAGGGAGCAAAAAAGGCGACTCCTTATGCAGCTCAGATTATTACTAAAATTGCTGTTCAAAAAGCGAAAGAAGAGTATGGCCTACAAGAAGTTAATGTTTTTGTAGCGGGCGTTGGGACCGGTCGTGAATCAGCAATTCGTGCTTTAAATGCTAATGGCTTAGAAGTAACAGCTATTAAGGACACTACTCCAGTTCCTCATAATGGTTGCCGTCCGAAAAAGCCACGTCGAGTTTAATTAAGAAGTAATTTATTAATATGGGAACAAATATCGATAATAAATGTAAACAATGCCGACGCGTAGGCGAAAAACTTTTCCTTAAAGGAGAGCGTTGTCTTGGTCCAAAATGTGCGATGGTTAAAAGAAATACTATTCCTGGTGCACATGGTGATAAGCCACGAAGACGTTTAAGCGATTATGGCAATCAGTTAGCAGAAAAACAGAAAGCAAAAAGATATTACGGCGTTTCAGAGAAGCAATTTCGTTTAACTTTTGAAAAAGCTTCAAACAAAAAAGGTGATGCTGGTAAGAACTTTTTACGAGCACTTGAATTTCGTTTAGATAATGTAATTTTCCGTTTAGGTTTTGCCAATTCTCGTTCACAAGCGAGACAATTGGTAAATCATGGACATTTTACAGTAAATGATGTAAAAACGGATATCCCTTCTTTTAGCGTTAAAGAAGGTCAGGTAATTGCGATAAAAAAGAAAAGCGAAAAAAGTCCTTATTTCCGTAACTTAGGAGAAAAGCTAGCTCAGGCTGAACGTCCAAGCTGGTTACACTTTGACCAAAGTTCTATGGTGGCGAAGGTTTTACATGAGCCTAAAGATGAAGATCTGCCACAAGGATTTAACGTTCAAATGATTATTGAGTATTATTCAAAATAAAAAATAATATGCAAAAAATTGCTAACCCAAAAAAAATTAATTTTGAAACAGTTGGCAATCCCAACGAAGGGGTTATTACCATCGAACCTTTATTTCCTGGCTACGGCATGACTCTTGGTAATTCATTACGTCGTGTTCTTTTATCATCTCTTCCCGGCGCTGCTGTGACGAGTGTAAAAATTAAAGGAGCTAGCCATGAATTTATGGCCATACCTTATATTAAGGAGGATGTTTTACAAATGGTCCTAAATTTTAAACAGTTGCGCATGAAGGTTTTCACCGAAGAAGAAGTAAGGCTAGAGTTAAAAGTAAGTGGTAAAAAAACTGTTACCGCCGCTGACATTATTAAAAATAGTGAGGTGGAAATAAAAAATCCAGACTTAGTATTGGCTCACATTACCGATGAGGCCGGTTCTTTAGAGGTTGATATCATTGTCAAAAGTGGACGTGGCTACAAAATGACCGAAGGTAGTAAACGAGAGAATAAAGAAGTCGGTTTTTTAGAAATTGATTCTATCTTTTCACCAGTTACTTTAGTAAGTATTAAGGTTGAAAATGCTCGTGTTGGTAAAATGACTAACTGGGATAAATTAATTTTAGATGTAAAAACTGATGGCACGATAACGCCAGAAGAGGCATTTGGGGAAGCGGTTAAAATCTTAGTTGATCAATTTAACGCCTTGTTACCTGGAGCACTTGTTGAAAAAGAGGAGGAAAAAGAAGTTGTAGAAGATGAAAAGGAAACAGAAGAGGTAAAAGAAGAAGTTGTTAAGGAGAAAAAGACTAAAACTAAAAAAGCAAAAAAATAAAGGATTAATTAAACAGCAATTCCGCACTAGCGGGAAAGTTAAGTGTAAGAATTATGCGCCACAGAAATAAAAATAAAATATTAGACCGAGAAAAGGGTCCGCGCGAATTGATGCTGAGAAACTTAGCTTCCAGTATTATTTTGTACGAAAAAGTAAAAACCACTAAGGCAAAGGCAAAAGCGGTAAGACCATTAGTTGAGAGAATGATTACTTCAGCTAAAGCTGGAGATTTAAGTGCTCGACGTGGCTTGATCAAGGTTTTGTTACAAAAAAATTCTGTAAAAAAAACCATGGATGTTTTAGCTAAACGCTATCTTGAAAGACCAGGTGGTTATACACGAATTGTTAAATTAGGAGCCAGAAAAGGTGATGGAGCGGAAATGGTTCAAATTGAATTAGTCTAAATATATGATTAAAACAGAGAGAAAATTACATCAATTAGATGCTGCCGGACAAACAGTTGGCCGTTTGGCGACTCAGATAGCCTTAATTTTGCGTGGCAAAAATAAGCCAGAATATCAACCGCATTTAGACTTGGGCGATATTGTTGAGGTGATAAATATTAAGCAATTAAAATTTACTGGCAAAAAATTAGAACAAAAAAAATATTTCCATGTTACCGGTTATATTGGTGGTTTAAAAACTAAGAAAATGAATGAGGTATTTGCGAAAGACCCGGGGGAGGTCTTAAGTCGGGCGGTTAGGGAAATGTTGCCTCCAACAAGATTGCGCCCTAATATGCTCAAAAGATTAATTATTAAATAATATGGCAGAGACAAAGAAGCAAGAAAAAAAGACAAGCACTAAACCCAGAGAAGAAAAAGAGATAAAAGAATTAAAAGAGACTGGTAAAAATGAAGTAATTGATTTTTCTGGTAAATATATAAACGCTGTCGGAAGAAGAAAAAGGGCAGTCGCACAGGTGCGATTATATGAAGGTGGTAAAGGACAGGTTGTTGTTAATGGGCAAAAGGTTACTGATTATTTTCCCGGAGAAGGTTTTAATATTATTACTCAACCTTTAAAGGCAACGGGTCATGGTCGTGATTATAATTTTTCCGTCCTAGTTAAGGGTGGAGGAAAATCAGGGCAGATTGACGCAGTTAAGCTTGGTGTTGCGCGAGCTGTTTTAGAAGTTGATCCAGAGGCGAAGGAAGCTTTAAAGGCTAATGATTTCCTAACCAGAGATCCACGTCAAGTAGAAAGAAAGAAACCGGGTTTGAAGAAGGCAAGAAAAGC
>JAQWDY010000013.1 GCA_028705215.1 Patescibacteria group bacterium | reverse complement strand
TCTTTTAAAGCCTCTTTAATAAGTGATGCTCCATCTTTAAAAGTCTTATGACTATTTTTAGCGCTAATAATTGACTCCCTTAAAATTTCTGTATTATATAAGGTCAAGCCATTCTCTCCTCTTAGTTCAAAAGGTAGGTTCCCTACTTTTATCATCTGACGCAAAAATAATTTAACAGCTGAGCTCATATCCATTCCTAAATTATTAAGCACTTTATTTGCCTCTGTCTTAGTTTTAGCATCAATACGAATTTGAATTTGTTTATTATTTTTAGTTATCATATAGTTTTTATTATAATTACATTGTATACCAATATTAATTACTTGTCAATACACTTATCTTAAAACAAAAAAACGCCTACTATAAGCGTTTTTAATATAACTGTAACCTTTTAATCTTTTAACTTGTCCGATATTCCCGCTTCCCTGTCTTCCAACCAATAGCAACAAGCCACAAAGGTGAGACAATATAGGAGATTAGAGTTGAGAGCGCGGCTCCGGTTAAACCAATTTTCGGTATCAGCAAAATATTTAAACCGATATTTAAAATCATGGTACCAAAATTAAGCCAAAATATTGTCTTAGTGCGATTTTCAGCCACAAGTTGATGACTTACTCCTGTCCCCACAAAAAGACCCAAGCTGGACCAAATATAAAGCTGCAAAACAGCCGCTGAGGCTAAGTAACTTGCTCCAAAAACTAAAGATATAATAGGTTTTGCAAGCAGCGAAATCGGAACGGCAACGAGTAATGCTAAGCCAAAAAGAAGAAGGTATAGATTTTTAAGACGACCAAAATAAGTTTTGCTATTAGTTTTTTTAGCATTTATAATCGCCGTAAAAAGGGAGCCGCAAATCACGCCGGGAATAAAATAAAATACCTCTGTTAATTTCACACCAGCGGCATAAATACCAACCGCATGCTCACCCATAATTTGCCCCACCATTACTTGATCAATACGAAGATATATATAACCAGCCGCCGCTGATAGCATCAGTGGCCAAGAGTCTCGCCAAATACTACTTGCTAGTAGTTTGTTAAAGCGCCAGCTGGAAATATGAAAATTTTCTCTGTGGTAGAAGTAGATTAAAAATAATGCCTGCCAAATAGCATCAAGAATGTAAATTAAAACTAACCAAATAACTCCCCCGCCGGCAAAGATAAGGGCAATCTTAAGTAGCGAAGAAATAATTGCTGCCGATAATTGGGCTTGAATTGCCCGTTTTGCCTTAACATGAGCATAAAAGAAATTACTGATTATAAACGGAACTTGAAGGAAAAAACTAAGGCCAAATAAAATAATTAAAGCTTGGATTAAACTGCTGCCACGAGAAAAAAAGAAACTAGCTATAACTACCAAAAAGAAAGCTATGCTTGATCCTAGTAGTTTCAAACGAAAGCCGGTACCCATCAGCTCATTGTGACGCTCTGGAGTGTTAATTAACTCTCTTTTTATCACCCCATCAACACCTAAAGAGCTAACAAAGGAAAATAAGCCAACAAAAGCGACTACATAGCTGATAACGCCATAGTTTTCTGGACCAAGATATCGCGCTATCCAAGCACCAATAAAAAAAGACAGCAGAAGATAAAACATTTGCCCCGCAAACATCCAGCCAGTATTAGCAAAATAACGCTTCACGCCATTATGAGAAAAAAGCCAACGATATTTTTCTGGCATAATTTTCTCTAAACTGATAAACAATTTCTCTAACATAGCTTATAATCTAGCAAGTTTAATTTAATTACTACTGATAAACAAAAAATAAGCAGTACTTTAATATTACCGCAATTTCATTATTATTAAAAGTATAAAGACAAAACTTTTTTTAACACAGCAATTAAAATCCGAGGCAAAAAAATTAACAGATTGTAATCAAGAGGCAGGTTTTATTGCCATTTTCAAATATTAATGATAAATTATATATCTAGCCTATTTGTGGCTTTTTTTGTTTTTAAAATTATATGAAAAAAATTATTTGCCTTTATGGCCCACCTGGAGCCGGGAAAACTACTCAAGCTGATATCTTAGTAGAAAAATATGGCTTTTCTAAATTCGGCATGGGGGAAAGACTGCGGGCTGAAATTGCCAGTGGCAGTGAGTTAGGTTTGAAAATAAAGCCCTATGTTGATCAAGGCGTATTGATCCCTGATGAATATATGTCACAAATCATTATTGAGGCAGAAAAAATGTCAACTGAAACTGGCCTCATTTTTGATGGCTTCCCTCGCATTGTCTCCCAAGCTCACATGTTAGATGCGGTTATAAAGTCATTAAATTTAGAAGTCTCAGCTTTTATCAAACTTGATCTATCTGCAGAAGATGCTCTGCTTCGCATCAAGGCAAGAGCTAGGATAAATAATGATAGAGCTGATGATACTGATGTGGTGGCAATTAAAAATCGATTTGACGTTTTTAGCAAACAAAGCGTATCCTTAGCTCAATTTTATCAAGATAGAAATCTTTTATTCGCCTTAAATGGCGCTGAAAGTATAGATAAGATTCACGCTCAGATTGTAGAGCTTTTAAATATCTAACTACCTCTCATGAAAAAAATAAAATTTGAGACGAGCATGATTCGTCCTCTTTTAACTTTGGCTATACCCATAATGCTAGGTAACTTATTTCAAGCCGCCTATCAACTAACTGATGCTTTCTGGGTCGGGCGTCTTGGTGAAAAAGCGGTGGCAGCCATTGCTGTTAGCTTCCCTGTTATTTTCTTTATCACCGCCTTAGGGATAGGCTTTGCAATTGCTGGCGCAACTTTAACCGCCCAATATTTTGGCGCAAAGAAAAAAGACTTAATCAATCATAGCGCCACTCAAACCATTTTTGTTGTTATTGTTTCCGCCCTCACTCTTAGTATTTTGGGGTATTTTTTAAGTGACACTATTTTAAATTGGCTACGCGTTAATAGCAGTATTTTAGATTTAGCAGCTAGGTATTTAAAAATTTCATTTTTAGGAATGGTTTTTAACTTTAGCTTCTTTATGTTTCAAGCTATTATGCGCAGTATTGGTAAGCCAAAAATACCAGTTTATATCATTATCTTTACCGTTGCCCTAAATTTCTTTCTTGACCCTCTTTTTATGTTTGGCCAAGGACCCGTTCCTGCCCTGGGTGTAGCTGGCACTGCCTTAGCCACCGTTACCACTCAAGCTATAGCGGCTAGCATTGGCTTATTTATTCTTTTCTCAGGCAAATTTGGTATAAAAATAGATATTAAGAACTTCAAACCAGATTTTAAATTTATTAAAAAAATCATGCGTTTGGGCATCCCTGCTTCTTTAGAGCAATCTGCCCGTAGCTTGTCGTTAGCTGTTATGACCACTCTTACCGCTAGCTTTGGCACACTTGCTGTTGCCGCCTATGGCATCTCTTCTAATATTTTACAGCTATCCCTTATGGCCTCATTTGGTTTAGCAGGAGCTAATGCTGTTTTAGTTGGACAAAAATTAGGTGCCGGCTATAAAAAAGATGCTTTTAGAGCAGCCGCTACTAGCTTAAGGTTAATCTTCACTCTTCTTATTTTCATTGGTGGCTTGGTTTTTCTGCTTGCACCTTTGTTAATAAAGTTCTTTATCCCTGATGATGCTGCTGTTATTGCCGAGGGGGCTAATTTGTTAAAATTTCTTGCCCCTACCTTTAGTTTAATCGGACTACAGGTAGTAGTTGGCAGCACCCTGCAAGCTGCTGGCGCTACAAAAAAAGCGATGATACTTACCATCTCTTCCCAATGGTTACTGCAAATTCCACTCGCCTTTATACTTTCTAAGTTTCTCGGTTATGGCGTAACTGGCATCTGGCTCGCCTTCCCTCTTACCAATTTTATCATGGCTCTAATTTATCTTTCCGTTTTCCATAAAAGAAAATGGCAAAATAAAAAAATAATCAATACTGAAGAAAAAATTGTTAACACAGTAATTAAGGAAAGGAACTTAGAAGAAATAATCCGTGTCGAATAAATAAAACCGGCTCTTGCCGGTTTTATTATATTTTACAAATTTATATTTTATACTACAGATTCTTTTTTTAAATCCTAAATCGAGTTATTTTTTTATTGCGCAGGAAATAAAAAACTATACTAAGTACTATAAAAAGTATCCCTAAAAACAAAAAAAGTAATCCTCCCATCACAAAAACAGCTGAGCGCTATGCTTTTTATTTATTATTTTCTCGCTTCAAGTTCCCTCTTTCTATCTTCTAACATCCTTGTAATTCTATCAAGTTGAGGTTGACTAAATTGACCGACAGGAATCTTGTTTATATCCTCATTGGTAATTCCCAATCCAAACTCGCGCATAATTGCAAAAGCTTCCTCCGGGCGACCAAGATAATAGCGCTTCTTGCTGCGCGGCTCCACGTACCAGGCCTCACCATTAGTCTCTACTTGAATATAAATATGACCCAAGCCTGACGAAAGGATATTCGCGTCAAAAGGCGCACGACCAGAACCGTTAAGATTATACCCACCTAAAAGCTCTGTTCTATCATCATGGCCATCGCCATCTGAATCAGTCTTAAAAGGATTGCTAAGCAAGCCCTCTTCAAAGCGATCAGATAAGCCATCGCCATCACTATCCTTATCTAAAATTAACTTATCGTCTAACAGTCCTACTGGAATTTTAGACAGCCTTTCGTTTGTAATACCTAGTCCAATTAAACTCATTACCGAAAAAGCGTTATTCGGTGAACCAAGATAATAACGTCGCTTATCTTTAGCGCTCACATACCAGGCACGTCCATGATCTTCTACTTGCAACAATATTTGACCAGTTACTCGACGTAACATTTCCTCATCAGTACCAGCAAAATATTTACGCGCCGCTTCCATTACAGCCAGTGCATCCTCATCAAAGGGGCCTTTATCTACTGGCGAAACAGTGCAGCTGCTCACACTTTGCGCTTGTTGCTCGCTTGTTAGATCGCAGGAGTCAGGCTCACGTTTAATTATCTCTCGGTATTTTTTACCAGCAACACAATCACCCCAGGCACCATACTCAACTACCTGACAATAAGCATTCCCACTAGACGAACAAGCTCTTTCCTGGGCTGCTTTCTGCGCCTCTGAAAGAGTGCAGGCGCTAGGCGTTGTGCTGATAATACTACGATATTGAGTGCCGTTAAAACAAGCGCTCCACTGACCATAGACAACCTCGCTACAAATAGTTGCGCTACCGCCGCCGCCACCGCCGCCACCTGATGAGCCAATATAGCGAGTAAAGGAAACGGTATCTGATGAACTATTACCCGCTTGATCAGTTACTGTAAGGCGAGCGCTATAGTTACCATTTAAATTACCAGAAAGACGAGGATTTAAAATATTTACACCACCTGTGAAAGTAATTACTCCGCCTCGTGGTGCGCTTTCTTGACTCCAGAGATAGCTTAAATTACTTATACTTATATTATCACTAGCGCTAGCTCCCGGTGCAGTTGGGCTATTTACATTATCCGCGTAAGAACCAGCATCAACTACAGGATTTGTCGAATCGATATTAAAAATTCCACTAGTACTAGTTGCCTTAATCAAATTCTCATCTACCGTCATAATACGAACCAGAGATGAAGTAGAGTTAATTGTGTCTGGAATAAGCCAAGAATACTCACGACTTGAGCTAGCAATATTAGCTTCAATTTCCTGCCAAGTTAGGCCATTGTCAATTGAATACTGCGCCTCTGCTCTAATTAAGTCTCCTGGATCTTCTAATTCCCAAACAATATTAGTATTCGTGCCTCCCGCTAGAAAATCTCCTGTTTGTGGCGCTGTTAAAAGTGGATCATATAAACTATCCCAAGTAAAGGCCAATGAGCTAGTGGCTACATTTCCTGTTCTATCTAAAACGGTTAATAATAATTCATAATCACCAGACATATTACCAGCAAAACGAGAACTAGTTGCTGTTACATCTTCTATAGTCAAGGTTGCGTTATCATATGGCAAAGACAAAACTGACCAAGTAAAACTTAGATCCGCTTCAGCTTCAATATTATCACTTGCACTAACTCCCACTGCGGCAGTTGGCTCACTTAGCGGAGAAGATAGCGTGCCCATATTTATAATTGGAGAAATTGAATCAATTGTAAAATTAGGCGAATAAGCAAGCGAAACATTATTATAAACATCTATCGCCTTTACCTCTATTTTTGCACTTCCTAGTGCTTCTGAGTTCATCCCTTCTGGAATTTCCCAGGCATAACTTCGAGTTGACGATGAAGTGGTGGTCAAGATGTGCCAAGTACTTCCATTATCTAAAGAATAACTTAACTCAAAATGACTTAAATCATTGGGGCCCTCAATTAAATGCCAGTCTATATTCTGTGTTTCTCCTCCTTTAATAAAAACTGTACTTGTTGGGCTTGTAACTGTGATTGTGCCCGGATTGCCATCCCAATAAAAATCCAAGAAGGCAGAACTTAGGTGCCCGGCTCTATCAGTAGCAACTATGCTAGCGCGGTAATCACCTGTTACTGTTCCCGCCATTACTGGATCAGAAATATTATGCGCTGGAGTAAAGACTAGAGTTCCTCCTGCCGGAGCGGCGGCCTGTGTCCAGACATATTTAATTTGACTGGCACTGTCTATATCATCAGTAATAACGGTACCTGAAGAAGTCGCCACACTAGTGCTGCCAATATCACCAAGTGTAATTACTGGTGCCTGTGAATCAATGATAAAATTACGGGTCGTGGCTGTTTGCAAACCACCAACATCAGTGGTAATTATCCTTATCTGCGCCATTTCTGTAGTTAACTCCGGCACGCTCCAAGCAAATTGCCGTGTTGTTGAAGCTAGCGCACCTAAATCTATCCAAGAAGCGCCATCATCAAGCGAGTAGGAAAGAAGAAAATCATCTAAGTCCCCTGGATCACTAATATCCCAACGAATATTTTTGGAAGCTGCTCCTGCCCAAATTTCCTCACTTCCAGGCGAACTAATTAAAGCTGGAGGTGGTTCTAATTTATAATGAAAAGATAAACTTTTTGTTTGACTTAGCCCTAAATTATCAGTTACCGTTAGGGCTAATTCATAGGTACCGCTAGCATCAGTTTCTAACGTTGGTTGAGCAATATTAGTCCCTCCTGTGAAGATAACGTTGCCTGGTCCTGATATTTGTACCCAACTGTAA
Organism: Patescibacteria group bacterium; assembly: GCA_028705215.1. Classification (GTDB taxonomy): domain Bacteria; phylum Patescibacteriota; class Patescibacteriia; order Patescibacteriales; family UBA12465; genus UBA12465. The sequence continues at coordinate 4,903 of JAQWDY010000013.1, read as the reverse complement.
CTAGCAATGCCAGAGCCGGTGCCATCATCAGCGTTCACTGTTGGTGTAATCGGAAGATAGTAAATATCAGGTAAGGGGGCAATGGTAAGTGAAGGTGGTGTAGAATCAATGGTAAAAGTGGGAGATAACGCACTCGTATAATTTCCATAAGAATCGTAAGCTGTTACCCTCACATAAACTTGCGTTGAATCAATTTCCGGTAAAGCCCAATCGTAATACAAGTCGTCACCTATCACTGTGCCAGTTGTGTTAGCGACAATAGAATTAAAAGTTAGGCCATTATCTAAAGTGTAATCAAGGGCATAATAGGAAGCTGCACTCGATGGAGTCCATAATACTTGCTCAGTTAAGCCACCACGATAATAATCAGTTTCTGGCGCTAACACAAAAAATGAAGGCGGGTCGCCGTCCCAACTAAAAGTAATAGTATCGGAGGCAGAATTACCTAAACTGTCAGTAACTGTTAAACGGGCCGTATAGTCTCCGGAGATAGTTCCTGATAAACTTGGGTTTAATATATTAGAATCTGATATAGTTGTGTTTGTTGGTCCAGAAACATGGGTCCAGTTGTAAGTCAGCAAGGCGGCATCATCATAATTATCACTAGCGCTTGCACCCGGAATAGTTGCCTCACTAATCGGATCGGCAATGCTGCCCGCCTCCACTGTCGGCGGAGTTGAATCAACGGTGAAAATGCTAGAGTTATCAGTTAAAATTAACTCGTCACTGGTATTTATCACATCCACCTTAACTACCGCCGCTTCGCTAGTAAAGCTAGGTAGGGTCCAGTTATATGAAATGTTACCCTTACCAAAATCAGTTACAATAGGAGTCCAGGAAGTACCGCCATTACTAGAGTAACTAATATTATAGGTATAATCAGCGCTTCCGCCTGGATCAGTCCAGGTAATTAAAAAATCATCTCCCCCCTTCAGCCTCTCTCCGCCTGACGGTTCAATTATATTAAAAGACAAAGGTTCGTCCGTCCAAGTAAAGCTAACCGTATCAGAAGAGCTAAAACCAGCTCCGTCATAAACAGTTAATCTGGCTACATAGTCGCCATTTATGCTGGCGGAAATATAAGGATTAGTCACGTTACTGCTACTAAAATTTATAGTTCCCGGACCAGAAACCTCGGTCCAAGAAGTAGAGGAAATTCCGGAATATGAATCAGAGGCAGAAGCACCGGGAGTAGTGGGAATGTTAATTGTACCCAAACTACCAGCATTTACATAAGGGTTGCTATAATCATATATAAAATCATAATAATCACTACCAACATCTCCCCGACCGTCAGTTGCTTCAATAGTAATACGCCGCGATCCCTGGCTAGCAATTACATTAGAACAAACAATTCCTTCGCTATTTTCATCAAAGGCGCCATCGGCAGCAGAACAGCTATACCAGGTTCCACTATCAATACGATAGCGAGCGGAGACTATGCCCTCAACATCGGAGGCAGTGGCGGTAAAATTCATGGGCATGGAGGTGGTAATATTATTAGAAATGCTATCTATGATAACATTAGGCGCTGTATAAGGAATAATGGTAAAAGGATTAGTTGAAGAGGAAGAAACAATGTTTCCTGCTAAATCACTTGCTTCCACCCAAATTCTTGCATTCGTAGTATCATGAGAGGGCACTGTCCAATTAAAAGGACCACTAGCATCAAGATTGTTAGCGATTGGATATCTATAACCAAAAGAGCCTAGCTCCGAATAAAATATTTGGATAGGCCCAGAACCTAACTCAAAAGCATCAGCTGGTGTTGTCCAGGTAATGGAATAAGTCGTGTTCCCATAGAGCACAATGCCGGCTTCAGTTGGTGTAAGTAAATTTAAATTATAAGGGGCAGTAGTATCAACTTGAAACTTATAATAATTAGACGGACCTGATAAATTGCCAATCTCATCAATAGCTCGCACATGCATTCTATATTCATCACCCTTAACGCTATCAGCGAAAGCGTGTCCTGGATCACAAGTAAAATCAACAGTTGTTCCCGAACCAGTAAAGCTACAATTCGTCCAACCGCTATCAGCAAAGCCAGAAGGAACAGGACTGGTGGTTGATGCAAGCATCCATTTATACTGCACCCCCACAACAGATGTTAGAGAATCTGTTACTGTGCCAGTAAAAACTGGATCATTATAATCAATTAACAAAGGGTCGCCCTCTAAATCATCAAAATCAATTGACGGCGCTAACCTGTCAACAATAAAGGGATCTGTTTCTACATTTGTAGTGTTATTATCAGAGTCAGTTACAATTATATTCATCTTATAGGAACCATCACCTAAATTTGAAACAATACAGGAAAAATCAACTATTTGGTCAACTCCAAAAGTGCCAGAATTAGCAGTACAATCATTGATGGTTCCATTTGGAGCCTCGCTACTTGGATAGACCTGATAGCGAGCTGATTTAACATTTTTACCCGCATCCGCCTCACCCCGTGCTATTGTGCTTGGCAGTTCAGCTGACTTAGGCGCCGGTGGCGTTAAAATCATAATTGTAATAGCTGAGTATACTTGCTTTGCGACTGTAAATATTGAAAATATAAACAACAAAAAAAATAAGGCGCCAATCCAATTTTGTCGTCTTTTCTTTAAACTTTTCTGGTTATTATTTCCTAGCATAAAAAAATAAGAAATGATTATCTTATAATTATTATAACATAATATATAAATTAATTTAAATATTTTATAAAGGCGTTTATAAAAAAAGACAACGTTTTAAAGCGTTGCCTCATTTTTCAAATTTTGGTGGCAAAATAATGCCCTCCTCTTTTTTTTAAAAGATAAACATTTCCCTTCTTGTCCTCAATAAGATAGGTTTTTGTTGTGTCCGCTATCAATTTATCACTGATATAAAAATTACCTTCCCTTGTCAGGCCACAATTATCGGCTAAAGAATCATCAATAACAACAACTTGACTGACAATATCGGTGGCAATTTTCATTTGCCGACTTCTTTTAGCAACTACTTTTCCAGTATCATTTTGACTTTTTTCAAAAGAGACATAGTTGCTAATTTTTTCAGATTCACGATTGGATAAATTGTGACAACAAGAAATAGCTAAGACAGGAATTAATACAAAGAATAAAGAATGTTTCATGACTATATTTTTTTAATGAACTATCTTGTAATATAGTCTTTTCTATCAATTTGTCAATGTTTTAGGGTAAACTTAAAAAGAATAAGAGTGTAGCAAGAAAAGAGCGATAAAAATTAAAAGCATGATAGCAAATAAGCTAAGGCCAGTATAAAATAGAAGCATTATTCCTTCTCGCTTTTTATTATCTAAATAAAACATAATTGGCCGCCCTAAAATCAAGCCACCAGTAACTAAGGCCGAGAAAATAAATAATAATAAAACAGCAACTGGTGTTAAAAATTTATCTTCTGCTCCAAATATATTATTTGCAGAATTCATAAAAAGAGCGACGAGTAAAACATAAACAAAAACTCCCACCGCCTGCAACGCCCCCTCTTTTTTTAATTTTGTTTTTTTCATATGTTTATAAATTTATTATTTTAATTGCCTTTCCGTTAACTAAAGCGTTAGCAATCTTGCAATTGGCCGCATACAATATTCTCTGATAAGTACTCGCTGAAGTATGCATCTTTTGCGCCGCCTGCTTCTGATCTTTATTTTCAAGATATCTTAACCGATAAGCCTCTATCTCTTCTGTGGTTAGCTCAACTATCTCAATATTATTCATCGGAATTCCCTGTGGCTTAAAATAAGAAACTTGGGGATTGAAATTTATTTTTCGAAAAAGTCTTGGCCTGGGCATATATTATATAATAATTATAAAAATTAAAAAATCTTCTAATAATAAGACAAGAATTCACGGCTCCTTATATTAAAAAGCCGTGAGCCTTATTTTCTTTTATTTACTTGTATTCAATTTTTCCTTTTTCACTTTAATTTCTTCCAATTTTTCAAGCAACATCTTTTCTTGGCTTTCTAAATCTTGTCTTTCATTTTTCAAGAAGGAGAAAAATCTTCCCCGTCTTCCCCGACCCCTACCACAGCCAAGACCAGTGCCATTTTCAGCTCCAGCGCAATTACCGCGACTGAGTCCTGTCATCGGGCCCTGTCCCATAGGACCGGTGCCATCCATTTTTGGCATATTGTTATAAATTAATACTAATTATAAATTTTGGTAATTCGGCCTTTGCATATTACCTATTATGAGTATATACCCATAATAACCTAATGTCAAGTATACTTTTTTATCTATAAAAATAATAATTTTATATAAAAAAGCAGGGACTATTCCCTGCTTATTTTTAATTTTTTAAGCATTAGCTTCTTTTAATGATCTTTAAAGCGTTAAGAGCTTTAAGAGCTCTTGGCCAACGATCAAATACATGAGCAATCTTCTCCAGCAACTCTCTGTCGTTAACAAGATACATGAGCATGGCGGCTAGACTCTGGTTGTCTTTAACCCATTCTTCAGTGATTTTTAATTCAGAAAAAGCACGGAGAATGTTCCACTCTCTTCTTTTTAAGTCTCCCTCATCAACTCTGCCAGCAAAAGATCTAAGCCACTGGTCCATAACGTAATGCATTTCCTTACTTAGCTTATCTAAGGTGTCAATTGGTGAATTCTCCTGAGCAACAAAATCTTCTTTTCCCATTTTTCATTATTTTAGAATTAATTATTAACGTTCAAGTTTTAAAAAATAATATAATAATTACTAATTATTGTCAATATTTGTGGCATTACAGCGAAGGGTTTACACCTGTTAACTCTTATAAACGTTCCATAGGTGTTTTTCCATTCATACCCAGTCCACGATGTCTTTTCTGGTAATTGTAGCGGCATAGAAATAAATTAAGTCTATACACCACAAAAAAATAACCCATTTGGAGAATTATTTTAGTCTGCGG
>JAQWDY010000001.1 GCA_028705215.1 Patescibacteria group bacterium | reverse complement strand
ACAGGACTATCCATGTCTACAACAACACCAGAATACATACTAAATTAAAAATGCCGCCTGTAATGTACAGTCGGCAATATCAATTGACCCGTGGACAATGTGTCTAAGAAAATGGGTACCTTCCAATTGGGTGACATGTTATATTAGCACTCCTGAATCATGTCTAGATTTTACAAAAGAGTTTATAAAAAAATTAGCAGATTCCAATAATTTTGAGTTTATACTTAATAATATAGATACTTTTAATGGCTATTTAGACGACATTATTAATTTTATTGCTTATTCGCATTCTAATTTAATTTCTTTTGATAATATTGAAAAACTAGAAAAGATTAATATAAAGAAGATAAACATAAAGAATAAAATAGCAGAAAAATTAGTTTCTTATGATAACTTAAGCGCACTTGCTTATTACTTGCCAGAGCTTGGTTATAATTGCGAAGATATGTTGCCGGAGTCAGTAAAAAAAGACATGCAGAATTTGCGTTATGAAAGTGAACGAGACGAGGAGGGCTGGAAGAGTCCTGTTGATTATGAGGAATATGAGGACGGCGTTGAAGTCAATCAAAATGAAGAAATTCAGGAAGTTTACGAGGATGATGTGGCGATGCCAGAATTAGAAAACGACTATTATTATTTAGACTATTATTATTTAGGATAAAGAAAATAATTTTATAAACATATTTAAATAAACTATAGTAATCTTATTTTTTGATAATTAAATTAACATAATATGAGCAACATCAACTTCACCAGACAACTGGTTAAAGGTAAAATTGCTGAGACAATATTTTCACAGATGTTTAGAGAATCGGGCAATTTTACTGTCTTGGAATTTGGTTATGAAAAAGTAATCCCCGAAATGATTCAGCAGGGGTTTAATGAAAGCAACCCGATGATTGAAACATTAAGGACGGCCCCTGATTTTGCGGTTATTGATAGGGACACTAGACAGGTAAAATTAATAGAGGTTAAATATCAGCGTTCTTTAAGCTCGGAATATACGCTTAAGGCTGCGAACAGAATGAGTCAATCCTGGAATCCGTCGTATCTATTTATTGCCACTTTGGATGGATTTTATATGGATGAAATAGTAAATATTATTAAAAATAATGGAGAAATAGCTAAGTTAAATCATCCTAAAATTAATGGTGATATTCAAAATGATTATTTGCAGATATTAAAGAGATTTGAGCAGGATAATTAATTTTTAAAATATGAAACTATTTTTAACATCAACAGGTTTAGAAAATATAGATATTTCACGTCATTTCGAAACAAGCTTTTTGCCAAAAGAGCCTAAAGATTTATCTTTTTTAGTTATTTCAATTCAAGACTCAGAGCAGGACGCTTTTTATTTAGAGAAAACATTAAGTGAAATAAAAAATACGGGGGCTCAGGATATTGATGTTTTTAAATTAGGAAATGAAAAATTTACCGCTAGTAAAGAATATGACGTAATCTTTGTTTGTGGAGGTAATACTTTTGATTATTTAGATAGAGTAAGAAAAACTGGGCTCTATAGGTTTATATTGGATTTTGCTAAAAAAGAAAATAGCACGTATGTTGGTGTTAGTGCTGGCAGTATTCTAGCAGGACCAGATATAGCCATTGCTGGGGACGAAGACCCTAATGATATCGGACTCACAGATTTAAAGGGCCTCTGTTTAACTGATTATATAATTTACCCTCATTACAGAAAAGAATTAAAACCGCAGTTAGATGAGTTTAAAAAAAGAACTGGATATCCGATTATTGAATTAGAAGATAATCAAGCTTTTATTTTGAAAAACTCGGTATTTCATTATATAAACAAAGACTTATAAGGTATGAATGACAAAGAAATATCAAAATTAATTTGGAGCAATGAAACTGCCTTAAGAGAGAATTTATTATTAACTAGTGAAGCTGTAAAAATTCGTGACACTATCCTTGAATATTTAAATTCAGTTTTAGATGTAAGCTCTTTACCAGGTTTAAGATTAAGAAAAATTACTTCAAACGCAAAACCAGATTCTTGGTGGTCTAATTCAGCAGGCTTTCCGGTTGATAATGCCTGGCAAAAAATAGAGAAATATATTGATATTTTCCAGCAATATTTAGCAGAAAAAACTATTAAAAAAAGAATTGGTGACGATCAGTTCTTTATTGAATCAAGAATACAGGGTGAGGATCAGCATGTTTTGGTTGGTAAAAGAGATGGTTCTGGCAGTAAGGTCCATATAGTAATTGATGGTACAACTGGAGAAATAAGGGTAGAGGATAATCAACAAGCGCCAGAGGAGGTAACAGAAAAAATAGAAACAACTATAAAACTACCTAATGGTAAGCAAATTAGGACAACCAGAGAAATATTGGAATTTATTGCTGACGAATAAGATTACATCTAACTGTAACTATATATTTAATACTCGTGTTACTTTTGTCACTTTTTAAGAAAAACCATAGTGCGCGAGGATCTTATTTATTGAATACTTTAAATATCACCGAAAAGCCTTACTGGGCTTACCGAAACCACGGTTCCAGCCCGAGGTAGCCCGCAGATTATAAATAGTCCTAAATATGGGCTATTTTTGATAGGGAGTTTATCGCTTTGAAATGGTATGTTATAATATTAGTATAATATTCAAGTATGGAGAAAATGAAAGAACAATTTTATCAGGAAAAACCAAGATTTTCTATAAAGCCTGAAAATATAATAGCATTAGAAGAATTAATGAACTATTTGGAAAATAAAGAGTTTTTTAAAGTCTTGAACTGGCCTTTAGAGGTTCAAGGTTCCGGTCGTATTATCGAAGGTGATAATTTTGAAGTAAGGTATCCAAAGGGAGATAAATTTTTTTCATTTGCAGCCATAATACATGAACTGGGTCATTTACGTCAAGATGAGTTTATCAATATTAATCCCGAGCAAAGTTTCAACATACAAAAAGAGCAGGATGCATATTCTCGTGGTTGGAGTAGAGCCGTTAAATACTATCCCGAATTTATCGAAAGACTTGAAGGTGAATTTCAAAAGTGTAAAGGAGAATTAAAAATAGAAGATTTTAATTCTTTCAAAGATCTATATGATTTCTTTTGTGGCACTATAGATATTAATTTAACTCTAGAAAAACTAGGAGATAGTTATGGTATAAATAAAGAAATAGAAGCATTGAAACTAGCTGGAATTGATAAATTTTTTGATAAAATAAATAGAAATAAAACTGGAACTATAATAAATGAAGAGGAGGCTAATGATTTAATAATAAGAGTTTCAGAAAATATAGCAAAAGAATAGTTCTAATTATTCAAAACCGTTCCAACTACGCCCCACCCTCTCCGCCAAAAAAACTAAATATTAAAAATATTCTTAAATAACCAATAGTCTTCCTACAATAAATAACTACAAGTTATATTTATTTAAAATTTAATAAAGTTAGATGAATAGTTCTAATGCTATCAATAATATTTTGTATTGGGGGCCAAAAATACTAATAATATTTTTAGGTTCATTTTTTATCGTTTATGGTGGCCACGATGATAGTCCGGGATTGCAGGGACTTGGACTTATTGTAATTCTAACAACTATTACTATTATAATAAGAAAGAGGAAGAAGAAATTATGATTTATCATTACTCAAAAAATAAAAAATCCATATTTCTTATCTCTATTATTATTTTAATATTTGGAGTTTTTGCACTTCTTTATTCGCCTATAGTTTTCCAAGAAGGGAATCCTTGGCCACAAATAAAAGGCGTTGCTCAGTTAAATTTAACTGCTAAAAAAATGGTACAGGTAGATGATGATGGCAATAGATACATAACAAAAAATAACAACTTTACCATAATTGAGAGCTTCATGAAGAATAAAGGATATTACTTTACCGAACAAATGGGGTCTGGCTATTTATTTAAATCGGATAATAATAAAAGTGCTATTGTTACCCATAAATATTACAGTCGTTTTTACTCTCTCTGGAGCATTTCCGAAAACTTAAACAATGATATTGCTAAATAGATATTTCAACAATAAAAAGCATATAAAAAAATCACTCTTTACGGTGATTTTTTAATGCGGAACGGACGGGACTCGAACCCGCGACCTCCTGCGTGACAGGCAGGCGTTCTAACCAACTGAACTACCGCTCCAGGTTTGAAAAAATGGCAAACTTACAAGCCATTACAGAAAAATCATAGCAAAATCTTTTTTTCTTGTCAAAGGTTGTAAAAAATAAGAGAGACTTGTCAAAAGTGTTAATATAAGCTATACTTTTTGTAGAACTTTAGGGGTTCGATTTTTTTAACTTACTATTAAATATATGGAAAAGGAAGCAAATTTTTTCGCAAAAAAAGAAACTGTTATCACGAAAGAGGCACTTGAAAAAATCAAGAACGATCTTTTAGTACGAAAAAGTCAAATTATATCTGATTTAGAGAAAATCTCGAAAAAAGATAGTCGCGAAGCTGATAAAAGAGGGGTAGCCTTTCCTGAATATGGTGATAAACCAGATGAAAACGCACAGGAAATAAATGATTTCTCTACAACCTTGGCTACACAAAAAGTTTTAGAGAAAAGCTTAAGTGACGTTGAAAGCGCCTTACAAAGAATTGAAAACAATACTTATGGCATTTGTAAATATTGTAAAAAACCAATTGGAGAAAAACGTTTAATAGCTAGACCCACAGCCGGCGCCTGCATTGCATGCAAAACCGAACTTCAGGAAAATGAATAAAATTAAAATAAATAAAATAAAATTAAACAATATAGCTATTATTTTTATAATAGCTATATTTTTTATTCTTGATCGCTGTTTTAAAAAAATAGCTATAAGTTTTGATGGAGAGTGGGTTATTGTTAAAAATTTACTTAGTTTTAAATTTGCAGCAAATCACAACATTGCCTTTTCTTTGCCACTTTCTATTTACATCACCCTACCGCTAACCCTTCTTATTATCATTGGTCTTATCACTTGGCTTATTCTTTTAATAAAAAAAAGGGACTTAAATCATCTAAGTCTTCTTTCTCTGCTTTTAATTATTTTAGGCGCCCTTTCCAATTTAATTGACCGCTTTCAACTCAAATATGTAATCGATTATCTCAATATTAAAGACTTCTCAATTTTAAACTTAGCTGATGTAATGATTAGTCTTGGTGCCTTTCTCTATCTTCTTAAATTATCCAAAAAAAACTAGCCATCTTAAGATTTTATTTTCGCAATCTTAATTAAACGACTCTTTTCATCTAATGTTTTTATTTCAATTTTTATATATTTTTTAGGATAAATATCTTTAATTTTTTCAGCCCATTCTATTGCTGTTACAGTGTCAGTTTGATCTAGTATTTCCTCAATTCCCAAATCTATCAATTCTTTTCCGGAATTAAGACGATAGGCGTCAATATGACAAAAATGTTTAACCCTTTCATTTTTTGCAACATTATAAACTTTTAAAATATTGAAGGTAGGGCTACTTACCACACCTCTAACTCCCAAAAAATTTGCGAGATATTTAATAAAAGCGGTCTTGCCTGCACCCAAATTTCCAAAAAACAACAAAACTTCACCCCCCCTTATATTGTCTGCTAAAGCAGAAGCTAAAGACTTGGTCTGAGATAAGTTTTCAATAAAATGCTCTTTGTTAAAAATATTGTTATTTTTCATAATTCCAAAATAAGCCTTGTTTTTATTTTATACAAAAATAAATAAAAAGCAAAGATTTTTATATTCAACAAAAACCATTGACTGCCATATTATATATTTGCTATGATTATATTTAGATGAATATCTAATTGTTATTTTATGAGCTTATCACAAATACTAAACGCCTTAGCCGATAAAAATCGTCAAAAAATTATTCAATTATTAAAGAGGTCAGAGTTAAACGTAGGAGAAATTTCTAAAAATCTTGATATCACACTAGCAACGCTTTCCCACCATCTTGATGTTTTAAAAAAAATTGGTCTTATAAGCTCTCGTCGCCAAGGCAAAAATATTTTCTATTCTCTTAATCTTAGTGTAAGCGAAGAGTTGTTGATAGCAATAACAAAATTAATAAAAAAATAATATGAGTATAGACAAACAAAATTTAAAATTTACATTAAAAACTGAGCTATTCCCCATTTTAATCATAGTTACAACTATAATTATAGCTCTTGTTGCCCATCCTCTCTTACCACAAGTAGTGATAAGCCACTGGAACGCCCAGGGCGTGGCTGACGGCTGGTCTAGTCGTAATTTCCACACTATTTTCTTTCCCGCATTAATCGCCTTTATATATTTAGTACTCAACATCACGCCCGCCATAGATCCCAACAAAAAACGATACCAAGAATTCTTTAAAACCTATTTAATAATTAGAAACACCTTACTATTTAGTCTTTTGGTCATTTTTACTGGAGCTACTTACGTTAATTTAGGCCACAAACTTAATATAGGCGGCTTAACCGGAGGAACCATTGGCTTGCTTTTTATAGTTATGGGCAATTACTTGGGAAAAGTCAAAAAAAATTGGTTTGTTGGCATCAAAAACCCCTGGACCCTCTCTTCAGACAATGTTTGGAATAGAACTCATCGCTTAAGCGGTAAACTTTTTGTAATATTTGGCTTTATTATGATAGCTCTTCCTTGGTTAAATCCAAAATTAGTTATGCCCACAATAATTGCTGGCTCTATTATTTTGGTTGCCAGTCTCACTATTTTTTCCTACATAATTTTTAAAAAAGAACAAAAAAATGAAAAAAGGGGATAATTATTATTCCAGCTTTGAAAATATTGACATATATTAAATTATATGATATAAACTAATAGCTAGATTGTAGCTTATTGTTCATTTACAAAAACAAAAAAGGAGGTTATATGTTATTTGGAGAAAATGCGAAAACAGTTCAGTCCTTATTAATTGAATTTATTGACTCTTTTGAAAAAATAAATGCCAATAAAAAATCAGATGATTTAAAAGGTAGGGCCGGCTTTGATCATGCTGTAATACTGCATGAAATAAGTAGGCTCTTCATTATTGGCCCTAATTTTGATAAGAGAGAAAAATTATTTGATGCGCTTCACGATGCTTACAACAAAAGAAATGGAATTCGAGATTTCATTATCTATCGCGACGTGCTAAAAAAAGAGAAGGATATGGGCTTTGTAAATTTAGCTCTAATCACTAAAAACAAAATGGAAAAATAGCCTAATTTAAGACTCAAATCTATCATGATTTCGAGTCTTTTTTTTATAAAGAAAATCTGTCTTCTTCTTGATTTTTTTGTTTCATAAAGGACTCTGCTCGGCCACTTGCTGGACTGTAAGAAGTATTAAAATCAGCCCCCAAGCTATCTAAGACAGATTTTCGGTATCCAGGATCTCCTTCAGAAAATATCTTAATACTATCTTCAATTAAATAATCTTTGACATCTGTAGCCAATATTCGATGAAAGCAATTGGCGGCACAGTATAAAGACTTTGCTAACCGGCTTTTATCAACCCTTAAAGCATAAATATATTTAGCCGTATTTAAATTAAATAAACGCTTAAGATCACTACTAAAATAAATATAATTTTCGCCATCTCCCGGCTTTAGTCCATCTTTAATTTTTTCTGGGCTAACATGAAAAACTAAAACATCATCTTTAGCTCTACCTAGGCCTTCTTTGATAAATTTACCTAAAGGCACTCTATCTCTTGCTACATAGGTATTCTCTCTTAACTCCTTGCGCAAGGGTTGCAACAGTTGACCTAAGGTTTCTTCATTTAAATCAACAAGCAAAGTTTCATCAGAATAACCATATTTTTTTATTAGCTTATCAATATTTTCTTCCAATAGCTTTTCCTTCCAATTTGTCTCACCCTTAGCTCTTAATTTTATTATAGTATCAAAAACATCTAACTTAGATTTTTTTGTAAGCTCTTCTACTTTTTTTTCAACTGCTTCATAAATCGCTCTTTCTTCAGGTTTTTTGCTGAGCTTAAATGAGCGCAACTTTTCTGCGCCATATAAAAATTCATGATTCATTTCTTTCTTTTTCAGATTTTCCCCAACCCCTTTTTCTCTTTCTAAAACAAGAGAACTTTCATTATTGTTTTCTGACTTGATAAAATTTTTCTCAAAAGACATATAATTTATCTTAATTTATATTACTTTATTATATCATGAATAAAAAAAAGTCGCCCCTATGTGACGACCTATTAATAATTACTAACTACCAGGCGGATGTGATTGTTTCAATTTTTATAGTTTTTCCTTGAAACAAAATAGTTTCACCCTTTTTTTTGCCCAACAGAATAGCGCCTATCGGACTTTTACTGCTTACAATCATAATGTCGTCTTTTTTGTAGCCAACACCATCAACGATAAAGCTTTTTTTAAGCCCTTGAAAATTAATGGTAACATAACTACCCAAAACAACCTCTGTGCTCTTTTTTTGAAAAGGCGCAACCTCCTTGTTTTTCATTAGATTTTTTAGAAATTTTATTTTTCTTTCCCAAACTTCCTCCTCTAATGCAAACGAAATGTCAAAGCCAGCCTCCGCTTCTCTTGCTAGAGTTAACCGCTTCTTTTCATATTGAGACAATAATTGCGACAGCTCCTTATTCAAGTGCTTTTTTAAACCTGCAGAAATTTTCTCCATTTACCTTCTGTTTTTTATTGTTTATGTTAAATAACTTTATATTTATACATCATATCTCAAATTTTGTCAATAGAGAGAGGTGATGTGTGCACACATATGGCGGTTTTAGTGGTAATCTAGAGGTATGCATCAAAAATTACACCCAAATCAACAACAATTCATTTTCGATAAAAAACGCGCATCTAGAACCAGAGGTATTTAAAATTTAAATTTTGGCCACAATATGGCCACAATCCCAGAAAAGGTAACTGCAAAAGAAGTGATGCAGAGTTTGAAATCTTAGAATATGCCCGTAAATAAAGCAAAAAACACCCTCTCGGATGTTTCATTGCTCTTGTGGGCGCACAAGGATTCGAACCCTGGACCCCTTCGGTGTAAACGAAGTGCTCTAACCAACTGAGCTATGCGCCCAAAAGCGGACTCAACCGCGATTGGCAAATGGCGTGGTGGGCGAAAGAGGATTTGAACCTCCACGACCTTGCGGTCACAAGCCCCTCAAGCTTGCGTGTCTACCAATTCCACCATCCGCCCAAAAAAACCATAAATTACTTTACAGTCTTTTCTTTTAATTTCTTTTTATAACCTGAACGTAGATAATAAAGTTTAGCCTGCCTTACCTTTGCCTCTTTTTTAATCTCTATTTTAGTGATTGTCGGTAAATTTAGGGGAAAAATCTTTTCAACGCCAATGCCCTCAGAAACTTTACGCACTGTTATTGTTGCTCCCTTTTCTTTGTTATGTTTGCGAGCAATAATCATGCCCTCAAAATATTGAACTCTTTCCTTTTCTTCTCCTTTTGAATTCAATTCTTTAATTTTTTGATAAACCCTGACAGTCAGTCCCGGTTTTAATTCCATTTTAGTTTCAACCATATAATTTATAAGCTAGAAACGAGATTAATTTAAATCTCGTTTTTACTTTTTTTATAATTTATTTCTTGTCTAATCTTATAATTTAATTTTAGATATGTCAAGATTTAGACCAGAATAAGAAAAAATTAACTTTTTTTCTTTTTTTTCCCTTTACTTAGCACAAATTCCTCTACTTTATTATAAACTTGATCCGCATTTAAATTACTTGTATCTAAGTAAAAATCATAATGATTGGGATCATTTACATTAATATTATAATATTTTTGATAACGCAAGCGATCACTTTCTTGCCTTCTTTGATTGCTTGCCAAAACATTTTCCCAAGTTTCAAGTCCCCTATCCTCATTGCGATCATTTTTTTTCTGTAAACTTTCAAATATCCTTTTGGCTCCAATTTCAGGCTTAACATCAAGATATATTTTAAGAGAATGAGGGATAAAATACCAAGAGGTACGCCCTTCAATGATAAAGTTGTCTCTTTCCCTACCTAATTGACGTTGATGCTCATCAACCTCAAAATCAGTTAGCGGGTCCTCTTCTCCTAATTTATTGTATTGGGCTAAGGTTAAGCCTTTTTTCTGAGCGGCTTCGCGCCTTAAGGCCCCCATATAATAACGGGGAATTTTTAATTTTTCTGCTAATCTTTTAGCAATTGTGCTCTTACCCGAGCCTTCAGTGCCGCTAAATGAAATAATCATATATCTTCATAATAGCGAAAGCGCTTTTAAAAATCAATTAATTGCTTTATAATAAAATCATTAGAGGCCCTAGGCCTTTTTACTTATTAATGATCTTAGTTTGAAACTTGTTATGTTTTTAGAAAAATTAGAAATTCAAGGATTTAAATCTTTTGCTTATAAAAATAAATTAATATTTTCTGGCTCTATATCTAAGGACAAAAAGGGCCTAACCGCAATAGTCGGACCTAATGGATCTGGAAAATCTAATATTGCCGACGCTGTTCGTTGGGTATTAGGAGAACAAAGCCTAAAAATGCTACGTGGCAAAAAAAGTGAAGATGTTATTTTTTCTGGATCCGACAAAAAAGGTCGTCTTGGTTTAGCTGAGGTGTCTTTATTTTTAAACAATGCTGAAAATGTTGCAAAAAATAAGGATTTAGACCAAAAAAATGATAGCGATTTAGATAAAATAATCAACACTTGTAGTGAAATTGTAATCACTAGACGAGTTTTTAGAAACAGTGAAAGCGAATATTTAATTAATAATACCCGTTCTCGCTTAAGTGACATCCAAATGTTATTAGCCAAGGCAAGCTTTGGCCAAAAGACATATAGCGTCATTGGGCAAGGAATGGTTGATAATTTTTTAAATTCTTCCATTGCTGATCGTAAGGATTTTTTTGATGAAGCCACGGGCGTAAAACAATTTCAAATAAAAAGAGATCACGCCTTAAACAAGTTGGAATTAAGTTATGACAACCTGCAACAGGTGGAAATGTTGCTTTCGGAAATCAGGCCACGTCTTAAAAGCCTTACTAGACAAATGGAGAAATTGAAGAAAAGAACAGAAATTGAAGATAAATTAAAAGGTTCGCAAATTAATTATTTTGGTTACCTCTGGCAAAATATTAGCCAAAAGTTAAATTCAGCTAATAAAAGCTATCTTGAACTTGAAAAAATTAAACTTAGCAAAGAAAAAAACTTAGAAAATTTGAATGATGAATTAAATCATATACGCGCTAATGATAATTTCCAAAAAATCAATGAGCTTCAACCTCTAATAAGAGACTTGTCCGATCAAAAAAATATTTATCAAAAGAAATTAGCAAAATTGGAAATAGAACTGGAAACCCAATTAGAATCGCGCGGTCAATTTGACCTCTCATGGCTAAACGGCAAATTGTCAGAGTTAAAATTAGAACTTGAAAACATAAATTTAGAAATAGAGTCTCTGCAAAAAAATCGCTCAAATCAAGAAGAAGAATCTCTAAAAATAGAACTATCTGATATCGAAAAGGAACTTAAACAATCGGCTCAAATACAAGAAGAAATTCGTCATTTAAACAAGGAAAAAGAGGAAAATAGAAATAAATTAACCCGACTTGAAGCAGTTCTAGAGGCAAATATAAATGCTCGCGCCGGGATAAATTTTAAAAACCTTAAAGAAAAACGTAAAAATTTTAATCTTGAAATTGAAAATTTAAATAAAGAAATTTCTGAATTAACTGATAAATATGACAAAAAAGAAAGTCATAATCTATCAGAAGAACTTCGTGTCCTGCAGGAAAAAATTGGAACCTTAAATATTGAGCTTCAACAAATAAACGAAAAGATTCAAAAAGCAGCCAAATCAGGAGGAAAGGAAGAAACTATCAATAGCATTGTTAAAAACTTCCTTCAAAAATTAGATAAAATTGAAACCATTTCTGATTTCAAAGAAGCAAAAAAATTATTAAAAGAAGCTAAGGAGATATTTCAAGAAGAGATAAAGGCGGTTCTAACTGGTGAAAGCGATGAAGATGCAAGGCGCATTCAAAGTTTGCAACAAGAAATAATTGAATTAACTGAAAATAGACAAATAATTAATGAAAAAATTAGTCAGAATAACAATCAAAGAGCAAAAATTAAAGAAGAAATAAATGTTGTTTTAGAAAAGAAGAGTCGCCTTGAGTGGGAGCTTGTCACTATTGAACAAGACTTAAAAAAAGAAGATATAGAAAAAGAAAATAATTTAAATAGTGATATCGGCTCTATAAAACAAGACTTACGTGCTCAAGCAGAAAAGTTAAGTCGCCTTATTCCGCAAAATAAAAGCAATCAACTTCTTGAAAAAAAACAGATAATCTTAAATAAATTACAAACTTGTCATTTTAAAAATTCTGCACTTGAAGATAAAATAAGGTTGCTAAACGAACAAAGGGAAAAAACTGCCACAGAAATAGAAGAGATTAAAATTAAAATCCAAAAAGGTCAAACAAAATTTGATACTTTTCAGATTGAAGAAGAAAAAATAAAATTATCAGAAAAAATTGCAAACATTGAAAAAGAGGAAGCAGCTCTTAACAATGAGCTAGATGACTTAAATCAAGCTAAGGAAGAAGAGAAAAATCAAATGTTTGCTTGTCAAAAAAAGATTCAAGTATTACAAACTGAACTGACTGACTATTTAAACAATTTAAATAATCTTAAAATTGATGCTACTCGTCAAGAAACAAGATTAGAGGATTTAGAAAATAATATTAGAAATAATAATTTAAGCTTAAATGAAATAGAAAGCTTTCCTGAAGAAGAAACAATACCCGACCTTAATGTCTTGCAAAAAAATATCAATAACTACAAAAATCAACTTGAACAAATTGGTGGCATAGATGAAGAAACGGAAAAGGAATATGCTAACACCAAGGAAAGATATGATTTTCTTTTCAAGCAAACCGATGATTTGGATAAAACTATTAAATCGCTGGAACAAATTATCAAAGAGCTTGACGTTAAAATCAAGGAACGATTTGATAAGGAGTTTAAAATCATTTCTGAGAAATTTAATGAATATTTTCAAATCTTATTTAGTGGTGGCAGCGCTAAAATTTCAAAGGTAATGCTAGAGGATCTTGAAAATGAAGACAAAAAGAAAGAAAAAGAAATATCAGATTACATAGAAACTGGCCTAAGTAAGGCAGAGGCAGAAATTAAATTAGCCTCTGATGAAAAAATGAGAAAAATTAAATTTCTCAAAAAACATAATGCCGTTGGATTAGCAGGTATCGAAATTCAAGCCAATCCTCCTGGAAAAAAAATTCAATCAGTCACCATGCTTTCCGGCGGCGAAAGAGCCCTGACAGCTATTGCCCTAATCTGTGCTATAATAAGTGCTAATCCTGCTCCTTTTGTGGTTTTAGATGAAGTTGATGCTGCTTTAGATGAATCAAATTCTGAAAGATTGGCAAAAATTCTTGATGATTTATCAAATAAAAGTCAGTTTATCGTCATCACCCATAATCGCGCCTCAATGCGTCGCGCCAATATTCTCTATGGTGTCACCATGAAAAATGATGGGGTAAGTCAAATTATAAGTATAAAATTAGATGAAGTAGATATTAATAAAATTGCAGCTCGATAATTTGTACCAAGGAAAATTCTAAAGAAACAGAAAAGCGCAATGTTTTTCTGTTTTTTATAAGAAATTAGAAATATTTTAACTAAGTTGGAACTATATTTTTGTTTTTGGTATAATTAAACTAGATTTAATTATTATTATATGAGAAAAAAAATTAGTTTTTTAATACTACTTGCTATTTTTTTAATTAGTTCTGGTTTTGGTTGCAAAGTAAATAATGGTATCAAAATTGAAAAAATGGAACCTGTCACCTTATCATACTGGCGAGTCTTTGAAGGACCCGACGCTTTTGATGAAATAATCAAAAAATATACCGCTATGCATCCATCTATTACTATTGATTATAGAAAATTACGCTATGAAGAATATGAGCAAGAATTATTAAATGCACTAGCTGAAGATAGGGGTCCTGACATATTCTCAATTCATAATACTTGGATTAGAAAATATCAAACAAAAATTGAACCTATGCCCGATTCAACTGCCATGGTTTATCCGGTAGAAAAAGGTTCAATTAAAAAAGAAATTGTTTACGAGATGAGAACTACGCCCAGTATAAGTTTGCGCGAAATTAGAGATAATTTTGTTGATGTTGTCAGCGGTGATGTAGTTTTAGAAGACAACAAGGTTTACGGACTTCCGCTCTCAGTCGATACCCTAGCAATGTTTTATAACAAAGATTTGCTTAATAATGCCGGTATTAGTGAGCCCCCAAAATATTGGAACCGAGAATTTTTGCAAGCAGTTAAAAAATTAACTAAACAGGATGCAAAAAAAGGATTAATTCAATCTGGTGTAGCTATGGGCAGCAGTGATAACATTGAACGTTTTAGTGATATTTTGAGCCTTTTAATGATACAAAACGGTGCAACAATGATAAATGATGATTTAAAAGTTTCTTTTCAATTAATTCCTGAATTTGCCAAAGAAACTAATTATAACCCTGGGCTAGAAGCGCTTCGTTTTTATACCGACTTTGCTAATCCTACTAAGGAGTCATACGCCTGGAATAACGAAATGAACAATTCTTTAGAAATGTTTATAAATGGTAATTTGGCCCTTATGTTTGGTTACGCTTATCACATTCCCACCATTAAAACTGCTGCCCCAAAATTAAATTTCTCTGTTTCTAAATTTCCCCAAATTGAGGGCAATCCACCAACTAATATTAACTTTGCTAATTACTGGGTAGAAACTGTTTCCAAAAAGAGTAAACATAAAAATGAGGCTTGGGACTTTATTCAATTTATGACCAAGGCGGAACAAGCTAAAACTTATTTAGCTAAAACACAAAAACCAACCGCCCTAAGATCCCTTGTTTCAGAGCAAATTAAAGACGATGTCGTTGGTGTTTTTGCTGATCAAGTATTAACCGCTAAAAGTTGGTATAAAGGACGCAATGTTACTGCCGCTGAGCTAGCTTTTAAAGAAATGATAGATAACGTTTTAAACACCAATACTGAAGATATGCGTAAAATAATTACAAACAGCGCTGTTAAAGTGCAGCAAACAATTTACTAAAATATGAAAAATATAACAAAAAAGATATTTATTATTTTAGTTTTCTCTCTCGCCTTCGTATCTGTGCCCGCTATCAGCCACGGCCAATCTTTGTTAATAGATGCTACCGGCAAAAATTGTGAGTATGGAGACTCTACCTATTGTGGCAATTACAGAGTCAATGATATTGTTAACATGGCAGTTAACATATCCGACATAATCCTTGGTCTAGTAGGCTCCCTCTCCCTACTTGTTTTTGTTATTGGTGGAGTCATGTTTATGCTTTCTGCTGGATCAAAAGAAAAGGTGCAAAGAGCAAAACAAGTTATTATATCAGCAGTAGTTGGCTTAATCATTGTCTTTTCAAGCTGGTTAATTATTAGCTTTGTTATTACCTCTTTAGGCGCAAATACGACTGAAAAGGATTCCTTAGAAGTGGAATTAAAACAATAAATTAAACAAGAAGAAAAGAAAGATAATTAAAAAAATAAAAATATTTTTTATTGTAAATTTAATCTTTGTTTTGTAACCCTTTAACTTAATGAATACGTTTGTTTCTAAAAAAATATTGCCCGACTTCAGCCTAGGAGAAGAGTTAAGGCAAGCGCGTAATGAAAAAAAATTAAACATTGATGAAGTGGCAAGCGCCATTCAAATTAGAAAAGATTACTTATTAAATTTAGAATCAGAGAATTTTAATTGTCTTCCATCCGGCTTATATTGCAAGAGCTTTTTAAAAAGATACGCTACTTTTTTAGAAATTGATAAAAAAAGAATAGACTTATATATCGCTCAACTAGAAAATGAGTTCGAAAAAGATGATCCTTTTGCGCAAAAAGTAATTAAAAAGAAAGAGTTCTTAGTTTTTCCTAAAATTATAAAAAATATTCTGTTGATTTTAGTTTTTTCTATTTTTATTCTTTATCTTAGCTTCTATTTCCGCAACCTTGTCACTTCTCCTGATTTAGAAATCACCAATCCAACACAAAACATCATGACAAGCGAAAATCAAATAACTTTAAGTGGCATCACTGATCCTGGCGCTGAGATAAATATTAACAAAGAATTAATTTTAACTGACAGAAATGGGGCCTTTTCTCATGATATAAGTTTGAAAAAAGGTTTAAATAACATTGAAATTGTTGCTAAAAAAAAATATAGCCGAGAAAATGTTGTTATAAGACAAATCTTAGTAGAGTAAAAATAAAAATATGATGGAAGCAAAAAAAACTATTTTATTTGACATTGATAAAATTATCGATAAAATGGCAATAGGGGAAAGACAACGAGTAGCTGAATTAGGTTGTGGTAATTTTGGTTTCTTCACTTTTCCAATTGCTAAACTAGTTGGAAAAAGTGGCGTTGTTTTCGCAGTTGATATTATCAAGGGTTACCTAGAAGAGATAAAAAATAGGGCCAAGGAACAAAATCTGTCGCAAATTAATACGGTTTGGGCCAATCTTGAAATCTTTAAAGGAACGAAAATTGAATCAAACAGTTTAGATGCCGCCTTCTTGGTAAATGTTTTACACCAATCTGATAAAAGAGTTGATGTAATAAGGGAGACTTATCGTCTCCTGCGAACTGGGGGTCGCTTAATTGTTATCGAATGGAGCGCCATTGATTCACCGCTAGGCCCAAGTCCGGAAAGAAGAATAAAATCAGAGTCCTTAAAATTAGCGGCTATAAAATTAGGCTTTGAAGTAGAAGAAGAATTCTCCGCCGGACCCTATCATTATGGCTTAATTTTAACAAAATTATAAATTTAATTTGAAATAAACGAATTTGAAAAAATATGACAAATCTTTTTACCTTTAAATATTGGTTTTCAGTCAACCCAGGCGCTCTTTTAAACCTTGGTTTTAATTTATTGCTCGCCCTTACCATTGTCCTTCTTATCTTAGGGCTAGTTACTATTGTTTTAAAAAGAAGAAAAGGAATATATCGTGGTGTTTTTAATAGCCTCTATGACTTTTCAGTGGCCAATTTTATTCTTGGCCTAATTTTTTTATTCTTTCATTATGAAAACATCCCCTTTTTTACAGCTCGTTTTTGGTTAGCACTCTGGGCTATTGGCATAGTTTTATGGCTTTACTTTATTTTTAAAAAGATAAAAAAAATACCAGAAAAGAAAAAAGAGATAGAGGCAGAAAAAGAAAAAAATAAATATTTGCCCTAATATAAAAAAGACCGCTAAGCGCGGTTTTTTTATTTTTTCTCTATCTTTTTTAAACGACGACGCAAGTTAATTAAGTTTTTAAAAAAATGCCAACCATCTCTTATAACACGGATATTGCTTTTTTTGACCAACCCTTCACGCTCTTGCCACTTTACCGGAATTTCCTTTATTTTCATGCCATGCATCTGAGTAAACATTATAAGCTCAGTATCTAAAAACCAATTATCATCTTTCAGATAATGAGCTATTTGTTTATAAGCTCTTTTTGTAATCGCCTTAAATCCACACTGCAGATCACTTTGTTTATGACGAATCAATATTGATGAAAGAGTTATATACAGCCAAGAAACTAGTCGTCGCTGCCAAGATCGGGTCATTTCCGATTCCGGTAAAAAACGTGACCCTATCACAAGTTCAGCGTCCTTATTAATAAGAGGCGTGACTAATGGTTTTAAAAAATTAGGAGGAACGGCTAAGTCAATATCCATAAAAACCAAGATATCAGCTTCGCTTTCTTGCCAGCAAGTTTTTATCGCCCGCGCCTTCCCCCCTTTTTTAATGTTAAAAAGTTTTAACTCATGCGTTAAATCTAATCTTAAATTTTCCAATACGTTATAAGAGGAATCTTGGCTACCATTAACCACGCCTGAAATAATCCAATTAAAACCCAGATTTATATCTGAGAGTGTTTTATCTAAAAATTTAACTTTAGTAGCAATTATTTTTTCTTCATTTTTAATTGGTAAACATATTTCAATCGTTTTCATAGTTTTTATAAGGGTAAACGCTCATAAATGGAAGCGGTTTTATCTTGATAGACTTGCTTCCATTCAGAACTTGCCTCTAAATAATCACGAAGGTAATTTTTTGCGTTTAATTTCTCGCTTTTGATTTGAAAAAAAACTCTTTCCCATTTCTTTAGTTGCAAAGGCTCTTCTTTGGTTCTAATTAAAACCAAATCAATATTATACTGATTCAATAAGCTTGTTTTATCTTCCTTTTCTTTAAAAAAGCGCCTATATTCTTCAATAAACGTTTTATTAGCATATTTAACTTGAGGCAACCTGCCATCGATAAATATTTTTTTCTCTGGCATAGTCCAAATTAAAAAACCTCCCCAATCATAGGCATTTAAGAGATTAGACTGCTGATATTCATTATTATTTTTTATAAATTCAACAGCCTGGCATGGATAATTGCCACAAAAAGATGTGAAAGGTTGTTTGATAAAATTTATACTTAACGCCTGACTTAAACCAACTAACAATAAGCACAATATAACTAATCCCCGCAAAAGATGTTGATATCCCTTAATGTTTAATCCTTTAAAGAAATTACCATAAAAAGAAATTAAGGGCAGAAACGAAGCGATGACAAACAAAGGAAAATGCCGTTTTGATTTAAAGCTAAGAATTAAGAATAAAAAAGTCAAAAAGAAGGGCCAAAGCTCTATTTTATTTTGTTTTTTTAAAGCTTGATAGATGGTAAAAAGCAAGACTACTGCACCCAGAGCAAGATAAATTAACTGATCATAATGTAAGGGAAAGCGATATTGTGGCAGCCATTCTTGTATTAAAGATAGATACGCTCTATTTTTATAACCTCCTAAGAAGCTATACAGCTTATAAGTATAGGGATTAATTAAGGTTGCACCTAAAGACAAAAGAGAAAAATAAAAGAAATGTTTTATCTTATCAGCAGATAACACCTTATCTAATTTTAGAAAGTGTAATCTATTCTTTGCTAGCAAAAGCAACCTTTCTCCTATTCTTATCCCCAACCAAGCAAAACAAATAAAGAGACCGAGAATAAAACTAGCATGCAGATTTGCCCAAAACAAAAAAATAAGAGGTAGAAAAAATAAATATCTTTTTTCTCCTCTTCTATCATATAAATCAATTATAATAAGTAGTAAAAGCAAGAATAAAACGCCAAATCCTTGCATTCTTACCCCAAAATGTGGAAGTGAGGCAAAAATGCCTAAAAGTTGAAAAATAGCGATAAAGGGGAAAAGCGTCTTGTCGCTTAATTTTTTAGAAACAAAAATATTTAAAATTATAAAAGTAAGCGTTATTAAGGCCGCGAAAAAGAACACTAAAAATTCATAGCCCCAATTATTGAAGGCCAGGTAGCTTAATAGGTCGCTTAACCACTCATGGTCCACCCAATTGCCAGTATAGGTATAGTTATAATGATTAACACTTGGGACCTGCCTATTTAAGCTAATCTCTTGTCCAACCTTTAAATGCCACCCTAAATCTGGGTCTAAATAGTTAAACCCATTATTTAGTAAAACTAAAAAAATAAGGCCATAAAACAGGGACCAAAATATATTAACGAATTTTATTTTTCTTAATTTTTCCCACATAAATTCTGACTCTTTTTTTATCTTAGCATAGCTTCTTTTATTTGTCTTGTTAAAAATAATATGCTAGAATTAAAGATATAAAAAAGGAATATTATTACTTAAGAAAGGAGGTGAAAATATGAAAAAAATTTACAAACACTTATTGTCTCTTGCTATCGTTGCCTTATTGCTAACCCCTGTATTTGCTATACAGGTATCAGCTCAAGCTGATTTCGGTTTAAATCAGGTCAACAATGGTCTAGACAATGCTTTATCAAACCGTGATCCAAGAGAAATTGTTGGTAGTATTATCAACGTTGTTCTTGGTTTCTTGGGAGTAATTGCTGTAGCTATCATCTTAATGGGTGGCTTTAAATGGATGACAGCTGGCGGTAATGAAGATAAGGTGTCTGAGGCTCAAAAATTATTAGGAGCTGGCGTTATTGGTTTGGTTATTATTTTAGCAGCCTGGGCGATTTCTACCTTCGTTATTAATGCTATTTACAATGCTACCAGTGGTGTCTAATCCCCATTTCCTTAACGTAAGAAAAAAAGATTACTGCTGAAAATTATTTATATATTATAAATAATAATAAATAATATGTGATTCTCAGTAAAATTGGGAATCACTGGCTTGGGTGCAAATTTTTTGTATCCAAACCAGTGTAAATTATTTTTATGAAAATAAAAAAAACTATATTATTGTTAATTATAGGTATATTTCTCTTAAATAGCGCTTTTTTTGTTAGCAAATCGTTGGCCCAAACCGGCTCCTATGGTTTAAATGAAACCGCGGGCGAAGTAGGTGCTTTTAAATCACAAACTGGCGCAAATTATGATAATTTTCTACAAACTAAGGCTGGGCAAATAATTGGCACCGTTTTATCCTTTGTCGGCGTTCTATTTTTAATTCTGATGATATATGCTGGTATTTTGTGGATGACAGCTCAAGGCAACGACTCTCAGGTAACTAAAGCTAGAAATTTGTTAATAAACGGCATTATTGGATTAATAATTGTTTTTGCTGCCTACGCCATCACCTCATTTATTGGTAGCGAGATACTACAATAACAGTATGTTTATGTTTTTGAGAAAAAAAGATATTATTGCCTTAGCTTTTTCTTTTGGTATTTTTCTTTTTACTCTACTTCCTTTAACCATTGCCAGTGCACAAAGCTTTAATTTCAATAATGATAGCGGCCTTAAAACTACTAGTGAGAAAGCGGGCTTTGCCACCGGAGAAAGTGCAGAAACGGTAGATAGCATTATTGGCACTATTATTTATTCAGCCCTGGGCCTAGTCGGAGTAATATTTTTTGGTTTAATAATTTTTAGCGGCTTTAAATGGATGATAGCGCAAGGCAATGAAAATAAAGTTGAAAAAGCAAAAGACGGTTTGCTTAATGCTATAATTGGTTTAATTATTACCCTTGCTGCTTATGCCATTTCTTATTTTATCATTTCTTATTTTACTTAAAATATGAAAAAGGGACTTGCAACAAAAAGTTTGATCTTTTCATTACTTGTTATGAGCTTTGTTTTTGTTAATCCAACTCAAGCTGATTTTTTAAGTCCAGAAAAGAAAAACCAGTATAATGAAAACATAAATGAAATTGTTGCTCAAGCTAATATTGATACGCAAAGAAGTCTAGACGATATAATAGCAACAGTCATTAAAGCTGTAATGGGGGTTTTGGGCACAATATTTCTAATACTCATGTTTTTAGCGGGCAACAACTGGATGCGAGCCAATGGCAATGAAGAAAAGGTTAAAAAATCACAAAAACAAATAGCATCTTTAAGCATTGGGCTTGTTATAGTTTTAGCCGCCTACGCTCTTAGCTCCTGGGTTTCGGAATTATTAGCCAACGTAATCGATTAATTAAAAATATGAAAAATAAATTAAAATTTTATCTTCTTATTGGAATCAGTGTTTTTTTATTTTTACCACTATTTAATAACGTTAAAGCGCAAGTAGAAAATAATGTGGAATTTCAAGATTTTACTTCAAGCTCAGAAGAAGATGAGGAAATTAAGTCAAGCAAAAGTAACCACATTCTTGACCGCATGGAAAGTATTGCTAAAAAAGGTGGTTATTCAACTAATGAAAACAACGCTTCTGTTCCTAGGATAGTTGGCCTTATAATTAATGCCCTATTAAGTGTTACTGGTCTTATCTTCATTTTTCTAACAGTTATTGCTGGCTTTAGATGGATGACATCACAGGGTAACGAAGAGACGGTAAAAAAAGCAACAAAATCTTTAACCGCGGCTGTAATTGGCTTAATTATAACCCTGTCCGCTTGGACTATTTGGAACTTTATATTCGTTAATTTAATTTTATAAAACTATGAAGAAATCCTTCTTACTGGCGCTATTATCTCTTCTCATCTTCCCCATTATTGCCGTCAGCCAAGCTTCGGGACAGTTAGTAAGCAATCCTCAGGAAATGGAAAAAATGACCAACGAAACTGGTCTGGCGTCTAATTTAGGGAAGGTTGAAATAGGCCAAATTGCTGCTCGCGGCATTCAGGTAATCTTAGGTTTTTTGGCTATAATTTTTTTAGGCCTAACTTTAGTATCGGGTTTTAAATGGATGACGGCTGGAGGTAATGAAGAGGTGGTTAAAAAAGCACAAGGAACTATAAAAAACGCCATTATTGGTCTAATTATTGTCTTAGCTGCCTACACTATTACTTATTTTGTCTTTGATGCACTGCCTTTTAGCTCAGATCCAACCGGAGGCATAACAACTAGCGGTTAATAATTTTTATACACACCAAAAAGAAAAGAGAGTACCAGTGACTCTCTTTTTTTAATTTAACTTTTAATACGCTTCTTTTAGAACAAAACCAAAACATGGCTCTGTTTCGTAATAATGTTGCTCACCATCGATATTTAAATAGCTAACATCCCTTAGTCTTCGACCAGAAATAATTCCCTCTACCTGATAGCTACCCGGCAAAATATAATGCCTTTCTTTGGTTCTTGGCGCAATTGAAATAGCAAATCTTTGACTTCCGTCTAAAGCTCTTAATATAAAGGTGACATTCTGACTATATTTATTATCAAAAATTACCTTATACCCCCCTTCTACAGCACCTCCTTCGATGCGTTGATTGATGTTATTTTCAATCTTTTCCAATACTAACTCTTCACGGCGGATTTCGTTAGCACGAGAGCGCCTAAGTTTTCGATAATACGATAATTCCCTGGGGACATCTTGCTTGGTCCATGATTCAATTAAATCACGGCGAGCGTTTTTATAATACTCGAGATCAAAACCAAGTACATCAAGCTGAAAATTGGATTCAATATTTGTAATAGAATCAATTTTTGCTTGTATTTTACTTGCTTCTTCGGTATAAACTGTCCCTTTTTCATGTTTTTTAAGATCACGCTTCAATTTTGAAATTTGACCTTCTTTTTCCCGGTTCAACTCTTTCTTTAATTTCATCTGCTTTTTCTCCAAGCGAGCAATTTCAGATTCAATCAAGTCCATCTTTTCTTTTTCGTAGGCAGATTGCGCCATTGAATGGCTAGCGATGAAAACTAGCAACAAAAATACAATCAGTTGTTTCATTTTTATTTAGTTTTTAAATGTTAAAGTTCTATTTTTACTAACTTTAAAATATCATAATTAAATAGATTTGTCAATTTATATTTTACATTAAAATAGTTTAACTACCCTTGACTTTTTTTAAACAAGATGCTACAATAATTGGTCAAGAAAATCCCAAGCTTGATAATCATCATTATGCTAGGGATTTTTTATTTAAAAAAATAATCTATATGAAACAAATGAAATTGTTGCGAGAAGAAATTATTCCTCTCAGTAGCAAACAAAGCCTATTATTATACATCATCATTGCTTGTATTTTTCAATTTGTCCTCTTTTTTGCGCCAACTCTGGCCAATCAAGCAGTTGCGCAAAATAACGATTTACTAGAAAATGAAGTAGTTATAACTGATTCATTGATAAACAATGAAGTATTAACAAAAAGTGAGACCATGGATGAGTCAATAAAGAGAGCTTTTCTTCCTGCTCACACAGATAAAGAAGTGGAGGTTTTAAGAACCGGCTTTTACACTATGACTGCTTATAATTCCGATCCGCGACAAACAGATGATACCCCGTGCATAACAGCCAATGGGTTTAATGTCTGTGAACATGGAATAGAAGATACCATTGCTGCCAACTTTCTTCGTTTTGGTACCAAGGTTAGAATCCCTGAATTATTTGGCGACCGCGTTTTCGTTGTTCGTGATCGTATGAATCAACGTTATACTGATCGAGTTGATATTTGGATGTTAGACTATCAAGATGCAAAAAAGTTTGGTGTTAAAATTGCAAAGATTGAAATTATTGAATAAGACAAAATAAGATAAAAAGTAATAAAAAAGAGGGCAGCTGCCCTCTTTTTTTATTTAACAAACAAGTTTAAAAAAAATAGCTTAACAAACTTTTCCCCTTTTTCATCTTTTTCTCAGTATTGTAAACTGCCATAGTTGTCTCAACCGCACTATCAGGAGTTAAGGACATACTATCTATTTTATTTTCAACCAAAAAGGATGCTATTTCTGGAAAATCACTAGGTCCTTGGCCACAAATTCCCACTTTCTTCTTATTTTTCTTTGCCACCGCTATAATTTTTTTAATCAACTCTTTAACCGCCTCATTTCTTTCATCAGATAATCCTAAAATTTCTAAAGTTCCTCCTGAATCACGGTCTATACCTAATGTCAGCTGTGTTAAGTCATTAGATCCAATAGAAAAACCATCAAATATTTTACAAAACTGTTCCGCTAAAATAATATTAGCTGGAATCTCAGCCATAACATATATTTCTAAGCCCCTATCACCTCGTTTAAGGCCATTTTCCTCCATAATTTGTAAAATCATTTTACCCTCTTCTATGGTGCGACAAAAAGGAACCATCAGTTTCAAATTATCTAGTTTCATTTTTTCTCTTACAATTTTTATTGCCTGACATTCCATTTTAAAGGCTGACAAAAAAAGTTTGGAATAATAACGGCTAGCACCCCTGTAGCCAATCATGGGGTTAGCCTCTATCGGCTCAAACTCTCTACCACCAATTAAATTAGCATACTCATTACTTTTAAAGTCACTTAAACGAAATATAACCTCTTTAGGATAAAAGGCAGCGGCAATGATTCCCATGCCCTGCGCTAGACGATCAATAAAATATTGTTTCTTATTTTTATAACCTTTAGTCAGGCGATCTATCTTTTGTTTTGCCCCTTTATCAGTTAACTTATTATAATTAGCAAGTGCGAGAGGATGAACTTTAATATAATTATTAATAATAAACTCCAAACGAGCTAAACCGACCCCATCGTTGGGAATAAAAGAGTTTAAAAATGCTTTATCAGGTTCACCAATATTTAACATGATTTTTGTCTTTGGCCTTTTTAAATTTAGAATATCTGTTTTATTTATAGAAAAAAGTAATTCTTTATCATAAACATAACCAACCTCACCTTGAGAACAGTCAACCGTTATTCTTTTGCCACTCTTAATTTTTTTAGAAGCGCTTTTTGCGCCAACAACACAGGGAATACCAAGCTCACGAGATACTATCGCCGCATGACAAGTTCTTCCTCCCTTATCAGTAACAATAGCTGAAGCGATTTTCATAATTGGTTCCCAATCAGGATCTGTCATATCAGTAACTAAGACCTGACCAGGCTTAAATTTATGAATATCTTTTACTCCCATTATTCTATTAGCCACTCCGGCTCCTATTTTATTACCAACACTTTGACCAGAACAAATAATTTTAGACTTTTCCTTTAGATTATATCTTTCTATGACATTAGGATTAACTTGGCTTTGCACGGTCTCGGGTCGTGCTTGAGTAATATAGAGCTTCTTATCCTTGCCATCAAGCGCCCATTCAATATCCATTGGTCGTTTGTAATGCTTTTCTATCATTACGCCCCACTTTGCTAACTGAATAGCCTCTTTATCAGAAATTGAATATTTAAATCTATCTGTTTCACTTACTGCTATATTTTTTACTGGCTTTCTCCCTTTAGAATCATAGACCATTTTAATTGCCTTCTGCCCGATGCTTTTAGATATAATCGTCTCAGTTGGTTTAAAATAATAAAATTCATCAGGGTTTACTTTTCCCTGAACTATATTTTCCCCCAATCCATATATAGAATTAATAAGCACTGCGTCTTTAAAACCTGACTCTGTGTCAATTGTAAACATTACCCCTGATGAGCCCAAATCAGCTCTAACCATTTTTTGAACACCAACAGATAAGGCAATAGAAAAATGATTAAACTTCTTGTCAACTCGATAAGAAATTGCGCGATTAGTAAAAAGAGACGCAATACAACCCTTTACCGCATTCAATAAATTGTTTTCTCCATAAATATTTAAAAAAGTTTCTTGCTGTCCAGCAAAAGAAGCGTCAGGCAAATCTTCAGCGGTCGCACTTGAACGAACCGCAACATCCAATCTTTTGCTTTTATAGAAGACTGATAATTCCTTATAAGCAAGTTTAATTTCGGAAATAAAATCATCCGGAAAGGGGGTATCTAAAATCAATTCTCTTACTTCCTTGCCACGCTTCATTAAATCTTTAACATTGTGAGTATCAAGCCCCTTTAAAATTTTTCTGATTTTTGGTTTAAGTTTGGCAGAATCTAAAAAATAACGATACGCTTCTGAAGTAGTGGCAAAACCATTGGGAACTCTTAGACCCTTACTAGATAAAGAACGATACATTTCTCCTAAAGAAGCATTTTTACCACCCACATAAGGAACGTCTTTAATAGTAAGTTCGTCAAAAAATTTAATGAATTTATATTTTCCCATAAATGAAGATTGATTACTTTATTATTTTTTAATTATAACATAAACTTTACTTTCTTTAAAATATCATTTAATATATAAAACAAGCGGACGTGGCGAAACTGGTAGACGCACTTGGCTTAGGACCAAGCGGGGCGACCCTTGAGAGTTCGAGTCTCTCCGTCCGCACAAGAAACACCTAAAAAGGTGTTTTTTATTTTGCTTTAATTGCTGTTAATTGCTAAAATTTAAATATGTTTAATCTTCTTCATAATTTTTTTCCGCAACCTATAATTACAACTTTTGGTCCCTTTGCTTTACGTTGGTATGGCCTTTTTGTTAGTTTAGGAATTCTAGCAGCACTTCTTATCACTCTTCGTTTAGGGAAAAAATATTTTAATTTTAATTCAGAAAAAGTTATTGACTTAAGTTTTTATTTAATAATTTTTGGATTAATTGGCGCTCGCTTGTATGACGTCCTTCTATTTCTCCCCTACTATATTGATAACCCTTCGCAAATATTAAAAATTTGGCAAGGAGGACTAGCTATTCATGGAGCAATTATTGCTGGATTAATTGTCATTTATTTTTTTTCAAAAAGAGAAAAAATGCCATTTTTTAAAATGACGGCAATGCTTGTACCGGGACTAGCCTTAGGCCAAGCAATCGGCCGATTTGGTAACTATTTTAATCAAGAATTATTTGGCCTCCCGACAAGTCTACCTTGGGGAATTCCAATTGAAATAATAAATCGTCCCTTTGATTTCTTAAACCACACTCATTTTCATCCAACTTTTCTATATGAAAGTTTGGGCTCATTTGTAATTTTTATCTTACTAATTATAATGATAGAGAAAATTAATCTTCATAAAAAAACAAGCAGCCACTTAACGTCATCCTATGTTGTAGTAACCGCCACTTATGTGATATTATATTCTATATTACGTTTCTTTTTAGAATTTATTCGTCTTGATGATACCTTAATTCTATTTTATTTACGATGGCCACAAATAATTAGTCTATTTTTTATTTTTGTTGCCGTTTTTATTTTAATTATTAACATTCATGCCAGTAAAAAAAGCTAATAAGGCAAGAAGGGTGACTTTATACTTTCTCGGATTTATAATTGCTTCTTCAGTTGCCCTTATATCTTATATCCAATCTAGTTTCTTGGAAAAACACATTAGCCTTAGTTGGATAAGTTTGTTTTTTGTTATCAGCAACTTTATCACCTTAATAACGATCGCTAATTTTCCAAATATAATCCATAAATTGGGTAATTATTTTACTAGTAAAAATATCCTTATTTTACTCGGCGCGAGCTTGCTTTCACTGGCCGCGACTAGCGGACCCATTTCCGCCACTGTTAGTTTAATGCTTTTTATAGTCACTTCTAATTTAATTTGGATTAATATCGATATTTACTTAGAAGAGGTTTCTGATGATAAGGACACCGGAAAAATAAGAACGATCTACCTAACTTTCTATAATCTTGGTTGGATTATAGGTCCTATAATTTCCGCTAATTTAATTGAAAAAGGCGGTTATTCCTTGCCATTTCTATTAGCAGCCCTTTTATTGATCCCCGTATTTTTAGTAATTGAAAAACAAAAAAATAATTTAAAAGATAAAACAAAGAAAACTAAGGAAAAAATTATTGTCAGTTTTCTAAAAATATGGAAAAACCAAAATTTGAAAGGCGTTTTTATTGCGGCCACTGCTTTAAATATATTTTTCAGTGGCGTGGTATTATATATTCCTATATATCTTCACCAAACACTTGGTATTGATTGGGCTAATTTAGGTTGGATGTTTTCTTTTATGCTCTTGCCTTTTGTCATCTTTGAAATACCCGTTGGCTTAATGGCTGATAAATATCTGGGAGAAAAAGAGATAATGCTTTTAGGCCTACTTATAATTTTTGCCTCTTCTTTATTATTTTTCTATATTAAAACTCCGGCTGTAATTTTGTGGGCAATTACATTATTTTTTAGTCGCGTTGGCGCAGCCATGGTTGAGGCCACTCGTGATTCATATTTTTTTAAAAACGTAAGTGCTAAAGATTTGGGTTTAATTAATGTGTTTCGAATGACCGGGCCCTTAGGTTATGTAATCGGCGCTGCCTTTGGCGCCTTAAGTATATTATTTTTACCAATAAACTATGTCTTTTTAGTTCTAGCTATAATTCTTATTCCAGCATTTTTTTCAATTTCTTTTATTACAGATACAAAATAACTAAAAATTGACTTTCCTAGTATTTTCTTATAATATTTAAAATAGTTTTTAATCAGGCGGGTATCGTATAGTGGTTTATTATGTCAGCCTTCCAAGCTGAAGAGACGGGTTCGATTCCCGTTACCCGCTCACTTAGAAAAATAGTCCTACAATGAGGACTATTTTTATTTATTAAATAGTTTTCTTTTTCTTCAAAAATAGAAACAATAAAACAACGAGTAAAACAAAGTGTAGAAAGAAATCGGTTGGCGTTAAATTAAAAACAAAAAGCTCGCTAACGTTTTTAACCAAACCAGCAAAATCAACTCTTAAAGCATTTGTCAGGGCAAAAATTAAAAAGATAATAAAAATAAGTAAAACTTGACGATAATACTTTCCTCTTGTTAAAAGATATGCCCCTCCACCTATTTCCAAAAAAATCAGGGGCAAACTAAAAAATGCTGGCAAGTATAAATTTTTCAACTCCAGACTAGCAAAGCTTGGATTTATAACCCTAAAAATTCCAGCGGATAAAAAGGTTAAAGCTATTAAAATTCTTAACAAGTTTTCTGGGCTCTTTTTAAAATTTACCGAAATCATATTTTATTATTTCTTTTTTAATGGAACGACAAGTTAAAGTATAAAGTCCCATGCGAAACCATTTCCAACCAGAAATCCAAAAACCCTCCTTTTGTATGCGACGAGATGAATAAAGCAAGCGAATACCTTTAATCATTCTAAATTTACCAATCCTATTAATACGCGAACAATAATCATAATCCTCAGCCAAAAAAACCCTTAAATCAAAGCCGTTAATAAGGAAATGAGCGTCCCTTTTAGCCACGATGCCTGCCCCGACGGAAGCGGGGTGACGGCCTCTTTGTTTAAAAAAACAAATAGAATTTGAGATAAAAGAATAAAT
The DNA here is from genome assembly GCA_028705215.1 of Patescibacteria group bacterium. Taxonomy (GTDB): domain Bacteria; phylum Patescibacteriota; class Patescibacteriia; order Patescibacteriales; family UBA12465; genus UBA12465. The sequence continues at coordinate 99,982 of JAQWDY010000001.1, read as the reverse complement.
ATTATAATACCAATGATTAGGATTAAATTTAATATAAAAACCAGCGCTAACTAAATTTTTTGCCTTAAACTGATTAACTGTTTTTTGCAAAAATCCATCTGGTAAAACAGAGTCAGCATCTAAAAATAATAAAATGCCTCCTTTAGAAATTTCTGCCCCTTTGTTGCGCTGAAAGGACGGATGTTTTATTTTATTACTTAAAATAAAATTAGCACCATAGTTTTCTGCAACCATTTTTGTCTTATCACTAGATCCGGCATCAGACACAATAATTTCATAATCAGAAAATTCTTGCCTTTTTATAGACTCAAGTAAACGGGGTAGGTATTTTTCTTCATTTAAAGTTGGAATAATAATAGATAACATTTAAAATAATGTTTTGGCTAATTCCCAATATTCGGGGTTGCCATTTTTATATTTATAATACCACCATTCAACTCCCCATAAATAAGCCTTTTTAAACTTAGTGTTTATAGCGAATTGCAAATTAGCCTTAAACTGATCGATATTAAAAGACTTATTTGCCTCTTCATCGGAAAGATAAATAATACTTCCTTTCGGCACCCAGGGTTCTGCTTGCAACTCTATAATTACTCTATTTTCCGGTTTAATATCAGCTAAATAAGCCTTAAAACGATAAAACCACGCTGGAATAGGATAACGAACATAACCTGTCCAATTACCCCAAACAACTCGATATAAAGTGCTACCGAAAATATCAGCCAATTTCGCCTCCTTGCTCCATAAACTCAATTCTCCGGTGGCAGAAATCATTATCGGCCTATCATCTAGCGCTCTTACCGTTTCCAATTCTTTCTCAAAAAACCACTCATCACTTTTTGGGCAAACGCCAAATTCATTAAAAAAGGGCTCATTTTCTAATTGCCAAGCGACAATTGAGTCATAATCTTTGTAATGATTAACTGTTGCTATCAACATTCTAACAACCTTTGCCTTAGTTGATTCCAGGGTTTCCTTATTCGCCCAATCAGGAGCATGGCACTCCGGCCAACGCGGCAGACGCCAACCAATATTTATAATAAAATTAACACCACGTTTTTCACCTTCACTAATTATATAATCATATTTGGAAAAATTATAAACACCTGGCTCAGCCTCAATTTCGTCCCAATAAATAGGAAGTCGTATTTCCTTGACCTTTAAGTCATCAAGAGTAGCTAGATATGTCTCCTTCCAATCAAGGCCAATTTCTTCACAAAACTTAGTAGAAAAGGTAACACCGAAAAAATCAGGAGCATGATCTAAGTCTTGTTTTAAAGGATAATTTTTAGCGATTTTAGTAAAATAAAAAAAGGATACAATTATTATTAAAACCAGAAATAACCATAGCCATTTTTTATTGCCAAACGACCGGGTTGATCGACGATGTAATATTTTTTTGATTCGTTTAAAAAACATAGCACAATTAAGCTAAAGCAATAAAATACAAACCTATGCCAATCAACAAAACCGCTCCCGTTTTTTGCAAAACAATAGGCCAACTAAAAGTTTCTTTTAATAACTTAGGCGCTAAAACAGCTAAAACTGAACTGATAATTAATAAAAAGGCATACTGGAAGCCCTGCAAGGCGTTAATAATGGCAACCGAGCCTAAAGAAATTGCATAATTTTGCAATAAAAATCCACTAGATCCCAATGCTTGATTTAGCACTACTAAGCTCTGATTTTTAGTTGGCGTCTTCTTTTTAAATAAGTCAAGAATATCCAATCTATTTTTTTTATTAAATAAAAATAAAGAAACAAAAAAAGCCGCCCCTAAACGCGTCCACAAGAAGGTGCTGACAAATGGCTGATAATTATAAGCATGTTTAGTTGCTACAAAATAAAGAGAATAAAAAAGTGCAGAGACTATAGCGATATCAATCCCCGCTCTAAAATTAACTTTTTTTATACCCAATTTACCAAGAAAGCGCCATAAAAAATTTCTTGGCTGCGGTAAAAAGGCGATTAATGATACGCCCAGTAACATGAATCCTAATCCGAGCCACTGATTAGCGCTAAATTTTTCCTGAAATAATAAAATAGATAATATAATTGAAAATACTGGGGTCAGGCCACCTATAAAAACCAAAACCCGGGAAGCGTCACCTTGCTTTAAAGCTTCATAAAGTGACCACAGGGCAAGTGCAAATAAAAAACCAGAAAAAATATCAAAGGAAAACCAGAATAATCCAGGCCAATTTAAAAACCAGGGAGCAACAACAAAAACCAGCAAACCCATCATGCCATTAATAAAGGCATAGGCTTTGCTGCTCTTTAAGACATTGTCAACTAGAAACTTATCTAAAAGATTAGCTATAGCTAATAATAAATAAGCTGTCAGGGCAACTGTTAACCAGTTCATATTTTATTTTTTATCACTTTCTCAATATTATAATATCCTCGATTTTCTGCATTTAAATATCCATCCATCGCTGCTCGTGCAAGGCGCCCTGATTTTAACATATCAGGCAACCACTCATCTACATGACGCAAATCCTTACTATCAATGCCGGCTCCATTAGCAATTAACCAGGCGCGATTAAAATCTTCTTGTGAGCCAACTGTTTCCGACATAATAATTGGCAAGCCTAAACCACTATAAAAAGACAACTCTGATGGCTTAGTCCATAATATGTCCGTCTGCCTTAGGACTTTATTAAATAATTTAAAATATTCAATCTTATCTTTATGATAAATTATATTTACGTCTTTTCCTAATTCTAAATTACTTTCTTTCACCACTGTTTCAAAATATTTTTTTACCTCAGATCTAACGCCAGCAATTAAATTAACTATAAACTCTCCCCTTGCTATATGAGAAGCTAATCTTTTCACAATTTCACCACCTATTTCTTTTTGTGCCCCCGCACCGCCAACCGCAAAAGTAATACTAATGGGTCTCTTTTTCCTATTCTCCAACGCATCAGGGATTATTTTTTTAAGCAACGCCTTTTCTTTTTCGCGATAAACGTAATCTACATCAAGATTAGAAATACGGTTTGTCAAATCTTTTTTTAATATCTCATTTTTCTCACCAATATTTTCAACTGGCAAAGGAAAGCCAGTAATAAGTATACTACTCTCTTTAACTCCATACATAATCAACCTCGCCTTAACTTGAGTATTGGGTACCAAGAATTTTACTCGACTTTTTTTAGCATTCAGTGGTGCCCAAGCACGTGAAATATCAGCATCACAAACAACAGCATAAATATCACCAAGATAGTTATGCTCTTCTGCCATATACATGCCAACAAAAAAAGTTGTTATTAAAGGTAATTTTGACTTTCCCAGCTTTTCAATTAAATCTTTGCCTAAGCCCTTTCTTATTAATTTATAAAAATATTTTTGCTGTAGAGTTGGTTTTGATAAATCACGAAAAGGGTAAAAGGGTTTAATTCTTTGCAGATAATCCATTGTAGCAAAAATTCCCTTGCCAACTATTGGCACTTTTTTAAAACGAGAAATTTTTTCGTATGATTTTAAATTATTAATCCAATAATTTTTTTCCCATTCAGGAATACCATTATAATTATTAACCGTTATCATTTCGCCAGCGCTTAAACCAAGAAGGGGATAGGCGGCCCTTTGATGACCATAGCCCATATCAGCCGATACTAAATTAATCATTTTTTTATTCATCATAGAATTCTAGTTACTATTTATAATTCTATTATAACAATATTTTTTTTATTTTCCTATAAAAAAATTAATAACAGACTTTGCTACTTTTAAATAGATGAATTTATTATTTTTCATTCATTTGAATATATTGATAGGCGCTTAAAGCCGCAATCGTAGCTTGACCCATAGCAATTGTTATTTGCTTAAATTCACAAGAGACAACATCCCCTGCGGCAAAAATGCCAGGCGTTTTAGTTTCCATATTTGCCTTAGCTATAATTTGCGCCTTTTCATCTCTTTCAACAAAATCTGCTAATAAATCGGTGCTGGCAATACGACCTATTTCAATAAAGACGCCATCAACCGCTATCTCTCTTTCTTTGTTTTCACTTTTATCAAAAATAATTATTTTCTCCACCTTGTCCTCGCCCACGATATGTCTTACTTCAGTATTTGTATAAATATTAATATTTTTCTTTTTCATTACTTCGCTTACTAAAATATCAAAAGCGCGAAAAGACTCGCTTCGATGTACTAGGTAAACCTCGCTAGCAACTTTAGACATGTATTCGGCTGCATCAAGAGCTGAATTACCACCACCTATAATAGCTACTTTTCTATCTCTATAAAAAGGTCCATCACAATTAGCGCAATAGGAAACTCCGCGACCAGATAATTCAACTTCGCCAGGCACAGCAAGGCGACGAGGAGCCAAGCCCATGGTAACTATAATAGTTTTTGCCCTATATTCATCTCTTGTTGTGAAAACACGAAAAGACCCATCATTTAAGTCGCGTTCAATTTTTTTTACTTCAGCATCTTTAAACTCAACTCCAATTTTTTGGGCCTGATTTTTTATTCGACTAATTAATTCGAAACTTTTTATACTTTCAAAACCAGGATAATTTTCAATTTCACTTGCCCACACTAACTGACCCCCTAGTTCCTTACCTATTATTAAAGTTTTCATCTCTCTTCTGACCGCATACATGCCAGCCGTCATTCCCGCTGGGCCAGACCCAATGATTATAAGGTCGTACATAAATTTTATATTTATTAAATATTTCTTAAGTTTGATTTTTTAATTATACAACAATAATAGGCAGTATTCAAGTTATTATTTTTTATTTTTTTATATTTAATACGATTTTATGATATAAAATAAAACGCTAATGCTAGCAAAATATTTAAAATAAATTACAATAATTATATTTCGCTAATATTAGCATAATTTATTTATTAAAGTCCACATTAATGTAGACTAAACCCCATATTTTTCATTTTAAAGATTATATAAAATTATTATAAAGAATATATAAAGTTTAAGTTAATTTGTTTAAAATATCTAAATAATCCACAGATTTACAATTTAAATAATATTTTAAATCTATAATCAAATTTTTATATCTCAAAGCAGTTAATTAATAATTTTTCTTTTTTATTATTCCAAATAAAAAAATGTTCCTCAAGGAACATTTTTAATTATACACATGTAATTAATTTATAATATAAACAAACAATCAATTAAGTCGGCAAACATATGGATAACAAGGCCTAAACCTATAATTCGAACATAAATATTTGGTATAAATAGAAAAGAAAAATATAAAATTATAAAAGGCCAAGTATGAAGAGGGTGAAAGCCAAGACTACATCTATTTGCATCAAATATTGGAATTGCTAACAAATGATCAATATCAATAATCATTGTGCCCAACATTAATAGCCAGGCTTGCTTCCATCTATTTTTAAAAAAGACCCATGCAAAAACGCCTGGGAGCAATAAATGAATACCATAATGTAATACGAACCTTAAAATTAACACATGGCTTTTCTTTAATTTAAAAAAGTGGACCATAAGGGACTTGAACCCTTGACCTCTTCCATGCCATGGAAGCGCTCTAGCCAACTGAGCTAATGGCCCAAATGTTCCTTAAGGAACAGTGCTTGTAATAGAATTATAGCGAAATAAACAATGCTGTCAAGTAAACATTTAAACTTATTTTTGTCAATAGCTTGACAATTATCTAAAATGGTGTTCCCACCAGGAATCGAACCTGGATCTAGAACTTAGGAGGTTCTTGTTTTATCCATTAAACTATAGGAACAGAATAAAACTATACTAATTTTACATCAATATAATAATTCTTACAACTGCACTAACAATAAAACGAGGGCAAATTAAAACTTCACTATACTTTGACAAAAGCCTTGTTTTAGCATAGAATAAAAGCAGTTATCTTATTCTTATTCATTGTAAAAACATATGTTTAATCGTGAAAACAAAATTGAAAAATTTAAGGATGCGGAAACTATAATCGGCGCCTCCATAAAAGTTAAGGGTAATTTTCATGGACAAGGCAACATCGTAATTGAAGGCTCATTAGAAGGTTCTCTTAAAACTGATGCTAACATTTTTATAGGTGAAAAGGCTAAAGTTGTAGCTAATGTTGAAGCTCAGGACTTAATGGTAAATGGCGAAATCAAAGGAAATGTAAAAGTAAAAAACTATCTTTCTTTGGGTAGCACAGCCAAAATTAGTGGCGATATCGCCTATAGCGAAATGTCAATGGAAAAAGGAGCAACTATAAACGGTCAGCTTTTTGCAATTTCTGAAACTGAAAAAAAATCCATTAAAAATTCTGTCAAAGAAGACTTAGAAAAGTAAACAGCTGCATAATTTAAATTCTTATGCATGTTTATATTTATGACGACTATCTTAATAAAACCAGGTACAACAAGGCAATTAATCGAATGGAAATTCGTCTAACTGACCTTGGTTTAAATGGAAAAATAATAAGATTAAGCGGAATAAAAAATATAAAATCAGCTATTCAAAATGAAATGCGCTTAGGCGCTAAAACAATTGTTGCTGTTGGCAATAATCAAACCGTAAATCGAATAATGGGAGCAATAATAGAGGCTGATATATACAGTGATTTCCAAAAAAATACTCTTTTAGGAATCATTCCAATTGGTAATGATAACTCAATTGCCACTTCTTTTGGTATAAAAAACGAGGAAGACGCTTGCAATATACTCCTGGCACGACGCATAGAAAGAATCGATCTTGGTTTAATAGGCGATTATTATTTTCTTAATGAAGTCGAGGTTGAAAGTAGGGGAACGGTTATAAATCTTAAAGACTATTCATTGGAAATTAAAGACAAGGGTTTTATCAAAATTATTAATTTAATTAACGATAAAAACAATCCTATCAATTCTAACCCTCATGACGGCAAACTGGATGTTTACGTTGTTACTAAAAAAAATACCCAAAGTTTAATGCGTTTGGATAAATTTGAAGTTGTAAGTGAGCACCCAATAATCGTTGATGGTGTTATTGAAGTAAAGTCACCAGTTACAATCAGTGTAGCAAAAAATAAACTTAATGTTATAGTTGGTAAAAATCGTTGTTTTCAATAAAAAAACCGACTTAAACGGGGAGGCAAGAAAACTTCCTCTAGGTTATTTCTAGCAAATGCCGGAAAACCCTAGAAAGAAAATCCCCATGCTTGTCGTGCCTGTCCCGTTTAAATCGGTTTTTTCTTTTTTTAAGCAACATTATATACTAGCATGTTAAAAAAAACTTGTCAAGCCCTATAACAATAATGTCACTATGATAACAAAAGCCCCTTAATTAAAGGGGTTTTTATTATGTAAGAAATTTTATTAAACCTTTATTACAACTGGCAAAATCATCGGACGACGTTTTGTTGCTTTAAATAAAAATTGTCCCAAATCATTTCTAACCTTGTTTTTAATAAAATCATCATCAGCTGATGTCATTGGATTTTTATCTTTTACAATTTTTTTAGCACGCATTCTTGTTTTTTCAATTAAGTCACGGTTTTCCTTCATATAGATAAAGCCTCGTGAAATTAAATCTGGATTACCTATTATATCTCCTGTTTTTGCATCTATGGTAACAATTACCACCAACATGCCGTCATCTGCCATCACCCGTCTATCCCTTAAAACAACCTCAGAGACATCACCCACTCCCAAACCGTCAACCATAACATAGTCAGTATTAACCTTTTCTTTTAAAACTCTAGGCGCCTTTCCTTTTTGAAATACAATAATTTGTCCATTATCTAAAACAAACACCTGATTATCTTTAAAGCCTTCACGTAAGGCTAATTTTTTTGCTTCAACTAACATGTAGTGGTTAGCGTAAACTGGTAATAAATAATCGGGTTTAATCTGCTTTAACATTACCTTTATATCCTCCACATTTGCATGCCCGCCAGAATGTACATCCATAATGCTACTATGAATAACGTTATCGCTTAAACGATATAACTGATCTTTAATCTTTTGTACCGATCTTTCGTTACCAGGAATAACTGAAGAAGAAAAAATGACAACATCTGTCTTTTTTATGCTAATATAGCGATGACTATTATTAACAATACGAGAGAAAACCGCGTTAGGCTCTCCCTGGGCGCCCGTGCAAATTACTACAATTTTATTTTCTGGATACTTATCAACTTCTTCAACCGCAATCAAGGTGTTTTTATGAGCGGGAATATAGCCTAGCTCCTGTGCAATTTTAACATTTATTTTCATGCTGTAGCCATCTAAAACCACCTTCTTACCTATCTTTTCACTATAGGCAAGCAAATCGGTAATCCTTTCCATCTGTGAAGCAAAGGTGCCAATAATAACCCTGCCTTTAGCCTCATGGATTAATCTTTCTAAGTTGGCCTTACTTTTTGATACCGGCACTCTTTCTTTATTATATGAAACACCTAAGCTCTCTAGCATTAAAATCTTTGGTGAAGGCAATTTTGCTAAGTGATCATAAGTTAATAATTTTTTTCCATCTTCACCAGAATCCATCATCCAATCTCCGGGGTGAATAACAGTGCCGTGAGGAGTGCTTATTATCACACCAACAGCATCAATAATTGAATGCTCTACTTGAAAAAAGCTTATCGTAAACATTCCCAAATTAATTTTTTGTTCTAAAGAATTTATAGTAATTGTTTTTAAATTCTTGGTCGTGCCTCGTTTATAATCTTCTTGACGATGCTTAACCATCGCTAAAGTTAACTTTCTACCAATAATTGGTGGATTACCAAGTTGCTCTAAAAGTATGGGAGCAGCTCCTATGTGATCCAGATGGCCATGACTGAATATTACTCCTCTAATATTCTTCTCCCTTCCTCTTAGCGAAGAAACATTAGGCACAATATAATCAACGCCCGGCATGTCTTCATCGGCAAATTGCATGCCCATATCTAAAATGATGATATCCTCATCATACTCAAATACGGTACAATTTCTACCAACCTCTTCCTGTCCTCCTAAAGGATAGATTTTTAAATGTGATCCATTAATACTAGGAATTACCACGGAAGTTTCTTTTTTTTGTAATCTCGAACTATTTTTCTTTGAGCCATATCTTCCCTGAAACCTTTTCTTGGTTTTAGTTTGATTATTATCAAGACTCGCCCGTTTAGCCTCAGTGCTAACGGCAGACATTTTTTTCTGTAAGTACATGTTTTTATTATTTAGTTTTATGAGTTAAATTGCTAGTTTACTTAGCTTTTATTTTTTTAGTTTTTATATACCAGTCGTTAATTTGTCCAAAACGGTCAGCTGGAGAAATAATCGCATCGCCAACAAAGCCTTTTACTTTTTTATTTTGAACATAAGTATAGCTTGGTGAATATAGAAATATGACTGGAACGTCGGTGTTTACAATATTTTGAAACGCCTTATATTTTTCAATTCTCTCTAGTTCATTTGTCGCCACTCTAGCTTCACTTAAAAGCTTATCAGCCTCATCATTTTTATATTCAGAGATGTTAAAGCCTTGTGACCCAGCCTGACTAGAATGCCAAAACGCATAGACATCAGGATCACCGCCCACCAATTGTCCATATAAAATAACATCAAAATCACGTTTTTTTATCGTTTCGGCTGCTTGCTCTAATGATATTAAATCAATTTCCACGGAAACACCAACACTTTCCCAATAAGATTTTATCTGTTCTGCCACTCTGCTATTTCCATTAATATTTATTGCTGTAAGTTTTATTTTTAAATTCTTTCCTGCTAGTTTTTCCGCTGCCTCAACTTTAGAATAATTATTAATATTTTCTACTTCACTATTATAAGCAAAGCTATTTTTTAAAATTGGCCCACTTGCTACTTGATAAGCATTACCGTATACATTATTTATTAAATCATTTTTATCAATTGCCTTAGCAAGCGCTGTTCTTATTTCAACTTCTTTTAAGCCATCCTTGTTAAGATTAAAGAAGAGGCCAACAATTTGTGGTTTTATTAAATTATAAGTATTAACTGAATCACGTTTTAACAAATCGTCTTTATTTACAAAAGGCAAAGCGCTCAAACCATCAACCTGATTATTGTTAAAACTATCTATAGCTTCAATATTGTTACTAAAAAAACGAATAATTAAATTTTCAATATATACTTCCTTATAATAATCTAGATTTGCTATTAATTGATATTCTTTCAAATCACCTGACTTGCTTTTTAATAAGGTCTTAATCTTATAAGGCCCAGAACCAATTGGCTTTAAATTTGAATCATTTAAAATTATTGTATCTGCACTGACTCCTTGCCAGACGTGTTGTGGCATAATGCCAAAGGTTAGCAAATCAAGAAAGGGGGCATAAGGCTCTGGTAAAATAAACTTGATTGTTTTTTCATTTATTTTTTCAACCTTAATACCAACTAACTCCGATCGCAAAGGAGAATTAAATTTTTCATCTTGAATTAAATTAAAAGTGAAAACAACATCATCACTAGTTAAAATCTCATTATCATGCCATTTTACTCCTTCTTTTATCACAAGCTGATACTCTTTACCCTCACTATCAATAGTAAAGCTCTCTACTAGGTCATTTTGCAAAACACCAAAACTATCATAAGAAAATAAACTGGAGTATATTAAACGACTTAAATCATTGTCAACGTCCCTACTAATTGCATAAAGCGGATTAATTAATCTTGGGTAACCCACGGTTGCTTCTATATAGGTTCCTCCAAAAACAGGGCTGTTTTTAAAATTATTCTGGAAAAAAATTACCCCCAAATAAACTATGTTCAAAAAGAGGATAACTAAACTAATCTTTAAAATCAAGCTCTCTTTCGGGCTTAAAAATTTATTTAAATATTTAAATTGTTTAGTGGTTGGAATTTTTCGAGGCGATAAGGAGTAAACTAATTTTTTATCAATATCAACTTGATCCAATCGTCCTGAAGTTTTAAAAAACAAAAAAAAGTCTAAAGAATGTTTAGTCTTTTTAAAAAAATCAAAAATTTTATTTTTTAGAGAAGACACAATAATTTAAGTGTTTATCCAAAAAGAAGCTAAGGATATAACAACAAACACAACAGCTAAAATTATAGTAAAATTAAAAAGTTTTTTCTCAAAACCTCTTTTAGTCAAATACACGCCTCCGCCACCACCGCCAAAAACACCCCCGACACCAGAGCCTCTATTTTGCATCAAAATAACAATCATTAACATGATGGCGATTATAACTTGCCCAATTTTTAACCAAAAATCCATATTATTTTACTTTATCTACAATTGCTTTAAATACGTTTGGGTTGTTTTCTGCTAAATCAGCTAGAATTTTACGATCAATAGCAACGTTATTCTTTTTTAAAGCATTTATAAAACGAGAATAAGATAAACCGTTTTCACGTACAAGTGAACTAATTTTTATTTGCCAAAGGCCACGCATTGTTCTTTTTTTCTTTCTTCTATCAACAAATGCATGAGCGCCAGCTTTAGTTCGAGCTGTTTTTGCTAATTTTATTAAATTTTTACGTCCCCACTTATAACCTTTTACGGCTTGCAACAATTTCCTTCTTTTTTTAACATGGGTAGTACCTCTCTTTACTCTAGGCATAAATAATAATATTAATTATAGGGCGTAATAGCCTTAATTGTTTTTTCTAAAGTTTTAGAAGCTAGGATATCTCTTCTTTTTTTTCTAGTAGTATTTCCTGATTCTCTAGAATTAAAGTGATCTTGTCCCGCCTTTCTTTTTGTAAGCTTATCTCCAGCCGTTTTTGTAAAACGCTTGGCAGTTGCTTTATGAGTTTTAATCTTGGGCATAAATGCAGATTAAAAAAACAGGCAATTACCTGAATTTTTTTAGTATTTACTTTTTATTTATCAATATAATATTAAATCTTCCTCCTTGTTTTGTCAAGGGCTGCTCAATTTCAGCTTGAATCGTTTCTTTTGCTTTTAATTGTTCAACAAAGTTATTCATAATTTCCGCCGCCTTCTTTGGATATTGTTTTTCTCTACCTTTTAAAATGAGCTCTACTTTAATCTTATTATCTTTCACTAAAAATTTTTCCGCTTGTGAAAGTCTCATATTTAAATCATGCTCACTAATACGAAAAGACAATCTAATGTTTTTAGTATCAATTTTTTTCTGCTGCATTTTTTGTTTATGAGCAAGCTTATCTCTTTCATATTTTAATTGTCCTAAATTAACTATCTTTACTACTGGCGGATTAGCTTTAGGATTAACTTCCACTAAATCAAGATCAGCCTCTTGAGCTTTTTCTAAAGCTTCACTTAAAGAAATTTTTCCTACTGCTTCATCATTTTCATCAATTAAAAAAACCTCATCAGCTTTTATTTGATTATTAGCTTTAAAAACTGGCTCCTCTTTTTTTCTTTCTGTGCGGTGAAATTTTATTCTCATGGTATTAAAAAATTAAAAAATTATAATATATTTTCTAATCTATTTATAACGTAAAAAGTCTTAAAAGTCAAATAAATAAACCCAATATTATTCTCTTTCTATTTAACTCTTGACAGACTTTTTTTATTAGTATAAAATGTGGTTATCGAAAATAAAAACAGAATAATGTTTAGAAAAACAAGATAATTATTTATCTCTGTTTTTTTCTGTCTTTATAAGAACCTTAAAAAATCAATAACCAAACAATCATGGTGATGGTTAATTTTGATGCTAATTGGCATCAATTCGAAACAAAAATTTTATCCGTTTTAAAAACGGAATAACAATAAATTAAATTTAAAGTTTTTACTTTAAGTTTAATAGAGTCAATCAAATTTAGAGAGTTTGATCCTGGCTCAGGATGAACGCTGGCGGCGTGTCTAAGGCATGCAAGTCGAATGTCTAGTTTACTAGGCATGGCAAACGGGAGAGTAACACATTGGTAATTTACCCCTAAGACGAGAATAACCTTGCGAAAGTGAGGATAATACTCGATGGTATTAAAAAACGTAAGTTTTTTAATTAAAGCTCCGGCGCTTAGGGAGAAGCCTATGGCCTATCAGCTTGTTGGTGAGGTAATAGCTCACCAAGGCTACGACGGGTATGGGGTGCGAGAGCATGACCCCACTCACTGGGACTGAGATACTGCCCAGACTCCTACGGGAGGCTGCAGTCAAGAATCTTCCTCAATGGGCGAAAGCCTGAAGGAGCGACGCCGCGTGCATGAAGAAGCTCTTCGGAGTGTAAAATGCTTTTATCAGTGACGAAACAATGACGGTAGCTGATGAATAAGGGGCTGCTAACCTCGTGCCAGCAGCAGCGGTAATACGAGGGCCCCAAGCGTTATCCGGATTTATTGGGCGTAAAGCGTCCGTAGGTGGTTTGTCGCATCTCCTGTTAAATCTCGGGGCTCAACCTCGAGTCAGCGGGAGAGATGGATAAACTAGAGACTGGAAGAGGCAAACGGAATTGCTGGTGTAGGGGTTAAATCCATTAATATCAGCAAGAACATCAAATGCGAAGGCAGTTTGCTAGGACAGTTCTGACACTCAGTGGACGAAAGCGTGGGGAGCGAATGGGATTAGATACCCCAGTAGTCCACGCCGTAAACATTGGATACTAAGCATTGGAAGTATCGACCCTTTCAGTGCTGTTAATTTAAGGTAACCCGTTAAGTATCCCGCCTGGGGAGTACGGCCGCAAGGCTAAAACTCAAAGGAATAGACGGGGACCCGCACAAGCGGTGGAGCATGTGGTTTAATTCGACGGTAAGCGAGGAACCTCACCAAGGCTTGACATCTAGCTGCAAGGTCTGGAAACAGATCCGCCTTCGAGGGTGCTAGACAGATGCTGCATGGTTGTCGTCAGCTCGTGTCGTGAGATGTACCGTTTAGTCGGGAAACGAGCGCAACCCTGATTCTATGTTTTATGTGTCATAGGAGACTGCCCGTTTTAAATGGGAGGAAGGTGGGATGACGTCAAATCAGCATGGTTCTTACGCCTTGGGCAACACACGTGCTACAATGGGAGGTACAGAGGGAAGCCAAACCGCGAGGTGGAGCCAATCCCTAAAAACCTTTCTCAGTTCGGATTGGAGGCTGCAATTCGCCTCCATGAAGTTGGAATCGCTAGTAATCGTGGATCAGCTATGCCACGGTGAATACGTTCTCGGGTCTTGTACTCACCGCCCGTCACGTCAAGGGAGTTGGTAGTGCCCGAAGGCTCACTTTTGTGGGACGAAGGCAAGACTGATGACAGGGACGAAGTCGTAACAAGGCATCCGTAGCGGAAGCTGTGGATGGATCACCTCCTTTCTAGGGAGTATTTCTTCTCTTCCATGTGAAAAGAAGAAATGGTCGCCTCCAACGTAGTGTTGGAGTGGCTATTTTCTTAAACGAAAATAGCAAAAGAATTGATGCCAATTAGACTCAAAATTATCATGATACAAAAAACTGCTTATATTTAGCAGTTTTTTGTTATCTATTTATTCCTTTTTTATTACTTAACACCAATTGCTTTTTTTATTTCATCTAATTTAGATTTAGCTATTTTCTCCGCCCTCCTTGCTCCTTCTCTTAAAACATTTTCTACTTCTTTTTCACTAATTTTATTATATTTATCTTGAAAATCATTTAAAAATTTAGCAACAACCTCGGCTAAATCTTTTTTGAAATCGCCATAGCCCTTACCTTTATAATCTTTAACTAATCTTGGTATTTCCCGATTCCCAAGTTGTGCATAAATAGTTAATAAATTAGCGATTGCCGGCTTTTCTTCTTTATCATAAACAATTTCTGTGCCCGAATCTGTTACCGCCTTCATTATTTTCTTTTTTGCCAAATCAATATTATCGAGCAAGGCAATAGAGTTGTTTTGATTAGGATCGCTTTTGCTCATTTTATTATCTGGATTTAGTAAAGACATAATCCTAGCACCCTCTTCTTTAATAACTGCCTGCGGAACAACAAACAAATCGCCAAATTGATTGTTTATTCTTTTAGCAATATCACGCGCTAACTCAACGTGCTGCTTTTGATCTTCACCAACTGGAACTAAATCTGTACTATAAAGCAAGATGTCAGCCGCCATTAATACTGGGTAATCAAATAAGCCAACACTAGCTGATTCTTGATTTGCCCCCACCTTATCCTTAAATTGAGTCATTTTATTTAAATCCGCCATTCTCGCTCCACAACAATTTAAAATCCACGCTAATTCCGTATGCGCGCTGACAGATGATTGTTGAAAAATTATCGATTTATTAGGATCTATCCCGGCTGCTAAATAAATTTTAACCATTTCTTTAATTTGTTGGCGCAATGTTTGTGGATCTTGTTTTACGGTAATAGCATGATAATCAACAATTGAAAAAACGCACCTATATTTTTCCTGCATTTTAACCCATTGTGAAATGGCGCCAATATAACCAGCAATATTAAAGCTACCGCTGGGCTGAACCCCTGAAAATAATATCTTTTTGTTATCCATATAAATTATATTACTTATTAATATCTTATGTGAAAAAAAGAGAAAAAGCAATTATTAAAATTATAGATAATAAGCAATTATTTAAAAATTATTCTAAGTGTCAAAAAATTAACAAACTATACTAATATTTAATAATAAAAATAGCCTATTTTTTACCTTGAATTATATTAACTTTCTATGATAAGATAGAATAAAGTTCTCAGGGGCGATGAACTCTTTTTGTTGTTACGGGCTGTAGTATAATGGTAGTACGCATGCATGGGGTGCATGTAGCCCCGGTTCGATTCCGGGCAGCCCGACTTAATAACGGGCTTGTAGCTCAGCTGGTAGAGCGCCGCCTTCGCATGGCGGAGGTAAGGGGTTCAAGTCCCCTCAAGTCCACCAAGCCTAAAAAGCTAAAGCTAGTCAATATTTTATAAGCTTTAAATGTGTGTGGCTCCGATTTATTTCGGAATTTAAATATTAATATGATAGATTTTAAGAAAAAAATGGAAGAGATAGAAAAACAAGAAGGCCAGGAAAATCTTACTAATGAAGTTTTCACTGACCAAACAAAGAATAAGAAAAAGAATAAAATTACTTTTTACGTAATAATCTTTTTAGTATTAGGTTTAGTATTTTCAGGAAAGGTTATTATGTCTAGCCAAAGCACAACTGATTGGTTATCAAGTAAGAATATTTTTAACTCCCTAAAACATTTAGCTCCTAGCGGCGATAAGGATTTGGAAGGAGAAAACGATGATCAAATTAATATTCTTCTTCTTGGCATGGGCGGTGAGGGTCATGATGGCGCCTATCTTACCGACACTATAATGTTAGCTAGCCTTAAGCCATCAACACGTGAAATCGCTTTAGTTTCCATACCTCGCGATTTAACGGTACCTATTGAAGGTAGCGGCTGGCGTAAAATAAATAGCATCAATGCCATTGCTCAAGCAAGCGGTAAAAATGGCGGAGAAGAAACCATTAAAACTCTAAGCCAAGTATTTCAAATTCCAATTCATTATTATGTTCGAGTTGATTTTAAAGGGTTCACTAACATTATTGATGAAATTGGGGGAATTGAAATCGATGTTGAAAACACTTTAGATGATTATAAATATCCAATATTTGGACAGGAAGATAATCCGAACTATTATGCGCGCTATGAACACTTAGTTATTGAAAAGGGCTTAACCAAAATGAACGGCGACTTAGCTTTAAAATATGCCCGTTCTCGTCATGCTTATGGAGTAGAGGGCTCAGACTTTGCTCGCGCACGAAGACAACAACTAGTTATAGAGGCCACTAAAAACAAGCTCTTATCTAAGCAGACCTTATTAAATCCTGTGACCATAGGTCATTTAATTAATGAGTTAAATACACATTTAGCAACCGACCTTGAAGCTTGGGAGTTAATCAGATTGTGGGATTTATTTAAAAACGTTAATCGTAACCAAATTAAAAATGTAGTCTTAAGCGATGCTCCTGGTAATTATTTAAAACCAGCTACTGGTGGTGATGGTGCTTATATTCTAACACCTGTTTCTGGAAATTTTACCGATATTAGAAATTTGTTTAACAATTTATTTGAGACAAACAATAAAAATATAGATGAAAAAGAAGATGTCGCAGAGATTATCCAGGTGAGAGAAGATGCGGATGTTGTTGTTAAAAATGGAACCTTTATTAATGGTTTAGCTGGGCGCGTAGCAGCTGATTTAGAAAGCCTAGGTTTAACAGTTGTTGATATTAGTAACGCCCCAGAAAGAGATCAAGTTGAATCTTTAATTTTTGACTTTACATATGGTGATAAAAATGAAGTTTTAAATGCGTTAAAAAGTAAAACAAAAGCAAAGCAAAGCTTCTCTTTTCCTGCTTGGATAAATACTTATCAAAATGAAAATCCTGAAATTGATTTTCTCATACTCTTAGGCAACGATACACAAAATTAAAATATGAAAAAAATTGAAACAAATAAATTGCCGCTGGTTGTAATCTGTGGTCGGACTAATGTGGGCAAATCAACTCTTTTTAATTGCTTGATTGAAAATAAACAAGCTCTAGTTTCTGATATTTCTGGTACCACCCGAGACAGTAATTTAGGAATTGTTGAGTGGGCAAAAAGTGCTTTCCAATTAGTTGACACTGCTGGTTTATTAGACGCTGTGTATTTAACAAGAAAAAAAATAGTTTTAGATGATGATGATATCGATTCTAAAACACAAAGACAGGCTAAAAAATATTTAGATGAAGCTGAGGTCTTAATTTTTTTAGTGGACACTAAAGCTGGCTTAATGCCTGAAGATATCATTCTTGCTAAAACTATCAATAAGGTAGAAAAATATCGAAAAAAAACAATCCTAGTCGCCAATAAGGTTGACAGCTTTCATCTCTCTCCTGAAACCGCTCAATTTAACAAACTTAATCTCGGCGAACCTATTCCTGTTTCTGCGGCCAGTGGTTCGCAAACTGGTGATTTGCTAGATAAAATTATTAGCATTCTTAAAAAAAGCAAAAAGGAGATAAGGCCTTATGCTGCCCCAGAAGAAAACGAAAGTTTAATTAATGTTTGTTTAATTGGTAAGCCCAATGTGGGTAAATCATCTTTTTTAAATTCTATTCTCGGTTATGAGAGAGTTATTGTTAGCCCTATCGCTCACACAACAAGAGAGCCTCAACACACTGATATTATTTATCAAGATAACAAAATTAGATTAATTGATACCGCTGGCATTTCAAAAAAGGGGCAAAAAACAAAAGGCTTGGAAAAACCAGGAATTATAAAATCTTTAAAGTCATTAGATAAGGCCGACATTGCCTTATTGGTTGTTGACATTAGCGAGCCCATCACTCATCAAGACTTAAAATTAGTTGAAGAAATTATAGAAAGACAAATAAGTTTCATTATTATTGCTAACAAATGGGACGCTGTAGAAGATAGGGACACAAAGAAATGGTCCGAATATTTATATGATAAAATGCCCTTTGCTACTTGGGCGCCACTTCAATTTATATCCGCTAAAACCGGAGAAAAGGTGCAAAAAGTTATGGATATAATTTTAAATGTTTATGCTGGCAGATCAATGCAGATTAGTGATTCACAAGCAGAAAAATTCATGAAAAGAGTAATAAAAATACACAAACCAGCTAAAGGCAAAGGTTTAAAAGCGCCACGCATTTATGAGTTTAGGCAAACAAAAAATAATCCTCCGACTTTTATAATAAGAATTGGGCCAGATGACAATTTACATTTCTCCTACGTTCGTTTTATGGAAAATAGACTTAGGGAAAGATTTGGATTTTTAGGCACACCCATAAAAATGGTAGTTACTAAAAATAAGAAATCACATACCACTTATTCTAATTAAATTGTATGAAAATTATAGTTGCCTTAGGTAATCCAGGAAATAAATATGAAAAAAGTCGCCATAATGCTGGCTGGTTTTTTTTAGACAACTTGTTAAAAAATGCCACTTGGCAAGAAGAAAAAAAATTTAAAGCTCTAATCTATAAAGACGCTAATACTTTTTATGTTAAACCATTAACATATATGAATCTTTCCGGAGAAAGTGTTAGAAAAATTCTAGATTTCTATGGTCTTATTCCAAAAAGATTAGGCTTATTTACCAAAAAAGAGCAGGACCTTTCAGAGATATTAACAGTTGTTCATGATGATTTGGATTTAGATTTTGGTAAAATTAAAGTAATAAAAAATTCGAGAAGCGCTGGACACCATGGCATTGATTCAATCATTAAACATCTAAAAACCAAAAATTTCACCAGAATAAAAATTGGTATAAAAAATGAATTCTTGAAAAAACACATTCCTCCAGAAAAATTTGTTTTACAAAATTTTTCACAACAAGAACAAGAGATGTTAAAAGATTTATTTTCCAAATTCCAAACAAAAAACCCTCTAATTTAGTGGGTTTTATTGTAACTAGCTTGACAGCAAAAGTATAAATAGTACACTTTATAATATTAAACTATCGAAATTAATTATAAGTTTATGGATTTAATAATTGTTGAGTCGCCCACAAAAGCAAAAACAATTAGCAAGTTTTTACCAAAAGATTACAAAGTGGAGTCTTCTTTTGGTCATATTAGAGATTTACCCGTTAAAGAATTAGGCGTTGATATTGAAAATAATTTTGAACCTCACTACGTTATTCCTGCTAAAGCAAAAAAAACGATTGCCAATTTAAAATCTTTAACCAAAAAAGCAAATAAAGTAATTTTAGCTTCCGATGAAGATCGCGAAGGAGAGGCAATTGCCTGGCATCTTAGCCAAGCCCTATCTTTGAAAAATAAAAGCAATCGAATTGTTTTTCATGAAATTACTAAAGATGCTATTTTAGAAGCATTGAGTAATCCGCGTGATATTAACTCAAACATGGTTGACGCTCAACAGGCAAGACGTGTTCTTGATAGGTTAGTTGGCTATAAACTGTCTCCATTTTTATGGAAAAAGGTGACTAAAGGGTTGTCAGCTGGCAGAGTTCAAAGCGTCGCTATTAGAATTATTGTTGAAAGAGAGCGAGAAATCCAAAAATTTATAAGTGAAGAATATTGGACAATTTCAGCTGATTTAAAAACTTTAAACGGGGACATTTTTATATCAAATTTGATAAAGAAAAATGATAAAACCTTAGGTAAACTAGAATTAAAAGAGTCTACCGCAAAACAAATAGAAAAAGATTTAAAATCAGCTTTATTTAAAATCATAAAAATAGAACAGAAGGAAAGTAAAAAAAATCCTCTTCCTCCCTTTATAACCTCAACTCTACAACAAACCGCTAATCGCTATTTAGGTTATAGTGCAAAACAAACCATGACTCTTGCACAAAAATTATACGAGAAAGGTTATATTACCTACATGAGGACCGATTCATTAAATCTCTCTTCTAAATTTACCAACGCCGCTAACTACTGGATTACAAACAACTTAGGAAAAGAATACAATGGTAACAAAAATAGCTTTATTAACAAAAATAAGAATGCTCAAGAAGCGCATGAGGCTATCAGACCGACTGAAGTAGAAAAAACTCCAGAAATAATCGGAGAAAAACTAGAAAGTGGCGAAAGCAGGTTATATAAATTAATTTGGCAAAGAGCGCTCGCTAGTCAAATGGCGTCAGCTAAAATAAATAGCACCACAATTGATACAATTGCTCAAGGAAAAGATAATTATCTTTTCAGGGCAAATGGACAAGTAATTGTCTTTCCTGGTTATCTTAAGATTTGGCCAGAGAAAACTAAAGAACAAAACTTACCTGTAGTGCAGCGCGATGAGAAGCTAGAGCTTATAAAAATAACTACCGATAAACACGAAACTGTTCCCCCGGCTCGCTACTCTGATGCTGGATTAATCAAACAAATGGAAAAACACGGAATTGGAAGACCTTCAACTTATGCCCCTACTATCAACACCGTTATTACCAGAAACTATGTAGAAAGAGATGACTCTAAACGTCTAAAGCCAACAGAAATAGCTTTTGTTGTTAACGATTTGTTGGTACTACATTTCCCTCAAATAGTTGATTACCACTTTACCGCAGAAATGGAAACCGGGTTAGATATGGTCGCTAGTGGCAATAAAAAATGGCAACCTTTAATTTCTGAATTCTACCAAGATTTCGCTGACAATTTAGAAAATAAATATAAAGAAATAAAAAAAGAAGAAATTATGCCCATTGAAGAATCAAACGAAAAATGCGATAAATGCGGAGCGCCAATGATAATTAAAACTGGCAGATATGGAAAATTCCTTGCCTGCAGCGCCTACCCTAAATGCAAAAATATAAAAAGTCTTAACAAGAAAGAAGAAGCACAAAAAGAGGTAAGCCCACAAATAAAAGCTTTGGAAGAAAAATATAATGATCAAGTTTGTGATAAATGTGGCGCTTTAATGAAAGTTAAAGTGGGTAAATATGGCCCCTTCCTTGCCTGCAGCGCCTACCCTAAATGCAAAAATATAAAAAACATTTCTGATAACAATGTTGAGCCAGTAACTTGCCCTATTTGCCAACAAGGCAAAATAGTAAAAAAAATAAGTCGTCGTGGTGTTTTTTACGCTTGCGATAATTATCCGCAATGTAAAAATGCTTATCAAGGCGAACCAAGTGGAAAAACTTGTAAAAAATGTGGCGCCCTGATGATATTTACAAAAGCAGGCAAAGAAAAATGTAGCAATAAAGATTGTAAATAAAAAAATAGCGGTTTTATCCGCTATTTTTTTATACTTTGTCTATTTTAGCTTTTCTTTTGCTTCTTCTCTTTCTTTTTTGTTCTATAGAGCCATTCGTTATCTTTCGCAATTTTTATTACTTGCTTGGCGGCTTCGGTAAATAACATCACATAAGCTGAGCCACTTTTTACCTTATCTCTTACAAGTGTGAGTAGTTCCTCTGCCTTACTCACTCCTGATTCAATTCTATCAAT
The DNA here is from genome assembly GCA_028705215.1 of Patescibacteria group bacterium. Lineage (GTDB taxonomy): Bacteria > Patescibacteriota > Patescibacteriia > Patescibacteriales > UBA12465 > UBA12465. The sequence continues at coordinate 78,191 of JAQWDY010000001.1, read as the reverse complement.
TAACCGAAATGCCTTACGCACACCTGACACAACATAATATAAAGCCATTACTAAGAAAACGGTTAACACGGTTATGCAAACCGCCAACACTAAATTTAAAATGTCGCCAGATGTTGAAAACATATATTTTTAAATTAAATTAAAAGTCTCTTAATTGTGCTCCAAATTTTTCAACAATTTTTTCAACTAATTCTTTTTGAATTTTATCGACCTCGTTTGAAGTTAACGTTTTTTCCTCTGATTGATAAACTAAATGGAATGCTAAACTTTTTTTATCAGATGGCAGCTTGTTGCCCTTATAGGTATCAAATAATTCAACTGACTTAATTAAAGGATGGAAAGATATTAGAACATCTTTAATATCATTATATAATATTTTATCAGGAAGCACAAAGCTAAGGTCACGTGTAACTGGTGGATATTTTACAGCTTCTTTTATTTTAAAAGGAGCTTGTTCTAGTAACAAAGAAAACAGGCTATTACAATTGATCTCCAATACCGCTGTTTCCATCTTTAAATTAAGATTTTTTTTAACATCGCTGCTTCCTAGGCCCAACCAACCAATGCTTTTGCCCGCAACAGAGACCTGTGCCACTAATTTTTCATCCGCCCAACCTGGGTGATTATCAAAGTTTAAATAAACAACATCATTATCAAGATTAAAAAGCCAAGTTAATAAATTAGAGGTTATATTTTTTAATTGAGAAAAAACTTCTTTATTTTTCCCCGCTAAAATAACGCCCAGCCTTTTTTCTTGATAAGGTAACTTTTTTTCCCCTGAAACATTTTTAACATACTCTCCGGGTAAATTGAAAAATACATTTCCAACTTCAAAAAAACTCAAATCATCAGATTTTGACTGATTATTTTTTATATTAGAAAACAAGCCGGGCACCAATGACTGGCGCAACATACTATTTAACTCGGACAAAGGATTAGCTATTTTAAGATGATTAAAATAATCAATATTAAGTTTTTTCAGTTGTTCTTCTCCCACAAAAGAGTAGTTGTAAACCTCGGTTAAAAGAAATTGGGAATAGAGCATGTCTTTTATTTTTCTTTCAAGTAGTCTTTCTTGATTATCAATTGGTAGCGATAGCTCTTCTTTTGGCAAGCTAGATTTTATATTATCATAGCCATAAATTCTTAACACCTCTTCTACGACATCTTCTTTTTCTTTTATATCCTTGGTGGCGCGCCATGAAGGAACCACAACCTCAATCTCATCATCATCGCCCTCTTCGCAAATAAAACCTAATTCCCTTAATGATTTTAATGCTTCTTTTTTAGGTATTTCTTGGCCAATTTTAGCAGTCAACCAGGAATAATTAAGTTTTATTTTTTTCTCAACATGCTTATTGGAATAAATATCTACCCCTGTTCCGATAATCTTTGCGTCCGGACAGACCTCATTTAATAAGGCAACAAATCGCCTAAGGGCCACTTCTGTTAAATTTGGATCTAGTGATTTCTCATAACGCAAAGATGCTTCTGATCGCAAACTTAAGCGCTGTGCAGTTTTTCTAACAACTCCTGCAGAAAAATTAGCCGATTCCAGAACTAAGGCGGTTGATTTATCACTGATTTGACTCTCAGCGCTTCCCATAACACCAGCTATTGCAATAATTTTTTCACCATTTGTAATTACTAAATCATCAGAGCACAATTGTCTTTCTTTCTTGTCTATTGTTTCTACTTTTTCATTATTCAAAGCTTTTCTTACCTCTATTTTATCAACATAAGCAGCGTCAAAGGTGTGTAAAGGTTGACCTAATTCAAACATTACATAATTAGCAATATCAACAATATTATTTACTGGGCGCTGATTAATAGCTACCAATCTCTCCTTTAGCCAATCAGGTGATGGCCCTATTTTAATATTATCTATTTTTATAGCCATATACCGAGGACAAGCCTCTTTATCTAAAACTTCAACCTTGAATTTATCTTTTTCATTAAATTTTATTTCATTCTTACCATTAACAATTTTATCTAAAGGTTTTAAGGTGGCGTTTAATAACACTGACAGCTCACGAGCAATTCCATAATGATTTAAAAGATCAGGACGATTTGATAAAGACTTATTATCAATTTCCAAAATAACATCATCCATTTTTAAGTAATCTGAAAAATCTTCACCAACTTTTGCTTTTTCGTTTAAAACCATAATCCCGCTATGCTCAAAACCTAAGCCAAGTTCATCTTCAGCGCAAATCATGCCTTCAGACAACTCGCCTCTAATTTTGCTAGTTTTTATCTCAAAATCACCTGGCAAAATCGCTCCATCTAAGGCCACTGGAACCATTTGTCCACTTGCCACATTAGGAGCGCCGCAAACAATTTTTAAAATCCTCTCTTTTATATCAACTGAAACTAAGCTTAATTTATCAGCATTAGGATGTTTGCTAACTTCTAAAACTTTTCCTACAACCACTTTAGAAAAAATATCTTTTTGATTTTTTGTTGCTTCAACCTCAACTGTGTGGTATGTCAATTTATTTGCCACCTCATTATAATCATGTTTCGGTGAAAGCTTAATATAATCTTGTAACCAATTATAAGAAATATACATATAATTAAAATTGTTGAAGAAATTTCAAATCTCCACTATTAAATAATCTCGTATCATTAACTCCGTATTTTAACATCGCCAGTCTTGTCAGACCAAAGCCAAAAGCTAATCCTGAATATTTTTCTGGGTCAATTCCGCCAGCTCTTAAAACATTGGGATGAATTAGACCTGCTCCGACTATTTCTAGCCAACCAGTCTGTTTGCAAACTTTACAACCCTTGCCGTTACATAAAAAACAAGTATATTCACCATTGTTTCCCGGCTCAACAAAAGGAAAAAACTTTGGCCTCATTCTCAATTTAGTCTCTGGTCCAAATAATTTTATACCGACTATTTCTAATAAATTTTTTAAGTTAGAAAAATTTATATTCTCACCCACCATTAATCCTTCAAATTGATAAAAGGTGTGTTCATGTCTAGCGTCTGTCGCTTCATTACGAAAACATCTTCCCGGAATTATCGCTTTTAAAGGGGCGCCGTATTTTTGCATAGCCCTTATTTGCACCGGCGATGTATGAGTTCTCATAACCATGTCCAATTCTTCATTATCATCTTTTCCGTTTGTAACATAAAAAGTGTCCTGCATATCACGAGCTGGATGAAGTGGCGGCATGTTAAGGGCGGTAAAATTAAAATAATCGCTTTCTAATTCTGGCCCAGAGATAATAGAAAAACCCAAGCCAGTAAATAAATCCTCCACCTCTCTTTGAATAATAGTAATTGGATGAAGATGACCTCTTTTCATCGCCACTCCTGGTAAAGTAATGTCTAGGTTTTCACAATTTTCATCATTTGAAAAATTATTTTTTACCTTAGAAAAAGCTTCTTCTAATTCTTTTTTTGTTTTATTAGCCAATACTCCAAATTCTTTACGCAGCTCTAAACTTAAATCTTTTAAACTGTGCATGATTTCGCTAATTTCTCCCTTACGAGAAAAATATCTTAATTCTATTTCTTTTACATCAGCCTCCGATTTAATTTCATTAATCTTTTCTAATATTTCATCTTTTAAATTTTGCAACTTACTTTTCATATAATTAACGTTTTTTCTTGTTACTTAATAAAAATATTTCTAAAACTGAGAATGTCATAATTAAAAATATCAAATTTAACCAAGTTAATAAATTGTTTGCTTGTAAAAATAAAGAGAGAACTAAAAAAAGTGCAAACAAAAATGATTGTCGAAAAGATAGTTTTACTAAATTAAAGGCTAACCCCTTCTTTAAAATTACAAATCTAATCAAAAAACCAACTAAAGTACAGAGGCCCACCAGAGCAATAAAAAGTGAGGCATAAAAAAGTAAAAACCCCAACCAGTTTGTAGAAAAAGGATTAATAATGTCGGCTACAAAAAAGAAAATCGCCCAGCAAATTGCTGTTAGCACTGACATCACAAATAAATAATTCTTTAAAGTCATAGTTTATTTATTGCTTTTTTTATTCTTGCTTGCTCTGTTTTATATATTTCTAATTTATCGCGCTCTAGTGCCACAACTGTCTCTGGTGCTTTTTTTACAAATTCATCATTATTTAGCTTTCTTTCTTGAATTTTTATCAATTTATCTAGATTTTCTTCTTCTTTATGCAATCTTTGTAATTCCTGATCTCGATCAAAGGCGCCAATAAGAAATATTTCCACCCCCTGTGAAGTTGCCATAATTGACCCTTCTATTTTATCGCCTTCTTCATAAACCGTTAAAGATGAAATGCTAGTTTTTAAACTCTTTATAACATCTATGTTTTTAGCAATACACTCTTTATTATCATGTCCAAAAATTACTGCCTCTAATTTTTTAGCTGGCTCTACCTTATTTTCACTTCTTGCATTACGAATCGCAATAATAATATTTTGTATTATTGAAAAATTATTATCATTAAATTTTTTAACTAATTCTTTCAATTCATTAACCTCAGGCCAAGTTTCCACCATTAATAAATTGTCATTAAAGCTACCCCAAACAACTTCGGTAACAAAGGGAATAAAAGGGTGCCACAATTTTAATATATTTCTCAATATAAATATTAATATTTTTTCTTTTCCTTTTTCAATTTTTGCCACCTCTAAATACCAATCAGCCAATTTATTCCAGGTAAAATCATTCAATTCTTCAGCGGCTAAAGAGAAGTTATTATTTTCTAAATTTTCTTCTGTTTTATTAATAAGGTCCAACAAACTTGATAAAATCCATTTATCAGCACTTGTTTTTATTTCCAAATTTTGAATTTCTATATTCTTTTCTAATTCATCCTTACTATAGTCAAGAATGAAGCGCGATATGTTCCACAGCTTATTGATAAAATTTCTTTTGGCTTCAATTTTTTCCTCACTAAAACGAGTGTCGTTGCCTGGTGTAGAGCCCATCAAGAGCGAAAGACGAACCGCGTCAGCGCCAAATGTTTCTGCCATCTCTAAAGGATCAATGCCATTGCCCTTGGACTTAGACATTTTCTTTCCCTTTTTATCTAAAACCATGCCATGTAAGTATACTTGTTCAAAGGGTGGTTCGTTGATAGCAAAATAAGACATCATTATCATTCTTGATACCCAAAGAGTAATAATTTCATAACCAGTCTCAAGTAATTGTGTTGGGTGAAACTTGGCTAAATCACCAACTTTTTCACCATTAACAAAATTATCGGGCCAACCAAGGGTGGAAAATGTCCACATTCCAGAAGAAAACCAAGTATCAAGAGTGTCTGGGTCTTGCTTCCATCCCTCATCTTTTGGTTTTTCCAAGCCACAATAAATTTCATTGTCTTTATACCAAACAGGGATTTGATGACCAAACCAAATTTGACGGGAAATACACCAATCATGTAAATTCTTCATCCAATCTAAGTATCTTTTTTCAAAACGACTTGGAATAAATTCAATTATTTTATCTTGCGCCGCTTCCATTGCTTTTTCTTTTAATGATTTTCCTCCCAATCTATCTAGTTTTTTATCAACCGATATAAACCATTGCTTTGAAGGCAGGGGTTCAATAACTGTGCCACAACGATAACAATGTGCGCTGTTATGAACATAATTCTCGTCAACATGATCAATTAGCCCCATTTCTTCCATGTCAGAAACAATCGCAGCACGAGCTTCACGGCTACTTAAGCCAGCATATTTGCCACAATTAGACATCATTTTACCGTCTTCATTGATAATTTTCTTGCTGGCTAAATTGTGACGACGAGCTATTTCATCATCAACAAAACTATGAGCAGGGGTAACTTTGATAGCACCTGAACCAAAATCTTTATCAACAGCATAATCTGCTACCACTTTTACTTTAAACTTGCCCAACACACCCTCTATTTCCAATTCTTTGCCAACATATTGTTTATATCTTTCGTCACCAGGATGAACCGCTACAGCCGTGTCTCCCAATTTTGTCTCCGGTCTTGTCGTCGCTAAAACAAAGGGGCCATATTTTAACCAATAAAGTTTTGCTTTTTCCTCTTTATATTCAACTTCGTCGTCTGCTAAAGTTGAATGACAACGAGGACACCAATTAACTAGCCTTTCACCGCGATAAATAACGCCCTCATCATACATGTTTTTAAACATCACCCGAACGGCTTTTTGTCTTTTTTCATCAAGAGTAAAAGCTAGGCGTGACCAATCTAAAGAGGCTCCCATTTTTTTTATTTGTTGTAGTATAGTGGCCTGAGTTATGCCTAAAAAAGACCAAACTTCTTCAAGAAATTTTTCCCGCCCCAAATCATGTCTATTTTTTCCTTGCTCCTGCCAAATTCTTTTCTCAACTACATTTTGGGTAGCAATCGCCGCATGATCTGTCCCTGGCAACCAAAGAGTTCTAAATCCTTTTAACCTTTTATAGCGCACAAGCAGGTCTTCTATAGCCAACATGGCCGCGTGCCCTAAATGTAATTTAGCGGTAATATTGGGTGGCGGGAGAATGATTGTATAGTTTTTTGCACTTTCAGGTAAATTTAAATTATCAGGATTAAAAAATCCCGATTTTTCCCATTTATTATAAATTTTATCCTCATTCTCTAAAGGCTTATAAACTTTATCTAATTCTTTATTCATAATATAAAACTACCAAAAAATATGCCTTAAGTCAATTATATCTAAAGACTTGACGGAAGCAAAAAATAGTTATATATTATCTTATTAAACTCCATTTTTATTAACTAAAACGAGTTTTCATGATTAAGATTGAAGAACAAATTTTCAAACAAATTGAAAAGGCAAACAACATATTGCTCGTTTTTCCCTCTGATTGGAATCCGGACTCTGTGTCCGCATCATTAGCGCTTTACTTATTCTTAAAAAAGAATGGAAAAAATGTTAACGTGTCTGGTTCTTGTTCTAAAAAACAGGGGCACCTTAATTTTCTCCCCGCTTTTAATGAAATAAAAAATAATTTAGACCATCTGCGTAAATTTGTGGTTTCTTTAGATATTAGTAAAACCAAGGTTAGTCAAATTAAGTATGTGGTTGAAAAAAATCAATTAAATTTTATTCTTTCTCCAGAAAACGGCTGGTTTGAAGCTTCTGATCTTAGTTCTCGTGCTGGCGATTTCTTTTATGATTTAATAATTTGCTTAGGGGCTAATGACTTAGAGTCTTTAGGTGATATCTATGATAAAAATATTGAATTTTTTTACAAAACGCCCATTATTAATTTGTCCTCTAGGGCGTCAACTGAGGAATTCGGAGAAATAAATTTTATTGCTATTAATTACTCAACTTTATCGGAGTTAATTTATAATCTCATTTTAAAAAAGAATGCAGATTTAATTAACGAAGATATCGCAACCGCTTTATTGGCAGGGATAATATTGCAAACTAAAAATTTTAAGACTGGTAAATTAACTTCCGAAACCCTAATCCACGCCTCTCAATTGATAAAGCTGGGAGGAAGAAGAGAGGAGATAGTAAACAACCTATACCGCAATCGACGTATTTCTGACTTAAAAATTTGGGCTAAAATACTACAGAAATTGAAAATTGAAAACAATAAAATAGCCTGGATACCACTTCAAGAATCAGATTTAGATGGCTTAGAGATTGAAACTGAGCCGCTAAAAGATTTAATTGATGAGCTTATGTCAGGGCTAAATGAAGTAGAATATATCGTTATTTCCATCGAAGGAGTTTTAAATACTAAACTTATCGCCTTCTCTTTAAATAATGCAAATGTTCTCAAACTTCTTGAAGCCTACAAACCAAGTGGCAACCAAAAATTAGCCACCGCCCAAACTAAACAGGCCCCAAACAATATAATTTCCTCCTTATTAGCAAAATAATACTTGATAAAATACTTCTGTAATGATATAAAGATTTATGAAAACATTTTGCGCCTATAGCTCAGGTGGTTAGAGCACCGCTCTTATAAAGCGGGGGTCGATGGTTCAAGTCCATCTAGGCGCACTAATCTTTTTCGGGCTCGTAGCTCAGTTGGTTAGAGCGCTACGTTGACATCGTAGAGGTCTGCAGTTCGAATCTGCACGAGCCCACTAAAACCGCCATAATAGCGGTTTTTATTTTTTTACTCAAAAAAAGTGATATTTACATTTTTCTAAAAAATTGGTAAATTGAAAGTATAAATAAAATTCTAATCTCTTATGCTTTTTTCTAAAAAAAATAAAAATGATTCTCTTATAAAAGAAGAGGAGCCAACAATTAATAAATGGCTGGAAGAAGAAGCGGAAGAAGAAGAGGGGCAACTTGCTATTGACGTTTTACACGACCTTAAAAGGATTATTATAAAATCTACCATAGCTGGCGCAAATCCTGAAAATTTAAAAATATCTCTCCACAATGACCTTCTTATTATTAAAGGTAGTCGCGAAAATAAAGAGCTTTCTTCTGATTGCGAATATCTATTTAAAGAGTGCTATTGGGGCCCATTTTCACGTTCAATAATCTTACCGGCTGAGGTTGATCCGAAAAAAATTAAGGCAGAAATAGAAAATGGGGTTTTAACCATAACTTTATATAAGTCGAAGCCTGAAAAAATAAAAGTTACTGTTAAAGATTGATGTCTATGTTAAAAAATAAAAAATTAACTTTTATTTCTTTGTCAGTTCTATTATTATTGCTGACAATTTTTTTAATTTTTTATTTATATTGGTCAACAAATTATCGATCCAAACTTCTTCCTCGAACCTATATTGGCAATTTGGATGTTTCTAGATTAGAAATAGATGAAGTCAGAGATTTGCTAATAAAAGAAGAAGTTCGTCTTCGTGAAAAAGGAATTGTTTTTTCTTATAATAATGAAAGTAAAACATTTCCTCTTAGTGCCACTTCAGCTAGTCCTGATATTCCCGAAAGTCTTCTTTATGTTGACTCCTTTGTCTTTGATATTGAAGAAACGGCAAACGATGCTTTTGCAAAAAAAAATAGATCTTTTCTTGATTATATAAAAACAATTTTAGTAAGTGATTATAAAAATCAAACCCTTCTCTCTTTATCTTATCAAGATGAAATTATTTTAAAATGGCTAAATAATAATTTCTCTAATTTAACCATACCCGCCGAAAACGCCTATTTTTCAATCAATGAAGAGGGAGATTTAATAAACAATAAAGAGAGAATAGGCAAGGAGGTTGCTGTAGTAAATTTAAAGAATGAACTAGAGGAATCTTTAAAATATTTAAAAACTCCCCATATAATACTAAGGACTCAATCACAATATCCAAGCATTTTGCAGACTGACTTAGAAGTTTTAAGGCCAAAGGCAGAAGAAATACTTGCTCAAGGTGATTTTATAATTTTTTATATTGATAACTCTACAAAAAATGAAGAGAAATTAACATTTAAAGTTAAATCGAGCGAATTAATTACCTGGATAACAACAAAAACTGCTAATCAGATACCAACCTTCAGCTTTGATAAAGAAAAAATTAAAAAATATCTTTCTTCTCAGGTAGCCAAACAAATAAATCAAGAGATTGTTTTGCCTCGTTTTGAGATTGTAGACAACAAGGTGTCTAGCTGGCAAGTGGGCAAAGATGGGCGTGAACTTGACCTAGAATTAAGTGCTGAAAATATTTTAGATAATCTAACTGTTAATCTTTGGGAAGCAGAAATAAAAACAAAAATAATAAGTGTCGAAGATTTTACATCAGAAAACGATTTTTCTATAAAAGAATTAATTGGTGTTGGTCATTCTAATTTCGCTGGATCTTCGGCTAACCGGCGTCACAACATTGAAGTGGGCGCTGAAGCTATTCATGGCGTACTAATTAAACCCGACGAAGAGTTTTCGCTAGTTGGCGCATTAGGTGATATTGATGCTAGCACTGGTTATTTGCCAGAATTGGTTATAAAGGGTGATAAAACCATTCTTGAATATGGTGGCGGCTTATGCCAAGTGGCGACAACTATTTTTCGATCCGCTCTTTCATCAGGTCTGCCTATCACCGCGAGAAGAAACCACTCCTACCGAGTCAGCTACTACGAACCAGCTGGCATGGACGCTGCCGTTTATGATCCTTGGCCAGATGTTAAATTTATAAATGATACAAATAATTACATCCTCATCCAATCTCGCATCGAAGGAAACGATATCTATTTTGATTTCTGGGGAACCAAAGATGGAAGAGAGGCGACAACTACTACGCCGATTATTTACAACATTGTAAAACCACCAGCTACTAAAATAATAGAAACCGATGAATTAGAGCCCGGTCAAAAACGTTGTACTGAAAGTGCTCATAATGGTGCTGACACCTACTTTGATTACATTGTAACTTATCCCGAAGGTGCCACAACTACGCCTCGTCAAGAAGTAAGATTCAATTCCCATTATGTTCCTTGGCAAGAGGTGTGTTTGGTTGGCAAAGAAAAAGAGGTAGAAAAAGAGGATATAGATAACGCCGAACAAACAGAAGAAATAAAAGAAGAGGTAACGGTAAATTAATAGTTTATAAAAAAATAGCCCATTTTTAAGGCTATTTTTTATTTATCTTATTTAACTATTTCTCCTTCAATCACTTCAGTATTATTTTTTTTCTTAAAGACTAGTAGTTGCTGTATAACGGTTACTAAAGTAATTACCAACCAATAAAGGGTTAGGCCACCCGGCAAAGACATGCCAATAAAAACTGTTACCGCAGGCATAATAAACAACATTTGTTTATTCATTATTGCCATCATATTTTCATCCTTTGCTCCCGGCGTTTTAATCTCTGGCTTTCTAACGGAAACCATTTTTGCCTGCCAAAATTGAGCCAATCCCGCTAAAATCGCAAGATATACATTAGGAACACCTAAGTCAACTATACCAAAAGAAATAGTATTAATACTTTCCGGTCTACTTATAAAGGGATAAACTAAATCAAGATTATTTTCTACCCCACTTCTAAATATACGAAATACCGCCCATAGAAAAGGGAGTTGAATTAAAAGAGGAAGACAAGACGAAAAAGGATTTATTTTATTATCTTTATAAAGCTCCATTATTTTTTGGCTTGACGCAACCTTATCATCTTTATATTCTTGCTTTATTTTATCAATCTTAGGTTGTAGATCTTGAAGCGCTTTCTGTGATTTAATTGCTTTGCCACCAAGTGGCCAAAAAATAAGCTTGATAATAACAGTTAATAATATAATCGCAACGCCAAAATCGTTAAATGGTATTATATTATAGATAAAAACCAATAGATTTAAAACTGGCTGATAAAAAATTGTGGTAAACATACTAATTATATAAATATATTATTTAACAGGATCATTTCCTCCTTTATTCCAAGGATTACAACGCAAAATTCTCCACATTGTCATCACCCCCCCCTTTATCGCTCCATGTTTTTCTATCGCCTCTTTCCCATACTGGGAACAGGTGGGGTTAAAGCGACAAAAACCGTGTGGATAAAAAATTTTCAGTGGTCCATGGTCAAAAGAAAGGGTTTTTTGATAAAAAGAAATAAGACCAATAAAAAACTTCTTCATTATTACCGATATTTGCCTTGTCATTATTTTTTTATTTTATCTAATGCTATTTTTAAATCTTTCTCAATTTCAGCCTTACTCTTATTTGCTTCATTGGGGAACACAATTATCACCACATCTTTCCCTATTTTTAAACCTTCAATTTCTTTTTTAAAAAAATCTCTGATGATTCTTTTTATTCTATTTCTCTCAACCGCCCTCTTGCTAACCTTGTTACTTATTATAATGCCAAGTCGACTCACTTTTAATTCTGTTTTTAAAACCTTAACTCCTAGATTTTTATTATAAAAAGACAAGCCACGCTTAAAAACTTGGTCAAATTCTTTCTTTAGTCTTATTCTGTTTTCTTTTCTTAGCATTTATAGGTCTAAAACTTATTTTGCTAATTTTTTTCTGCCTTTCGCGCGACGACTCTTTAAAACATTTCTACCATCTTTTGTTTCCATTCGACTGATAAAACCATGTTTTGTCTTTGCCCTTTTCTTGTTCGGCTGATATGTTCTTTTTGGCATATTATATTCTTAATAATTTGTTTTTATACAATATCATCTTTATTTATAGCCGTCAATTATAAAGACTTAAAAAGTTATACACCTCTTGTTAACATATTTTTAACATTTTCTTGCCTTGTGGAAAAGTTATATTTCTAATATAATTAAATAAATTGTTTTAACTTATTTTTAAGCACCCCACCTATGAATAACGAACAAATTTGGCAAGCTGTACTAGGAGAAATAGAGGTTAGTTTGTCGCGAGCTAACTTTATCACTTGGTTTAAAGACACTTTCATATCTTCATTCGAAAATAGTCGGGTCATTCTTTGTGTCCCCAATGCCTTTGTTAAAAAATGGTTAGAAGAAAAATATCACAAAAACATAATTAGTGCTTTAAATAGCGTTACCAAACAAGAAATTGAAGAAATTATCTATAAAATAGAACTAAAAAATACAAAAGAAGAGACAAATAAAGCAACTAAAAGTGGATCGTCAACAAAAGATAATGAAAATATTTTATTTAAATCGGAACAAAAAATAAGTGTACCAGAAAACAATAGCTCTTTTTCAGCTAATCGTTATGGTTTAAACTCTAAATATCTTTTTGAAAATTTTGTTGTTGGTCGTGGCAATGAGTTGGCGCACGCCGCTTGTTTAGCGGTTGCTAATAATCTTGGTAAATCCTATAACCCACTTTTTATCTATGGCGGCGTTGGGTTAGGAAAAACCCATCTTATGCAGGCAATTGGCAACGAAGTAGCTAAGAAAAATAGTAAAATTCTATACACAACAAGCGAAAAATTTACCAACAGCTATATTCAGGCTGTTACTACCGGAAAGGCAAAAGAGTTTAAAAATCTCTATCGAAATGTTGATCTTCTTTTGGTTGATGATATCCAATTTATGGGCGGAAAAGACGGAACCCAAGAAGAGTTTTTTCACACCTTTAATGAACTTCAGCAAAATGATAAACAAATTGTCCTCACCTCTGATCGCCCACCAAAATCTATGCCCGCTATTGAAAAAAGGTTAATTTCCCGATTTGAATCAGGTATGGTGGCTGATATTGGTAAGCCAGACACTGAAACAAAGTTGGTTATATTAGAAAAAAAGGCGCAGGAAAAAGGATTTGTCTTAGAAAAAAATGTTTTAATCTATATTGCAGAGAATGTAAAAAACAATATCAGGGAGCTTGAGGGCGCTTTAAATAAAGTAATTGCCTATCATCAATTAAAAAATATTGAACCTAGCACCGAAACCGTGAAAGAGGTTTTAGGTGACTTTATTTCCAATATTCAATCTCGTTCAATGTCTGCTCGTGACATAATTGAAGTGGTAGCGAAATTCTATAACATAAATACCAAGGATTTAACTGGTAATAGCAGAAAAAAAGAATTAGTTAATCCTCGACAAGTTGCTATTTATTTAATAAGAGAAGAATTAAACTCATCTTATCCAGCAATAGGCCATGAACTAGGAGGACGTGATCACACCACAGCTATGCACGCTTATAACAAAATCTTAAATGAAATAAAAGTTGTTAGTAATGAAAAATTAAAACAAGAAATAAATTCAATAAAGCAACTTTTTAATCAAAGTTATTAACAATTTTCTGTGGATTAAGTTGTTGATATAAAAAATAGTCCTGTTGATTAGATTTAACAAATTGTTTAAAAAATAGATAGTAGAAAAGTAGTTAACACTTTGTTATTATTTTCCCACTTTTTAAGAGTTCGCTTATCAACAGCAAAATAGGTCAAATGACTATATAATTATAAGAAAACTTAAAAAATATTTAATTATCCACCTCCTTATTATTATTATTATTTATATAATATAAATTAATAATATAATAAACAATTATAAAAATATGAAATTTATATCCCTACAAGAAAATTTAAAAAGAGGATTAAATATAGTTGGACATGTAACAGTAAAAAATGTCAATCTTCCTATATTAAATAATATATTAATAAAAATTGAAAATAGTAACATAGAGTTTATTGGAACTAATCTAGAGATCGGGATAAGGCATTTAGTTAGAGGAAAAATAGAAAGAGAAGGACAATTTACAGTTGATTCTAAGTTGATAAGTGATTATGTAAACTTACTAAATAACGGAGAGAAAGTTGAGATTGAAGAAAAAAATAAGGAGCTTAAGATAAAATCAGGTAATTATAAAACAAAAATAAAAGGAGAAGAAGCAAAAGATTTTCCCCTTATTCCAACAATAAACGAAGACACAAGTTATTTATTAGATATAGAAGAATTTAAAAAATCGCTCGCTCAAGTTATTTTTGCAGTTTCAAATAGTGAAAATAGAGTTGAATTAACTGGTGTTTTATTCACTTTTTCTGAAAAAAAATTAAATTTAGCGGCAACTGATAGTTATCGCTTAGCTGAAAAAGAAGTTAAAATAAAAGAAAATTATAAAAAAGAAGATGAGTCTGTAATTGTTCCAGCAAAAACAGTTCAAGAATTGTTAAGAATACTTAATAATTTTGATTTTAATGATATCGATGGAGCAAATGAAATAGAAATTACCATTTCTGATAATCAGATTTTATTTAAATTTGATTCAGTAAGTTTAATTTCTCGTTTAATAAACGGAAAATACCCTGATTATAAACAAATAATTCCTAATAAAAGCATAACAGAGGCGTTAGTTAATAAAACAGAGTTTATAAGAGGGGTAAAAGCAGTTTCTTTGTTCTCAAAAAGTGGAATAAATGATATTACTATTTTGTTGTTAAAAAATAAAATTTCTATTTCTTCGTTTTCTGGGGCAAGCGGCGAAAGTCAAGTAGAAATTAATTGCAATGTAGAAGGCGATGAAAATGAAATTACAATAAACTACCGTTATTTGCTGGACGGGTTAAATAATATTGACGATGAAAATGTCTTAATAAAAGTTTTAAACAATAACACCCCTTGCTTGATTAAACCCGAGAAAGAAAATAACTATCTTTATATAGTGATGCCTATTAAGCAATAATTTATATAATATAAAAATAAAAACAGCTCTTCTGGGGCTGTTTTTAAATAAAAAAGGAGTCTTAATGATCTAGACTCCTTTTGTCTTTTTATACATCACTTAATTCTTCTTTTTTTTGCTTGGGAAGAAAGAAGGGTATTGCTGCCGCCATAATAAATAGCGACAAAAAAATTCTCATTGCTTCAAATTGAAGCGCAACCCCTTGGCTTAATATTACACCAGCGGAAGCAACCAAGAACCTTGTTACGAGTTCTTTTTTTGCGCTGTTTTTTGCTATTAAGTATCCCACCAAAATTGTTCCAAAAGGGATTAAGCTAAGCGCTGTTGACGCTAAAAAAATAACGAAAGAAAAGTGATTAATCTTCATGATATGGTATTTTTTGTTATTATTTCAATGAACTGTAAATGTACTATATCATAATTATTATTATTTGTCAACCAGTTTGTCTTCCCTCCAGGAGTCCAACAAATCTAAAACAAAAATAACCCTAATATTAGAGTTATTTTTATATACTTTCTTATGGGGTGACTAATCGCAAAATTTGGCAAACTTTTTTGATGGAATATTTAACTAATTTTTAATATCAATATTATAAGAATAGTTATCAATAACCGCGTCTTTTGATTTTATATTATTTAGAATAACAGTGATTCTTGTTATGTCGCCTGAAGAAATTATTGGTTGATCAAACTTTAAAGAAGCTTTTTTTTCTTCTGAATTATAATAGATGGTGGCGGGAATTCTATCCTCTATACCCCAAAGAGCATAAAAATTTTCTCCAGTTAAACTATCTTTACTTATTTCTTTATTAAAAATAACACTAACTTCGTTCAGTGGGTAATTTATAATTTTATTTTCATTAACCACCCCTTCTTGTGTTCCTTCGGGGATTCTCTGTTTAATTACCAATGAATTTTCATTGCTAACTATTACAGGTGAATTATATTCCTGTAAATTGGAATTAATTGATGCTTTTTGAGAGATGCTACAGGCAGATAATGTTAATGATATTAGAATAACAAATAAAAGTAAGGTTTTTTTCATAAAATGATAATATACTTTATGACACAATATTATCATTTGATTTATTTTTTGCAAACTTTAATAATTATCTTATATCAAAGAAAAAACGAGCCCTTAGACTCGTCTTTTTCAAATGGGGTGGCTAATCGCAAAACTTGGAAAACTTTTTTGATGGAATATTTAGTAAATTGATATAAAAAAGACCCGCGATGTTGTTGCGGGTCTAGGATGTGGTAGGTTAACTTTTCTTAATTATGAATTTATCAAAAAATATGAATCACTTTTTAGATAAATCCTCGAAAAATCCTCTCTGGTTTTTTTTCCTAATTCTATTTTAGGCCTACTCCAGTCTGAGCTGTTGAAAATGTGAAAATAAAATATTTTACCTTCGTTTTCACCTTTTTCTTCTTCTCTTGAAAATGGAATCAGAAAAGATGCGCCTTTTTCTACTTCAAGTAGATTTCTTTCTGTTATAAAATCTAAGGCAATACACAAAGCATCTTTCATGGTAACCATTTTTTGTTTTAAAATGCTTTTTGGATTTTTTTTCCAAAACAATTTTTTATGTTTTGACAAATGTGTTTTGGATTTTTGTTCATTTAAATAATTCAAAATTTGTTGATCCACATAATGAAAGTGTTCTTCCATGCTTTTAAACAAGTCAACTGGCCTGTTTTGTGCTTTTTTAATTTCGTAATCAGATAATTGAATAAACCAATTTAAATCTCCAAGTGTTTTTTCGCCACTTAAAATTTGGTTTAAGAGCTCTGATTCCAAAAACATTCGTTTTTTTACATTTCTTTCCATGTGTGTATTTTAATTGGTTATTTTTAATGTTCTATAATAAAATATATTACAATATTTATTCTATCTTGTCAACCAATTTATATTAATGTGTGTTGGCAAACCTCATTTTTACCCTTATATAACAGAAAAAACGAGCTTTTAGACTCGTCTTTTCCTTAGTGGGGTGCCTATCGGGAATCGAACCCGAGATAACAGGACCACAACCTGCTGTGTTGCCTCTACACCATAGGCACCATAAATTGATAGTACGCCCAGAGGGAATCGAACCCCCATAACCAGCTTAGAAGGCTGGTGTTCTATCCATTGAACTATGGGCGCATAATTTTCTTGTCTTATAGTAATAAAAATGAAGCTTCTTGTCAAACTAACTATTTTGTCTTAATGCCTCAAATAATATTATTGCTACCGATACCGAAACGTTAAGAGAGTCTATTCCTAAAACCATGGGAATTTTAATATTATTTTCTTTATTATTTAACCAAAAATCACTTAAACCAAAAGCTTCTGACCCAAAGACTAGAGCACATTTTTGCGGGTAATTAACTTTTGTGTAATTTTTACTAGCAGTAGTAGCTGCACAAAATGTTTTAATATTATTTTTTTCTAAGAAAGAGAGGGTTGTTGCGTTATCTAATTCTATAATATTTAGTTTAAAGATTAGCCCCTCACTAGATCTGATAACATTGGGGTTATAGATGTCTGTCTGACAGTTTGTTAAAATTATATTTTTTACACCTGCCGCATAAGCAGTTCTAACAATCGCGCCTAAATTACCAGGCTTTTCAACCATTTCTAAGATAATAATAATTTCTTTAGTTTGAGGCTTAATATTATTTAGATTGGCTTTTTGTTTTTTAGCTAAGGCAAGAAAACCGTCAGGGTTTTCTTTGTAAGCTATTTTTTTAAAAATAGCTTTTGAAACAAAAGTTGTCTCGTATTTTTGATAATCTTCAAGGGAAAAATTTTCTTTAACAATAAAGTCGGGACAGATAAAAATCTTCTCTATTTCTACATTTGCTCTTATCGCAATCTCTAATTCCCTGCGACCATCTATCAAAAAAACTCCCGTTTTTTTTCGATTTCTACTCTTTTTTAAAGATAAAAGATCTTTAATTATTTCGTTTTTTTCGCTAGTAATAGTTTTTTTATTATTCATAATATTTACATTATAGAGCAAAATTTAATAAAATCATATAAGGGACAACAATGGTAAAATATGATATAATAATTTTATGACAAAAAATACAAGAAAACAAAAGTCTTCTGATTCATGGAAAAATCAAGTGGTGAGAACGACTTATAGAAATACTAGCAGAACAGATAAAAAGAAACCTTGGAAAAAGAAGTTGTTATTTATCGCCCTCTGGGCGGCTCTTTTTTCTGTGGTTGCTGTTGTTGCTTTTGTCGCCTGGATCTCACGTGACATCCCTAACCCTAATCAATTATTGGAAAGAGAAATTACGCAAAGCACTAAAATTTATGATAGAACTGGCGAGCACATCCTATATGAGATACATGGCGATGAAAAAAGAACGCTTATCTCCTTATCCGATTTACCCGATCATGTAAAATGGGCATCAATTTCGCTTGAGGATAAAAATTTCTATCACCACAGTGGTTTTAGTATATGGGCAATGTTTAGGACTGCGATTACTAATGTAATCTATAATCGTACCGCTGGAGGGTCAACACTTACACAACAGTTTGTTAAAAACGCTGTTTTAACTCCGGAGAAGAAAATAACCAGAAAAATAAAAGAAATAGTATTGGCTTACAGATTGGAAAAAAAATTTAGTAAGGATGAAATTTTGCAAATGTATTTAAATGAAATTCCTTATGGATCCAATGCTTATGGAATAGAGGCGGCAAGTCAAAAATATTTTAATAAAAACGCTAAAGATATAAGTATCGCTGAGGCAGCTCTTTTATCCGCCTTAGTGCAAGCTCCATCGCGTTATTCTCCTTATGGGCCTAATAAAGATTTCCTTTTAGGAAGAAAGGATTATGTTATTACTCTAATGGAACAACAGGGGCATATTAGTAAAGAAGAGGCAGAGCAAGCCAAACAAGAAGAAATTGTTTTCGCTGGCCCAGAAACAAATATTACCGCTCCCCATTTTGTTATGTATATTAAAGACATCTTAGCGGAAAAGTATGGAGAAAAAATGATAGAACAGGAAGGATTAAAAATTTACACAACCCTTGATTTATATAAACAACAAATCGCCGAAGAGGTTATAGCAGAAAAAACAGTTGAATATGAGGAGAAATATAACGCTAATAATGCGGCCTTAGTTTCTATTGATCCTAAAACAGGACAAGTTTTAGCCATGGTTGGATCCCGTGATTATTTTAATAACGACATCGATGGTCAAGTAAACGTTGCTCTTAGATCAAGACAACCAGGATCATCCCTTAAACCACTAGTTTACGCCGCTTTGTTTGAAAAAGGTTATACCCCAGACACAGTCCTATATGATGTAATAACAAATTTTTCAGAGAGTGAGCCTTATACTCCTAAAAACTATAATTTAAAAGAAAATGGACCAGTTAGTGTGAGAAAGGCTTTAGCCGGTTCATTAAATATCCCAGCAGTTAAGGCGCTTTATTTAGCTGGTGTAAATGATGTTCTAAATTTAGCCGATAAGGCGGGTTATACCACTTTGTACCCAAGGGAACGTTTTGGTCTTGCCTTGGTCCTTGGTGGGGCAGAGGTGAAGCTTTTAGAGCATGTTAATGCCTACAGCATCTTTGCCAGAGAGGGTAAAATTAATAATATAGTTAGTATTTTAAAAATAGAAGATAAGAATGGGAATATAATAGAAGAATACAAATCTGAAGAAAGGGATGTGTTGGGCGTGCAAACCAGCAGGATGATAAATAACATATTATCTGATAATTCAGCGCGCGCCTATGCTTTTGGCGAAAGAAATGATCTAGTAATTTCTGGTCGTCCAGTCGCTGCCAAAACAGGAACCACTAATGATTATCGCGATGCGTGGACCATTGGTTATACGCCTTCTATTGTAACTGGAGTTTGGGTGGGAAATAATAATAATGAAGAGATGAATCGGGGAGCTGGGGGGAGCACAGTTGCCGCTCCAATTTGGAATGCTTTTATGTCTCGAGTATTGGGAGACACGCCAATAGAAAATTTTAAAACGCCTGATGATTATAAAACGGGTAAAGGAATTTTGGATGGTGAAATTCCAGAAAGAGAGATAAAAATAGATACAACGACTGGGGAATTAGCTAGCGGACAAACCCCGCCAGAATTGATTTCTAATATGAAGATTCCTGAAGCCCACTCTATTTTATTTTATGTAGATAAAGATGATCCGCGAGGGGAGGTTCCCGAAGACCCAAGTGCTGATCCACAATTTGAATTATGGGAATCGGCGGTTTTAGCGTGGGCGGAAGAAAATGCGACTTCAACTAAGCTTTTGAATGATTTTGATAATTTGCACTCGCCAGAAAATATTCCGGAAATAAAGATAATTAGTCCTAATGATAAACAAGAGATATCAGATAATAACTTAGTAGTTGAAATTGCAGCTAGTGCTTTAAGGGGGGTAAGCCAGATTAATTATTTTATAAACGGCAGTTTGTGGCAAACAAAAACTGGTAATGAATCTTTAATCAATGAAAAATTGCCACCACTTGATAAAGGTTATCACAATCTTTTGGTAAGAGTTTGCGATGATGTAAATAATTGCGCCGAAGATAGCCTTGACTTCAATTTAAAAAATAAAACAATAAGTAATAATGAGCCGAGCACGGTTGCAATCATTTCTCCAAGTAGCGGTATTGCTGTAAATCAAATAGATTTTCCCTTAAATATATCGGTTGGTGTAAGTAATCCTGATAATGTATCGAGAATCTTAGTATTTTTAAGCAGAGAAGATGGAAGTGATAGCAAGTTATTGGGAGATATAAATGGGGTAAATGGAGAAATTTTTGAAGTTTATTGGCAAGGAGATTTGATTGATAAGGGTGCATACAAAGTCTATGCGGAGATTAAAACTTGGAGTGGCGAAACGAAGAAGAGTAACGAAATAATGATTACAATATCTTAAATAAATGAAAAAACAAGAAAAAGAAAAGTATAAAATTGCCTATTTTAGCATGGAAATTGGCATGCATCCAGACATCAAAACCTATTCCGGGGGCTTGGGGGTTTTGGCGGGCGACATATTGCGCTCTGCAGCTGATTTAAATGTTCCGATAATTGGAGTAACGCTGATTAATCGCTATGGCTATTTTAATCAAAAAATAAATAAAAAAGGTGAGCAGAAAGAAAATCTTTTTAAAGCTTATAATTTTTCTAAGTTAAAAAAAATAAAGAGCGAGGTTTCAATAAAAATAAATAGAGATAAAGTTTATATTGCGGCTTGGGAATACATTATTAAATCCGCTAAGGGTTTTTCTGTTCCAGTAATTTTATTAGACACCAACTTGAAAAAGAATAAGGAGAAATATCGAGGTTTAACCGATCATTTATACGGTGGTGATAGAGAATATCGTCTTTTACAGGAGATGATACTTGGTCGTGGTGGTTATGAGGTGATAAAAAAAATAGGATATTCTATAGAAAAGCTTCACATTAACGAAGGGCATGGAAGTTTTGTAGCTATTGCTAAATTTTTAGATGAAAAGGGGAGTGTAAAAGAGAGAATAGCAAAAGTAAAAAGGACTTGTGTTTTTACTACTCATACCCCATTAAAAACAGCTAATGATATTTTTCCAATAGAAAAAGTAAAACACTACCAACCTGATTTTCCTGATAAATTGCCAGGCTTGGTTACAGGCAATAAGGTGAATATGACTGAGATCGCTCTATACTTTAGTGATTATATAAATGGAGTGGCAAGTAGTCATCAAAAAGTTACAAGAAAGATGTTTCCGAAGCATGTAATTAATAATGTTACCAATGGTGTGCACTCTCTTACCTGGACGGCGCCAGAATTTATCGCACTTTTTGATGAATATATTCCGGAGTGGCGAGAATCAGGCCTATCTTTAAGGCACGCTTTTTCAATTCCACTTAATAAAATATGGTTAGCTCATCAAAGTGCAAAAAAGCGTCTTTTAAAGGTGATAGAAAATAAAACCGGAGAAAAGTTTGCGGCTCAAGTTTTTACCATTGGTTTTGCGCGACGTTTTACCGCCTATAAAAGACCAACCTTATTATTTAATGATATAAAAAAGTTTTTATCTATTCATGATAAAGTTGGAAAAATTCAACTAGTCTATAGTGGCAAGGCTCATCCACAGGATGAAATTGGTAAAAGCCTTATTAAAGAATTAAATGAAATAAAAAAGAGATACGGAAAAAGAATAAAAATAGCTTTTTTGGAAAACTATGACATGAAGTTAGCAAAGCTTGTGACCGCTGGTGTTGATATATGGCTCAATAACCCCCTTCCTCCCAATGAAGCTTCTGGCACCAGTGGCATGAAAGCAGCCCATAACGGCATCCCCCAATTGAGCACTCTTGATGGTTGGTGGCATGAGGGATATATTAAAGATAAAACAGGCTGGGCGATTAGTTGCTCAAAAAAGACTGGAAACAAAAAACAAGATGAAAAAGATGCGGCTTGTATTTATGATTTATTAGAAAACGATATTCTTCCTTGTTTTTATCACAAGCCAGAAGTGTGGCGTGAAATTATGCGTTTTTCTATAGCAATTAATGCTTCTTATTTTAACACAGATAGAGTAGTAAGAGATTATATTCAAAATGCTTACTTTAACTAAATATAAAATATATGGCAACAAAAAAAACTAGTTCAAAAAAAACTAGTTCAAAAAAAACTAAAAAAAAGGAAAAGATTAAGGTTGCTGGTTATGAGATGATAAAAAAAATTAAAGAATTAATAAAAGAGGGAAATGTAAGAAGAATTAAAATTAAAGATGAAAATGATGATGTGATTATGGAAATTCCTGTTACTGTGGCGGTTGTTGGAACGGTTTTTGCACCAATGTTGGCTGCCGTTGGTGCCTTGGCCGCCTTGCTATCTAAAGCTACACTTGAAGTGGAGAGAAAAAAATAATAAATAATAAAAAAGAGGTTAACAATATAACCTCTTTTTTATTATATTTATGGTTTATTTATTGTTTAATTATTTTTAATATTTCTTCCGTTTTCTCTTTTACAAGATCTTCATTTATTGCTTCTAAATTTAAGCGTACCTTTTCTTCAGTATTTGACCCTCTAACGTTAAACCAAAAATTATCATAACTTACACTAACACCATCAAGGGTATTTATTTTTCCATCAGAGAAAGTGTTTTTAATTCTTGTAAAAACAGCCTCCTTATCAATTACAGCGCAATTAATTTCCCCTGAAGCATAATACTTTTCATATTTTTCTATATATAAAGATGTTGGCTCTGAGGTGCTTGAAAATTCAATTAATAATTTTAAAATCATCAATGTTGGATACTCAAAACAGCCAACCGCAGTATTTAGGTAAAAGTGTCCCGATGATTCACCAGCAAAATAAATTCCTTCTGTTAACATTTGTTCTTTAATTAAGGAGTGCCCCACTTTAGTTACCACTGGAATACCACCACTTTCATTAATCATGTCTATTGTAATTTTTCCTGGCCTAACATCATAACCAATTTTAGCCCCAGGTTGATCTTTTAAGAATATTTTTGCTAATAAGCCTCTTAATATAGAGGGCTTTATTACCTCCCCTTTATTATCAATGAAAAATATCCTATCACCATCACCATCAGTAGCGATGCCTAAATCAGCCTTATTTTTTATAACCGCTGCCTTAAGCTGGGCCAAATTTTCTTCTTTTAAAGGGTCGGCTTCATGAGCAGGAAAGGTGCCGTCAAGAGTAAAATTTAATTTTATCAACTCACATTGTTTTAAGTGGGTAAATATTTTTTCCAAATAGAGAGCCCCCATACTATTGGCAGCATCAGCTACAACCTTTAAAGGTTTAATTAATTCGGAGTTAATATTGGCAAAGGAAAAGGAAAGCTCCTCTTCAAGAGTGCCAGATATTTTGGTAACAATTCCTGGTTTTAATGGAGGCATGAATTTATTCTCAAATATCTTGTCTTTTAAAAACATGATTCCAGTGTCGCCACTAACAGGACGACCATTTCTTCTTACTAACTTAAAGCCGTTCCACTCTTTTGGATTGTGAGAGGCAGAAATCATTATTCCGCCATCATAATTATTTTTCCCAACTGCAAAATAAAAACTTGGTGTCGAAACTAAGTCAAGATCAAAAACATTGGCGCCAGCGGCGGTAAGGCCACGAATTAAGTTATCTTTTAACATTAAAGAAGATTCTCTCATGTCGCGAGCAACGGCAAGATTTAAGGGTCTTTCCCTATTATAATCATCATCATGTTTCTTGAGTTCAACAAAGGCAAGACCAAGCAAATAGGCTAGTTCATTGTCAAAATCTTGTCCGTAAATACCTCTAATGTCGTAGGCTTTAAATATTTTTGGGTTTATTGATAACATAAGATAAAATGCTTCCCAGGCCAAGCCAGATTGCTACAAAGCTAAAAATCCAGCCAAACCAAGGGATTAATGATATTAATGATAAAACAAATGAGCCTATTAGCAAGACCCAAAACAAATGAACCTTTTCTCGTTTTAAAATTTTGGTAAAGATAAGATCGCCCAGTATTAGAGTGGCGATAGTTTTGCCAACAAACAAACCAGCTAGCCAAAGAGAAATTAAAATTATTGAAAGAGGGATGCCGATAATAGTAAAGGCTAAAATTAAAGCTAGAGGAATAGCTATTAAAGTGAAAAGACTGCCCCATAATAATGTTTTTCCGGTTTTATTTTTTGCTTCTTTAATAAACTGTCGACTTAAACGGGGGGTTATAAAAATAAAGAAAAGGCCAATAAATAAAACTGATAAAAAGGAAAAGGCGGCTTCCCATAACCAACTCAAGAAAGGTGATTTTTTATTAATATTTAAATTTTGCCAAGTTATATCCCCAGAAATACTACTATTGGCATTTAAATTTAGTTCTTCTTTAGAGTAGTAATCTAAATTTCCATTAATAACACTATTTTTATCTATTATTAAACCGTCGTCTTCGTTGTTTAAAACTCTAACTTTAACATTTTTACCAACCTTGCCAGCAATAAAAGTTTTTTGTGAGTAGGAATCAAGTGCGCCTATTATATTGCCTCTAATTGTTGTTGCGGAGCCACCAACAATAGCGTCCCAGCCAATTCTTGTTTCATTTCCAATTGTGACCTGCGAGCCAAAAGCGTTAAGATTACGTGAAATTGAGCCATTGATATTAATATTGCTACCAAAGACACGCACATTTCCACCAACCTCACCTTCAATGTTAATGTTTTGGCCAACAGCAATTATATCTCCCTCAATTCGACCAGTAACAGTAATATAATTGGCGGCTGCTATTAAATCGCCACCGACTATGCCATCAACAATTATGTTTTCTCCAGCCGCAAAAAGGTTGCCGGTTATATTTTCGTCAGCTGAGACAAAGACTGTTCCCTTTTCTTTCTCTGAGGCGGCATTTACTGGTAAAAAGGGTAACGACAGAAGAGAGATAAATAAAGCAATAAGCGCTATTTTTATTTTCATAAAAGATTGTTAATTTTTAAAAAATATAGTATTCTTAATTAGATTATATTTAAATTATACTCTAAAAAAATGATAGAAGCAATAAAAAAATTAGTAATAAAGGCAATAAAACAAGCAAAAAATAGAGATGACTTGGAAATTATAAAAAGAGAGTTTTGTAAAACGTACAAATTATCAGCTATTACTAATGCGCAAATTCTAAAAACCTATAAAGAATTAGTAAATAAGCATAAAGTTAATAAAAGTCAGTCTTTTGAAAAATTGTTAAGAAAAAGGTCTATTAGAACCTTATCAGGAATAGCGCCAGTGGCTGTTTTAACAAAATTTTATCCCTGTCCGGGCAATTGCGCTTATTGTCCTCATCAAAAAGATGTGCCAGTTAGTTATTTGTCTAATGAGCCAGCGGTAATGCGAGCAATAAGGTGCGCCTATCATCCTTATAAACAAGTTGTGTGGCGCCTCAAGGCACTAGAAAATAATGGGCATGAACCTACTAAAATGGAAGTTATTGTTATTGGTGGAACGTGGAGTTACTTACCAAAAAGATATAAGTATTGGTATATTCTTAATTGTTTTCGCGCAGCAAATGATTTTAATAAAATAAAAAAAGAGCAAAAGGGAGAAGACCTGGTTTTAAATAAGATTAAATTGCCCTATAGTCAAAAGTTAAGTCAGAAAAAATTAGAAGAATACTTAAAAATTGAGCAGAAAAAAAACGAAAAGGCAAAATATAAAATTATTGGCTTAACCTTAGAGACAAGACCAGATTATATTAATGAAGATGAATTAGAGGAAATGAGAGATCTTGGATGTACTAGAATCGAAGTCGGGGTGCAAGCAATAGATGATAAGATTCTGGATTTAAATAAAAGGGGGCACGGAGTAAAAGAGACAGTGATGGCAACCCTATTAATGCGACGTTATGGTTTTAAAATTACCTATCACCTAATGCCAGCTCTACCAGGATCCACGCCAGCTAAAGATTATGCCATGTTCAAAAAAATATTCTCTGATAGCCGTTTTCAGCCTGATCAAATTAAATTTTATCCCACAGTAGTGGTAAAAGGTAGTCTTCTTTATAAGTGGTTTAAACAAGGTAAATATAAGGCCTATACCAATAAGCAGCTGCAAGACTTAATTATAAAATGTAAGAAAATAGTTCCACCCTATGTAAGAATTATTCGACTAATTCGCGATATACCAGGAGAATCAATTGAGGCAGGTAATAAAATTACTAATTTAAGACAAATAATGAAAGATAGGGGGGTAAAATGTAACTGTATTCGTTGTCGTGAAGCGAAAGAAGAAGTTTTAAAAAAATGGCAAATTAATGTAAAAGAGTATCAAGCGGCAGAGGGCAGAGAGTTTTTTATTAGCGTTGATAGTGATGACAACAAAACTCTCTATGGTTTTTGTCGTTTACGTCTTGATGAAAAAAGTAAAATTTCCCCAGCAATCATAAGAGAACTTCATGTATACGGAGAGTTAACCAGTGTTGGCACTGATGGCAAAGTCCAACACCTTGGTTTGGGAAAGGAGTTAATAAAAAAAGCAGAAGAAATCACAAGAGCGCACAAGATAAAAAAAATATCTATTATTTCTGGCGTGGGGGTCAGGGATTATTATCGCAAGTTAAAGTATCAGTTAAAGGACGGATACATGGTAAAAAAACTATAAAAAATGAAGATTTTGTTTATTTCTAGTTTTTGACAAAAGAGTGCCCCTGATTTAAGATTAAGTCATAAAATAAACCTATGTTTTATCAAAATTTATCTCAACAGGATAGTCAAGTTTATGAAATAATTAAAAAAGAGGCTTGTCGTCAAAGTGATGAGATTGAACTGATTGCTTCAGAAAATTATGTTTCTAGCGCTGTTTTAGAAGCGATGGCAACAATTCTTACCAATAAATATAGCGAGGGCTATGTGGGTAAGCGTTATTATGGCGGTAATCAGATAGTTGATGAAATTGAAACCTTGGCGATTGAAAGAGCAAAAAAATTATTTCAAGCGGAACATGTAAACGTGCAACCCTTATCTGGCTCACCTGCAAATGCCGCTGTTTATATGGCATTTTTGCAACCCGGTGATAAGGTTTTGGGATTAAAATTAGATCACGGTGGGCATTTATCGCACGGACATCATATTAATTTTTCTGGTCAGCTTTATAATTTTGTACAATACGGGGTAGATGAAAAAACAGGAATGATAGATATGGAAAAAGTCAGAGAGATAGCTTTACGGGAAAAGCCAAAAATGATAGTAGCTGGTTTTAGTGCTTATTCAAGAGAAATTGATTGGCAAGCTTTTCAAAATATCGCCACCGAAGTTGGCGCTTACACCTTTGCTGATATTGCTCATATTGCTGGCTTAATTGCTGGCAAGCAATTAGCTAATCCGGTGCCAATTTTTGATGTAGTGTCAACAACAACGCATAAAACTTTAAGGGGCCCTAGGGGGGCTTTAATAATGTGTAAGGAAAAATACGCTAAGCAAGTTGATAGAGCGGTTTTTCCCGGAATGCAGGGTGGGCCTCATGATCATATAACCGCTGCTAAAGCGGTTGCCTTAGGGGAGGCGCTCTTACCTGAATTTAAAGATTATGCCAAGCAAGTTATTATAAACGCTAAAATCTTATCAGATGAATTAATTAATCTTGGTTATAATATAGTTTCTGGGGGTACTGATAATCATTTATTTGTCATAGATTTAAGTGATAAAAATATATCCGGAAAAGAAGCAGAAAAGGTTTTAGAGAGGGCCGGTATTTCAGTTTCTCGTTCGACTATTCCAAATGATTCAAGCGCCGCCTTTAATCCTTCGGGCTTGCGACTAGGGGTAGCCGCAATTACCACAAGGGGTATGAAAGAAAAGGAGATGAGACAGATTGCCGGTTATATTAATCGAGCGTTTTTAAATAAAAATGAAGAGGAAAAGCTTTTAGAATTAAAAAAAGAAATAAAAGTTTTATGTGCCAATTTTCCCCTTCCTACCAATAATTTAAAATATTAATATGGTAAAAGTTATTTCTGGAAAAAAAATTGCGGAAAAAGTAAAAGATAAAATTGCTCAAGAAATATTTGCCTTTAAGAAAAGACCAAACTTGGCGATTATTTTAGTAGGAAGCAGAGAAGATTCTAAATTATACGTTTCCCTTAAAGAAAGAGAGGGAAAAAAGGTGGGCGTAGATACTCACCTTTATCTTTTAGAGGAAAAGCAAAGCGAAAAAGAACTTATTGAAATAATTAAATTTTTAAATGAGGATCCCTTAATTGATGGCATTTTAGTGCAATTACCTTTACCAACTAAATTTAATACTGATAAGGTTATTTTAAGTATTGACCCCGAAAAAGATGTTGATGGCTTCCATCCTCAAAAACCAGATTATATAAAATCGCCAGTGATGTTAGCGATTATTGCCTGTCTTGATGAAATTAAGATGAAGGGTGAAAATAATACAGCTTGTATTTTTAGAAATTCAGAGGTATTTGAAAAGGAGATAAAAAAAGAATTGGGCGCAAGAGGTTTTTCTTTTTGCAAAAACAGTGAAGCAAAAAAAGCGGATTTAGTTATTACCGCCTTAGGAAAACCGCAAAGCCTGAAAAAAGAAATAATAAAACCCGGAGCTGTAATTATTGATATTGGAATTACAAAAACAGAGAATGGGGTTTTTGGTGATGTTGATTTTAAAGATGTTGAAGAAAAGGCATCTTTTATTACCCCTGTTCCTGGAGGCATAGGCCCGATGACAATTGCCTTTTTATTCAAAAATGTCTGGGAAATTTTCAAGAGAAAAACTAATTAGTCAATTTATAATGGTAAATAAAAAACAACAATTAATTGAGTTGTTGCGAATTCATTTTGGTTATGAATCTTTTCGACCTGGCCAAGAGAAAGCAATTGACTCTCTATTGTCTGGTCAAGATGTGGTGGTTGTGTTGCCCACTGGTGGCGGCAAATCGTTAATTTTTCAATTACCCGCCTTAATAATGGAGGGCGTTACCTTAGTTATTTCGCCACTGATTGCTCTGATGAAAGATCAGGTTGATTCTTTAGAGAAGGTGGGAATTCCTGCTACTTTTATCAATTCTTCTGTAACGCCCATTGAAGCAGAAAAAAGATTAAAAAAAGCAGAACAAGGTTTTTATAAATTAGTTTATATTGCGCCTGAACGTTTTTATAACAAGCAATTTTTAGATAGTTTAAAAAAAATAAAAGTATCCTTATTTGCAATAGATGAGGCGCACTGTATTAGCCAGTGGGGACACGATTTTAGACCCAGCTACTTACGACTTAAAGACGCCATTGCTTTAGTGGGGAAACCAAGAGTGGTGGCATTAACTGCGACAGCAACACCGGAGGTAAGGGAGGATATAGTAAAACAGTTGCAGTTAAAAGATCCGGAGCTTATAGTGACAGGTTTTGCTCGTCCTAACTTACAATTTGCAGTGATTCCGTCACAAAGCGGGCAGAAGGTGGAAAATATTGTTAATTTTCTTATAACTAATCCCGATATAGGGGCTGGTATTATTTATACCGGAACCAGAAATAAGGCAGACGAAATTGCAGAAATATTAACGGAAAACGACATAAAGGCGGTTGTCTATCACGCTGGCTTAGACGCAGATAGTAGGCGGTGGGTTCAAGATCAGTTTATGGATCAAAAGGTTCAGGTGGTGGTGGCGACGAATGCTTTTGGCTTGGGTATTAATAAACCAGACATTAGGTTTGTAATACATCATGATCTACCGGGCACAATTGAGGCCTACTATCAGGAAGCGGGACGTGCTGGTCGTGACGGCCTGCCTAGCTTTTGTTTACTTTTTTATAACAAACAAGATAGATATCTGCGTGAATTTTTTATTAAAGGTGATAATCCAGAACCAGAAACAGTGCTTGAAATTTATGATTTTCTTCTTCGACGTTTAGATTTAGAATCAACTAAAGAGAGCACAATTTTAGTAACTTATAACGAAATTGCAAAACAACTATCAGAATCTGTTCCAGAAATGGCAATTGGAACAGCTTTGAAAATTCTAGAAAAAGAAGGTTATATTTCTCGGCCTAAAGAAAAGAACGCCAATTCTTTTATCCGTTTTAAAAAGAAGCCATCAGAAGTTGGCGCACTTATAAGTAAAAGAGCTAAGACGCAACATGAGGTTCTAGAAAAATTACAAGAAAAATATCAAGCTCAATTAGAGGTAGGATTTGATTTTATTGCAGAAGAATTAGCCGTAGTTTTAAAAATAAAAAAAGACACTCTTACGCGAGCAATTAAAAAATTTGCGGAAAAAGATTTATTAGAATATCGTCCCCCTTTTCGCGGAACGGAAATTAGGATTTTAAAAATTACCGATAGCAGGGATCTCGAATTAGATTTTAAAAGTCTAAAAGAAAAAGCAGCACGAGCCTACGAAAAATTAGATGAAATGGAAAATTATGTTTATCATGCTGGTTGTCGTCAGGAATATATATTAAATTATTTTGGTGACTACAAAGTTGCCCCTTGTGGCAAATGTGATGGTTGCCTGAGGAATAAGCGAGAGAGCTCGGAGCCAAAAAGAGAATATTTAAGAGCCTAAATGAAAGAGAAAAAAATACAGGAATTAAATAATTTGGTGCGCACCAGTTATGATAGCATAGCGACTCATTTTGATTTAACACGAAAAAAAAGAGTCTGGCCACAAATAGAAGAATATTGTAAACGGGTAAAAGAGGGGGAAGCGGTTTTAGATTTAGCTTGTGGAAACGGTCGTCTGTTGGGCTCTTTGTTTGATAAAAAAATAAACTATCTGGGAATTGATGTCAGTTCTCAGTTAATTAATATTGCGCAAAAAAATTACCCAAAGCATAAATTTATAGTTGGCAATGTTCTAGATATTGAGTCAATTTTAGAAAAAGGAGAATCTTATGATTACATTTTTTTTCTTGCCGCCTTGCAACATATACCCGGCCATAAAAATAGACTCGAATTGTTAAAAAAGATAAAAAATTATCTTAATGATTCTGGGGTTTTAGTAATTAGTAATTGGAATTTGTGGTCAAGTAAACACCGCTTTAGAATTATCAAGGCCGGTGTTTATAAACTGCTTGGTTTAAATAAGCTCAATTTTGGTGATATTATTTTCTTTTGGAAAGACGCAAAGGGGGAAAATAGGGCAAAAAGGTACTATCACGCATTTACTAAAAGAGAGTTACTGTTTTTAGCGAAAAAATCAGGCTTTGAACAAATATCTTTAAAAAAAGATAAGTATAATTATTGGTTAGAATTAAAAAAGTAGTTGCCCTATTGACACCCCCTGGGGGTGTATGATACACTTATTGTATATGACAAATGAAACAAGAATTAATATTATCATTGGACAGTTGGAAGCTGTAAAGAAAATGCTAAAAGAGAAAAATGGTGATTGTATAAATTTAATTATTCAACTAAAAGCAATTAAATCTGCCCTGTCTGCCTTGTTGGAAAAAATTGTATTATCGGAAATGAATCGCTGTTTAATTGGTGGCAAAAAGACTGATCAAGAAAAAATTATGAAAATGTTAAATGAATTGGTAAGTAAGTAAAAATTATAAAAAAATTAATTAATTAAATAATTAACGTTATATTATTATGTCAAAAGTATTAGATATTAAAAAAGACAACTTCCAAGTAGAAGTTTTAGAAAGCGAGAAGCCAGTTTTAGTTGATTTTTGGGCACCTTGGTGCATGCCTTGCCAAATGATGGCGCCAACTTTAGATGAGTTGTCAGATGAATTAAGTGATAAGGTAAAAATTGCTAAGGTGAATACCGAGGATGGCGAAAATAGGGATTTGGCAATTGAATATCAAATTCAAAGCATCCCCAATATGAAGCTTTTTAAAGATGGAAAAATCATCGGAGAATTTATTGGCTTAAGAAATAAAGAAACTTTAAGGTCAGAGCTTGAAAACCTTATTTAACAGGTTAAAAAATAACAATAAAAAAACAACCTCGATAAGAGGTTGTTTTTTATATCTGCAATTTTCTCTTAGTTGCAAGCAGCTGTAGCGGAAGCAGTTGCACTAGTTCCGGCACCGAAACCAGGGGCAGGGCTAGCACTTGGTAGTGTCTCTGAGCATTCCTCAGGAGCGTTCTCAAAGGCACCACAGATAGTGGTTAACAAGCTTTGTGGATCACGTGCGCTTTGGACAACTGTTTCGTTTATTACTAAAGTAGGAGAACCAGCGACGCCATACTTTTGATTATCAGCTTTATGAACATCGAATCCAGGGAAGGTGCCACTGAAACCAACGTTATTTACAAAATTTTCCTTTACTTTAAATTCATTATCAGTTTTAGTAACACAACTATCTAAAGCCGTTTGATCAATATTAGCCTCAGCTAAACAACTTGATGTTTCTCCTGATAACAAGAAACAATCTAGATAAGGAAAGAATTTATCATTTTGTTCTTCTTGAATACAATATTGTACCAATTGTTCATCAAGTTCAACTTCTCCGTGCATAGCGTAATCAACGAATTTGATTTCAAAATCAATTTTATCGCCTAATGCTTTAGCAACTGGCAATATGCCTTTTTCGATTTGAGTTCCATAAGGACAATGACTCATAACGAACACCTCAACATTTGGCTTAGCTGTTTTAGGGACTTCAACTGGAGCTACTTCCTGGCCGCCAGCAGCGACATCGCCTTGCATTTCTTCAACATTGAAAGCTTGAGGGAAGAATAGTTTACCATCTTTTGTGATATATGATTCTATTACATCACTAACGATATCAACATTTAGTTTGTATAAACCATACTCATCAATAACTTCTTTAATGGTAGCCTTTGAATCAGGAGCCATTAAATAAGCGTTGATGAATTCTTCAGCGTGAGTTTTTATTTCAGCTGCACTTAAATTCTTTGCGGTTGGTTTCTTAAAATTATTCCAACCTATAATAGCCAGAATGACAACCAAAATTATCGGTAGAACAATTCTGGTAAAAACTCCCGATTGTGAGAGATCTTTAATCTTTTTCTTCATAATTTTATGAAAATTAAATTAATTATATTTATTAGATTTTAACAAATTAACAAAGCCATTATAGCAAATGACTAAATTGTAGTCAAAGTTTATTAGGAATTAATTTTTAGGCAATAGTTTTTCTAGCTCTGATGGCAAAGGAAGGGAAAATTCTTTCCTTTCTCCTTTTAAATTCATAAATGATAATTGACTGGCAACTAAGAAAACACGATCTAAATTAAACTTTTTATTTTTTTCCCTACTTTTTTTATTAAAATATAAATTATCTCCAACTAAGGGGTGGCCATAAGCAAAAAAATGTACTCTAATTTGATGAGTGCGTCCTGTTTTAATAGTGACTTCTAAAAAAGTATAATTTATAAATCTTTTTAAAACTTTGAAACTAGTACTAGCCTCCCTTGCTTTAAAAAATCCTTCAATGTTGCCCCTGTCTCTAGACTGGGGACTTTTTTTAATTAAAAGATCAACAGTGTTTAAGGGAAGGGCGGCCATTTTATACCCATCTTTTGCGCGCTTAATTGGAAAGTTGATGTCATCGTAGTCTTTTTCAATCTTGCCATGAGCTAAGGCTAAATAAGTTTTATTAACGTCTCTTTCTTTAAATTGCTCTTTTAAGCTGGAAAAAGACTCAGTTGTTTTTGCTATCACCATTAAGCCGCTTACATCTTTATCTAATCGGTGAACTATACCAGGGCGTAGAGCCTCATCCCCCACTTCTTTAAGGAAGGGATATTTATCTAGTAATAAATCAACCAAGGTTACACCTTTAATCCCTGGTCCACCATGAACAATCAGTCCGGCTGGTTTATTTATTACTAAATAATTATTATCTTCAAAAATTATCTCAGGAAAATCCGTGTTCATATTAGATGCCATTAATTGATTTATAAGTTTGCGGTGTTTTTGTGCGTTTAAATATTACTTTAAGGTCGTTTAAATGTATACCACCTAGTAGGAATAAAAACAAGAAATAAATAATAGAAGCTAAGATTATAGCCAAGCTTAACTCAATAAAATCATTTTTTAAAGAATTAGGATAAATATAAAGAAAAAACCCCATTAAGAAGCTAGCAAATACTGACTTAATTAAAATGTTTAGCTTTGGTAAAAAATGACTATATTTAAAGACGCAATAAGCTGCAAAAATTGAAATTATAGCCTCACTATAAATAGTAATGGTGGCTGCGCCAAAATAAGAAAAACGAGGAATTAAAATTAAGTAGCCAGCCAAGGCAGTGATACTGGTAAAAATATAAAAACCAATAAGCTTTTTTTGCTTATCTAAAGCAATGACAGCGTGAGAAAACATCGTTCCTAAAAAAATAAAACCAACGGCAATTATTAATAAATTTAAGATTTTGCCTGAAGCGGCGAAATCATCACCAGCGACAATGAGCATAATTGGTTTTGATAACATTATGCCCCCTACAATTAAAGGAAGAGCCGTTATGGTCATAAAATCAAAAGATTTCTGTAAAGTTTTTTTAAAATACTCCTTTTTATTTTCAAGCCAAGCGGTGGTTAGAATTGGTAAAATTAGCCCAGCAAACATAAAAGGAATAGTTGTTAAGACGTCAATTACACGATAGGCGGCAGCGTAAAGCCCAACCTCAGCTGAACTTTTAAATAAAGAAAGGAAAACAATATCAGTTTTTAAATATAGTAAATTCAAAATAATTGTAATTGCCAAAGGCCAAGAACGAAGTATGATTTTGCGCCAGAGGGTGAAATCCCAGGCTAGTCTTAAGCGAGTAAATTTTCTGGCTAAGAAATAATGAAATAAAAAACTAGTCGCTCCTGATAAAATAGTGGCTAGCAATATCCCGGTTAACCCTTTATCAAATCGGGCAATTAAAATTATTCCTAAAATTAATATGATACGACTAGCTAACTCTGCTATTACCGCTCTTTCCATATGCAGTCTTTTTTGCAGCAAGCCAACAATTATTTGGGTTAAGGCGGGAAAAATAAAATAAGGAGCAGTAATTAAAATGCCAAGTTTAATGGCTTGACTGTAGGGAGTGAAAAACAAGACTAAGGGAGAAAGAGATAAAAAAACAATAATTGAGAGCAATCTAAAGGTAAAAAGATTGTTTAAGATTTTTGATTCTTTTTCTTTTTCCTTAACTCCGCTAATCATCTGCACGGTCACTAAGGTTAAACCAAAGTCAGCAAAAACAGCAAAAATTGTTAAGAAGTTTAGGATTGTTGTATATTCACCAAAACCATTTTGACCTAAATAGCGAGTCATTAGAGCCAGAGACAGAAGTCCTAGGATGGTAGAAAATACTTTGCCAACTAACTGAATAATGGTATTTTTAGCGATTTTTTTAGATACACTCATTTTCTTGTTTTTTATGCGTAACTTTTGTATAATATAATTATCTGATTCAATTATAGCATTATTTATGACAATTAATAAAAAATCAATATTATCTTTCTTTTTTCTGCTTCTATTTATTATCCCTGTTTCTTTTACCACATATCAAGTAAACATTGTTAGCGCTGATCAATCTCTTGTTGATGGTCAGGTTGGTTTAAAGGAGGTTGGTTCAGTTTTTGGTGGGAATAGGGCCGAACAAGATCCTCGTTATATGATTGCTAATTTTATATCAATTGCTCTTGGATTTATTGGTATAATATTTCTTGGATTAACAATATTTGCGGGTTTTCAGTATATGACTGCAGGGGGCAACTCAGAAAAGACAAGTAAAGCCTTGGGTTTATTAAAAAATGCAATTATTGGTTTAGTAATTATATTAATGGCTTGGGCGATAACACGATTTACGATTGTTATGTTAAATCGAGCAGCAAAAAATGCTGATACTAGCATTTATCCCAGTGTTGGATTATAGGACCTCTTATTTTGACAAAAATAGAAAATGTGATACCATGTTATAAGAAAGCTAGTTGTTTGTCGCAATTAGCTTTTCTCTTAAATATAAGATTTTAAAAAACAAAAGAGAAATTAATAATTAAAACGGTTTTCCGTTAAAAATTATGTCTGATATAAAAAACGCCATTAAACAACTTTGCGAAGAAAAAAGTTTAGATTATGATTCTGTTTTAGCGGCCATAGAGCTTGCTCTAGCAGCTGCTTATCGTAAAGATTATGGAGAAAGAAATCAAAATATAAGAGTTGATTTTGATCCGGCTACGGGCAAATCAGAAATTTTTGATGTTAAAACAGTTGTTGACAATTTACCAGCTGAAGAAGAAGCAGAAATGTTGAAAAATTTGTATAATCCTGACCCCAAGGAGTTGCGCAAAGAAGAATTTAATAGAGAAAACCAAATTAAGGAAAAAGAAGATGATGAAAATATTGGTGAGGAGAGAAAAAGATTCAACCCTAAAACAGATATTCAGTTAAAAGAAGCGATGATCTTAAAGCATGATGCTAAGGTAGGCGATGAAATTGTTACCGATCTGCCAATTCCAGAAAGCTATGGACGCATGGCAGCACAAACAGCTAAGCAGGTGATAGTGCAAAAATTAAGAGAAATGGAAAGAGATATGATTTTTGGAGAATTTAAAAATAAAGAACAAGAAGTTGTATCTGGTATTGTTCAGCGAAAAGAAGGGCGTTTTGTTTTTGTAGATTTAGGTAAGGCGATTGGCTTAATGCCAGCAGAGGAGCAGATTTATAATGAGCGCTATAATATTGGCGATAGATTGAAAATTTTTATAAAAGAAGTGCGTGAGGGACACAAGGGGCCTGAAATAATATTATCTCGTCGTAGTGAGGAGATTTTACGTAAAGTTTTCTATTTAGAGATTCCCGAAATTGCCAATGGTACAGTAGAAATAAAAAGTATTGCCAGAGAAGCAGGTTCACGTTCTAAAGTAGCAATTTATACCGAGTCTGATAATGTTGACCCAGTTGGTTCTTGCGTGGGGCAAAGGGGTTCAAGAATTCAAACTATAATAAGTGAATTGGGTGGTGAGAAAATTGATATTATAGAATATGATGAGGATCCTGCTAAATTTATCGCAAATTCATTAGCGCCAGCAAAAGTGATAAGCATTACTCTTGATGAAGAAGAAAGAAAGGCGCAAGTTAAGGTTTCATCTGATAAACTATCATTAGCGATTGGGAAAAATGGGCAGAATGTTCGTTTGGCGGCCAGATTGACTGGCTGGAAAATAGATATTATTGAATCTGGTGAAGACGGTGAAAAAGTTATAGTAAGTGAGAACGATGTGCAACCAGAAGAAAAATTAGAGACAGGCTTAGAAACAGAATCGGAAGTTGAAGCAAGTAAATCACAAGACGAATAAAAAATTAAAAAATAAATATACAAAACTTATTTAAAACCTATGTTAACAACCTTATTAATCTTCGGCAGCGCTTTGGCGGCAATTATCTACGGAGTAATTGTA
This sequence comes from Patescibacteria group bacterium, assembly GCA_028705215.1. Classification (GTDB taxonomy): domain Bacteria; phylum Patescibacteriota; class Patescibacteriia; order Patescibacteriales; family UBA12465; genus UBA12465. The sequence continues at coordinate 40,388 of JAQWDY010000001.1, read as the reverse complement.
ATTGCCTCTATTTTGCGCTTACCCGACGGAAATGAAAAAATGAAGGAAATCGCTTCTGCTATCCAAGCGGGAGCAAACGCTTTTTTAAACAGACAATATCGTTCAGTCGCCTTTGTCGCTGCAGTTTTATTTTTAATAATTGGCTTTATCCCTTCTTTAAGTTGGCCAACTGCTATTGCCTTTTTGGTGGGTGCAGTTTTGTCCGCTTTAACGGGATATATTGGAATGTTTGTTAGCGTTAGAGCTAATGTAAGAACAACTGAGGCGGCTCGTGGTGGCCTAGCTAAAGCTTTAAATGTGGCTGTTCGTGGTGGTAGTGTCACGGGTATGTTGGTGGTTGGCTTAGCTTTAATTGGTACCGCTGGTTTTTATTTTATTACTAAAGATTTAAATGCCTTAATTGGCTTTGCCTTTGGTAGCTCTTTAATTTCTATTTTTGCGCGTTTAGGTGGCGGAATTTATACTAAAGCAGCTGATGTTGGTGCGGACTTAGTGGGAAAAGTAGAGGCTAGTATTCCCGAAGACGATCCGAGAAATCCAGCTGTGATTGCTGATAACGTAGGTGATAATGTGGGTGATTGTGCTGGTATGGCGGCTGATTTATTTGAAACTTACGCTGTTACTTCGATTGCGGCTATGGTTTTAGGTTCTTTGACTTTTTCTAATAACGAAAATATTGTTTTATACCCGCTTGCTTTAGGGGCGGTTTCTATTATTGCTTCAATTATTAGTATTTTCTTTATACGTTTAGGCAAGAGTAAGAATATAATGAGAGCTTTATATAAAGGATTGCTTGCTTCAGGGATATTGGCCGCAATCGCCTTTTACCCAATTACTAATTATATGATTGCGGACAAAGCTTTAGCTTTAAATATTTATTTTTCTTCCTTAATTGGTTTAGCTGTTACCGGTCTTTTGGTAATAGTTACAGAGTATTATACATCAACTAAGTTTTCTCCAGTCAAAAGCATTGCTGAAGCTTCAACTACTGGTCATGGCACTAATGTAATTGCCGGCTTAGCTGTTTCAATGAAATCAACCGCTTGGCCAGTTATTATAATTTCTTTGGCAATTTTTGGAGCCTTTTCTTTAGCTGGACTATATGGTATTGCGATTGCTGCGATGGCCATGCTTTCAATGGCGGGAATTATTGTTACAATTGACGCTTATGGACCAATTACTGATAATGCGGGCGGAATCGCTGAAATGGCAGAATTAGGCGACGATGTTCGTGACATTACAGATCCACTTGATGCAGTTGGTAATACCACTAAAGCAGTAACTAAAGGTTATGCAATCGGTTCAGCGGCTTTAGCGGCCTTAGTTCTGTTTGCTGATTTTACCCATAAGATAAAAATATCAGGTGGTAATTCTGAATTTTTAATTAACAACCCCTATGTTTTAATCGGGTTATTTATTGGCGGGCTATTACCTTATTATTTTGCCGCCCTAGCGATGAAGGCGGTTGGCAAAACTGCTGGTTCAGTGGTTGATGATGTAAGGGCACAGTTTAAAGAAAAAACTGGAATTATGGACAGAACAGAAAAACCTGATTATGGCCGAACAGTAGATATTGTTACTAAAGCTGCAATTCGTGAAATGATACTACCAGCATTAATTCCGGTTATTGTCCCAATTATAGTAGGTTTTGGATTTAACTTCATAAAACCAGGAGCTGGGCTTGAGGTTTTAGGCGGACTATTAGTGGGTTCGATTGTAACTGGTATATTTGTAGCAGTATCAATGACTTCTGGTGGCGGCGCTTGGGATAATGCAAAAAAGTATATAGAACTAGGTTTCTTTGGCGGTAAGGGTTCGGATGCGCATAAAGCTGCAGTAACTGGAGACACTGTTGGCGATCCTTATAAGGATACCGCTGGTCCAGCGATTAATCCTATGATTAAAGTGTTAAATATCGTTGCGCTTTTAATAGTGGGCTTGTTGCTTTAATTGATTTTTAAAAATAAAAAAGACTTAGGATTACCCTAAGTCTTTTTTGTATTCGCGTTATATTAATCGGTTGATTTTTCTGTAATTTTTGTTATAATAATTAAAGTCAACTTGATTTATTTCAGGTGTTTTAAGATTTGATTATTAAATATTAGATAAATTATGAAAGTTACAAAAAAAGAATTAGAAAAGTCGCAAATTGAGGTAACAATTGAATTATCTCTTGAAGAATTTAAGCCATACATTGAAAAAGGCGCCTTAAAGGTATCAGAAAAAGTAAAAATTGAGGGATTTCGTCCAGGTAAAGTTCCCTACGATGTTCTAAAACAAAAAATTGGGGAAATGACTATTTTAGAAGAAGCGGCTCATATCGCGATTATGAAAACAGTTGATGATATTATTGAAAAAGAAACTGCTCCACGTCAGCCAGTAGGTCAACCTAGTGTCAATATTACCAAACTTGCACCAGGTAATCCACTTGAGTACAAAGTAACATTAGCATTATTGCCAATGATTGAAATCGGTGAATATAAAGGGTTGAAGTTAAAAGTTCAGGAGGCTAAAATTGATAAAAAAGATTTAGAATTAGCTTTACAAGACTTAAGAGAGGCAAGGGCCCAGGAAAAGCTTGTTGACAGAGAGATTAAAGACGGTGATAAGGCGTTAGTTGATGTAGATTTGTTTTTAAGCAAGGTTCCAATTGAAGATGGTAACCATAAGAACTTACCAATTAAAGTAGGGAAAGATTATTTTGTACCTGGCTTTGATAAGAACTTATTAGGCCTTAAAAAAGGCGACACTAAAGAGTTCTCTTTAGTCTACCCTAAGAAACATCACAGACAGAATTTAGCTGATAAAAAAGTAGATTTTAAAATTAAGATAAATGATGTTTATGAAATTGTAAAACCAGAGCTTGATGATAAGTTTGCCGCCCAGTTTCAATTGAAAAACATAGAAGAACTCAATAAAGCGTTAGAAGAAAATCTTTTAAATGAAAAGAAAAGAAAAATGGATTTAAAAAATGAATCAGAAATGATAGCCGCTATTGTTGCTAAAACAAAATTTGGCGATTTCCCCGATGTTTTAGTTGATAATGAGTCTAATAATTTAATGTCTGAGCTGGAAGAAAACATAACCAGACAAGGAGGAAAATTTGAAGATTATTTGAAACATCTAAATAAAAGTAGAAATGAGTTAATGTTAGAGATGATGCCCAATGCTATAAAACGTGTTAAATCAGCTTTAATTATAAGAGAGATCGCAATAAGGGAAGAGATTGCTCCTACGGATAAAGAAATAGAAGAAAAGATTAAACAATTAAAGGAACAATATCAGGGTCAAGACAATATTCTTAAAATGTTTGAGGAAGCGGGTTATAGAAGTTACTTAAAGAATATATTAACAAACGAGAAAGTAATAGAGAAATTAAAAGAATGGAATTATGCCAATACTGGCAATCAACAAAAAAGCTAAATTTGACTATGCGATCCTTGATAAGTTTGAGGCTGGTTTAGTGTTGTCAGGACAAGAAGTAAAAGCGATAAAAGGCGGGCAAATTAGTTTAAGGGGTAGTTACATTATTCCGCGAACAAATAATGGTCAAACAGAACTTTTTTTAATTGGCGCCCAGGTTCCTTCTTATAAGCCAGCTGGCCCATTACCTGATTATAATCCACAAAGAGAGCGTAAGCTTTTATTGAAAAAGTGGGAATTAGCTAAATTAATTGGCAAAAAACAGGAACAGGGCTTGACACTAGTCCCGCTTAAAATATATACTAATCATAGTTTTTTGAAGTTAGAATTTGCTATTGCTAAGGGAAAGAAAAAGTATGATAAAAGAGAGACTATCAAAAAAAGAGATATTGACAAAAGGCTACGGTCGTTAACAAAACGGAAATAAAATTTAACAGGGGATGCCAGGCATCGACAGTTGGATTTTTTCTAAATATTCAAAGCGTGCTTAGCTGTCACGTTAAACCGGCTAAAAAACATAAATGTCAAAAAGACAAAAGCATTTACTTGGAATGTTCCAAGTTATGCACCAGTTTTAGCTTAAATACAAGCTTAAACCATCAAAAATAGTAATTTCTCATAGCTATTTCTTGGTGTCATAATCATGAGGATATATTTAATTTTCTTTCTCGAAATTAAATTGAATTAAATAGAGAAATCGCTTGAATCGCTTTTTGCCAGGTTTATTATGATTCAGGTTAAATCCAATAAATCAGGCTATCTTTGTAAATGTGTTTAGAAAAACCGATTGGACATGGGTTCAACTCCCATCATCTCCACATAATTTTTGGTCCAGTGGTGGAACTGGTATACACGCAGCACTTAAAATGCTGTGCCTAACCGGCATGTGGGTTCGATTCCCACCTGGACCACAAATTAGTTGCGGGTATCGTATAGTGGCTATTATGCGACCTTGCCAAGGTCGAGAGACGGGTTCAATTCCCGTTACCCGCTCCAATTGTCTAAACAAAAAACAACTCAACTAGGGGTTGTTTTTTGTTTGACTTGCAAGGTTAATAAGAGATATGATTTAAAAATAAGAAATAATATTTTATCCATGCAAATTACAAAAACAGATTATTTAGAATATACATTTTGTAAAAAAAATCTTTGGCTAAAAAAACATAAACCAGCGTTATTTGATGATGCCAAGCTTTCTGATTTTGAAAAAAAGATAATTGAAGAGGGTAATTTGGCCGACGAAGAGGCAAGACATTTATTCAAGGGCGGAACATTAGTTGATAGTCAGGGTGATGAAGCGGTTTTAGATACTAAAAAATATATTTCTTGTAAAACCCCAGTTATATTTCAAGCTACTTTTTTGCAAAATAATTTTTTTATTCGAGCTGATATTTTGGTTTATGATAATACTAGAAATGGTTTTGAGCTTTATGAGGTTAAAGCCTCAAATGAAATAAAAAGAATAGCGCCACACAACTACATTAATGATCTTGCTTTTCAAAAAAGTGTTATTGAGCTAAGTGGGTTAAATATTATAAAAACTGGAGTAATACATTTAAATAAAGATTATAAAAAAAGAGGTAAACTAGAGTATGACAAATTGTTTGTAATAGCTGATATTAGCGATGAAGTAGAATTAGCTCAAAATGAGGTTAAAAGGCAAATGGAAGATATGAAAAAATATTTAACCGATGAAGAAGAAGGGGGTTGCGAGTGTTTATATAGAGGCAGAAATAATCATTGCACCACCTTTAGTTATTCCAACCCCGAGGTTCCTGATTATTCTGTTCATGACATTAACCGGATAGGGGCAAGTAAAAAATTATTTTACGACTGGATAGATAAAAGGATTTTTAAAATAGAGGATATTCCTAATCCAGAAAAATTAAAAGGAATAAAAAAATTACAATATGATTCTGTTATTTCAGGCAAGCCAATAATTGACAAAGCAGCAATCAAAGAAGAATTAGATAGTTTAAAGTTTCCTCTGCAATTTTTTGATTACGAAGGATTTACTGGCGCTATTCCAATGTTCGATGGCTTCGGAGCTTATGAGCAGGTCCCCTTTCAATACTCTCTTCACATCATGCAAGAAGATGGCAGTTTGGAACATAGGGAGTTTTTAATTACCGAGCCAAAAACAGATTTAACCAAGCCTTTAATAGAAAGAATGAAAAAAGATATTAACCCTAAAGGAACAGTGATTGCTTGGTACGTTACATATGAAAGTCAGCGCAACAAAAAGTTAGCTGAGCTACATCCTAATGATGCTGATTTTTTAAAGCAGATAAATGACAACATGTTTGACTTAATGACTATATTTTCAAATGGTTATTATATGGATCCCGCCTTCAAAGGAAGCAGTAGTATTAAGAAGATTTTGCCAGTTTTAGTGCCAGAATTAACTTATAAAAATTTAAATATTTCTAAGGGCGATCAAGCGAGTGAAAGATGGCAAAAAATGATTTATTCTGAAACTTCAGATGAAGAAAAGGAGGCTATAAAACGTGATCTCTTGCAGTATTGTAAACTTGACACCTTGGCCATGGTTAAAATATATCAATTTTTAAAGAACATGCTATAGAAATACTTATCTTGACAAAACTGCTTTTTTACTTTAGGATGAAAATACGAAATTAAATATATTTGCCTTTAATAAATTCTTCGGAAGATTAAAATCTTGAGGCAACCGAAGAGCTCTGAGAGATTCAGGGCTAAGCGAGCTTTTTTTATTAAGAAAAAGTCAGCTTTTATGGAAGATAAAAATTTAGATCAAAGTCAAGATATTGATTTTGGTAAATTACTTGAGCGTGATGAAATTAAAATCCCTCAAGTAGGCGATATTATTAAATCCAAGGTAATTACCGCTTCAAAATCTGAGGTAAAGTTGGATGTAAATGGTGTTTTAATTGGAATAGTACGTGGGCCAGAACTTTATAACGAAGTTTCCACTTATGCTGATTTAAAGCCAGGAGATGAAATAGAGGCAGCGGTAATTGATGAAGAAAATGAGCGTGGTGAGTTAGAGCTATCCTTTCGTCTAGTTGGACAAGAAAAGGCCTGGAAGGAGTTAAGAGAAGCCTTTAAAAATAAAGAAATTATTAAAGTAAAGATTGCGGACGCTAATAAGGGTGGATTACTTGCTCGTTATTGTCAGATCGAAGGTTTCTTGCCGGTTTCACAGTTAGCGCCTGAAAATTATCCACGCATCGCTGGTGGTGATAAAAGCCGCATTTTAGAAAAGTTAAAATCATTTGTTGGTCAAGAAGTTGACGTTTCTGTTATTACCTTAAACGAAGAAGACAATAAAATTATTTTCAGCGAGAAGGATGTTTGGAATAAAAAACAAAAACCAGCTCTTGATAAATATAAAGAGGGCATGAAAGTAGATGGTAAAATTACTGCCATTACTAATTTTGGAGTTTTTGTTTCATTTGGTGAAGGAATTGAAGGCTTGATTCATATTTCCGAACTTGCGTGGCAAAGAATCGATTCTCCCAATGAAATGTATAAGGTGGGAGATGATATTAAGGCAGAAATTATTTCTATTGATGGCGCTAAAGTATTTTTAAGTGCAAAAAAATTAATGCGCGATCCGTGGTTAGAGGCAAGCGCGAAGTACAAATCTGGTCAAGTTGTGAAAGGCACTATATTAAAAGTTAATCCCTTTGGCCTATTCGTTAAGCTAGATGAAGAGATTCATGGCTTGGCTCATATAAGTCAATTAAATTTAGGTCCTAAAGAAAAAATTAGTGAATTATTTACAGCTGACGAAGAAAAAGAGTTTGAGATTGTAAGCATTTCTCCTTCTGAGCATCGTTTGGGTTTAAAGTTAGCTAATGGTAAAAAAACAAGTAAGGCAAAAAAAGATAAAGAAGAAAAAGGGGAGAAGGAAGAAAAGGAAGTGCTTGAAGATGAGCCAAAGAAGGAAGAAAAGGAAAAAAAGAAAAAAACCACGAATAAAGAAAAAGTTGAAAAATAAGACAACAAAAACTCCTCTTCTCGAGGGGTTTTTGCTAGTTTAGGGGAGCAGCTTATAATTGCCAAAAGTATTTTTTCCTTTTATAATTAAGATAATTATATAAATATTTTTATTTCATGAAAAAATTAATAAAAAATTTTCTACTTTTATTTCTCATTTTTCTAATTATTACTGCAATTTTTAGTACATTTTTTAACACTGAAGTGAAAACTGAGACAGTGGGAATAGAAACGCTTATAAGTCGTATTAATCAGGAAGAAGTTTCTGATATAGCCATTAGTGGCGATAAGATAAAAATTAGTTTAAAAAATGAAGAAAAAATAGAAGTTATTAGAAAAGAAATGGGCGAATCTTTTTCTGATTTGGTGAGTAATTATCAAATAGCACCGGAGAAACTAAATCAAGTAAATATTAAAGTAGAAGAAGAAGGTGGTTGGGATTATTTTTTAATTAATATTTTACCATTTTTATTACCCATTCTTTTGATTGGTGTCTTTTTCTTTTTTATGTTTCGTGGCGTATCTGGTGCTAATTCACGGGCAATGAGTTTTGGACAAAGTACGGCTAAAGATTTTAAGCCAGATGCAAAAAAAAGGACAACCTTTAAAGATGTTGCTGGTGCTAAGGAAGCGAAAGAAGAGCTGCAAGAAATAGTTGAATTTTTGAAATTTCCGAAAAAATTTCATAGCTTGGGGGCAAAGATTCCTCGTGGCGTTTTACTTCTTGGTTCGCCGGGAACAGGAAAAACCTTAATGGCACGTTCAGTTGCGGGTGAAGCTGGAGTTCCTTTCTTTCACATGTCAGGCTCAGAATTTGTTGAGATGTTTGTTGGCGTGGGCGCTTCTCGGGTGAGGTCTTTGTTTGATAAGGCAAAAAAAAGTGCTCCTTGTATTGTTTTTATTGATGAAATTGATGCAGTTGGCCGTAAGCGTGGCGCTGGCTTAGGTGGGAGTCATGATGAAAGAGAGCAAACCCTAAATCAAATTTTAGTAGAAATGGATGGGTTTGAAGCGACGCAAAACGTCATTGTTATTGCGGCTACTAATAGACCCGATGTTTTAGACCCCGCCCTTCTCCGTCCCGGCAGATTTGATCGTCGTGTAATGATAGATTTGCCAGATTTAAAAGACAGAGAAGAAATATTAAAAGTTCATTCTAAGGATAAGCCAATTGCGAAAAATGTTAATTTAAAGAAAGTAGCGGAAAGAACCTCAGGATTTTCTGGGGCAGATTTAGCAAATATTTTAAATGAAGCAGCAATTTTAGCGGCCCGTGATAGTCAGAAAGAAATAGTTGATAAATATTTATTTGAAGCGATTGAAAAAGTAATGATAGGTCCAGAGAGAAAAAGCCGAGTAATAAATGATAAGGAAAAGAAAATAACTGCCTATCATGAAGCGGGTCACGCTTTAGTATCGCATTTTATTCCAGAAGCTGACCCTGTTCACAAAGTGTCAATAATTTCCCGTGGCTCTGCCGGTGGATACACTCTAAAAGCGCCACTTGAAGATAGACACATGTATTCAAAATCTGATTTTGTTGCTGAGATCGCAGTGTTGTTAGCGGGCCATTTGGTTGAAAAACAAATTTTCAAAGAAGTCACAACTGGCGCAACTTCTGATTTGCGTCGCGCGACAGCTATTGCTAGACGCTTAGTTACTGATTATGGAATGAGTGAAAATTTAGGACCACGAACTTATGGCGAGAAAGAAGAAATGATATTTTTAGGAAGAGAAATTCATGAACAAAGAGATTATAGTGAGAAGGTGGCGGAAAGAATTGATGAGGAAATAAGTAACTTTATCAAAGCTGGCTTAAATAAAGCGCAGGGGATTATAAATGAGAAAAGGGATATACTTGAGGCGATAGTAAAGGAGTTGTTAGAGAAAGAAACTATAGAAAAAGCTGAATTTGAAAAAATTGTTGGCCCTAAGCCACCTTTAGAAGAAAAATAAAGTTTACTTTATTTGTTAAATTGTTGACTAATATTAAAGTTTCGTTATACTAAAATTGTAATAATTTTAATTTTATGGCTAATCCAAAGAAAAGAAAGACTCATAGTAAAAGTCGTATGGGCAGATCCCATTTGGCTTTGAAAAAAGTTGGTTTAATTAAGTGTCCTAAATGTGGAGAAATGATAAAGCCTCATACTGCTTGTCAATTTTGTGGCACCTATAAAGGCGTGGAAGTAATCAAAACAAAAAGCAAAACAATTAATAAAAAATAATTATGTCTAATCGGCACTTGGCTCGTACAATTGCTTTACAAACCATATTTACTTGGGATTTTAATGGTCAGAAAAACAACAATTTAGAAGAAATAATTTCTGACAATTTTGCAAACTTTGCGCCTCAATTTGATGACCAGGGTTTTGTAAAAGATTTAGTAACTGGAATTTCAAATAAAGTTAAGGAGATAGACGAAAAGATAATAAAGTATGCGACCGAGTGGCCACTTGATCAAATAACCGCGGTAGATCGCAATATTTTACGTCTTGGTATTTATGAATTATTGTTTACCGACGTACCACCACGAGTAGCAATAAATGAATCAATTGAAATTGCAAAAAGTTTTGGTGGTGATTCTTCGGGAAAATTTGTTAATGGTGTTTTAGGTGCGCTTTATGCCGATGAAGAAGATATCCAGATAAGAGATAATAAGGAGGAAAAAGAAAAAGAAGATAAAACTTCAGAGAAAGAGTCTTAAATTTTAGACTCTTTCTTTGCTTTTTTGAAATAATAATATGGAGGCAAATAATTTAACAAAATTGCAAAAAAATTTAAAAGTTGAGTTTAAAGATAAGAGTTTATTAAAACAAGCTTTAGTTCATCGCTCTTATATAAACGAGCATCCGGATTTTAAAATTGGTCACAATGAAAGATTAGAATTTTTAGGTGATGCGGTTTTAGAAATTGTAGTAACTGAGTATTTATTTTTAACATTTCCAGAGGTGCCAGAGGGGGATTTAACTAATTGGCGCGCATCTTTAGTTAACGCTAAGATGCTCTATGAGGTAGCCTCTGATTTAGAGGTTGAGAAAAGTCTCTATCTTTCAAAAGGAGAGGCAAAAGATAAGAATAAAAAATCTCGTCATTTTATTTTAGCGGATGCAGTTGAAGCGATTATTGGCGCTATTTATTTAGACCAAGGAATGAAAGTTACAAAGAATTTTATATTAAAAAATATTGTTTCTAAATTAGATGAAATTTTAAAAAATAAACTTTATCTTGACCCAAAGTCAAAATTTCAAGAGAAGTCTCAAGAAGAACGAGGAATTACACCGCATTATAAAATATTAGAAGAATACGGTCCAGATCACGCTAAAGTTTTTACAGTTGGTCTTTATCTAGAAGATGAGTTGATAATTAAAGGAAAGGGGTTATCTAAACAAGAGGCGCAGGTAGATGCAGCCTCTAAAGGTTTAAAAAAACTTAATTGGTAAAATATGGAAATTAAAAATATTTTAAAACTAGCCGCAGAAAAGGGGGCTTCTGATTTACACGTTTTAGTCGGGCAGGAGCCAATCTTAAGAATTGATGGAGAACTGTTAAGCATTAATATGGTTGAAAAAGTTGAATCTTTCCCCAAATTGAGTACATCTGATTTATCGGTTTTTGTTGATGATTTATTAACCGAAGAGGCAAAGAAATTATTTCTAGAGAAAAAAGATCTTGATAGTAGTTGTGAGGTTGAGGGAACAAGGTACCGTTTGAATTTTTCTTTTGAAAAAGGAGAAATGAAAATAGTAGCACGTGTTATAAAAAATGATGAACCAAGTCTGACCGATTTAAATTTACCCGCCGTGGTGTCTAATATTTTAAATTATCATCAAGGATTAATTCTTGTTACCGGCCCCACTGGTTGTGGCAAATCAACCACTTTAGCGGCGATGATAAATCATATTAACAATGAGAGAAAAGCAAACATAATAACCCTGGAAGATCCGACCGAATATATTTTTAAGGCGAAAAAAAGTGTTATTTCGCAGCGGGAATTAGGTCAAGATATGATTAGCTTTGCCAGTGGACTAAAACATGTCTTGCGCCAAGACCCTAACGTTGTAATGATAGGGGAGATGAGAGATTTGGAGACAATTTCAACCGCCTTAACAATTGCCGAAACAGGACACTTAGTTTTAGCTACTCTTCACACCTATAGTGCAGCGCAAACGATAGATCGCATTATTGATATTTTTCCGCCACATCAACAGAATCAAGCTAAGTCACAACTTTCTATGGTATTGCGTGCTGTTATTTCGCAAAGATTATTGCCAAGAATTGGCGGTGGAAGAATCGCTGCGCGAGAAATTTTACTTAACAACTCCGCTTCAGCTAATTTAATTAGAGAGGGAAAAATTGCGCAAATTAATACTGTTATAGAAACCGGGTCAAGTTTGGGCATGATGACATTAGCGAGTGATATTAAAAAGTTGTACAGCGAGGGTTTGATTGAAAAAAATATTGCTGAGAGTTATTTAGAAGAAGCTTTAGAAATAAAAAAAATAAAAAAATAAAAATATTTTAAAAAAACAAGAATTTATATATTTTCTTGTTTTTTTATTTTATGAAAATATAGCCAAAAAAGCCCAAAAACAGGGTTTTTTATTTAATTTTAAATTATGAATAAAAAACTCTTGACATAATTTTAAAAACGGTTATAATTATAAACAGTTTTAAACAAGGCCTAAAAGGCTAAAAAGTATGATGATAAACATTCTGCTTAAACAAAAAAAGCGATTCTAATTGATTGTCGATTTTATGACTACTTAGAACCGCTTAAAAGCGGTTTTTTTGCGCCTTGCGAACTTTAATAACTGAATAAAGTAAAGACATCAATTAATAAAGATAAAAGACGTGTTTTAAAGTGGAAGGTCCAACTTCCCGCTGTAAATTAAAACACGGCACAGTTTTAAATTTCTTTAAATTTAAAAGTGTGAGAAAATCTCAATAAGAGTATACGGTGGATGCCTTGACATAAGAAGACGATGAAGGACGTAGCAGCCTGCGATAAGCTGCGGTAAGGTGGCAAGCAACCTTTGACCCGCAGATTTCCGAATGGGGAAACCCCCTCTATTGAAGATAGAGGCAGCTCAAGCTTTTTAAGCGAGCTGGAAGACCCGGTGAACTGAAACATCTTAGTAGCCGGAGGAAAAGAGAATAATAATCATTCCCTAAGTAGTGGCGAGCGAAAGGGGAGGAGCCTAAACCGAAATAACTGCAGATTAAACTTGGTTCGCCAAGTTTGATCCTGAAGGTTCTGGAGCCATATGTTTTTTCGGTGTTGCAAGATTTTAACGCTTGTTTTTCAGAACAACAAGGCGAAGTCATAAAAGATAATTTTTAGCAGAATGAGTTGGAAAGCTCAGCCAGAGACGGTGATAGCCCGGTAAGCGAAAAGAACTATCTCTTCGTGGTTAAAATTCTTAAGTAGGGCGGGACTCGTGAAATCCCGTCTGAAGCCAGGTCGACTATGACCTAAGGCTAAATACTTCTTATGATCGATAGTGAACAAGTACCGTGAGGGAAAGGTGAAAAGCATCCCGTTGAGGGAGGTGAAATAGTACCTGAAACCATATACTTACAAGGAGTCGGAGCCCGTTTCGGCGGGTGACGGCGTGCCTATTGAAGAATGAGCCAACGAGTTTGTTCTATGTGGCTTACATAATCTCCGTTTGGAGAGCATGTGTAGTGAAAGCGAGGGTTAACTGCCCGTTTGTGCTTCGCTTTCGTCATCGTTACTAGTAGCGAGACGGAAGCGTAGCATTTGTCGCATGGACAAGACCCGAAGCCGGGTGATCTTGCCATGGCCAGGTTGAAGTTCGTCGAAAGACGAATGAAGGACCGAACCCACGCGTCGTGCAACACGCGGGGATGAGCTGTGGTAAGCGCAGAAATTGTAATCGAACTCGGCAATAGCTGGTTCTCCTCGAAATAGCTTTAGGGCTAGCCTCGGATGTTGACCTCAGGGGGTAGAGCACTGGATGAGGGCGGGTCGCAAGATACCGTCTTCAATCAAACTCCGAATACTTGAGGGTAGAGTCCGGGAGTTAGACTATGGGCGCTAAGGTCCATTAGTCGAAAGGGAAACAGCCCAGATCGCAATCTAAGGTCCCTAAATCAAAGCTAAGTGTGAAAGGTAGTGTTGTGACTACGACAGTTAGGAGGTTGGCTTAGAAGCAGCCATCCTTTAAAGATAGCGTAATAGCTCACTAATTAAGTTGTTTCGCGCCGAAAATTTATCGGGGCTAAGCTTTGTACCGAAGATGCGAACTTTCTGATTTATCAGAGAGTGGTAGAGGAGCATTTCTTTCAGCGTTGAAGTCACGTCGTGAGGCGTGGTGGAGCGGAAGGAAGAGAGAATGTTGGCATGAGTAGCAAAAAGGCGGGTTGAAACCCCGCCCACCGAAAACCTAAGGTTTCCTGGGCAACGCAAATCGACCCAGGGTTAGTCGATCCTAAGGCGCAACCTATGTAGTGTAGGTGTCAGCCGATGGAAGAGCCGGTTAATATTCCGGCACTACTGTTGTTTTCCGATGGGGGGACGCGGTTCTGTAGTTTAAGCGTGCTATGATTTGTACGTCCATTGTCTCAAGAAACGATCTAGGCAAATCCGGATCAATAGTTTCAAGAGATTGTGGGAAGACGAAGTCGCAAGATGGAGTCAATTTAAGCAAAAGAGCCGACTAGAAAAACCTCTAGGGCTAAGACAATAGTAACCGTACCGTAAACCGACACAGGTAGGTGAGGCGAGAAGCCTCAGGTGTACGAGAGAAACTTCGTTAAGGAACTCGGCAAAACAGCGGCCGTAATTTAGAGATAAGGCCTGCCCTGAGCAATCAGGGCCGCAGCTAAAGAGCCAAAGGGACTGTTTAGCAAAAACACAGCTCTCTGCTAACTCGTAAGAGGATGTATAGAGGGTGATGCCTGGCCAGTGTCCGAACGTTAAGAGGAGAGGTTAGCACTTTTGTGCGAAGCTTTGAATCCAAGCGCGGATGAACGCCGGCGATAACTATAATCGTCCTAAGGTAGCGAAATTCCTTGTCGGGTAAAATTGGTCGGACTCTGCTTATAGCAGAGAATCAACTTGCCCGAAAATGCAGTGATGCATTAAAGTAAACTGACTCATAACGGTGAAACCTTACTATCTAGGTTAAGATAGAGGGCAATACCGTGGGAACTTATTTTTATATTTTAATAATGTAACAATAGGACCCGTAACGACTGAGCCGAAAGGCAAGGCCCCCATTATAGAGGGGCAACACGTCAGCTCTTGCTAGAAAAAAATCATCCATGGAGGCTTAATTAAAATTTATGGATATAAAATCTTATATTACTGGCTTTGTTGATGGAGAAGGTTGTTTTTTAATCTCATTTTCTTTAAGAAGTAAAATGAAGTTAGGAATAGAGGTTAGACCCAGCTTTTCCGTTAGTCAACATAGACGTAGTCAAGATATAATATACTTTCTGCAACAATTTTTTCGTTGCGGAGGAGTGAGATTCTCTAAAAGAGATCAAAGCTATAAATTTGAAGTGCGGAATATTAATGATTTAATAAAAATTATTATTCCTCATTTTAAGAAGTATCCTCTAATGACTTCCAAGAAAGATGAATTTGAAAAGTTTGTTCGCATTTGTGAACTCATATATTCAAATCATCACCTTTCCCGTGAAGGCTTAGAGAAAATAATTAAGCTCAGTGAAAAGTTAAATGTTAGCGGTAATAAGAAATATGATCGCAATTACCTCCTAAAGATGATAGCAAGATGAAAGTATAGTCTAATCATTATAGTAATATAATGTTAATTTGAAGTTCCGACCTGCACGAATGGCTTAACCACTTTGGCACTGTCTCAACGAAGTACTCGGTGAAATTGCAGTACGAGTAAAGATGCTCGTTAATCATAGTTGGACGAGAAGACCCCGTGAAGCTTTACTACAACTTGATATTGAATTAGGGATATCCATGTTCAGCATAGGTGGGAGCCTTCGGGCACCAGTGAGATACCACCCTTGTATGTTCTTAATTCTAACCGCGTTAAACGTGGGACAGTGTCTGGTGGGTAGTTTGTCTGGGGCGGATGCCTCCCAAAAAGTAACGGAGGCGTTTACTAAGGTCGGCTATCCCGGAATGGAAACCCGGGAGATAGTGTAAAGGCAAAAGCCGGCTTTACTGCGAGACTTACCAGTCAAGCAGTCGCGAAAGCGGAACTTAGTGATCCGACCATTCAATATAGGATGGTGGAAGCTCATCGGATAAAAGCTACTCCGGGGATAACAGGCTAGTCAGGTCCAAGAGTCCATATCGACGACCTGGTTCGGCACCTCGATGTCGGCTCGTCGCATCCTGGGGGTGAAGAAGCTCCCAAGGGTTGGGCTGTTCGCCCATTAAAGCGGCACGCGAGCTGGGTTCAGACCGTTTAGAGGCTAAACTTATTTGGCCTTTAAACGCTCTGAATCCACGAGGTAAAACGACATAAAATACGGCGGCGATATTGAGTAATCAATATTGGCATAAAAAGTTAACTTATATCGGTAAAATCCTTTTTTAGGACAATACCGAGGGAATTCAAATTGTATTTGAAGCCCGTAGAGACTAAACGTTAACCTCCTTAAAATAATAAATATTTTTAAGGATGATATTATAGTCCAATGCACTTAGTAATAAGTGAAAAACATGCGTAAGACAGGTCGGTCTCCTATCCACTATGATCGTGGAAACTTGAGAGGGCCCTTCCTTAGTACGAGAGGACCGGGAAGGACGAAGCTCTAGTGTACCAGCTGTTCCATCAGGGGCACTGCTGGGTAGCTACCTTCGGTTTAGATAAGCGCTGAAAGCATATAAGCGCGAAGCTGTCCTCAAGATTAGGTTTCATAGACAGGTTAGAGAATATGACCTTGATAGGCCATAGGTGTAAGTCTGGTAACAGATTGAGCCGAGTGGTACTAATATGTCATTTGATTTTCTCACACTTTTATATTTAAGGTTATTGATGATTTACAAATATACAATGGTTTAGTGTTTTTTAGCACTTGAAATATAGAAAAACACCATTGTTCTGGTGGTAAAGCGTTGGGGTCACACCTGATCCCTTCTCGAACTCAGAAGTTAAGCCCAACAGCGCTGATGATACTTGGGCCTGAGCCCTGGGAAAGTAGGTCGCCGCCAGAACAATGGTGTTTTTTTGTTGGCAAAAAAATATATTGTTTTTATTTATCCTTGTTATATGAAAATAAAATTTTAGCTTATATTAAATAAAATATATTAATTATTTAATTTGCGAAAGCTGGTGAAAAATGATAAAATATAAAGGAAATTAATTAAATTTTCTTTATATTTTATGGTTCAAGTTATAATTTTGGCGGCTGGCAAAGGGACGCGCATGGGCTCTGATTTGCCTAAAGTTTTAGTTCCCCTAAAGGGACGACCAATGATACAATATCTTCTAGATTCGCTTGTTGACTCCAAGGTTGATCAGCAGCCAATTATAATTGTGTCAAAAGAAAATGAAAAGATAATTAAGCAGACTCTTAAAGATTATAGAGCGCAATATGTAATCCAAGACAGGCAACTGGGCACTGGGCACGCTGTTTCTTGTGCCCGTAATTTTGTAAAAAATGAAACAGAAAAGATTATTGTATTATACGGAGATCATCCTTTTTTAAAGGCAGAATCAATAGTTAAATTTGCTAAACTTGAGCCAGAAGCGGTTACAATTATGCCCACAATTTTGCCAGATTTTTCTGGTTGGCATCACAATTTTTATGGATGGGGCAGAATAGTGCGTAATAGTGAGGGAAAAGTTGAGGCTATAGTTGAGTTAAAGGATGCTAATTTTCAAGAAAGAGAAATCACTGAGGTGAATCCCGGTTTTATGTGTTTTGATAAAAAATGGTTGTTTGAAAATATTGATAAGCTACAAGATGATAATAAGGCGCACGAATTTTATTTAACTGATATGATAAAAATTGCTTTTTTACAGAATCATCAAATTGAAACCCTAGCAATTAATCCCCAAGAAGCAATGGGGATTAATAGTCCAAAGGAGCTAGAAATAGCTAGCAATTTAAAAAGCCTATAGAATTAGATAAAATAATAAAAAAAGTTTATAATATAAGGAATAGATGACTGGCAATAGTTAAGTCGGTGTAGGGAGTTTATTTTCGTTCTTATCTTTTAAGTATATAAAAAATATTTAAATATATAATTACTATGTTTAGCTGGAAGACAATTATTTATGTTATAGTCGTAGTTGTTGTTTTTTTGGCTCTTACTGTCATTGCTGTGGTTGAGTATAATGATAGTACCGCAAGAGAGGCTAATGAAAATAAACTGTATAAGGGAATTAATAATGTTGTTGACGTGGCTGATGATTTTTTTTCATCCTGGTCAGACAAGTCTAATCAGGAAGATGGTATAGATAATAGTGATAATTCTTGGCAGATACGATTGAAAAATTATTTTCAAATCAGCCGAGAGGAAGAGGGTTTAATTATTATGATTTTAAATTCTCAAGGTGAGACGAAAAAAAGTATATTGCCAATTTTTAAGAAAAAAGCAAATTAAGATTTAATTATTTTCAGAATAAATTTATATTTAGTTAAGCAGTGGGGGTGTATAATAAAATTAAAATTAAAAAAATAATTAGCAAATAATTTTATGAAACAGGAAAAAACAAAAAAGACTTCTGGCGATAAATCTAAGGAATTAGATGGTCGACATGAAGCAGCCTTAAACGCTATCGAGCAAATTAGAAATAAATTTGGAGAAGGTTCAATAATGATGTTTGGTGAAGCTAGAAAAACTAATGTTGACGCAATTTCAACTGGTTGCTTATCACTAGACTTAGCTTGCGGAATCGGTGGCGTGCCTCGAGGCAGAATTGTGGAAATTTATGGCCCCGAGTCATCAGGCAAAACTACTCTAGCCCAGCATATTGTAGCGGAAGTACAAAAGGTGGGCGGAATTGCAGCCTTTGTTGACGCTGAGCACGCTCTTGATCCTGACTATGCCGCTAAAATAGGTGTAAATGTTAAAGAGATGTTGCTTTCACAGCCAGATAGCGGTGAACAAGCTTTAGAGATTGTAGAAACTCTAGTTCGTTCTAATGCTGTTGATGTAATTGTAGTAGACAGTGTGGCCGCCTTAGTTCCACAAAAAGAAATTGAGGGAGAAATGGGAGACCAACATATGGGGCTTCAAGCAAGACTTATGAGTCAAGCTTTAAGGAAATTAACTGGCTCAATTGCGCGAACTAAATCTGTAGTTATTTTTATTAATCAAATTAGAAACAAAATTGGCGTATTTTTTGGTAATCCGGAAACTACTACCGGTGGAAATGCTTTAAAATTTTATTCATCAGTTCGTATTGAAGTGAGGCGAGCGGCGCAAATTAAGCAGGGTGATAATATTATTGGAAATAGGGTTAAGGCTAAGATTGTGAAAAATAAAGTTGCCGCCCCTTTTCGTACTTGTGAATTTGATATTATGTATAATGAGGGAATTTCAGTGGCTGGCGATTTAATTGATTTAGGTGTAGAGCATGGTGTTATCAAAAAAAGTGGTAATTCCTATTCTTTTGGTGACGTGAAATTAGGGCTTGGTCGCGAGACAGCTAAGAAGGCGCTAAGGGCAGATAAAAAATTAATACAGGAAGTTAGAAAGGGAATTTTAGCAGAGATAAAAAGTAGGGAGGTTGAAGCAGAAAAAAAAGATAAATAAGAAAAAGTAAAAAAAAGAGGCTTAAAGCCTCTTTTTTATTTTTATTAATATCTCCTCATTTACTTTATCTATATTAGCTCTTCCGTCTATCTTGATTAAACGCTTATTTTGCTCGTAGTATTTAAGTATGGGCGCTGTTGTTTTCTCGTATATTTTTAATCTTTTCTTTATTACTTTTAAAATATCATCGGAGCGATTTGAATTTTTTGAACGATCAAGAATTCTTTGCAAGGCGATGTTATTTTCTAGATCTAGGCTGATAACTAAAGCTGGTTTAATATTTTTTTCTTGAAATATTTCATCTAACATTTTTGCCTGTTTTAAGGTGCGTGGATAGCCATCAAAGATAAGGTTAACTTTGCCCAATAACTTCTCCAATCTTTTGGTCATTAATGTTATTATCAGTGTATCAGGAACCAATTTGCCAGCATCAAGATAGGTGCTAATTTTTTTATCTAATCTGTTACTTTTAATCGCCCGTCTTAATATTTCTCCACTGGAAACATGTTTAAGATTAAATTGTTGTGCTAATTTTTTTGCCTGCGTACCTTTACCAGCTCCAGGCGATCCAAAAATTATTAAATTTAACATATATTTTAGATAGAAATCAAACGAAAACAGGCTTTAAGCCTGTTTTTGTGCCCCGTGCAGGACTCGAACCTGCGACCGTTTGCTTAAGAGGCAACTGCTCTACCAGCTGAGCTAACGGGGCTTTGTGCATAATTATCTATTTTAATTTTAAAAATAAATGTGGCGGGGGCGGGAATTGAACCCGCGACCTTGGCGTTATGAGTGCCACGCTCTAACCAACTGAGCTACCCAGCCTATACTTCGTGCGCCCGGCAGGACTCGAACCTGCAACCCCTTGGTCCGAAGCCAAGTGCTCTATCCAATTGAGCTACGGGCGCTTTAAAAACACCCTTAAAGAAAAAAGAAGAGCGCTTTGCTTGAGAAGGGTGTTTTAGCGTTTACCTTTTAGGGCTTGTTTTAGATGATAGCCAGTCTTAAATTTGGCTACCTTCACTTCTGGAATTGTGATTCTCTGACTAGGGTTTTGGGGATTTACTCCGCCCCGGGAATAACGGACCCTAGACAAGAAAGTACCGAAACCCGCGATAGTGACTTCGCGATCATTTTTCAGTTCTTCAACTATAGTGTTGGTGAGAACATCAATTGTTTTTTCAGCCTGTTTTTTGCTCAAACCCTCAACTTCACGATGTAGTTTTTCGATAAGTTGTGCTTTATTCATATAGTTATGATTTTAGCTTGTAAAGAAATATTTTTCAACCCCTAATTTTATCGAGCATATTCAGTTACTCTCATTTCTCGAATAACATTTACTTTTATCTCCCCTGGGTATTTTAACTCATTTTCTATTCTTTTTGCAATATCTCTAGCTAAATTATGAGCTTTTAGATCGTTTATCATTTCCGGTTGCACAAAGACACGAACTTCGCGACCAGCTTGAATTGCGTAAACCTTTTCTACACCATCAAAGGTTTGAGCGATTTTTTCTAACTCTTCTAAGCGTTGGAGATAGTTTTCAAAACTATCACTTCTGGCACCTGGTCGAGCAGAAGAAATAGCATCGGCTACCTTAACAATGACAGAAATAAGGGAGGCGGGGTGGTCATCGTGATGAGTTTCAATTGGAGCGATAATTTCTGGTGGTAAGTTGAATTTTTTAGCTATATCACGTCCAATTTCAGTGTGGTTTCCTTGAACTTCATGATCAACCGCTTTTCCGATATCATGAAGTAGTCCGCCTTTTTTAGCGAGCGTTACATCGGCGCCTAATTCCTCGGCTAGCATAGCTGATAAATGGGCGACTTCAATTGAATGACGGAGGGAGTTTTGCCCATAGCTTGTACGATATTTTAATCTTCCTAAAATTTGAACAAGTTTGGGGTCAAAGCCAGTAACGCCAACCTCATACATTGCTTCCTCACCTGCCTTTTTAATATCAAGTGCAATTTCTTTTTTAGCATTTTCCACCGCTTCTTCAATTTTTGTAGGATGGATACGGCCATCTTTGATTAAATAGTCTAAAGTTTTTTTAGCAATATGGCGACGTATTAAAGAAAAGCCAGAGACAGTAATAGCATTGGGCGTATCATCAACTATTATTTCTACTCCAGTCATATTTTCAATTGCTTTTATATTTCTTCCCTCACGACCAATAATGCGCCCCTTCATTTCATCATTAGGCAAGTCAACTGTGGTGGTTGTTAGCTCAACAGTGTAAGCAGAGACCATGCGTTGCATGGCAACTGCCAGCAAATCTCTTGCTTTTTCTTCTATTTTTTCTTCATTGTCTTGTTCTAATTTTCTCAGACGCACTAATAAATCCTCTGCTGCCCTATCTTCCTCCATTTTTAACAATAGGTTTTTAGCATCCTCCTGTTTTAAGCCTGATAGCTCTTCTAACTTTTTCAGTTGCTCTTCTTGAATGTTTTTTATTTTTTCCTTAATTTCTTGAACTTCGTTAACCTTGTCGTATAATTTTTGTTGTTTGTCTTGAAGTTCAATTAATTTTTGTGAAAAAGTACTTTCTCTGTTCTCTAGACGTTTTTGTAATTGATTAATCTCATTGCGACGACGACTTTCATCTTTTTTTGCCTCATCAATTATTTTCAAAGCCTTGTCTTGAGTTAGCAGTAGAGACTCTTTTTCTTTTAATTTAGCGTCACTAATAATTTTGTCAGCTCTTTCTTTAGCGGTGCTAATTTTTGCTTCAGCTGTTTTCTTATAAACGTAATAACCAATAAAAAAACCGCCTACAGCGACAACTACGTATAAAGCGTATTTAATAATTTCCATATAAAATTGACCGGATTCCAGAAAAATAGCGGACTAACAAAATAATCGCTTCACTTTAAGCGTTATTTTAGAAGATTTTTTGTTTAGTTTTGACTTGTTTTTTTCTGCTAATATTAAACAATAATTTGGGAATAGCATAGTTTTATCTTCAAAAATAAGAACAATTTCTTGAGAAGTGATTAAAAACGCCTTTTTCTAAAAAATTCGGATTTAGTTAAAATATAATTTCTATAATTACCTTATCACGACATTCCCATTTTGTAAAGAATAGCGAAGGTGTAGACCAGGTTTATTGTTTTTGTAAATAATTAAACTTTATTTAACGCTTATTTTATTGACTAAAAGTAATATTTAAAGTACTATGAAGTAGCAAGTAAACGCTTGTTTATTTATTTTTAAGTATATTTTCATGAATATAACAGAGTTAGCAAGAATATTGCGTATCAATCCCCAAGAATTAAAAGAACTATTGCCAGAATGGGGTTTTTCTATTGGTCATAAAGCAATAAAGGTGGACAATAATACCGCAAAAAAAATCATTAGAGAATGGCCATCATTAAAACGTGAATGGGAACAGAAAAAAATAGCAGAACAGATAAAAAAACAAGATGAAGTTTTGCCTAAGGAAGTTAAAACAATAATGATACCAGCAGTTGTTACTGTGCGGGATTATGCCGAATTAGCAGGAATTCCTATTAATAGGGTTTTAGCAGAATTAATGAAAAATGGTGTGTTTACCTCAATTAATGAAAAAATTGACTTTGATACAGCGGCAATTATCGGTGAAAATTTAAATTTAGATGTAAGATTAACTGAGGCTGTTGAGGAAGATAAGCCAGAGGATAAAAAATTGGATGATATAATAGCTAGTGAAAATGTAGAATCTTTAGAAAAACGTCCCCCTGTAATCGTCGTAATGGGTCATGTTGATCATGGTAAAACAAAATTATTAGATTCTATAAGAGAAAGCAATGTTATTGCTGGTGAAGCAGGAGGCATAACACAGCATATTGGCGCTTATCAAGTTGCGCGAAAAGATCAAAAAATTACCTTTATTGATACTCCTGGGCATGAAGCTTTTACAGCTATGCGTAGTCGCGGTGCTAAGGTAGCAGATATTGCGATTTTAGTAGTAGCGGCAGATGATGGCGTCAAGCCGCAAACAATTGAAGCCTATCGTATTATTGAAGCAGCTAAAATTCCCTTTATTGTAGCAATTAATAAAATTGATAAAGAGACGGCCGATATTAATAAGACAAAACAAGAATTATCAACAAAATTAAACATAACCCCAGAGGACTGGGGAGGAAAAACAATTTGTGTGCCAATTTCTGCTAAAGACGGCATCGGAATAGAAGAGCTTTTAGATATGGTTTTGTTGCTAGCAGAAACAGAGGCGAATAATTTGAAGGCTAATCCGCAGGCGGCGGCGGCCGGCACTGTAGTTGAGTCAAATGTAGATAAGGGAGCGGGACCACTGGCCACTATTTTAATACAAAATGGAACTTTGCGTGTGGGTGACCACCTTTGTTTTAATGATATTTTTTATGGCAAGGTAAAAGCTTTAAAAAATTATTTAGGAGAAGATGTTTTAGAGGTTGGTCCTTCAACGCCAGCAAAAATTATTGGTTTAAAGATATCGCCAACAGTGGGAGATATTTTAACTGTTGGAGAAGGGCAAAAATTAAAGATTAAGAAGATGAGGGCAAATAATAATGCTAAAGATGTCTTCATTAATGCTCAGGATGATGATAAAAAAGAGAACAAATTGCCAACTATTAATGTAATAATTAAGGCAGATTTTTTAGGTTCAGCTGAGGCAATTGAAGAGTCGCTTTTAAAATTAAATAACGAAAGAGTGCGCGTAAAAATCATCTACAAAGGTTTAGGTTATATTACCGAAGGGGATGTAAAGAGAGCAGAAGATTCAGGGGCAAAAATTATGGGTTTTAACGTAAAGACCTCACCACAAGTAGAGGAGCTAATCAGAGAAAGACAAGTAACGGTGGAAAGCTTTTCTATTATCTACGATCTTATTAAATACGTTAAAGAAGAAATGAAATTATTGGTCAAACCTGAAATTAAAAGAACGGATTTGGGGCGCTTAAAGGTTTTGGCAATTTTTAGAACTGATAACAATGGTCAAATTGTTGGCGGTAAGGTTTTAGATGGGGAACTAAAAAACGACTGTTTGTTAGAAATATGGCGTAATGATAATTTTATCGCTAATGGTAAATTAGCTCGCTTGCAATCAGGAAAGCAAAATGTTGACACTGTAGAAAAAAACGAAGAGGCGGGTTTGCTTTATGAGGGAGGAGGCGTAATAACCGAAGGAGATATCTTGCTTGCTTATAAGGAGGAAGAAATCGCTTATCAAGATTAACTATGTCCAAATTAGAAAGAATAAATAATGTCTTGCAACAAGAGTTAGCAGGCGCTTTAAATAAACAAGCGCTATTGGAGGGAGCGCTAGTGACTGTTTCCTATGTTAAATGTTCACCTGATTTAAAGCAGGCTAAAGTGGGAGTATCAGTTTTGCCTGATCGTCTAGCGGGAACGGTTTTAAAAAAATTAAAAGCATCAACTCATCTATTAGTGGTCAATATTAAAGGGCGCCTCAAACTGAGACGCTTGCCTAAATTTATTTGGGAATTTGATAATAGTGAACGTGAAGCTAGCAAGATAGAAGAATTAATAAAAGAAGCAAATTTATAAAGAAATATATAAAAAAGTCCATAATCTGGACTTTTTTTGTATTTTATAATATTATACTCAGTTATGAATTTAGAAGATAAATTAAAATTAGCACACTCACGCTTGCTCAGTGCTGATCAAGTATTGGTAATAGGCCATACATCACCTGACCCAGATGCGCTTGCTTCTATGGGCGCTATTTTAGAATTGCTTTTAGCTGGGAATGTAAAATTTCAAGCATATGCTGATAATAAAATTGAAAATTTATATAATTTTATTCCTCACGAAGAATTAGTGCAGAAAGAAAAGCCTACTTTCTTAGAGCAGTATTCAGTTATTTTAATTCTTGATTGCGGCTCCTTAGAACGCACCAATTTAGCAACAGAAATTAAGATGCTGCTTAATAAAAAGGAGCGTCCTTTTATAATTGAAATTGACCACCATCAACCTTATGGCTCTCAAGTAGACCTAGAAATAAGATTGCCTGATAGAGCCTCTACAACGGAAATAATTTATGAATTTTTTCAAAGCAATAAGATCGAGGTTAATAAAAATATGGCCAATTGTATACTTATTGGCCTAATGGCTGATACGGGCAACTTTATTCATCCCAACTCCTCCTTTCAAGCTTTTGAAATATCTTCAAAAATGTTGCTTAAAGGAGCGTCTTTACATAAAATTGGGAATTATATAAGAGGGAGCAACTCTTTAGCGGCTCTTAAAATTTGGGGACGAGTTTTTGCCCGTTTAAAATATAATAAGCAAACAAAATTTGCTTGCTCTGCCCTAACAAGAGAAGATCTTAATGAATTAGATTTTTATAAACATAAAGACAAGTTAGCAGATATTTTTGGTGATATTGTCTCCTTTCTTAGTTATTTGCCCGGAGTTGATGTTGCTCTGTTTTTACGTGAAAACGAAGGCGTTGTGAAGGGCAGTTTGCGCGCCAATGATGATAATCTAATTGATGTATCTAAAATCGCTAATTTATATGGCGGCGGAGGTCATAAAAGAGCGGCTGGTTTTACTGTAGAGGGATTCCTTAAAGAAAGTAAATCAGGTTGGCGAGTAGTAAAAAAATAATCTGATAATTTATCAGATTATTTAATTATTTTTTGATTTTTTCTTCTCCATTCCTTTATTCTTTCATGATCACCCGATAGCAGTATTGGAGGGACCTTGTATTTTTTCTGGCCGACTTTAAATTCTTCAGGTCGGGTGTATTGAGGATATTCGCCGACATTTTTTTTACTATGTGATTCTTCAGCGACGCTGTTTTCGTTTCCTAAAGATCCAGGTAAAAGTCTGGTAATAGAATCAATTATAACCATGGCAGCCAATTCACCACCGGTTAAAACATAATCACCAATTGAAACTTCTTCATCAATAAATTCTTTAATACGCCAATCAACTCCTTCATAGCGTCCACATATAAAGACAATATCTTCAAGGGTGCTATATTTTTGTGCAAGGGCCTGATTCCATTTTTTTCCTGACGCTGATAAGAGTATTATTTTTTTCTTTTTCTTTTCAATTTTTTGACTACTTTTCTTAATGTGCTGAAGGGCTTTGTATAAAGGTTCAATTTTCATTAGCATACCAGCCCCACCGCCGTAAGGAGTGTCGTCAACGGTGCGGTGCTTATCTTTAGTCCATTTTCTTAAGTCGTGTGTCTTTATTTTTATTACTTTTTTTGCTAGAGCGCGACTTAAAATACCCTCTTCAAGATAAGAGTCTAGCAGTTTAGGAAAGATAGTAATTATATTAAACTTCATAATTTTATTATAAACAAAAAAGCCCGAATTTAATAGGGCTTCTTTGTTTATAACTATTTTTGCTAGATGTTTAAATCATCTATAGCAGAAGTGTCAACATGGTCATTGCTTTCACGTCTCTCGTTGTTACGATGATTACCACCTTCTGGGTCGTAAATCTTTAAGTTAACACGAGAATTATTTTTAGCACCGACAATTTTCAATAAAGTGCGAATTGCTTGTGCAGTCTGACCTTTGCGGCCAATTACATAACCCATATCGGCAGGATTGATTTTAAGGGTTAAAAGTACCCCTCTTTCATCAATAGTCCTTTCGACAACAACGTCGTTAGGATTACCGACAATGTTCTTGACGATAGTTTCAAGAAAATTCTTGTCTTGCTCTTCCATAGTTTTAATTATTTGCAAACAAACAACACTTAGTTTATTTGTCTGCGTCTTTATTAAATAACTGCTAGATAAACAGTCTTATTATTATTTTATCATTATCTCCTTCTTTGTCAATTTATGGACAAAAAAGGCTTAATCTAGCTATTTTTTCTTATTTTTCACTAACTTCTGTTTCTTCCTTTATTTCCTCATTTTTCTCCTCTTCTGGTGCCTGTTCTTTGGCGTCAGCAGCTTCATTTGCCCCTGCCTTTTCTTCTGTTGTTACTTCCGTTGCTTCAGTTTTACTTGCCTTCTTGTCTTGTTTAGCTTTAATTTGGGCTAATTTTTTTTCACTTTTTTTGCCTGGTTTAGAGGCAACAAGCTTTTCGCCGGAAATTATGTTCTTGCCCACAAGAAGATTGTTGACAGTTGCTGTCATTTGCGCTCCTTTTTCTATCCAGTGTTTAATTCTATCTTCTTTGGCTACCAATTCCTTAGAATAAGGATTGTATGAACCTAAATTTTCTAAAACACGGCCAAAAGGATCGCGTGACTTTTCTGAAATAATCAAGCGGAATACCTTTTTATTAGTTTTTCCTACTTTTGATAATTTTATCATTAACATAGTGTTTTTCTGTATTATTTATAGTTAAAAAATATTAACTTAATATTAGTAAAAAGTCAAGATTATGAACGAGGTCGATCAAAATTACGAGGTCGCCTGTCACCTTTTTGGTTATTATAACGACCAGTTGAACCATTGCCAGTTGATTTACCCTTTTCCTCCTTCCAGAGGTGAGCATTCTCCTCTACGTTTTTCATGCTCAAGTTTACTCGTCCCTGGTCATCGACTTCCTTTACTTTAACAGTTACTTCATCTCCGATATTAAGGAAATCGCCTGGCTTTTCAATCCGATAAGGAGCAAGCTCGCTTACATGAACCATACCATCTTGATTGGGGCTAAGAGCAACAAAAGCACCAAAATCTAAAAGTCTTACCACTTTTCCGGTTACAACTTCGCCAGCTGCATAAACATGAACTATTTGTTTTACTTGTTTTACTGCTTCGTTTACCATAGCAACATCAGTGCCACAAACCATAACAAGACCATCATCTTCAATGTCTATACTCACTCCAGTTTCGTCGATTATTTTATTAATCACCTTACCACCAGGACCAATAATAGCACCAATTTTTTCGGGATCAACTTTAAAACTAATAATACGGGGTGCATATTTTGACAATTCAGCACGGGGCGCTGGGATTGCTTTAGTTAGTACTTCTAGGATTTCGTTTAAAGCTTGTCTTCCTTGGCTTAAGGTTTTTTTGATTATATCTTTATCTAAGCCGATTGTTTTTGTGTCTAATTGAATTGCGGTAAGGCCTTCTGTGGTGCCAGTGATTTTAAAATCCATGCCACCTTTTCCATCTTCTAAGTCTTGAATGTCGGTTAGCACCTCCCATTTGGACATATCCTCGTTTGAGGCTAATCCCATGGCAATACCCGCTACCGGTCTTTTAATAGGGACACCCGCATCCATTAAGGCTAAAGTAGCTGCGCAAGTTGAGGCCATTGAAGATGAGCCATTTGAACCAAGGGTTTCACTAACAACCCTTAAGGTATAAGGGAAGATTTCTTTTGTTGGAATAATGGGCATTAGAGCTTTTTCTGCTAAGGCACCATGCCCTACTTCACGTCGACCTGTGCCACGCAAAGGAGAAGCTTCGCCAACTGAATAGGGAGGAAAATTATAGTGATGCATGAAGCTTTTTTTGGTTTGTCCCTCTAATCCTTCAAGTGATTGTTCTAAACCAGGGGCGCCAAGAGTAACTATGGACATAACCTGAGTTTCTCCACGAGAAAAAAGAGCTGTGCCGTGGTCTCTGGGCAAGATTGCTACTTCTGCTTCTAGATTTCTAATTTCAGTAATAGCGCGTCCATCAACACGTTTCTTTTTTTCTAAAATTCCATTTGTAACCGCTGTTTCTATCATTTCTTCAGCTGTTTTCTTGATTGCAAAAGATCTTTTATCAGCACTAATATCTTGAGTTTTTAAATATTTATCCAAACCATCTTTAACTGCTGAAACCGCCGCCTTTCTCTCGCCTTTACTGTAGTACTGTTTATCAAATAAAATGTTTTCTATGTTATCTTTTAACCAAGAACGACTCATTTCTAAGAGCTGTTTCTTTTCTTCTTCAGCCGCTATTTGATCCTTGTCTAAATCCTTTTCAGGTTTAGTATTAGTACTTGGTGATAATTCTTCTTTCATTTTCGCTATCAAGTCAAGTGCTCCTTGAAGTTTTTCTTGACCAAGCATTATTGCTTCTAGCATTTTTTCCTCTTTGATTTCTTGGGCGCCCGCTTCAATCATAATTACTCTTTCTAAAGTTCCAGCGACGATTAAATCAAGCGTGCTTTTAGCCTGTTCTTCATAGGTAGGGTTAAAAACAAATTCGTTTTCAATTAAGGCAACTCGAACGCCACTGATTGGACCTTGCCAATTTACACCAGAAATAGATAAAGCCGCTGAAGCCGCAATCAAAGAAACTATATCGTGATCATTTTCTTGATCAACTGCTAGGACGGTTATAATTACTTGAATGTCGCGTCTGTCGCTTTCGTCAAATAATGGTCTAATTGATCGATCTATCATTCTGCCGGTTAAAACAGATTGATCGGTTGGGCGACCCTCGCGCTTTATCCAGCGGGAGCCCTTAATAATGCCAGCGGCATAAAGTTTTTCTTCAAAATCAACCATTAAAGGGAAGAAATCAACTCCATCCCTTTCATTTTTTGATTGAACAACGGTAGCTTGTACTACCGTTTCTCCGTATTGCACCCAAACGGCCGCGTTTGCTTGTTTAGCTACTTTTCCAGTTTTTATTGAAAGTGGGCGGCCAAGCCATTCACTTGAAAATATTTTTTCCATAATTTTTTGTGCCTGGCCGTTAAATTACAGGACTGTAAATTATTACAGCACTATCTATTTAACGGTCAAACGTTAATTAAATTTTATTTATTTTTCTTTAATGTTCTTCTTTTTCCCACACTTGATCCGCCTGGTAATAAAAAACGTCGATCAGATCCCAGATCAATAAAATCATCAACTTCTTCAATTAATTTAGAAGAACAAGTCTTTCTAAAGGCCATAATTTCCACTAGACAGCCTTTGTTATTTTGGATATAGGAAACCGCGGGCATGTAGTCACCATCGCCGGAAACTATAATAATAACATCAAGTTTATCAGCTAATTTAATTGCATCAATAGCTAGGCCCACATCCCAGTCAGCTTTTTTAGCACCACCAGCAAATATTTGCAGGTCTTTCATCTTTACTTCAAAGCCTTGTTGTTCTAAGGCTTCAGCGAAAGGAGCTTCTTCTTGATTTTCTGTTCTTATAGCATAAGCAGTGGCTCGGATAAGTTTCCGACCAGCCACTGCTTTAAGTAATATCTCTTTGAAGTTTACTTTCTTTCCGTATAAATTACGAGCTGAGTGGTACATGTTTGAAACATCTACTAACACTCCTACTCTTTGTTCACTGTGTTTTATCATAGTTTAGGCTTTTGCCTCTTCGTTATCCTCTCTCTCTTCTTCATCTTCTGGAGTTATATACCCCTTATCTTTCTTCAGTTCTTCTTCCTCTTCTTGTTGTAATCTTTGTGCAATTTTTAACTTTAATTTAGTGGCGACATCCTTGAACTGTTCTAAGTTATCTTTTTGTAAATATCTTAATAATTTTCTTCTTTCGCCAACTTTTTTCAATAAACCGCGGCGTGATGAAAAATCATGTTTATGTTTTTTTAAGTGTTCAGTTAATTCTTTGATTTCTTCGGTTAAAATAGCAATTTGAATGCTGGTAGAACCAGTATCAGTATCGTGAACTCGATACTTCTTAATTAATTTCTCTTTTACTTTTTTTTCTAACATAAATTTATTGCTTCATCCGAGAAACGGGTAGTAAGGCCGTATCCAAGAAAAAGTAATTTAGTTTATTTTAAATTATTTACTTTTTTCATTAAACGAGATTTTTTACGACTGGCGTTGTTCTTTTTTATAACACCTTTCTTAGCAGCCTTATCAATCGCCTTAATAGTTAAAGATAGATTGTCTTTAACAGTTTTATCATTTGCTTGAATTTGCTTAAAATTAGATTTTAAGGCCTTTTTCATTTGTGTAGAGACTTTTTTGTTGCTTGCTTTTTGTTTTACGTTCTTACGTAGCTCTTTTTTAGCAGATTTCTTATTCGGCATAATTAATTTAAATTAATAAAATCAAAGTTAAAGTTAACTCTAACTAGGAGCATACTAACATAATAATAAATAAAAATCAAGAGTCGGGGTGGTGGGATTTGAACCCACGATCTTCTGGTCCCAAACCAGACGCCTTAGACCGAACTGGGCCACACCCCGCATAAAAAATGGCTCGCTTCAGTCACGAACCAAGTGTCTTGAGAATCAGGTGCCTCGGGTCAGAATCGAACTGACGACACAAGGATTTTCAGTCCTTTGCTCTACCACTGAGCTACCGAGGCATTTTTTAAAGTAACACATTACTTGTTGCGGGAGTCGGACTCGAACCGACGACCTCCAGGTTATGGGCCTGGCGAGCTGCCAACTGCTCTATCCCGCGTCATTACCATCAATCTGATGGTTAGGTGGGCAATGGAGGATTCGAACCTCCGACCTCAACATTATCAGTGTTGCGCTCTAACCAACTGAGCTAATTGCCCCTAATTTTCAGATATAAAAACTAAATATTCTGGTGTCAGAAATTCTTAAGTAAAAATATAACAAACAATAAATAAAAAAGCAAGCGTAAAAATTAAGCAAAATAATAGATTTTTAAATATTAGATATAAGAAGAAGAAGTTCACTTTTTAATTCTCCTTCTCCGGTTTTATTTTTTTTATCAAATTCAATGATTTTATTAAAACAATATTTTAATTGATTTATGGAAAAATTATTTGCTTGGGGAATGCCTTTTTTTACAACAAAGGGGTGAATTTTTAGGGTTTGTGCAATTTCCTCTGCTGCCAGACCCTTAGCTAGTGCACTTTTAATGCGAATTAATATTTTAAATTGACGAGCAAGCATTACAATCAAAAATTCATCACTAATTTCGGCGGCAAATTGTTCCTCTAGTATTTTTAGGGCGAGAGCGTGATTTTTATTGCTAATAGCGTCGGTAAGGGCAAAAATGTCTTCTTTAAAATGATCAACTATATAAAAGGAGATTGTTTCAAGATCTATTAACTCTTTGTCAGTAGCTAAAGCTGCTTTTTTAATGCTTTGCGAAATTAGCCATAAATCATCATCGCTTTGTCTAATTAAGGCGTCACAGGCTGCTTGGTTAATTTTTTTATTATAAAGTTCGGCCTCTTTTTTTATAAAATTATTTAAACTGGCGGGGCTTAAATTTTTAAACTCTTGTGAAAATTTTTGTTTTTTTAAAAAATTAAATAATTTTTTTCCATCTGCATTTAAACTTTTCTCTACAATTCGGCCTTCTTTAAAAATAACAACTAAATCATCTCGATTTTCTATTTTTGGTAAGTAGTCCAATATCTCTTTAAAAATAGTGGTTTTCTTATTGCGAAAAAGATTATCGATAATAAGTAGGCGTTTGCGCGCAAATAAGGACCCGGTATTTATTTTTTCAATAATAGCAGAAGTGACAATTGTTTGCCCATCTAAAATATCAAGACTACTGGAAGCGCTAGCAACTTCTTTAGTGAATCTATTTTTTGTTTCTTGGAGAAAACGATGAAGACGAAAAGTGTTTTCTCCATATAGAAATATAAGCATAAACGGTTAATCTATTTTTATTTTTTTTATATTTTCAATTTT
Source organism: Patescibacteria group bacterium (assembly GCA_028705215.1). Taxonomy (GTDB): domain Bacteria; phylum Patescibacteriota; class Patescibacteriia; order Patescibacteriales; family UBA12465; genus UBA12465. Next base: position 7,754 of record JAQWDY010000001.1, on the reverse strand, counting down.
GGAATTTAAAAATTTTTCCCCTTCTTTTTTAAATAAATTTATGTCAGCTGTGGTATAGAAGGAAATGTCGGTTTTGTTTTTTGTTTTTAAATTTAGCTCTGGATGTCGATTAAGATAGTCAGCTAGACTTTGGGCTACTATTTTACCGGGATCAGGAACGGAAATCTTTTTACCCATAATACGCTGGATGTCTTTAATTAAAAACGGATAATGAGTGCAACCAAGAATTAGGGCTTGAATTTGTTTATTTTTCAAAGGTTTTAAATATTTTTTTAAAATCATTTTCGTTTCTGGTTTTTTTAACCAGCCATTTTCTATCAAAGGAACAAGTAAGGGGGTGCTTTTTGTTTCGATTTTAACATTAGGATTTATTTTTTTAATTTCATTTTCATAGGTGCCGGAAGCGATGGTTGCCTTGGTTCCAATAACACCAATGCGATTTATTCTATTTTGTTTAGCAAATTTTTCAGCCAAAGGAAAAATTACTCCAAGAATTTTTTTATGAGGATGATTAAGTGGCAGGTATTTTTGTTGTAACCTTCTTAAGGCTTGAGCGGAAACTGTATTACAAGCAACAATAACTAAAGCGCAGCCTTTGGCAAATAAAAAATCCATTGCCTGGCAAGAGTATCTATATATGTCTTCTGATGATTTTTCGCCATAAGGCAAACGAGCATTATCACCTAAATATAAATAATGGTAGCCAGGTACATCTATTTTAAGATATTTTAAAACACTGAGTCCGCCTAGGCCAGAATCAAAAATGCCGATTTTATTATTTTTCATTTTTAACATAATGCTGAAATAAATCACCTCTTTCTTTATAGTTTTTAAATATCCCAAAACTAGCACAACCAGTTGATAAAAGAACGGTGTCTTTTGCTTGAGCTTCTTGGGTGGCAACCTTAACCGCTTCAGCCATAGAGGAGGCATGTCTAATTTTATTTTTAGGAAATTTTATTTTATTTAGAGCCAATTTTATTTTTTCAGAACCAGGGCCTGGTAGTAGTATTAGAAGATGGGTTTTGCTTTTTATTTTTTTTGCCAGCTTTTCAAAAGAGGCTCCTTTATCAGCCCCGCCAGCAATTTGAATAATGCGGCCAGAAAAAGATTCCAAATCTAAAGCAGTGCTTTCTGGTGTTGTAGAAAAGCTATTATCAAAATAGCAAACACCATTTTTTTTCGCTACTAATTCTAAACGATGATTAAGATTTTTAAATTGACTAATAGTTTTTTGATAAATCTCAGGTTTTATTTTCAGCAAGCGGGCAACAGCTGTCGCTGCTGCAATATTTTCTTTGTTATAATTACCAACTAGCTTTGAAGGCAGGGTGGTGGTTGAGAAATATATGACTTTTTTATTTTTTATATATTTTTCTATTTTCCTTTTTAATTTTTCGTTAGCGATTAGATGTTGATTATTTTTTCCAACAATATTTAGTTTGGCTTGCCAATATTTTTCAAAAGATGGGTGGTAGTTGGGATTATTAGGATCAGCTGGTTGCAGGTGTTCTTTAAAAAGGTTTGTGATAACTGCGATTTTAGGGGAAAGATTCAAGTCTTCTAGTTGAAAACTTGATAGTTCTAATATTATCCAATCTTGCGACTTGATTTTACTAAGAAAAGAAAGGGGTGAAATGCCAATGTTGCCACCTAAAAAAGTTTGATATTTTCTATTGCTACTATTTTTTAAAATATTGTAAATTAAGGTGGCGGTAGTTCCTTTTCCTTTTGTTCCCGTAACACCAATGATATTTTTGCTGGGGCAGGTTTCCATGAAAAAATTAAGAGCGCTGCTAATTTTAATTTCCGGATTTTTTTTCTGGGCAGACCTTATTCCAGGGCAGGAAAGTGGCCAACCGGGAGAACGAAATAGAATGTTAAAATGTTGCAGATCTTGATTAAATCTTTCTTTTAATTGGTAATTTATTTTTAAATTTCTAAGCTTATGTTTTGGCAGTATGTTGATATCACGAAAATCACAAATGGTAATATCTAGTGGCGCCTTATTTTTATCAAAGATTTTTAATAATTCCAAATTATCTTTTCCTAGTCCGAGCAGGGCGATTTTATCAAAATTTTTGTTTTTTTGTTTTTTCATTTTTTTACTTTAATTCTTTCCAACTTTTTCCTTTAGCAACTTGCACAACTAAAGGAACAAGTAGGTTAAAATTAGTTTGCATGATATTAGCGATATCTTCACTATATTTTTCGACAAACTCTTCTTTTATTTCAAAAATTAACTCGTCATGAATTTGCAAAAGAGGGCGGATAACATCGCTATCATTTTTTATCTGCTCTTCTATTTTTATCATTACTTGTTTAATAATGTCAGCGGCTGTTCCTTGGATGGGGGTATTTATCGCCATTCTCTCGGCACTCTTTTTCACAACCGCTAAGGACGAATTAATGTCAGGTAGATATCTTTTGCGACCAAGTAGGGTGGTAACATAACCATTTTTTTGGGCCTGTTTTATAAAAGAGTCAACCATTTCTTTAATTTGTGGATAGGTGAGGAAATATTTATCAATGAATTCTTTTGCTCGAGCATAGCTAATGCCAGCATTTTGGCTTAATCCATGTGGCCCTTGTCCGTAGAGTATGCCAAAATTAATAGCTTTAGCCTCATTTCTCATCTTTGTAGTAACTTTATCTAGAGCAACTTCATTTATCTTGGCGGCTGTTTCCGCATGAATGTCGGAGAAGTTTTTAAAAGCGGTTAGCATCGCTTTATCTTGAGAAAAGTGAGCAGCAACTCTTAATTCAATTTGAGAGTAATCAAAGCCAACTAAAATATAACCTTTTTCAGCGACAAAAGCGCTACGTATTTCTCTGCCTTCCTTGGTTTTGGTGGGAATATTCTGAAGGTTGGGGTCGTGAGAAGAAAGTCGACCAGTGGCAGTAGTAACTTGGGAGAAGGTAGTATGAATTCTTCCTGTTTTTGGATTAATAATTTTTGGCAAGGTATTTAAATAGGTTGTTTCCAATTTTGTCAGCTCCCGATAATCTAATATTAAAGGGACAACTGGATGGAGTGAATAAATTTTATTTAATTCATCTTCAGCTGTCGAATAGCCTGTTTTTGTTTTTTTTAAACCAGAAGTTGAAATTTTCAAGACATCAAATAAAATTTCTTTCAATTGCTTAGGTGAACTAATGTTAAATTTACGTCCCACTAATTCTTGAATTTTTTTTTCTAAAATTTTTATTTTCGTCAGCGTCTTTTTATCTAAATCATCTAAAATTTTTGCTTCAACCTTTATTCCCTGATGTTCCATTTTTCCCAAAACTGAAAGTAGAGGCATTTCTAGATTAGTAAAAACTGACATTAAATTTTCAGACTCTAACCTTTCTTTTAATTTTTCATATAATGGTAAAAGTAGCTTTGATTGCCAGTTGGCAGTGGCGCTAATTTTATCCCAATCAATATCAAATTCGAGACTTAATTGAGTATTTTTTCTGGCCGACTCTTCTTTGCCTGTTTCATTTACATCGAAACCTAATTCAGAGAAAATTAAATTTTCTAATTTGTATTTTCTTTCTCCAGGATTTAACAAATAGCTGGCAAGCAAAGTGTCAAAATAAAGACCTTTCAATTCAATATTAAGTGTTTTAAATATTTTCCAAACTTTTTTTAAGTCATGACCAATTTTTAATATTTTCTCATCTTCCCAAATTGTTTTAAGGGAGACGATGTTCTTTTCGTTAAAAGGAAGGAAATAATTGGCGCCATTTTTGAAACTTAAAGCGAGGCCAAAAAATTTTTCTGGTACATCTGACTGAGCTAAGAAAATTGATAAAAATTTTTCTTTTTTTACTTGTTTTAAAAACGTGCTATTAGCTTCTGGTGTTTTCAAATATGTAATTTTTAATTTTTCTTTAATTTTTTTTACTTCTTTTTTGGTGGACGCATCAAAAGCGAGTGATTCAAGCTTTGTCATTAATGACTTAAACTCTAAGCGTGAGAACAGGGATGTTAAAATGTCTTTGTCCAATGGGCCAAATTTTGCATTTTCTAAAGAAAAGTTTATTTCTACATCTTGATCTATGGTGGCAAGCTTCTTGCTTAAAAAAACATTATCACGCGATTCCTTTAATAATTTTAAGGTACGCTCTTTTAAGTTGCTTACATTTTTATCAATATTGTCAAATAATTGTTCTATGCTTTTAAATTTAAGCAGAAGTTCGATGGCCGTTTTTTCTCCTATGCCCTTGGCGCCAGGAATATTGTCACTAGCATCGCCCGCTAAAGCCTTGTAATCAATAATTTGTTTTGGAAGGAGGCTATACCTTTCTCGGACTTTATTTTCATCATATAAAACGCTATCAGTGAGACCACGACTCATAGTATAAACCATAGCGCCGGGGTTAATTAGTTGTAGCGTGTCTAAATCGCCAGTTACAATAATAGTTTCTATGTTTTTTTCTGATTCAAGTTTTTTAACTAAAGAGCCAATTAAATCATCGGCTTCATAACCACTTTTTTCAAAAATGGGTATAGCAAAAGCAGTTGCCACTTCTTTAATTAGAGGGATCTGTTCGTATAGTTCATCAGCGGCTTTAACGCGAGTTGCCTTGTAATCAGAATAAGCTTCATGGCGAAAAGTTGGCCCCGCCTTATCAAGGGTTAAGATTACATACTGAGGCTTAAATTCATCTATCGCTTTAATTAAAAAAGAGGTAAAACCATAAACAGCATTAACTAAAACTCCGTCCCTGGTTCTCAATGTTGGTGGCAGGGCATGAAAGCTACGATGGATAACAGCATTGCCATCTATTATTATTAGTTTTTCTTTATTATTTTTCATGGTTTAATTTTATCAAGTCTTATGCTATTTAGCAAAAAATAAGTTATTTTACAAAACAAAAAAACCTCTCATAAAGGAGAGGTTTTTTGAAAGTGGACCCTAAGGGATTCGAACCCTTGACCCCCTGCTTGCAAAGCAGGTGCTCTAGCCAGCTGAGCTAAGGGCCCAACAATGTTTCTTTTTCTAGATTAACAAGCAAATATTTTTTGGTCAAGAGCTAAGCGCTTAGTTGTATTTTAAAAGTGGCGCCAAAAGCCAGCGCATAAAATTATCACCACTGCCAGTTGTTAGAATGATGCCTAAAGTAATTAAAATAACGCCAATTAGTTTATACCCTAAGCGAGAACCACCTTCGCTGCCGAGCTTTGCCTCAAACCAAGAGATACGACCGAAATTATTTAAAAACCATTCAGTTTTAATAACTACATAAGCGCCGACTGCTAAAATAGCGATACCGATAATAATTTGACTCATATTATTTTATATAGTTTAAAGGATTATATTTTTTTCCATTAATTATAACTTCAAAGTGAATGTGGGGGCCCGTAGACCAACCAGTTGATCCCATAGCAGCAATATTTTCACCTCTTTCGACTTGATCACCGACTTCAACGAATAGCTTGCTAGCGTGCGCGTATCTTGTTTTCTTTCCTCCGCCGTGATTGATCAAGACGTTATAACCATAACCATTACTCCAACCAGAATATTCAACCGTGCCTGCCTCAGCAGCATAGAGAGGAGTTCCTGTTTTATTAGCAATATCAAGGCCGGTATGACTCCAAGAATAATATTGAGTAATTCTTTTGCCCTCAGTTGGCCAAAGCATTTTGCCCTCGCTTGTTACTGGCTCATTAGTGCTTGGTGAAGTGACCAAGTCTTTAATTATTGATATTCCAGTATTAGGGCTAGGTGTGCTTGGTCTTGCGGCTACAACTGTACTCTTTTTACTGCCGCCAGGAATCATTAATTTTTCGCCGATTTTAAGAACTGAACCTAAATTGTTGCTGGCAATAATTTTATCTTCTGACACATCGTAGCTTTGGGCTATTTTTGAAAGTGTGTCACCACTTTTAACAGTGTGAGTAACGCCACTATAGGGGAGGATAATAAGTGTGTCGCCTGGTCTAATAATGCTGTTGGCGCTTAGATTGTTTGCCCAAAGTATAGTGTTAATAGTGATGCCAAAATTTTGAGAAATGGAACTAATGGTATCACCACTTGATACTGTATAATTTATAGTCTCAGTTCTTTGGGCGCCGTCTATAGCGCTATCAGATAGATTAGGGATATTTAATCCTTTTGGTTTTACCGCCATTGCTTCTTCGTTAACAATAATTGCTTCTGGACTGCTTGTTCCGTTTGTTTCAGTATTTGCTCCATAGTTTTTTTCAACTAATGCTTCTTGATAATACTTTTCTTGATTTGCCTCTTCAGCACGATTGGGGATATAGGAATCAGCAATTAGCTCTTCGCTTTCTGTTGTCATGGCGCTAAATTGATTTTCAATTAAGTGTGACATTATGGTTTGCGAAATCTTATTTTCCGAAGCAGCGTGAACTTGGTTTTTTGCTTGAATGTTAGAAAGGATAAAAAGGACCGTAAGGAAGATTATGGAAAAATAAGCTAAATTCTTTTTAAGAAGACTTAAAGTTGTTTTTTCTTTAGTTTCGCCTTTTTTTAATCGGAAGATTTCAAAATATATTTTAACTAATATTCTTTTAAAAAATAAATTAAAGAGCAAGCGAAAAAAGCCGGCAATGAGCCGGAGCGTTCCCGTTATGAAACTTCCAAATAGTTTTAGGGTCTTAATAGCAAGAAGGCCACTGTTAACGGCTAGTTTATTAAATTGGCTAGTTTTAGTGTTTTTTATATAAAATACTTTAAACTATGCTCATATTATCACTTTTTAACTTTTTTAGTCAATTTATGTTATACTAAAAAGATGAAAATAATTTTTCTAACTCTATGATAAAAATTGTTTTACTTCGTCATGGTGAAAGTGTTTGGAACAGAAAGAATCTTTTTACCGGTTGGACCGATGTTGATCTAACTCAGCGCGGCGTTCTTGAGGCAAAAGATGCGGGAAAAAAATTATTGCAAGCGGGCTTTAATTTTGACATCGCCTATGCCTCTTATTTAAAAAGGGCAAAAAGAACAATGCGACTCGCGCTGCGGGAAATAAATCAAAAAAATTTAGTTAAACTGTTTGATTGGCGTCTTAACGAGCGTCATTATGGAGATTTGCAGGGGCTTAATAAAAGTGAGATGGCGGAAAAATTTGGCGAAAAGCAAGTACATATTTGGCGCCGTAGCTATGGAGTGCGCCCACCTGAGATTAGTAAAAAAAATAAATATAACCAAGCAAATGATAAAATGTATGCGCAAATTCCCGTGCCAAGTAGTGAGAGCTTAAAAGATGTGGTTATTCGAGTAAAAAATTTTTGGCAAGAGAAAATAGTGCCCCAACTTAAAGAAAATAAAAAAATTCTCATAGTAGCCAGTGGCAATAGTTTGCGGGCGCTGATAAAATACTTAGATGGAGTTTCCGCACAGGAAATTACAAAATTAAATATTCCGACCGGTGTTCCTTTAATATATGAGCTGGATAATGATTTAAAGCCTCGTCGACACTATTATTTAGCTAGCAGAAAAGAATTAAAGGAGCGTGTCGAAAGAAATAAAATTAAAATAACAAATAATAAAAAACAAGATTAAATTAATAATCTTGTTTTTCTTTTATTTTATTCTACTATAATTGAAAAAGGCTTTTTTTGACCATACGCTAATGGCCCCTCTTGGCAGTAGCGAGCGATATTTTCTTGATAATAAGCCGGTTTAACTTCTTGGATTTGACCAATTATAAAGTAACTAAGAGCAAATATTAAGGCGATATCATAATTGCGTGGCATTTTTATTTCCAGGCGATGATCTTTTAAGCCAAAATAT
>JAQWDY010000032.1 GCA_028705215.1 Patescibacteria group bacterium | reverse complement strand
ATAATATTTAATTTTTTCTAGCGCAATTAATGCATTTTTAATACCATGAATATAAATTTACTTACTTAAAAAAATATATGAGTAAAAATACAAAAACAATTATCTTCTTTACTTTGATTTTTTTAGCAATCCTAATTTTTTCTTTACGATTACTATATTTAAATTCAATTAAGAGTTCAGCCCCTAACTCCATAACTATAAACGGTTATCAATCGGAGACCAAGTATGACAATATAAAAGTCTACACCCTAGAAGAGTCACAGAATGACAAGCGCTCACTTTTACATATTGCCTATCCAGTAACAGAAAACAAGATAATTAATTTGAAGTTAGAAGAAATGTCTCAAGAATTTATTGATGAATATAAAAAAACAGCTATAGGCCAAGAACTGGCTTATCAAGACTATATTCAAAAAACCGGTCAAGTAGCCATGACCTTAAGGACTGAATACATCCAGCACTTTGACATTTCTTTTGCTAATGATAAATATTTACTCCTTAACTTTGATCAGTACCGAAATACTGGTAATACTGGTAATGACAAGGTGTTTTCTGTTTTATTCAACCGTGAGACAGGTGAGAATCTCCCTCTTGCCAGTCTTTTCATTAATGATGATTACTTAGAAATACTATCAAAAAAATCACGTCTATTGTTAAATAAACGCAATACAGAAGTAGCTGATTCAATTGATTTTGAAAACAATGAAGAAAAAATGGAATGGCTCGACGTGCAGACTAAAATGCTAAACGCTGGAACTGAGGCTACAAGTGATAATTTTAATAGTCTTAGTATATCAGATGATAAAGAGCTAATAGTAATTTTTGATAAATACCAAGTTGGACCAGGCTCAGACGGCATTGTGGAAGTAAAAATACCCCTAAGTGAGTTGGCCGATATTCTTGTACCTGAAGTAAAAAAAATATTTGATATTAATATTAATATTGAACAAGAAAATACAAATATAAAAAAGGATGATAAATTGAGCGAGACTAACACTCTTGATTGCTCTCAAGAAAAATGTGTTGCCTTGACATTTGATGACGGCCCCTCGTTTTACACTGATGAGCTATTAGATATTTTAAAAGAAAATAATGTGCCTGCCAGTTTTTTTGTCCTAGGCAGGTCAGCTAAAATTCAGCCAGAAACTATTCGCCGCATTGTTGAAGAAGGGCATTTGCTAGGAAACCATACCTGGGACCACAAAAATTTGACTAAACTTTCACCTGAAGCTGTTCAAAAACAAATTTCTGACACTGATGATTTAATAAAAAAACTTGCTAATTACGATATTAGCTTTCTTCGCCCACCTTATGGATCTTATGATGATAAGCTACTTAAGAGCATAAACAAAACAGTAGTCTTGTGGAACATTGACCCTGAAGACTGGAAGGACAGAGACACCGAATTGATTATCGAACGTATGAGTCAAGCTGAAGCAGGTTCAATTATACTCGCCCATGATATTTACCAAACAACCATCGAAGCAATCCCTGAACTAATAAAAAATTTGAAACAAAAAGGCTTACAGTTTGTTACAGTTGATAAATTATTTACACCTGAGGACCTTAAAAGCGGACAAGCTCTTAGGCATCAAGGGGTCTAGCTCTAGGTAGCTTCTTGGTGGTATAATGACCAGATAATGGTCATTTTTTTATTAATTAATAATTTCCTGCACTAAATTTATTTAGTCAAGAAATAATATTTATGGAAGAAAATCTATCAAAACCAAGCTCAGCAAAAATAAAGAAAACAAAAAAAGCTTTGCTAATAGCTGTAGCCCTTATTATAACCATCACCCTAATATTATTGATCGGCTATTTTTTTCTTGTCAAACAAGACTCTAGCCCAAATAAATCATCAGGAGGTAATCTGCTTGATATTATAGATAATAATATTGGAGAAAATAATGATGGTTTGATAAGCGGCTTTGCAGATTATCAAGAAGTTCCAGTGAATGTCACTCCTAAAATTCCCAGCTACAAAGTAAATCCCGATTTAAGTAATATTACTAATATAGCTGATTATACTCTATCGGATAACTTAAAAGAACTATTGGCACAAAATGCTTTTGCGGTGAAACCTGCACATTACGATGAGTTCTTCCCTCTTTATGAGGCAAACCGTTACAGTTACACTCCCAGCTTTATCACTACTGACTCAATGCTACACAACTACCACCTCATGTTTGATTTTTTACTAAAACAATTAGAAGAAAAGAACTTAGTAGGAGAATTAAAAAAACTCAATGCTAATCTGTTGGCTGACTCCTTAAATAATTATGAAACTCTTAAAGGAAGTGACTGGGAAAATGCTGCCAAAAGAAATATCGGTTTTTTCGCTGTTGGGAGCAAGATACTTGACCCAAGTATTAAGATACCGGAAATAGTTAAACAAGAGGTAGAGGCAGAGCTAGCTTTAATTAAGGCACACAATGGTATTGATTCATCTCCAGTAATGAACCTTGGGGTTGATCCTGAAATACTAATCGACACCCCTCAAGGTCTGCAATCTCCTGACCTGCTCAATGAAGACTATTCCCAATATATCCCTCGGGGTCATTATGACCAAAGCGACGAACTAAAGGCCTATTTCAAATCAATGATGTGGTACGGACGACTAGGCTTCAGATTAAAAAATGAAGACGAGACTAAATCAGCCATTATTATCAGCTTAAACCTAAACAATGAGACTAACCGTAAATCTTGGGACAAACTTTATGAGCCAATAAATTTCTTTGTTGGTAAAAGTGATGACATTAATCATTATCAGTTCAAAGCTTTAATTGAAGATGTTTACGGAGATATCAACAGCCTTAAAACTCTCCCTAATGAGTCAGAAAAGTTTAACAAGTTTTTGGAAAAGGCTAAAAACCTAGAAGCGCCAAAAATAAATTCTATGCCTGTATTTGACGCTTCTATTCAAGCTGACAGGACTAATGAAATAAAAGCTTTTAGATTTTTAGGACAAAGATACACTATAGATGCAGATATCTTCCAAAGATTAATCTACCGTGAGGTTGGTGATAAAAGCAGTAGCTGTAAAAATTTTGATCCCGCTAAAGCGAACTGCTTCGCTGGCGCTAGATGTTTGCCCGCTGGCTTAGATATTCCTGCTACCTTAGGTTCCCAGGAAGCTAATAGTATTCTTAATCAACT
>JAQWDY010000031.1 GCA_028705215.1 Patescibacteria group bacterium | reverse complement strand
CTGGTTAAGCCAATGCCAACGTTGCCAGAGTTATAGAAAATATTTAAACCATTATTAGTCCACTTGCTTCCGGTAAAGGGATTACCGTTTTGTCTTATAGTGCCAGTAAAATTAATATCGCCGACAACATCTAATGCATAACCGGGAGCAGTTAATTTATTAACAGCTAAATATCCAGGAAACATATAATTACCTCCACCATGATCTTCACCAAAAATACCGCTCGATACATTTCGCGCTGGCACCTGTCCGGCAAAAGAGGAGGCCGAAATAATGCCATTTGAGCTAATGCCACCGACAGTAATAGTTAAGGGGCCCTCCATTGAAGCTGCTCCGGTTCTATTTAAAAAATCATTATCTAAATTATTCCACTCGGTAGCAGACAATGTTCCGTTCCAAGGCTTGTTATAATCATTAAGCAACGCTGAAGCTGAATTAGGAGAAAAAAATAAAAAAGACCCGGCTAGTAGCAAGACGGTGAGAAAATAATTTATTTTTTTTCCCTGTATTGGAGCCATTTATATTTAATAAAACCTTATTTTCCGGCTCATTATTAAAAAAATTTATACGCCTTAATTATATCATTATTTATACGTTTCGCCAAACCAAAATTCTACTTTTAAAAAACTAAAAACTAATCTCAACACTCCTTTTAACATTACCGTAACTCCCTACCGACCTATAGCTGTGCAAAGTGTCTGGATCAAGGTTATGAAATATTTGAAATGATAAATTATCTCCTAAGTTTAAATCCTCTAAAATAGGCACTCCCGTTCCCATCTCTGAGGTTCCATAATCAGCACCATTTTTACGAAATTCCCACAATATTCTTTCGCTACCACTTTCAGCAGCAAAATAGGCACGTGTTGATTGAGTTTGTACCCCCGCCGCTTTAATCCCTACCAATATTAAATAGGCGCCACTTATTGCCACAATTAACATGCCCGCTAAAATAAACATGGTAAAAATCATGGCGTTAGCTTTTTTATTGTTCCTATTTATCTTCATAGAAATTAACGATAATAACGTGAGCTAATACTAGTTTGCATATCCATCTGTGCATTAAAACGACTATCACCTAGTGAATGCGCTGAAAGCAACATGGTAACAAGGGGTTGACCGGTATCATTGACTTGAAAACGCAAGGCATCAACTTCAATTTTAGCTGGAGAGATAAAACCAGCATCATCTCCGCGTGTGACTTGAAAACGCTTCACGTCATTTTCACTTATAAGTTCATACACAACACACTCATTGTAATAATTATTAAAATATAAAACATCGCCCAAAGCGTTAGTTCCAAGAAAATAAATTTCACCTGCAGGAACATTGCAAGCACCAATTGAGCGTCGTGCCATTCGTATTTCCTTGCCAGTTACCTCAAAAAAATATTTCAAACTCTCTTGTACATTTTGACTAGCGATTGCTTCTCTTTGCCCATTTATTACCAAACGAAAAATTTCTGTTGATGCTAAAATGACAACTGAAAAAATAGCAACTGATATGATCACTTCAATTAAAGAAAAAGCTTTTTTTTGTTGATTTTTATCTATCATAGGGCAAACCAATTATAAAGCATTGCTTCTAAAGTGTGGGTATAAGTTTGATTGCGCTCCTGCCAAGTTACAGATACTTTTATATTTTTCTGCTCCGCTGAAATATCACTTATCTCAATTTGTCGACTAAAATTTGTGGATGTAAGGCCGCTATCGTGAACATAAAAACCATTAGCGTCTTGTGCTAGGACAGCTTGACTGGCATTAAGGAGTAACTGAGGCGTGCTATCTTCAAAGTCCATAGTATAAGTACCAGCTAATATCCACTGATCCCAGGAGCTGCCATTTAACCAATTTGTATCTCTTGTTTTTCGAATTAACTCTACTCCTTCTTGCGCTAGTTGATTGGCAATGATGTTATTTTTATTTATCACCTGGCTTTGAATATTTTGAACAACAAGCGACAGGACGCCAATCATGCCCACCGAAACTATAAATAAAATTACAATAATCTCAACTAGAGTAAAGGCCTGCTTATCACGCTTATTTTCTTTTTTTATAATCCTTATTTTCATAGCTAATTAATAATTTCCGCTAAACCTAAAAAATTAACTACCATTGTTTTAGTATTGTTATTTCTTTTATCAGTTAAATCTATATATAAAGTGGTTGAAGTCGAGCCGCCACTATTTATATTAATGCGTGGGTCAGGTGGCAGAAAGGTAACAACTGCGCTTTGTCGCAAATTCGCGGTTCCTAAACGTATCCCGGTTATTCTAATTTCCGGCGCTAATTCTACCACCTTCGCCCCTAAATTAATATCGCCTTCAATCTGTGGATCATATAGGCCATAACCATACTCGCCTGGCTCCTCCTGATCAGCAAACACAATATATCTATCAGGTGTTGCTAAATCATAGGATACTCCCCAGCCACCAGCAGGAACGTCTTCGCCATAATTTACTAAACCCAAGGAATTATTTTGTGCACGATGAACATCAGAAACCATTACCTGCGAAGCCATTATTAAATCGGTTCTTTTATTGCTATCACGATAGTTATAAATAAAAATAGTGGTAACAAACATGACCACCGCTAAGCTCACAATCATCTCAATTAAAGTGAGCGCCTTGCTGTCTTTAAATATTTTTCTATTTTTACTTATAAAATAAATCATAGGTAATAATTATTGCGCCTTTACCTCTCGCCATAAAGGTAAATCATAATTAATTCTAAAAACCGTACTAGTACTACAGACATAACCATCATAGTCGGTAACTGCTAGAGAAACTGTGGTATTGGTGGCACTGTAGAACGTTATCTCAGTAGTGCTACTAATTGGTGAAGATATAAGCGCCTTGCTATCACTGGTTGTCCAGATAAAACCTGTGCACAATCCTGGGTAATCAGCACATTTTTTCGGCGTTGTCGGATTTATACTATCATAAACAAGAGAGTCATCGGTAAAGGTGGTTGAAGTACTGGTTATGATCTCAGCTGGTTCCCAATTAAAAAAGGGATGCGGAAATTCATGTTTAAATGTTTGAAAAGTATTGGTCAGGCCATCGCGATTACCATCCGTGTCAGTTAAACTATTGCTATCATATTGAATCCAATCGGTTGGCGCTCCATCTTCATCAAAGCCCCGCAACCACCAGTAATAGGCCTTATCATATTCTAAACCATTATA
>JAQWDY010000030.1 GCA_028705215.1 Patescibacteria group bacterium | reverse complement strand
ATTTAAAAAAAAGAGTCCTACCTTGAACTAAAGGTCCGCTCGGATGGTGGAATGGTAGACACGCAAGACTTAAAATCTTGTGGCCATTATAGGCTGTGCGGGTTCAAGTCCCGCTCCGAGTACTTTTAAAAACTCTAATCGTTGATTTATCAATTGGTTAGCGTTTTTTTATTGATAAAATTGGCGAGTTTTTGGCGAGATAATTTTAGATAAGACTTTTTCGCACCTAAACACCTACGAATTTTTAACCGTACTATTTAAGTGTCCCCTTTTATTAGGACAGTTTTTTTAATTTGTTAATATTTTATTTTAGTTATTTATATGATATATTGGATTATATAATATTTATTTGAATTAAATCAAAAAATAATATACGAATGTTATAAGTTTAATATATACGAATGTTGTATATTTGTTGCGTAAATTAGATGTTACCTGCTATGTACAAAAGCAAAACGATGAGACTGATAATCACGATTACCTTATTTGCTATAACATTAAATGCTTTTGCCAGTAATGATTCAACGGACAATAAATTTACTGTTGAACCAACAGCTCTAAATGTAAGAGACAAACCGTCAGCCAATTCAAATATTATTGGAAAGGTCTTTAAAGGCGACACAATACATGGTATTAAGGAAAATGATAGTTGGACAACAATTAAGTTTGACGGCAAGACAGGGTATGTCTCATCAAAGTTCATAAATGAAATAGCTGAACCAGGTTTTATTACCGGTTTTACTGATGGATTTTCGTCTGTATTCCTATATATAGCATTAGGAATAGCAGTAATCATTTATTATAAATCAAAAAGGGTCAAAGACGCTCGTTTTAAAAGTGGTTATCGAGAATTACCATTTACAACTATGGAAATGTTGAAAATAGCTCTATACTCTACAATACTTTCTACTATAATCGGTCTTTTTACGGGAATTGTAAGTTGGGTTAAATCATTCTAATGAAAGTCAAAGCTAAATCTTCGTTAATTGCCCTTTTTATCAATTTTAAAATAGAGCATATAATTAATCCTTGGATTATTGAAGTAGATTTTGATGATGAAACTATAACCATCGGAAAAAGGAATTGGTACTTTATTGGTAAAGATACTGATACACTTGCTTTTAGGTTCATTAGAAAAATCACGATAAACGAGCATCTATTTGGAGCTGATGTATTTATTAAAGCAATTGGCGGTTCGGTCAATGGTAAATACTTTCCAAAAAGTAAAATAAGGTTAATCAAACAAGAATTAATCGAGTATAACAAGACTAAAAAACGTCACATAATATTTTCATAATGAATTATTGGCTACATAGAATTTCGCATTTAGCAGAGCTCTCATATCCTTTACTCGACAAAGGATTTTTGACCATCGGTTTTTCGGACTTTACACAAAAAGAGTTCATTGATAAAGTAATTGAAGATGATTGGAGCTATTTCAACGGACAGTTTCAAGAAATGTGGGGCAAAGTGCCACGGACAAGGCATAACCTTTGGAGATTTTTGAAGTTCAAAAAGGAAGATATTGTCATAGTACCAAGTTGGGGTACTTTTTTCGTTTGTGAAATCATAGACGAAAAACCCTTATTGATAAATGAGACTTATTCAGATGACCTCAAAACTTGGGGAGACAAAAAAGTAACCACGGACGGGACCTACCTAATTTCAGAAAATGGTAAAGCTTATGACTTGGGATTTGCAAGAAAGGTGAAAATCCACCACAAGAATATTTCCAGAGCAAAATTTGCTGATGCCAAGCTTACATCAAGGATGAAAATCCGACAGACAAATTGCTCTATTAACGATTTGAAAAAGAGTGTTGAGAAAAGTATCGCAAATTATATAGAGAACAGACCAATACACCTTCATTCGATAATCGTAGAAAAAACTGCGAACCTTGTTTTAGATGCTATTAAGACCGAATTGAACCCCGACAAATTTGAAAAGTTAGTAAGGACTTATTTTAAGACTATTGGGGCAAATGAAGTTTCAATTCCAGCCAAAAATGAGAGAGACAAAGAAGGTGATGCTGATATAGTAGCTGTTTTTGAAAACATCAAATTGATAATTTACATTCAGGCTAAATTTCACAAAGGCAAAATCAACGAATGGGGAACAAATCAAATTTTGGACTATAAGACAAACAAGGAGAGTATTGACGATGGGTATAATAAAATCGCATGGGTCATAACATCAGCGGACAGTTTCAATGCCGAAGCTGAGAAAATAGCGACTGAAAATGAAATTCAACTAATTGACGGATTAGAATTTTCAAAAATGCTCTTAAATGCAGGAATTAACTTATTGAATACCAACTTATAATAAAGAAAACACAGCAGGTAACAAAGCATATAGCTAATGGCGGGTGAACGGCTGCCAGCAAGGTTTTCACTCCGTAGCAAGCTTTGGTTTCGGTGGACAGGAAAGTGCTTCGAAACCGCCACAAGCCATATGCAAACCGTTAGGTGCAGGTGTTATTGTTAATATAACGTGAGTTCGACTTAAGCAACTACTATTCTTTTTTCATCAATAATATCTTTATTGATGTTTATTGAAGGCTTTTTGTCGAAAAAAGAATACGCTGCCAAAGCAGATAACAGATTGATAATAAAGTTATCAAAACTTCTGTGACGTGTATGTTCAATCTGACAAATGTTCTTTAATTCATCATTTACTGATTCTATTAAAGCTCTTTTGCGAAGCATAATTCTATCATGTAAAAGCAAGAGAGCATTTTTCATATTTTTTCGTAGTTTGGTAATTAAATGTACACCGTCAACAAAAAGTTGTTCAAACAAATTTTTACTGATATATCCTTTATCTCCAAAGAGTTTGCCAAAAATACGTTTATGCAAGTCCATATTTTTCAGTGGTTCTCTGTCATCAACATTGCCGGGTGTAAGAATAAAATCTAAGATTTCGCCTTTGTCATTGATTATCAAATGAAGTTTGAATCCATAAAACCAACCCAAAGAACATTGTCCTTTTTGTGCTATATTTTTGAAAGTTTTGTGTTGTTTTTTTAAGTGTCCCCTTTTATTAGGACAGTTTTTTTAATTTGTTAATATTTTATTTTTCAAAGAACTTAAATCTTTAACTTTGCAAAGTTAGAGATCTTTTTGAAACTTTCAAGTGTTTTACACAATTTTTCTAAATAATTTTTCAGGTGTTTGATAATCAAGTGATTGGTGTTTCCTTTCGCAATTATAAAACTTAAAATATTGCTCTAATCCCTGGTATAGTTGAACTCCATTTTCAAATGCATTGAGGTAAATACA
>JAQWDY010000029.1 GCA_028705215.1 Patescibacteria group bacterium | reverse complement strand
TCCGCCACGGAAGGCTGGCCCGCCGGCGCGGCAAGCGCCTGCGGCTACTGCCAACGGCACACGGCCCTCACCGGTCACACGATCTGGTGGTGCGGGCTGACCGGCAAACCGACAAACGAAGCCGGATGCCCAGCCGCCGGACGTGGCTATATCCCCCCTGCCAACGGCACCAACACGTTTTTCACGCTGCCGGTGCCGCGCCGTCCTGCGGCGTGGCCGGACGGCTACGCCACGCTCAGCCCCTGGCCGTCGGGGCATGCCGGACAGGGAACGCCCCCGAACGATCCTGACGACTGCGGCCACGATCCCGGCTGCTCCGACTGTAAATGGGTGGTTGACCACTGGCACCACGACGAGAAGACCTTCAAGTGGTTTGACCATTGCGGCTGCTGCGCCTGCCCGGAGCACAACCCCACCGCCGCCGGGGAACCCCAGAGCCCCGAACCCGTCGTCTATGAGGGCGCGGCCGGGCTGACGGCCGCGTTCAGGCCCTTCGACGGCGCGCCCATCCCGCTCGCGGCCGGGCCGCTGCCCGGCCCGGGCGTGGTCGCCGTCACCGGGCTCACGCCCAGCGCGGCGCCCTACGACCGTTCCGCGCGCTTCTCGCGGCACATCCCGTCGGTGCCGACCACCTTCTATGAGGTCGACCGCTTCACGGTCCTCTCGCTCGACCTCCAGCCGGATCTGGATCTCGACGGATCGGTCGGCTCTGCGGACGCCGCCGCGCTGGCGGCGGACTGGGACCGGACATGGCTGATCCCGGCGGGGACCAACGCCTTCCCGCTCAAGGTCTTCAACGACGTCGCGCTGCCCGGCGCGTACACGCTCGCCCTCGACGGCCCGTCCAACATCGTCGCGCGCTACGGGGGCGTCACCGTCCGCGGCGGCGAGAGCAACGCCGTCGCCTTTCCGCCCGGCTCCACGCTGGAGACCGTCCTGGTTCAGGCGGAGGGTCCCGGTGAGGCCGTCCTGACGCTCTCATTCCAGGGTACGGGCGCGGCGTCGGGCATCTCCTGCGAGGCCTCGCTGAAGATGACGGCGGTTGCGGTCACCTTGGAACCCGTTACAACTGAAAACAGTCCGGAAGTCTATAATCCCTGCGGCATAGCGACCGGCGGGATCGGATATTACAAGATCAATGTCGAGCCCGCCGCTCTTTTTCCTGACGACAAAATATCTTGGAGCGTGGTCTCGGGGGGAGTGTCATTTGTTGGAAACTGCAACACGGGGCGTCTGGTCGCCGTGAAGGGCGGAAGCACTGAGGGCGCGTTCAAGCTTGAGGTTGAGCTGGAAGGGGTGAACTTCCCCACCAATCCCTGCATTGCGGGGATGGTGCTCGAACCTAAAACGGTTCCGGTCACGGTGTGGATTGTCCGGGATGATAACGGGAATAACGCGGCTTGCTCCGAAGGCCGCGTGCAAGAACTGCTGAGCGGGGCGAACGCGATCTTCAAGCAGTGCGCCATGACCTTCCATGTGAACGGAGCGATTCAGTACACGAACAGCTCGGCATTATTAGACATCGATTTCACCAACGGCTGGTCCGGCGAACTGGAGTCCATACGCAATATCGAGACGGAGACAGGCGGTATAGAGCTTTATTATATAAATCAGTTTGTCTTTGATGATGAGCCTGATGATCATTTTTTGGGAGTGGAGGATATGCAAGGAATTGTTATTACAAGTAGAATATCTGACAAGACATTGGCCCACGAGATCGGCCATGCGTGCGGGTTGCTGGACATTTATCCGTATCGGTCGGTGTCGAACACACTTGAAAGGGTTGTCACAGGCCCCGTCACGGCGGATCGTCTCCCGCAGGACTGGGGCGCGGGTTATTATCCCCCTGATTTGCTACAGGCATATTTGATCACGTATCGGTTGTTGATGATGGGCTATGAGGACCCCACCATCACGACGACATGCGACATCCCTCTGGGGTCTGTCTACGGCACATGGTTTGATCGCCTGCCGCCTCTTTTCGAAGGGGATGTCGTAATCGATGTTTGGGAGCAAAGTTTGGCACCCGTCGGGTTGAACAGTATGGGGAATCGGCAGCCCTGCCATCAATGAGAAAGGAGTGAAAGAATGAAACAGTTACTATGTAATACCTGTCTGGCGGTAGCGACACTGCTTGCCCCTTCTGTTTGGGGCTGGCCGTCTGGCTGGCCGGTCACGAACACGGTGCACCACTGGGAGTTGTACGACGGGAAACACGACTTGCGGACAGTGGTGGCGCTTAGTTTGTTGCGAAGTCCAAGAGACTATCGATTACCCCGACCAGATGACACGCTTCTTCTGTATGCGAAGAATAACGGGATACCGGTTCACGGTATGGTAACTGAGGCGAAAAATGTCGCAGAGGAAGGATTGGCAATGTTGTCGTCTGGCAATATAACCAATCGAGACGAGAAATCTGAACTTACGCGATATTGCCGGAAGTTACTCACTTTCATGAGCCATACCAAAGACCCATCTGCGCTTCCCTATTTAGAACTCAAGAGCACTTCTGCAGATAGGGATATCCGCGAAACGGCATCCAGAGGTGTTGTCAACGTGCTCGGAATTGAGGCGATTTCGTTTCTTCGTAAAATTGAACGCGATGGAACACATACGCCGAGAGAATTCTATAGTTTATATGAAACTTTTGGGCGCAGAGTTCGGATGGAGAAAAAAAACAACCCGAAAGCAAAACTGGATGATGCTCATCAATTCTTACTAGAATCGGTCGAAAAAGAAAAAGCCGGTGATACCGTTAAGATGATAGACCAAGTTTTGTGCGAGACATTGGAGGGCTATTCAGCCAGCGTCCAGCGCGAAAAGGTGGCGGATCGGATGGTGAAGGCCGGGCCGGAATACAGCCGCCCGCACTTTGAGGCAGTCAAGGCGGAGATCGAAAAAACGCCCACGGCTAAACGCAAGGATTTTACCGCCAAAGGAGAGTTGCTTGATCCTGAACCGAAAAATGAAAAGCCTGATCTCTGACATTTGGCCGGGTTGGGACCGGACATGGCTGATCCCGGCGGGGACCAACGCCTTCCCGCTCACGGTCTTCAACGGCGTCGCGCTGCCCGGCGTGTACACGATCGCCCTCGCAGGCCCGTCCAACGTCGTCGCGCGGTACGGGGGCGTCACCGTCCGCGGCGGCGAGAGCAACGCCGTCGCCTTTCCGCCCGGCTCCACGCTGGAGACCGTCCTGGTTCAGGCGGAGGGTCCCGGTGAGGCCGTCCTGACGCTCTCATTCCAGGGTACGGGCGCGGCGTCGGTCTTCGAGTGCGAGACGCAGGTGGAGATC
>JAQWDY010000028.1 GCA_028705215.1 Patescibacteria group bacterium | reverse complement strand
CTTTTGCGTGTGGCGCTTGAAACGGGAGCAGAAAATATTATTTTAACTAAACTTGATGTTTTAACAGGTGTAGAAAAGATAAAAATTTGTGATGCTTATCGTTATGAAGGACCTGATTATTATTACGGAAAAAAGAGGTTGAAAAAAGGTGTTATTTTACGTAAGGCAATTATGGTTCCAGATGTTCTTAAGCATTGCGTTCCTTTGTATCACGAATTTTCTGGCTGGAAGGAAGACTTGAGAGATGTGGAAGATTTTTATCATTTACCTGGCAATCTCATTACAATTCTTTCTTTCATTTTCCATAAAGTAAACGCTCTGCCCTGGATTATTTCCGTTGGCCCCGATCGCAAAGACACGATTTTTCTTTAATTAAAACAAAATAAAACCGGTACACAAAAGTACCGGTTTTTTTCATCTAAATTATTCTAAGTGAATATTCTTTTCCCAATTTCCAAGCCTTTCTTTAAGAAGGGGGAATTTTTTTAAATCAGGATCAGTTAAGATAAGCGCGCTTGCTTCTTCTTTTGATTTTTTTATTGTTTCTGTTGAAAAGAAAGAAATAATTTGTAAATCTGTGAAGCCACTTTGGCTGTCACCATAAAGATCGCCAGCACCTCTTAATTTTAAATCAATTTTTGCCAAAGAGAAGCCATCATGATATTTTTCTAAGGCCTTTAATCGAGTTACTGTTTTGGCTTGGGTGGAATTTTCTAAGCTAGGGAAGAGAAAGCAGTATGATTGATTCTGGGCACGACCAACACGACCTCTAAATTGATGTAATTGAGCCAAGCCATAACGATCGGCGCCTTCAATTACAATAACTGTAGCATTTTGAATATCAACGCCAACCTCAATTACAGAAGTGCTAACTAAAATATCTATTTTTTTATCTAACATTTCTGTCATTATTTTTTCTTTTTCACGTGCCTTCATTTTGCCATGGAGAAGACCAATTCTAAATTGAGGAAAAATTTCAGTTTGTAGATGTTTATATTCCGCCTTTACCGACTTAACGCCTAATTTATCAGATTCTTCAATTAAGGGACAAATCACAAAAGCTTGTCTACCTTTTTCTATTTCTTTAGCGATAAAGGCGTAGGTCTCTTTTCTTTTTTCAGTTTCAATTAATTTGGTGATAATCTTTTTTCGATTAGCAGGCATTTGTGTGATAACTGACAAATCTAGGTCACTGTAAATAGCGAGGGTTAATGAACGCGGTATTGGGGTTGCGGTCATAGAAAGAAAATGAGGAATAAATTTATCGTTGCGATTAAAATCAATTATTTTTTGTCTTTGTTTTACTCCGAAACGATGTTGCTCATCAACAATTGTTAGGGCAACTTCGGGATAATTATTTTGTTTTTGAATTAAAGCATGAGTGCCAACTATAATAGCAGTATCTTTCTCAATTTTATCTTTACAACTTCCTGTTAGAAGGGCAATTTTAATATTAAAGCCAGAATTAGCAAATAACTTAGTTAGGGAGCCATAGTGTTGTTGTGCTAGTATTTCAGTTGGCGCCATTAAGATGCTACTGTAATTATTTAAAGCAACATTTAGCATTACAAGTGCGGCAACTACTGTTTTTCCGCTGCCGACGTCACCTTCCAATAGGCGACTCATAGGAATATTATTTTCAAGATTTTTTATTATTTCCCATGCGGATTTTCTCTGATCGTCTGTTAATTTAAAAGGCAGAGAAGAAGTAAATTGAACTGTCTCTTTTTCTTTGAATTTAATTTGGCGGGCTGATTGAAGACTAAGCTCACGTTTGACTAGTTGCGATTTTAATTGACGAAAAAATAAATCAGCAAATATTAATCTTTTTCTGGCAGCATCAGCGTTTTCAAGAGTATCAGGAAAATGTATTTTTTTTATGGCCACTTCCAGTTCTAAAAGACCTAGGCGATTTCTTATATCTTTCGGCAACCAATCTTTTATCTCTCGGCTTGCCTTAAGCGCTTCTTTTATAAAAAAACGGATTTGTTTTTGAGTAATACCGCTTGTGATGTGGTAAATAGGAACAAGGCCAAAAGTGTGAATTAAGTTATTGTTATATATTTTTTCATATTGAGGCGAAACTAGGGTAAGCTGTTCCTGGTTTTTACTTACCTTTCCAGCCAAAGATACTAAATCGCCAACTTTGAGGTTTTTGGCAATAAAAGGTTGATTGAACCAGACTATTTTAATTGTTTCACTTTCATCAGCGATTAAGGCTTCTGTAATATTTAGCTTTCTGTTTCGAGCACGACGATTTTGAATTAGAACAACCTCTCCTTGGATATTTGCTTCTTGTCCTAGAATAAGATTGGCGATACTTGTTTTTTGTCTGAAGTCTTCATAGCGAAAGGGTAAATAAAAAAGCAGGTCTTGAATAGTTACAAGACCAAGCTTCTGTAAATATTTAGCGGTTGTCTTACCCAGTCGGGGTAAAACCTCGATTTTATCATTTAAGGCTATCATTGCCATTATTATGGTGCTTCCACCAGGAATCGAACCTGGATTTCAAGATCCGCAATCTTGCGTCCTATCCGTTGAACGATGGAAGCTAAAATTTTCCTTCTCTATAGAAAGGAAACTTTACTTATTCTATTATAATTTTAGCTTACTCGTCAACTGTTCTGATAAAGGGGGTTCAGTTCTTTCTAAGTCTTCATCTAAGTATTTTAGTAGAAAATTGCGAACACTTAAGGGGTCAAGACTACGGAGAGGAAGAGATAAACGGGGAGTAATAGGGTTTTTAAATTCTATATACAAATTTTTAATACTCTGTTTTGGTTTGTAAATTACAGAAAAATGACGAAAACGATCGTAATCATAAAATTTTTCACCAATCTCAACTCCTTCTGGGCCTATCTTTACGTCTATTATTTGTGGCGGCTTGTTTTCTGTCATTATCATTATAATTGAGCTAAGGATGATAATGAAGGCAAACAAGAAGTTGGACTGATAACCTAAAAATACTGGTCGCCAATTTTCAAGGGTGAAAAAACAGGTAAAAAGTAGGGCAATTACCAGAACGAAGGCAGCGCGATACCAAGTTTTTGAGCGATCAGGAATGCGATATTCCGGTACCTGCCATTTTATGTATAAAGAGTTATTATCTTTCATATGTTTGATTGACAAGGCATATTATATTTTATATAGTAATTATAACATAAAAAAATAAAAAAATAGAGTATTGGCTTTTTTTATGTAAATTATTTGAATATTAAGGAGAGATGGCTGAGCGGCTGAAAGCGACAGGTTGCTAACCTGTTATACGTTATTTTAGCGTATCGAGGGTTCGAATCCCTCTCTCTCCGC
>JAQWDY010000012.1 GCA_028705215.1 Patescibacteria group bacterium | reverse complement strand
ATTGAAGCCGGCTTACTACTTGGATAGCCATCTAAACGTATCCACCTATCAACACTTGGATTTGTTAAAATGCTCTCGTCTACAATTCTTGCCCAACCAAAAATCTTTTGCTGCTCTGGCACATAACAAGCAAGACAGTTAGTTGACGGGTTACAAGAGTCTTCGCAAACAGAATTAAAAGAACCAAATCCACCAGGAGGATCAATACCATCATGCTCAAAAGTTATTAAACCAAAGTTAGGATTCCACGCCTCTCCCGATAAAACGCCCTCATCACTAATATAGACCCCATGGATTAAATTAGTACAAGGCTCGGAATAGAAATGAAAAGTCGCTTGAGCGGGCGGATCAACATAAATTCCGCCCCCACCTAAGTTACCTGTCTGATCCAAACGATTACCAATAATATCATCGGTACAATTAAAATAAATATAATCAAATCCATCCCAATAAGCTGCCCCCTTAATTGTCGAAGTGGCGGCTAAAACATTATTTACAATTACAAAAAAAGATAAACACAAAAAAGTGCCGAAACTTATTAAAATCAATTTTTTTCGGTTAAATGTCATAAACTTATTATAGCATTATTTTTCTTCTCTTTCTATATTATTTCCCCTTAATTACTTCAAAGCTTGGCCTATCTCTTTTTATTCCAATTTCTAAAACACAAAGACGGGCTACAATTTGCAGCCCCTATCTTCACTTATCTCCTATTAAATATATAAAAAAGTTTATCTTTATTATTTATAATACTTTGTCATAAAATATTTACCCAATTCTATCATCGCCTTCCTTTCGCTTTCTTTTTTATCATCATAGCCAACTAAATGAAGTAAGCCGTGCACAAATAGGAAATAAAAAATGTAAAGATAAGATTGTTTACGGCCAAAAATAGATTCATACTTATCTACTCTTCTCGCCTCGTCTAAATTAATAAAAATTTCGCCAAGCAATTTATTATCTTCACTTTGGTATTGATTATTTATGGTAAAAGTTAGGACATCTGTTGTCTTATCAATTCCACGAAAATCACGATTTAAGCTACGCATTTTTCTATCCCCAACTACAACCAAAGAAACTTCTCTGTCGCCTAATTTATAAAAATCAAAAATAGCACTTTGTAAACGTAGCGCCTTGCGAGAACAAATACGAGTTTTGGTATTATTGGTTAATTCTAACATGTTATTTTTTTCCTATTATTTTAATTAAGGCTCGTCCATTTTTTATCAGGCCATACATTCTGTATATAACTGAACGAAATATAATATCATAAGTGCCAGCATAACTTATAATTTTCTTAGAAAAACCAAGCTTAAAACGCGTTACCCCGGGCCACTTTTTTTCATCTATCCCATAGAAATCATAAAGCTTGCAGCCTCTTTTCTTAGCGACTTTAATCACCTCCCATTGCAACAGGTGAGGCGCCATTAAATTGCGCCACTTATTATCACTCGCTCCATGCAAGTAAGTTGCCCTATTGCCATAAAAAGAAACAAAGGCAGCAGCAATCACTTCCCCTTGATAAGAAGCTAAAAATAATTTTATAAAATTATTATCTAAATTAAGTAGATTTTCATAATGCCCTTTATTATGAATTCGAAAACCGTCTCTTTGTGCTGTTTTTTCCATCAAACTCCAAAAAGCAGGAAAATCTTTACTTTTCCCTTCTTCAATTTTAACCCCCTTTTTCACTGCCAATCTAATATTATAACGGGTCTTTTGATGAAAGCTTTTAAGTAATTCTTCTTCCCCTGGGCATAAATCTAAAACCACCGTCTTCTGAGGCTGAACCGCCTCCACCATCTTCACGCGCCAAAGGGCAAAATGAAAAAGCTTGGCCCATGTTTTGTGCCAAAATATTTTACCTCGATTTGCTGGCTCAAGTTTTAAAAACAAGGCTTTGCGATCTAGACGAGAAATCGCTTTAATTAAAAATTTCACTACCTCCTGTTGCCTTTTGTCACTTAAACCTTGCCTAAGCAGTGGGCCACGTGGCGCATACCAATAAAAAAACCGACGCGCTACTGTTTTTTTAATTAAAACAATCGCTGCTAATATGTCATCACTTAATAATTCTTTTTGGCTATAATCAAAATCTTTAGCAACAAATAAACTAAGCGCTACTTTCCCGTCCTTTTCTATCCCCGCTGACCATTCGGGGCTAAGCAAAAATTCAGTACCTGAACTGCCCGCATTTTTTTCTAAAAATTCCTGCCAAATACTTTTTTCTATTGTTTTAATTATGCGCATCTTTATAATTTAAACACTTTTTTCTATTTTTATTATACCAAGACACAAAAAAAGAAGCCAGAATAACTGACTTCTTTTAATGGATTCCTAAATTTTAAACTTACTAAGGCAATACTATGCCGGCTGGAGTTGCTGTTTGCATTGAATTACCAGGAACAGTGTTAACGTCAGCTCCTAAACAATACTTAATTGTATAAGAGGCATCACCAGCTACACCGCTACCAGTCTCAGCATAAGTATATTCGGGTTGTTTTCCAGGGCATCCAGAACCATCAACTGGAGTTGGTGGGGTTGGCACTGCCGCTAAATACGTATTATTGGTTGATGCGATAGGTTCACCAGGCTTAACTTCACCTGTAGCTGGATAATCTCCCACCTCATTGTAATATAATTCAAGAGCTGTTTGAATTTGTCTTACATCTGAGATACGTTTAGTATCACGGGCTCGCGCTCTAGCTTGATTGAGCGCTAAAATTGATAAGGTTGAGAGCAAGCCAATAATGGCAATTACTACCAACAACTCAATTAAGGTAAAAGCTTTTTTTTCTTGTTTCATATGTCACCTCCTTTATTAGTTAATCCTTATCTTAATACCGGTGTTTAAGACAACGATTATGTTTTTTTAATTAATAATTAAATTATAGCAAAATTAGTTAAAGGGCACAATAGAAAAATGAAAATATGCCCCACCTTAAAATTGGCTAGCTAAATTATACATTGGCATAATAACCGCCGCTACCATCACGCCCACACCCACACCCATAATCACCATAATAATCGGTTCCATTAACTTACTCAAATTATTCAACATATTAGTTGTTTCACGGCCATAAAACTCCGTTACTTTATCCAATACTAAATCTAATTTTCCCGTCTTCTCACCTACAGAAATCATCTGCGGCACCATTTTCGGCACATAATTGCTTTGATTCATTACTAAATAAATAGGATTACCATCATTTATAGATTCCAGTGTTTCAATTATAATTTCTCGATAAATTACATTTCCCACTACTTCAGCGGTAATTTCTAATCCCTTAGTAATAGTCACCCCTCCTTTTACCAAAGTCGATAAAGATCGGGTAAAGCGCATCAGATAGATGTATTTAAACAAGGGGCCGAAAATAGGCATTTTTAATTTAGTAATATCTATTGTTCGACGACCAAAAGTAGTTTTTGAAAAAGAATATAAACCAAAAGCTAGGGCGGCGACAATCAATACTACCAGCCACATATAATCAACAAAAAAATTAGAAACAGCGATAACTATTTTAGTTGAGGTTGGCAACTCCGCATTAGTTTCTGTTAACATGGAAGTTAAATTTGGAATAACATAGACCATCAAAACAATACCAACACCAATCAAGGCGGTAACGATAAAAATCGGATATATCATAGCGCCCTTAACTTTCGCAATCATATCATAATTTTGCTCCATTTCATCAGCTAAGTAATTTAAAACCTCATCTAACTTACCCGAAGTTTCACCGGATTTAACAATATTAATAAAAAAATTAGAAAAAATTCGTGGTCGCTTAGCAAAGGCATCTGACAAAAAAGCTCCACCATCAACTTCGTAGGCAATCTCAGCAATCATGTTCTGCAAAGTTATATTTTTTGTCTGATCAACTAAAATCTTAAGAGATTCAACAACAGTTACATTAGCTGAAATCATCACCGCAAATTGACGGGTAAAAACAACCAGCTCCTTGGTCTTAATAGGGGCAATAAAACGCAAAAACTTACCCTCAAAAGTGTCAGTAATTTCATTTACGCTAACTAATTCTAGTCCATTTTGTTTTAGACGATTGGAAACATCGGACTCATTTACTCCGACTATTTGTCCACTTTTTTTACGACCATCTTCATTGGTCGCGCTGTATTTATAAATTGCCATATTAACTTTCAATTACTCTTAAGACCTCCTCAAGATTAGTCACTCCTTGCAAAACTTTTATCATGCCATCTTGTTTAATCGAAATAAAATCCTCAGTTTTACGCACCACCGCTTCATTCAAATTCTCTTCACCAGCATTAATAATTTCCTTTAACTCATCATTAATCTCCACCACTTCAGCAATCGAGACTCGTCCCGAGTAACCTGTATTTTCACAACGTGGACAACCTACCGGTTGGTATATTTTATATCTCTCAAATATATCAGTTGGCGAAAAATCAGGTAATTCAGATTTAATAATATTTTCCGGTAAGGTAACTAACTCCGCCCTTATTTCTTCTTTTGCTTCTTCTGATAATTGCACTTCTTGTTTACAATGCGTGCACAAACGACGAGCCAAGCGTTGTGCAACTATAACTTTTAAGGTTGAAGCTAACAAAAAGCGCTCTACCTTCATATCAAGTAAACGCAAAACAGCGCCAATAGCATCATTGGTGTGAAGAGTTGAAAGTACTAAGTGTCCTGTTAAAGAAGCGTGAATAGATAATTCCGCCGTTTCCTCATCACGAATTTCTCCGACCATGATAATATCAGGGTCCTGACGCAAAAGTGAGCGCAGACCATTGGCAAAACTAAAACCAATTCGTGGCTTAACCTGACTTTGATTAATGCCCTTTATTTCATACTCAATCGGATCTTCTAAGGTGGAGATATTCACGCCCTCTTTATTTAATATATCTAAAGTTGAGTAAAGAGTAGTCGTTTTACCAGAACCAGTCGGACCAGTGACTAAAACCATACCACTAGTTTTCTTTATCCCCTCCCTTATCCTTGTCAGGGCCAATTTGTTAAAGCCCAAATTTTCCAAAGTTTGCACGCCAGCGACGGTATCTAAAATTCTCATTACCACCTTCTCTTGACTAGCTAGAGGTAAGGTAGAAACACGAAAATCAATCTCACGATTGCTGACAACCAAACGAATACGGCCATCTTGAGGTACGCGAGTTTCGTCTAATTTTAATTTAGCCAGCACCTTAATACGAGCAATCACAGCATTATGAATGCTTTTTGGCAAAACTAAAGAGGTGTGCAAAATGCCATCAATACGATAGCGAACGCGACTCTCTTTTGCATAAGGCTCAATATGAATATCAGAAGCACGTGCTTCCACGGCGTGACGGATAATAACTGCAACGATGCGGGATACTGGCGCGCTATTTATTTCATCGGTACTCAAATTATCAATTGATGAATCAACCTCAATTAACTCATCTCCATCTTCTTCGGCTTTTACTTGCAAGGCGCTTGAAATTTCTTCTTCTATTTTCTGATACTGTTTAAATGTTTTCTTAAAACTACTAACAGAAACTATATAATATTCAACCTTAAACTTGCCTTCCGCTGCTAAAAAGTTAACCGCTTCCATCGCCTTCAAATTAGGTTCCACCATACCGATTTTAATCTCTCTTCCCTCTTTAGCGAAGCAAATAATTTTATAGGTTTGTGCAATTTCTTCAGGCAAGAAATTTAAAATTGCCTCCGGAACTTCTTTTTCCAGTAAATTAAAATAAGGCATTCCCGCAATTTGCGCCCTTGCCTCAGTAATTTGTTCCTCATTAACAATTTTATTCTCTAACAAAAAATTCTCCAGGTTAACACCCTTAGCTGTTATTTCATTTTCTATTTCCTTCGCTTTTTCAGCGGTAAGAGCTTGCCTTAAAGTAAGGGTGTCTAGTATTTTTAGGTCGCTATCTAACATGACAAAAATTATAAGTTAACTAAGCTATTGCTTTATTAAAAAAGGATTACTATTTCCTTCGCTACAGGGCCCAATCATTTTTACCTGGTCACCACAGATGTCATCAAAAGAGAAGGTGGTCACTTGTTCAGATAGCGAAGAAATTTCCGTTCCGTGTAAAATATCAGTATTTATTAAATCATTTTGCGTAGGTGATTTACGAATTATTACTTCGACGTTTTCTACCCCCTCTACCTCGCGCCAATAATCAATAAAGGGTTGACGTAAAAAGAGCAAGGCTAAACCTGCTAATAAGATTAGAATAAATAAAATATATAAAATTGTTGCGTATTTACCCTTCATGTTATTCGCTAATTTTGTCTTTAAAATAATATGTAAAAATTTTTAAATCAACCGTATTATCACCAGAATTAAAATTAATATTATCAACATCAAATAAACGAGCACTAGATTCAAGAGATTTTAATAAATTTTTAAGCCCTCGATAATCTATAGTATCAATTTGAACATTAAAAGTAACTCTGCCAATATTTTTGCTAAGAGCGGATGTTCCGCCAATAAGTGGCAAGTCGCTTGCTGGCAACGAAGCTTCATCTTCCTGATTTTCTTCTATCACTACTGATCCTAAAATAAAACCATGTTTGTAGACAATTTCTTCCAGCTCTCCATGCAAACTCTCTTTTATATAAGAACTGGGCAAAACTAGATTAAATTTCTGCAAGTCAGATGGCAGAATATTTTCGTAAACAGATTTAATTGTTTTTAGCTCTTCTAGCTTTTTTTCTTGCTCAGCGTACAATTTTTTTTGAGTTGCGATATTGTCACTAATTGCTAATTTTGTGCTAGTTAATTTTGGTCCCAGAATAATAAAATAAGAAAGCGCAAAAATAAGAATCATAACGATAATGACAATTACGTTAAAATACTCATTTAAGAAAATATTAGCATCATTTTTTTGTTGTATTTTTTTGCCTTTCATTTATTTCTTAAAAATTTCTGGATCAATTTTTAAATTTAAAGTAAAAGAGACGGTTGGTGGCGCTGGTGGAGTAATAGCTACGCCTTCTGCTGCCTGATTTTCAGCGTTAGCCATTTCTTCTTCCAACTCTTCTTTGCTTTTTGTTTCCCCAAAAGAGGCGTTTAAAATATCTACTTCTTTAACAAAAGGCGCCTCTAGCATTTTTTTTGCCTGCCATGATACCTCAGCAAAAGTGTTAGCGGTGCCACTTAAACTATACTCCCCTTCAAGATCGCCTCCAAAGGCACCAAAGCTAACAGTACTTAAAGTATTTTTCTCTAACCAGGTAAAAAAATTAGTCCAATAAATATGGTTTTCTAATAAGGCCCCAATTTCTTTTGTCTTCTCCTGATAATTAAGGGCATCTTTGGCAGACTCACGCATTGTTGCTATCTCACCACTGATAGTTTTAATCTGTGCTTGTGTGCTCGCTAAGCGCGCCTCCTCATCTTTCTGCCACCAATCAAGACCATAATAAATTTCTGCAATTACAAAAATAGTTACTCCCAGGGCAAATAATAGGGAGCGTAAATTGCGACTCCAGTTAAACTCCATCTGTGCCTCTTCCTTAATCAGATTAACTTCCAAAATCTTTGGATTCTTAAGAGCGCCACTTAATTTGTCACTTTTTTTTCGCTTAAATAATTCCATATATTAACCAATTTCACGCATTGCCAAACCAATGGCAACTGCGAGCTTGGGACCAACTTCCATTAAAACAGGTTTTATCTCCGCAGGGTAATTAACGCGACTCCAGGGGTCGCCAATAATCACTTTTATGTCCAGTCGCTTTGATAGATAATCTCCTAAATTAAGCAAAAGAGAACCGCCGCCAGAAAGTACAACTTTCTCTAATTTATTTTCGTTCTGTGCATGATAGAAATTCATCAAATACTTCATTTCTGTTACTATCGGCTCAAGAGCTTCAACAATAATTTGGGGCAAACCTTCAGAATTTGCTTCTTCGCCCAAAGAAAATCCTAAATCTAACTTAAATTGCTCTGCCTGACTAAAACTCATTCCCAATTTTTCCGCTAAAACATTAGTTATCGTTGAAGCACAAACTGACAAGCTACGATTTAAGACAGGAATGCTCTCACGCACAATGGATAAATCTGTGCTGTTAGCGCCAATTTCAACAATTAAAACTGGGGACTTATCATCACCAACCAAAGCACGTACCAAAGAAAAAGTTTCCGTTTCTAGACTAGACAAGGCAATATTCGCTTTTTTAAAAACTTCAATATATTTTTTTACCAATTTTTTTGGCGAACCGGTAAGAAAAATTTGCATATTCCCAGAATTTGGCGTCCTTCCATTTTTATCTGGCACAACTTTCCAATCTAAAATCATTTCCTCCAATGGCAAGGGAATCACTTTCCGTGCCTCATCATTCACCGCTTTTGCCAATAATTTTTTATCAGCCACATTAATATTAATAATAGAAGAAAAAACAGCAAAAGTAGGCAAAGAAACTGTCGCCCTTCTTGCTTGTAAACCCGCCTCTTTTACCACCTTAGAAATAGCCGAAGCTAAATAATCAGTATCATCTATTTTGTTAAAATTTAACTCGCTAACATTTTCTGAAAAGGCGTAATTTGATAAATATATTTTTCTTCCTCTTTTTTTAAGTTCAACCATTTTCAAAGATGAATCGCCAATATCTATACCTAAAAAAAGATTATCGCTACCAAAAGAAAATAATCCCATAAAAAAGCAAAAACTAATTGAATAATCTACAATCTTACTATATAATGATTATATAATATTTGAAAACTTTAAACAAGTTATTATGAATAATTTAAGTCGCTTTAAAAAAGTTGTATTTATAATTGTCTTCCTCGCCTTAATTTCAGTTATCGCTTACTTTTTATGGATTACATTTTTACGTCCTGATGAATTTACTATACCTGCACCCGGCCAATCAACTACAACCCCTCCTGGCACCTTTCCTGATATCGGCATTGGTACCAATGAACCTGGCGGAGAAATTACTGGACCCGGTCAATTACCCGGCGACTTTACCCCTGGGATTAGCCCCGACTCCCCTACCGGGCAAATTGATCCTGAAGCTTTTGCTCCGGATGAGGTCGCTAGTGGTGGTTTTACTCAAACTCAAATTATAGTGAAAGAAAAAACTGTAGACCCCTCTTTAAATGCCAATGGCAGCATTAACTACTATAACAGTGCTGATGGATATTTTTATAAAATTGATAGCAACGGCAATATCACTAAACTAAGTGATCGTGTTTTTCATAAAGTTGAAGCGGTCACTTGGGCTCCCAATACCGATAAGGCAATTATTGAATACCCTGATGATACAAAAATTAGCTATGATTTTAATAGTGAAAAACAGATTACATTGCCCTCTTACTGGGAAGAGTTCTCTTTTTCTCCTAATGGTGAACAAATAGCAGCAAAAAGCATAGGACTTGATGAAGATAATCGCTGGTTAATCGTTTCTGGTTCTGACACCTCCCAAGCTTATGCCCTCGAATCAATTGGCGATCGAGCTGGTTATGTTTATCCTTCCTGGTCACCAAATAATCAAATTGTCGCCTACTACACCAAAGGAGTTGATTTCGATAGACAGGAAATATTTTTTGTTGGTTTAAATGGAGAGAACTTTAAATCAACCGTTGTCGAGGGTCGTGGCGTAGAGGCGACTTGGTCTAAGACTGGTAATAATTTGCTCTATAGCGCCTATCATTCTCGTGACAGCTACAAACCAAAGCTCTGGATAGTTTCTTCAAGTGGTGATACTATTGGCAGCAATCGACGTAGCTTAGAGCTTAATACCTGGGCAAGTAAATGCACCTTCGCTTCAGAAACTGATCTTTATTGTGCTGTCCCTGAAGAATTACCAGAGGGAGCGGGAATGTTCCCTGAAGTTGCTGACACGACAAGAGACTTGCTTTATAAAATTGATTTAAAAACTGGCGCTAAAAGTTTGCTCGCCATACCTGAGGGAGCTTACAATATCTCCTCTCTTATTGTTCCCGAAAATCAACAATATCTTTATTTTACCGATAATGTGAATGGAAATATACACCAAATGCGTTTGGAATAGAGATATAAAAAATTGATTTATTAAAAACAGGTAATTGGGCCTGTTTTTATTTTTACTTTAAAATACGCTCATCTCCTCCCTGCTATTGTAAATAAATGAAGATACTAAGAAAAAAATTTCTCCTTGATTTTTGTTTTCCTAAGTTTTGCCTTGGCTGTTATAAAAATTGTAATTCCTATCTGTGTTTTTCTTGTTTTAAAAAAATAACCTACACCGGTCAAATAATAAACTCGCCCCTACTTTATGTAAAAGAAAGTATTATTATCGCTGACTCAAGTGATCCAATCTTAAATAAATTGATCAGAGCTTATTATTTTCAAGGAATAAAAGAAATCTCTATAATTTTAGCTGAGCTATTTCGTGTTTTTTGGCAAGGCAGAAATTTTAGCGAACCAAAACACTATCAACTTTTTGCCTTTCCAGAAAGCCGTGAGAATATTTATCGTCGAGGCTATAGTGCTAATCAAGAAATTGTTCGCTTAATCGCTACACATTTTAACTATCCTCTACTAAACGCAGAAGCAAAAGAAGAGGGGCTTAAAACTAGTTTAATAGTTTTCTCTATTTTTCAGATTCCGAAAAAGAAACTAATGAAAGAGTTACTCAAGCTTCCTGGACACAAAGAAGTATACCTAGTTTTCTTGGTGGCGCGGGAAGCGAGTCAAAACTTTACAAATTATCTTTAGTGGTGTTATAATTACTCTGTCGCTGATTGCCCAGCCTACCAAGCTGTGGTCAAGAATTTCTTGAGGATAATCCCTAAGGCGCAAAACAATTAGAAAAAGAGTTTGGTTTAGCTATAAACCAAGAAGCCGGGTGGAACCGCGAGACTAAAATCCCGTCCCGGAAAAAACAATTTTTGTTGTTTTTTCTAGGAGGGGATTTTTTAATTTAAAATTTTATTAATAAAAACTATATGGAAAACTTAGAAATGAAGCGCCATTCATTGGCTCACATTATGGCCGCAGCTATTAAAGAAATCTGGCCGAATGCTCAACTAGCAATTGGCCCGGCTATTGAAAATGGCTTTTACTATGATGTTGATTTTTTTGACGTAAAAATTACCGAAGCTGATTTGCGTCAAATTGAAAAGAAAATGTCACATCTTATTAAACAAAACCTTCCTTTTGTTAAAGAAGAAAAAGACATTGTCAGTGCTATTGCCGCCGCCAAGGCTGAAGGCAGTATTTACAAACAAGAAATCTTAGAGGATTTGCAAAAGGAGGGAGAAACTAAAGTTAGCTACTATACTGTTTCTAGCTTTACCGATCTTTGTCGTGGTCCTCATATTGAATCAACGATAAAAATAAAACCTGGTAGCTTTAAGCTACAACGATTAGCTGGCGCTTATTGGCGAGGAGATGAGAAAAATAAGATGTTAACTCGTATTTATGGCCTCGCCTTTGAAAACAAAGAAGAATTAGACAATTACCTAAACCTAGTAGCCGAAGCAGAAAAAAGAGATCATCGCAAATTAGGTAAGGAGTTAGACCTGTTTTGTTTTTCAGACTTAGTCGGTCCTGGCCTCCCTCTTTTTACTCCTAAAGGCATGGTAATTATTGATGAGCTTAGAAATCACATTGAAACCGTTTGTCGCCGTTACGGCTTTGAAAAAGTAATGACTCCTCATCTTGCAAAAATTGATTTATATGAATTATCAGGTCATGCTAAAAAATTCAGCGATGAGCTTTTTCATGTCACTTCTGATAAGGGGCACCAAATGGTAATGAAGCCCGTTCAATGCCCTCACCAAACGCAAATATATGCTTCTCGTGTACGCTCTTATCGCGACCTGCCCATTAAATACATGGAGTCAGAAAAACAATATAGAGCAGAAAAAAGTGGCGAAGTAGGCGGCCTTTCCCGTGTTTATGCAATTACCGTTGAAGATGGTCACACCTTCTGTCGCACTGATCAAGTAAAAGAAGAGTTAAAAGACTTAGTTAATATTATTAAAGATTTCTATAGCGCCTTGGGCCTCTGGGGACGACATTGGGTGTCGCTATCTGTGCGCGACTATGAACATCCAGAAAAATATATCGGCGAAACTGCTGATTGGGATTTATGTGAAAAAATGCTACAAGAAGTTTCTGATGAGATGGGCTTAAACGCTAAACGGCAAGAAGGCGAGGCGGCTTTATATGGCCCCAAATTAGATTTTATGTTCCGCGATTCCTTGGGCAAAGAAATACAAATTCCAACCGTACAAGTTGATTTTGCTACCCCTAAAAGATTCAATCTCACCTATACTGATAAGGATGGGACTGAAAAAAATCCCGTTATGGTCCATCGTGCAATTTTAGGATCATATGAAAGATTCCTCGCTCTTATCATCGAGCACTTTGCCGGCGCCTTCCCGCTTTGGCTTTCGCCAGTTCAAGTAAAAATTATCTCTGTCAGCGAGACTCACATTGATTATTGTCAAAAACTAGCTAATGAATTTAAAGAAAATAATATTAGAGTAGAAATTGATACTAATAATGAAACAGTTGGTAATAAAATCAGAAAAGCCGTTAATGAAAAATCTCCTTATATGTTAGTTATCGGAGACAAAGAAATGAATTCAGAGATGCTTAGTGTTCGTGATCGCGGGCAACAAGAATCAAGAGAGATAAGTAAACAAGATTTCATAAACGAACTTAAAGAAAAGATAGAGAATAAAAGTTTATAAACTAAACTGTTGGATAAAAAAAGTCATTAATTATTTAATGACTTTTTTTATTATTTTACCCTTTCTATTCCGTTGCCATTCTTACACCCTGACATTCAGATTCGATTACTAAATTTATAATTTCATCAATTTTGGGCTCAACTGCCTCAAGTTCGATCCCGTTATTTAAGGTTGCTCTAACCTGCAAGTTATGTGCTTGAAATACCTCGTTCACATTACAATCTGCAATTTCCTGCTTAATACTCTCCCAAGCCTGATGATTGTTTATGACAAATTGAAAATTAACCAAGCTTAATTTCTTAACATCAATTTCCGTCAAATTCTGCTGAGCTTCAAGAGAAAATATTTCTTTTATATTTTCACTATAATAACTACCCACCGCTGGCGCTTCATACTCAAATTGTGAGGGGTTAAAATATGATAACTCATTTGGATAATCAACTTTTACCGGTCCAGAAAACTCACTTAGCTGTTGCCAAGAATTATCTTCATAAATATACTCACCACAATAGATCCAAATTGAATAAGGGAAAAGTTCATTATCATTTTCTAAATTTTTTATCGTACAATGTCGCCAACTATCTGCTTTGCTTTGTTTACTAAAATCTTCTTGATTAATAAAATAACGCTGCAAACTCATTTCCAATTGTTTATTTTTAAAGCCAGTAGAAAAATCTATAAGCACCTTTTCGCTGTTTGCATTAAGATTTTCCTGATCATTATTTCTCTCATTTTCTTTATTGCCTACATCTGCATTTATATCTACTTTTTGTCCGCTAAACAACAAGCTGCCATCTAATTTATATTGCCACCAAAAAAACCCACCTATTAAAAATAGAAAAATTATTAGAAAAATCAATTTTTTCTTGTTCATATTTTTATATCTTAAAACATTAGGCAATAAAGTAAATAATACAAACCTCTAAAACAACGCTTTAATTTAAAATAACTTTCAAAATTTTTTTACAATATTTTATTTAAGAATTGTTTGCCATCGGCTTTTTATACCCATCAATTAAATACAAAATTCCTGGAATGATAGGAACAGCTAGGTTAATACTCAGATTTACCTCTGTTAAAAATCCGATAATAAAACCAATTGCAATCGCGCTCACAATAAGCCAGCCAGCAAGCTTTGGATACTTCCAACCCAAAGCTAAACCAATAAAAACTAACGGCATCATAGCCAGTGCAACATTTTCCCACAAAGAATAATTCGGATTAGCAAACGGCAACGGATTGCCATAACCAAAATAAAA
>JAQWDY010000005.1 GCA_028705215.1 Patescibacteria group bacterium | reverse complement strand
TATAACCGCGCCCTATCTGATGAAGAAGTAAAAACTTTATATGATAGAGGAAGAGGTGATACAGGTATTGTATTTAGGCCGTATGGCTCCAGTCAAGATAGTCCGGGTTTATCTTGTAAAGATATATTAGAAACTAATCCTTCAGCTCAAGGCCTTGATGGTTTGTATTGGATTAACTCTAGTGGATCTGAGACTTTTCAAGCATATTGTGACATGACAACTGATGGTGGGGGTTGGACTCTTGTTGAAAAAGATTATGGCGGATCTAGCACTGTGCCAGTGTCTAGCACAGAGGACATAAATACGACTGTTTTGTTAAATAATTCTTGGAGTACAGCTGAAGGAAAGTATGCAGACAGCACTTTTAAAAATATTTGGTTGTCTGGGGACAGAGAATTGTTATGGAGAAAAAGTACAGGTGAATATATAAAAATGAGATATTCTGAAGATTTTATAAATAATTACTGGTTTTCTAATTTTCATTATGTAGATAGACCGAGTGGTTCATTTCAAGAATTTTATAGATACGCTGATGGTAATTGGTATGCTATTATTGGGCACTCTAATAATTGGCACTTTTCTAATTATAATGATGATATAGTAAATTTTTCAAGTTATAGAACAGCGAAGGATCAAAATGATGTGAATGCTTATTGGCCAACTCGCTCAACAGGATTAATGGATAATCAATCTTGGCTGTTTCATATGTATATAAGATAGAAAGAAATTGGTTTTTTATAAAAACATAAAGGTTAAAATAAAAACCTCTTTCTTTATACTAGCTAACCGCTAAAGGGATTTTAATAATAAAGGTGGTTAATCTTTGCGGTGAAGTATAAGCTTTGATATTGCCTTTAAAATCTTTTTCAATTAAATTTTTAGTGGAAGAGAGGCCTAAACCTAAGCCTCTCTTATTTTTTGTGGAAAAAAATGGTTCAAAAATTTGATTTACATTTTTTACTTTTATACCCACGCCATTATCAATTACTTTTATAAGCAAAATATTTTTAATTCGTTTAATTTTAATTATTACTTTTCTACTTTCTCTATTACTAGAGGCCACACAGGCCTCAATGCCATTTACAATCAAATTGGTCATGATTTGGTGAAATTTTAGAACATCGCCATAAAGACACGCGTTTCTGTCACCGAAAACAGAAATAGTAACGTTGGCTTTTTGGGCTTGGTATTTGAGAAGGGAGGCAATATTTTTAATTTCTGATATAAGTAAAAATTGTTTTTTTTCATTTTCAGCAGCGATAGATTTTTTAATTGAACTTATCAAGTCAGCCATTTTATTTGAAGCAATGATGGCTTGGCTAAGACAAGTTCTTGTGCTTTCTAATTTTTCTTGTTCTTGGCCATTAATTTGTTCTAAGTTTAAAGAAATTGCTGTTAAAGGGTTAATTAAATCATGAAAAATGCCGGCTGATATTCTTCCGAATTCAGCGAGTCTATATAGCTGACTTATTTTTTCTGATTGCATTTCTTCTATCTCTTTCGCTCTTTCCTGTATTTTAATTTCTAGCAAATTAGTTTCTTTTTGTAACATTTTGCGACTATTTTCGGCCGTCTTTAATGCTTGTCGCAAATTAGTTGTGAAGATAATTATAATCAGAGAAATGATAAGTATTAAGAGGGCACAAATCATTGAATCATCAAGTTGTGGCCCTGTTTGTCGCCATTTATCTTTAATGACGATAAGGTTTTTTTGCTGGAAATAAGTCAGAGCGATAATAAAGGCAGTAAAAGAGGCGGCGCTAATAATAACAGCGCGTGTGTTAAGTAAGGCGCCACTTAAAGTAATTATCAGAATTGATAATATTAAAGCAACAGGAAGATCTGCGCCCCAATAAAATAAGGCGTGTATTGTTGGGATGGTGATGAGAATAATCAATATCTTGGCGACGTTTTTACACCGATGAGTTTTTTCTAAGAAAAGAAGGATGAAAAAAAATAACACGATCGCGCTAATTATAAGAAGAGGGGCTAATTGCCCATCTGGTTTAAAAGCAAGTGTTTTGATTTTAATTAAAATAATTAAAATAAAGCAGCCTAATAGAAGGCAGGTAAGGTTATGTAAAATTTTTGTCTTTTGTCCTTTCTCGGACTTAATGTTAGTGATCGTGCAAAAATTTTTAATGTAAACCTTAAAACGTTTAAAATTTTCTTTTAATTTCATTTTTTTATAAAATAAAAAACCCTTTGTTTTAAGAGTTTTTTATGATTTAAATTTGACTATCAATTTTATAGCCACGGTTTGAAACCGTGTAAATATATTTATCATTATTAGTTTCGATTTTTTTACGAATTTTCATAATGTGGACCTCAACAGTATTAGAGAAGGGGTCGGCATTTTCATCCCAAACGTTATCTAATATATCTTGTCTGCTTTTATAAAATCCCTTATTTTCCATTAAATATTGCAAAAGAGCAAATTCCTTGTATTTTAATCTGATGTTCTCCTTATCTTTTTTAACTAAAAATTGATCAGGATAAAGAGTTAGATTTTTTACTCGTAAATAGTTGTTTTTTATTTCTCTTGGACGCCTTGTTATTGCCTTTAGTCGAGCTAAGAGTTCGCTTAAAGAAAAAGGCTTGGTTAAATAATCATCTGCCCCTGCTTCTAATAATTTAATTTTTTCTTCGAGCTCATTTCTCACAGTTAGCATGATAATTGGAATCATGTTTTTTTCTTTTCGTAATTTGCACACTATTTCCCAACCATTAAGATGAGGCAAATTATAGTCTAGAATAATAGCGCCGTAATGATTTCTTTGTGCCAGTTCAAGTCCAATTAGGCCATCATGGATAACTTCAGTCTGATAACCCTTTTCTTTGAGAAAAAAGGCAATTGATTTAGAGATTTCTTTATCATCTTCAATAAGTAGTATTTTCATATAATTTTTTTAAATATAACTATTTATATTATAAACCAATTAGGATGAACAAAAAATAAACAGACAAATGCTTTTTTTGTAATTTATCTTTATAAATTAAAAAAATTAGGGTATTATTAAGATAAATAGAAGAAATGATAAAAAATAACCATACAAAAAGGCTATTAAATGCCTTAAAAGACAAGAAAAATAACCCCTTTGCTGTTAAAGAGGGCAAGTTTAGCTTTGGTCGTTTAAAGGATTCTGTCTATCGTTCTGGCTGGACTGAAGAGTCCTTCTTATCCGATAGTGGTAATAAAGAGGTCGTTAGTCGTAGTTTTAATATGCAAAAATTAAGACTGTTTTCTCTTATTGCAACCTTAGCTTTAATGACACTACTAGGTCGCGCTTTCTGGTTGCAGGTGGTAAAAGGTGAAAATTACCATCTTTTATCAGAAGGAA
Organism: Patescibacteria group bacterium; assembly: GCA_028705215.1. Lineage (GTDB taxonomy): Bacteria > Patescibacteriota > Patescibacteriia > Patescibacteriales > UBA12465 > UBA12465. The sequence continues at coordinate 50,189 of JAQWDY010000005.1, read as the reverse complement.
ATCGTTTGCGTCAAGAAACAATAGAGCCAAGGCGAGGTATTATCTATGATCGCAATTTTCAGCCACTTGTAAGAAATAAGGCTAACTTTGTTTTATCTCTGCGCCCCATTGATTTGCCGCGTGATGAATTAGAGCGTGATAATTTAATTCGCCAGATTTCTCTAATTTTAGAAGGTGAGCAATTTAGTCAAGAAACAGAGAAGTGGCATGGAGAAGATGATGGGGCCGTTTATTTAAGTAAGGATCCAGAATATTTTTATAAAATTAAAGATTTACTTGCTAAGATTAAAATTGGTTCCTTGGAATCATATCAGCCTTTATTTGTAGCAGATAACATTGATTATGAAACAGCTCTTCGTCTTCATTTAAAATTAGCTGATTGGCCCGGGGTTGCTTTGAGTAATAAAATAAGGCGAGAGTATTTAGTAAGTGAAAACAAAACTCCGCAGGTGGCTAGCTCAACTAGCCTAGCGCACATCTTGGGTTATACAGGCAAGATAAATGATAAAGAATTAAAATTGCTTGGCAACAATTATTCGGTGCTTGATTATGTTGGTAAAGAAGGCTTGGAATATTTTTGGGAAAAAGAATTAAGAGGGGTTCCAGGTAAAAAAAATATTGAAGTTGATGCTTTAGGTCGTAGAAAAAAGATTATCGACGAGGAGTTGGCGCTGGATGGAAACAATCTTCGTCTAGCTCTTAATTTAGAATTACAACAGAAGACTGAAGAAATATTAGCTAAACATTTAGAAAAAAATAAAGTTGAAAAAGCTTCAGTAATTATTACTAATCCCCAAAATGGTGAGATTTTAACTATTGTTAGTTGGCCTTTTTATAGTAATAATGAATTTGCTCAAGGAATTGATCACGCTTCATACCAAGCGCTTTTATCCGATATTAATAATCCTTTATTTAATCGGGCAATAAGTGGCGAGTTTCCTTCAGGCTCAACTATTAAACCTATATTTGCCGCTGGCGCTTTAGAGGAAGGCGTGATTACAGAAAATACTAGTTTTTTAAGTACGGGTGGATTGCGCATAGGTCAATGGTTTTTCCCTGATTGGCGAGCAGGTGGGCACGGCACAACTAATGTTCGTAGTGCTATTGCTAATTCTGTTAATACTTTTTTCTATTATATCGGTGGTGGCTATGGGGATTTTATTGGACTTGGTTTAGATGGATTGGTTAAGTACTCGCGTTTATTTGGTTTGGGGGAAAAAAGTGGAATTGATTTGAATGGAGAGGCTAAAGGCTTGGTGCCTACACGTGAATGGAAGGAGGAAACAAAAAATGAATCTTGGTATATAGGTGACACGTACCATGTTGCAATTGGCCAGGGAGACGTTTTAGTTACTCCCCTGCAAGTCTCTAATTATACCAACATTTTAGCTAATGGTGGCACTTTTTATAAACCACATTTGGTTTCAGAAATTTTAGATAGTCAGAATAATTTAATTCAAAAAATTGAGCCAGAAATTATTCGAGATAATTTTATTTCTGATTATAATATGCAAGTAGTTCGTGAAGGCATGCGACAGACTGTTACGATCGGTTCGGCTCGTTATTTAAATTCCTTGCCAGTTGAAGTGGCGGGAAAGACTGGCACGGCACAGTGGTCTAGCGTGAAAAATACGCACGCTTGGTTTATCGGCTTTGCTCCTTACAAAAATCCTGAATTAGCCTTTACGATTCTTTTAGAAGAGGGGGGAGAGGGAAGTTCTACGGCTGTCCCTATTGCTTATGAAATTTTACAATGGTATTTTGGCGAAAAAGATATTAATAATTAGTTTATGCCACTTTATATTCATCTTTCAATTCATTTTATTGTTGCTCTATTGTCAGGTTATTTAATAGGAAGTTTTTTTAAAAAAAAGAAAATAGGAATTATATTTGGTATTTTAGGGGGATTTTTAATAGATTTAGATCATGTTATTGAATATTTTTTAGTTTTTGGTATCCGTTTTAATTTATTATATTTTTTTGAAAGTCGTCAATTTTTAATTAGTGATAAAATAAGGTTAGTGTTTCATGCCTGGGAATATGTTCCAGTGCTTTTGTTACTTGCCTACTTTTTGCGAAAATGGAAAAACGTTAAAGTCGCTCTTATTACCCTAGCCTTTGCTGGCGCCATTCATCTTGTGTCTGATATTTTTATCAATGGTTATTATTTTCGTTATTATTCAATAATCTATCGTTATCGACAAGAATTCTTGGCACCTAATTTATTATCATCTTCTGCCTATCAGGCGAATTTAAATTATAAAGAAGAATTAGGTATTTAATTATTATACTAATATTCAATAAATTATATCATATTTAGCACTCTCTTGACTTGAGTGCTAATTTTGTTTATAATAGAGACAGATCTAAAATATTATTTTTAGATTAAGATATAAATAGATATGATTTCTGAGCGCAAACAATTTATTTTAAACACCATTGTTAATGAATATTTAAAAACTGCTCAACCAGTATCATCTGGGTATTTAGTGAAGAAATACAATTTAGATATATCACCCGCTACAGTTCGCAACGAAATGATGGAGCTTGAAGACGATGGTTTTATTTATCAGCCGCATACTTCATCGGGCCGCATTCCTACTGAACTAGCTTATCGTTTAGTATTAGAGGATATAAAGTCCAAGAAAAGAGAGAAGTCTTTAAAAGAAACTGAAATAAAATTGTTAGATAATGCTTTTAATGGCGAAGAAGATTCTTTTCGGCAGACAGCAAAATTAATTGCAGAACTAGCTGATAGCGCTGTTTTCTGGGCATTTCACAAAAATGATTTGTATTACACCGGGCTTTCTAATCTATTTTCTCAGCCGGAATTTAAACAAACAACAGCAGTTTACGATGTCTCTAGTATCATTGATCGTTTAGAAGAAATTATTGATGAAATTTTTGAAGATTTAGCAGAAGGGGAACAAATTCTAATTGGGGAAGACAATCCTTTTGGTAATTTTTTAAGCACTGCGTTGGTAAAATATAAACATAATAATTCTCATGGCATTCTGGGGATACTGGGGCCAATGCGAATGAATTATGAGCGCAACTTAGCGTTGGTAGAATATATTAAAAAGAAATTTGAATAAAAAACTATGAATATTATTAAACCAGGAATTTATAAGCATTATAAAGGTTCAAAGTATAAAGTTATTGGTGAGGCGCAAAATTCAGAAGATAAGCAGGAACAGGTAGTTTATCAAAGTTTAGAAGATGAGAAAATTTGGTGTCGACCGAAGAAAATGTTTTCTGAAGAAATTGAAACAAAAGAAGGCAAGAAACCACGTTTTGAGCTTATAAAAGAAGATGATGATTCTTTTGAAAAAAAATACTTGCGCGCTTTAGCGGATAATCAGAACTTATTAAAGCAAACAGCAAGGGAAAAAGAGGAGTTTGTAAAATATGCTATTTCCGATTTTCTCTATGATCTTTTACCAGTTTATGATCATTTAAAATTATCAATTAATGGCTTATCAGAAGAGGAGGCAAAAAATCCTTGGGCAATTGGCGTTAATCATGTGTTAAAGCAATTTAAAAAGGTATTAGCAAACAGAGGAATAGAGGAGATAAAAACTAAGGACGAGAAATTTGATCATAATACCATGGAGGCAATAGAGGGAGAAGGTGAGATGATTGATAAGGAAATAATGCCAGGTTATAAATTAAACGGTCGCATTATTAGGCCAGCTAAAGTAACAGTTAAAAATAAATAAAAATTATTAATAAAAATCTTTCTATATCCACTGAGTAATTAATTCAGTTTTATAGAAAGATGTATTAAATCTATGTCACTAATAAAATGGACACCATTCTTCTCGGATTTTGACGACATGGATAAGCTTGCTGAATCCATGTTACCAACTATTCGAGGAAATCAATTTGGTTTTACCCCCGCAGTTGATATGTATGAAGATAATGATAACATCATTATCGAAACACAATTGGCGGGCATTGACCCCGATAAGGTTGATATCTCAATTGAGAATAATGTTTTATGCATTAAAGGGGAAAGTGAAAAGAAAAGTGAGGTTGATGATAAAAATTATTATCGTAAGGAAATTCGTCGAGGCTCATTTTTTCGCTCTATTCCACTACCAACCAAGGTTGATGGTGATAGCGCCAGCGCTGTGAATGAAGAAGGAATTCTAAGGATTAGCATTCCAAAAGCAGCTGAAGTGAAGCCAAAGTCAATTAAAATTCAAAGTAAAAAATAATTGTTGGCTCAAAAACTGGTCCTTGTTTGGGACCAGGTTTGAGCTAATAATAGTTTAAAAAAGAAAATAGCTAAATAATTAAAAAAGTTTAAATAAAATAATAAAAATATGGGAAAAATATTAGGAATCGATTTGGGAACCACGAACTCCGCTATGGCGATTATGCAAGGCGGTAGTCCAAAAATAATTGAAAACATAGAGGGTAATCGTACAACTCCCTCGGTGGCTGCAATATCAAAAAATGCGGAAAGAATAATTGGCGGTGCCGCTAAAAGACAAGCGGTTATTAATCCCGAAAATACCGTGTATGCGGTGAAACGTTTAATCGGTCGTCATTTTAACGAAGAAGAGGTGCAGCGTGATTTAAAAACTGCGCCCTATAAAATTGTGCAAGCAGGAGAAGGCGTTAAAGTAAAAATGGGAGATAAAGATTATACTCCGCAAGAGATATCAGCTATGATTTTATCAAAGTTAAAAGCTGACGCTGAGGCGAAGTTAGGTGAAAAGATAACTGAGGCAATTATAACTGTGCCCGCTTATTTTAACGACTCTCAACGTCAAGCCACCAAAGATGCGGGGCAAATCGCTGGTTTAGAGGTAAAGCGTATTATCAATGAGCCAACAGCAGCAGCGCTTGCCTATGGTTTTGATAAAAAAAGTGGACAAAAAATTGTTGTTTACGATTTAGGAGGAGGAACCTTTGACGTTTCTGTCCTTGATATTTCTTCAGATACAGTCGAAGTGAAGGCTACCAATGGAGACACTCATTTAGGAGGAGAAGATTTTGATCAAAGGATTATAAATTGGATTATTGAAGAGTTTAAACGTGAGCAAGGTATTGATTTATCACAGGACACATTAGCCTTGCAGAGAATAAAGGAGTCAGCAGAAAAGGCGAAGATTGAGCTTTCTACTTCTCAAGAAACAGAAATTAATCAACCCTTTATCACAACTGATGCTAACGGACCCAAGCATTTAATGATGAAGTTGTCTCGTTCTAAAATGGAGTCATTAGTAGAAGATTTGATAGAAAAAACTATTGAGCCTTGCAAGAAGGCAATTGCTGATTCAGGCTTTAAATTAGAAGAAATTAATGAGATTTTATTAGTTGGTGGCATGACTCGTATGCCCTTAGTGCAAAAGATTGTTAAAGATTACTTTAAAAAAGAACCTAACTTAACTGTCAATCCTGATGAGGTGGTAGCGCTTGGCGCCGCTGTTCAAGCTGGTGTTCTTCAAGGTGATGTTAAAGACGTTTTGCTTCTTGATGTGACTCCGCTTACTCTTGGTATTGAAACCATGGGAGGGGTGGCGACGCCTTTGATTGAAAAAAACACTACTATCCCCACTTCAAAATCTCAAGTTTTCTCCACAGCTGCTGATGGCCAAACTAGTGTAGAAATACACATTGTTCAGGGAGAAAGGCCAATGGCAGGAGATAATAAGACCTTAGGACGCTTTATTTTAGATGGCATTCCTTCAGCTCCACGAGGAGTACCACAAGTTGAAGTTAAGTTTGATCTTGATGCCAATGGAATATTAAATGTTTCAGCAACCGATAAGGCAACGAATAAGCAACAGAAAATAACTATCACTGCCTCGTCCGGTCTATCTTCGGAAGAGATTGAGAAAATGAAAAAAGAAGCAGAAATGCACGCTGAAGAAGATAAAAAGAAGAAAGAAGCTGTTGAAACTAAGAATCAGGCGGATGCCGTTGTCTTCACTACAGAAAAGATGTTAAAGGAATCAGGCGATAAAATGAAGGCGGAAGATAAAAAAGAATTAGAAGAAAAGATAGAGGCGCTTAAGAAGGTAAAAGAAACTGATAATCTTGATGAAATAAAAAAGAAGCTAGAAGAGGTCAACGTGGTGGCGCAAAAAATTGGAGCAGCGATGTACCAGGCGCAGCCAAATCCTGAGAATGCACAAGAAGCAGGAAAAGAGTCAGGAAAAGAGGATAAAAAGGAAGATGAGAAAAAAGCGGATGAAGAAGTTGTTGAAGGTGAAGTAGAGGAAAATAAATAAATTTAGTTTATTTATAGGCTGCCCCTTTTCATCTAAGGGGCGGCTTGTTAAATTAATTAATAGGTTATAGGTTTGAAATTATTATGTCTAAGGACTATTATAGCGTCTTGGGTGTTTCTAAGGGCGCAAGCAGCGATGAAATTAAAACCGCTTTTCGTAAAAAGGCACATGAGCATCATCCTGATAAAGGCGGCGATGAGGAGAAATTTAAAGAAATAAATGAAGCTTATCAGGTTTTGGGAAATGAGACTAAACGTAAGCAATATGATCAATTTGGAACCACCTTTAATAATAATGGTGGCGGTTTTTCTGGTGGACAAAATTGGGGCGGATTTTCTGGATTTCAAAATGGAGCTAATTTTGACTTTGATGATATAAGTGATATGTTTGGCGGTTTTGGAGATATATTTGGTTTTGGCAGATCTCATTCACGCTCAAGACGAGAAACTGCTGGTCGTGATATAGAAATACTTGTTAAACTTGATTTTTTAGAAGCTGTCTTTGGTGGAGAAAAAGAAATTAGTTTTTCTAAAAAATCAAAATGTGATAAGTGTGATGGCAGTGGCGCTGAGCCGGGGGCCAAGGTAGAAACTTGTCCTAGTTGTCATGGCTCCGGTTTTGTTGTTAAGTTGCAGCGCACTATTTTAGGAAATATTCAAACAAAGCAAGCTTGCTCTCAGTGTGGTGGTGAAGGTAAGACTTATAGTGAAAATTGTTCAAAATGTGGTGGCAGCGGTGTTTATAAAAAACAGGAAGACTTGAAAGTAAAGATACCTGCTGGGATAAATAGTGGCGAATCAATCCGTTTAAGCGGCAAGGGCGAAGCTGGAGAAAAGGGGGCGCCAGCTGGTGATTTGTTTTTGCGAATACAAGTTCTACCCCATAAAAAATTTCAACGTGATGATTATGATATAAAAACTGAAGAGGAGATTTCTGTTACGCAAGCTATACTAGGAGATAAAATTGAAATTGACACAGTAGAGGGAAAGGTGAAATTGAAAATCCCTGAAGGAACACAGTCGGGCACAATTTTTAAACTTAAAGAAAAAGGAGTAAGTCGCTTAAGAGCTAACGGGAAAGGGGACCACTATGTAAGAGTTAAGGTAAAAATACCTAAGAATTTGACAAAAAAACAAAAAAATACTCTAGTGGAGCTTGGTTTATAATAAAAGAGTATTTTTATTGACTTTTAAGGCTAAAATGCTAAAATAAAAGTAGTTATTAACTAACTATTAATTTTATGGCAAATTGGTTTACTAAGCTTTTTAAGGGGACGTCAAAAAATGAAGAAAGGCCGGAAACGGCATCTTTATCTGATTTAAAAACTGAAGCTTCAGAAGACATTATCAGCGATCAAACTGAGCCAGAAAATGTTAAAGAAATTATAGAAGAAGAGGCAAATTATAATGAGGAGTCAGGTGATGTTGACCTAAATAAAGAAGATTAAAGAAAATGGTTTTAATAAGTAAAAAACGCGTTATACGCGTTTTTTAAATGAAAAATAATGTTAATCGATACACACGCTCATATTAATTTTGATGATTATAAAGATGACTCGGACGAGACTATAAGGCGAGCTTTAGACAATGATACCTGGATGATACTGGTTGGCTCAGAGTATAAAACATCAAATCGGGCTTTAAATTATGCAAACAAATACGAAAAAGGTGTTTATGCCGCAGTTGGCTTGCACCCTATTTATTTGCAAGAAAATTTGGCAACTTCTGATACTAGCAAGAGTGATGAATATGAAACAAATTTAAAAAGTGAAGAATTTGATTATGGGAGTTATGAGAAGTTAGCAAAGTTTGAAAAAGTTGTAGCAATTGGCGAAATTGGTCTTGATTATTATCATCTTGATCCAGCTAAAAATCAAAATGATTTAAAGAAAAAACAGCAAGAAGTTTTTGCTGCTCAGATTTTTTTAGCGCGCAATCTTGATTTGCCGGTTATAATTCATTGTCGTCAGGCCCATGATGATCTATTGGAAATGTTACAAGACTTTAAAAAGGAATATGGACATCTTTTACCCACAAACCGTCCTTGGGGCGTGCTCCATTGTTTTTCTGGTAACGAAGACTTAGCTTGGAAATACTTTAATCTAGGGCTTATCATTTCTTTTACTGGCCTTATTACTTTTTCTCGTAATTGGGATGATTTAATTCGTAAAACTCCTCTTGACAGAATGATGATTGAAACGGACTCTCCTTATATGACCCCAGAACCATATCGTGGTCAAAGAAATGAGCCTTTACTGGTGCAATATGTGGCACAGAAAATAGCTGATATTAAAGGAATAAAAATGGAGAAGGTGGCAGAGAAAACCACTGCTACAGCTCGAAATTTATTTAGAATTTAATAATTTATTTAATTTTTTTTCTTACCTTGACTTTTTTTCTGGAGTGAATTATAAAATATAGTGTTGGTTGTTTGTTAATTGCTTTAATAATGGATAAAAAAACAATAAGAGAAATAGTGGTCGCTAGTGCGATGTATAGTTTAGGGTCTATTCTTGGCCCGCTTTTGCTTATTGGCGGAACGGGTTTATTACTTGATAAATTATTGGGAACTTATCCCTGGATATTGTTAGGCAGCATTCTGCTTGCCTTTATTGTTACAAATGTACTATTATTTAAAAAGATTAAAAAAATTAATAGACTAATGGACAATTATCGTCAAGAAATAATTTCTAAAAAAATTAACGAAAAAGAGACTGAGTCGGAAAAGGGGATTGATTAAACAAAAAATTATCTAGTTTATAGGCTAGTTTAAGGTGTATGGGATTAAACATTTCTTTAGCGCCAGAGGTGCTTTTTTATATCGGGTCATGGCCAATTACCAATACTTTTTTTTGGTTTTTTTGGGTGTGGTTAGCCTTAATAATCGGTTCATTTTTTTTAAGAAAAAATTTAAAATTAGTACCGGGCAAGGTGCAAAATATAATTGAGATGTTAATTTCTGCCGCTTATGATTTTACCGAATCAATAATTGGTCAGGGTAAAAAAGCGAAACGAATCTTTCCTTTAGTTGCTACCCAATTTTTTTTAGTTTTAATATGTAATTTATTAGCATATATTCCGGGCCAAGCAGCAGTATCTATAAATAACGGTGAGCTGATGGTGCCCCTTTTTCGATCCGTTGTGGCTGATTATGGCCTTGTATTTATGATGACTATAATCACTGTTATTACCATTCAAATAGTAGCAATTGTTGTTAGTGGCCCCTTTGCTTATTTAAAAAAGTTTATTAATATCACTAGCCCTTTGAATTTTTTTCTTGGTTTAATGGACTTAATTGGTGAAATTGCTAAAATAGTTTCATTGTCATTTCGTTTATTTGGGAATATTTTTGCGGGAGAAGTATTGGGTGCCGTTATGTTATTTTTAGCGCCCTTTTTTGTACCCTTACCGTTTTTGTTTTTAGGATTATTAACAGCCGTTGTCCAAGCTTTTGTTTTTGCTGTTTTAACTCTAGTTTTTATTTCTATGGCGTCAGAAATGGAAGTTGAAGCAGAAGAAAAGGTGAATATATAAAAATGATAAAGAATAATTAAAATAATTAATTTTAAAATTATGGAAATCCAAGCAGCTAAGTATTTGGCCGCTGGGCTAGCAATCGGTTTAGGTGCTATTGGCCCCGGCATTGGTGAAGGTATCGCCGCTTCTAAGGCTTTAGAGGCAATTGGTAGAAATCCTGAAGCAAGTGGAAAGATTACGCCTTTGATGTTTGTTTCGATGGCGATTACAGAATCAACAGCGATTTACGCTCTCGTTATTTCTCTTATTATTTTATTTGGTTAATATTAGAAAGTAATGACGGTCTAACTCTTTGTAGCAAAGAGTTAGATTACTTTGTTTTTTAATTTTATTTTTTATGGATAGACTAATACAGGCCCTTGGTCTTGATGTCAGAATATTAATAGCACAATTTGTTAATTTTTCTATTTTAGTTTTAGTACTGTGGCGCTTTGCTTATCGCCCGATATTAAACATGCTTGAAGAAAGAAGAAAAAAGATTGAAAAAGGAGTAGCTGATGCTCAGGCAGCAGAAACTCGTCTGCAGACTACCATGGAAGAGAGCAAGGAGATTATTTCCCAGGCGAGAAAAGAATCAGGCTTAATTATTGAGGAGGCGAAGAAAAAAGCAGAGGGAAGATACCAAGAGATAGTAGACAAAGCGCAGGATGATATACAAAAACAAACTGACAAGGAAAAAGAGGCAATAGTTCAAGAAAAAAACAGATTAATGAATGATGTAAAAAAAGAAATCTCTTCTTTATTAATTGTTAGTTTAGAAAAGTTTTTGCAGGAAAAAATGGATAACGAGTCTGATAAGAAAATAATAGAAAAAATTGTAAAAGATTTAGCCTAAAAAGGTATGAAAATAAGTGTGTTACAATACGCTCAAGCCCTTAAAGATTTACTAGCTGATAGTGAACCAACGGCTGCAAAAAAGATAATTGCTGACTTTGTCGCTCTAGTTGCTAAAAACAATGATGGGCATCGATTCACTGAAATTGTGGAGCAATTGCAGGCGGACATAAAAAAAGAAGAAGGAGAATTGGAGGTTGAAATAATTAGCGCCAGAAAGTTAAGTGCTGAATCACAAAATATTATTACTAATTTTTTAAAAAAACAAAGCCAGTTGAGTAAAATTAATATAAAGGAGACAATTGATCCTGAGATTTTAGGAGGATTTATTATTCGTTATGGTGATAAAATAATCGACGGTAGCATAAAACAAAATCTAATAAATTTTAAAAGGACTTTAAATAATTAATTTATACATATGGAGAATAAAAAAGATTTCATCATTGAAGAGCTAAAGCGACAGATCTCCGGATTTAAAGCTGAACTTAAAGAACAGAGCGTGGGGCGCGTTTTAAAAATTGCTGATGGTATTGCCTTGGTATCAGGTTTGCGTGAAGCGATGATGAGTGAAATTTTAATATTTAAAAGTAAGCAGGGAGAAATTGCGGGCGTCGCTTTAAACTTGGAAGATAATTTAGTAGGAGCAATTATCTTAGGTGAAGGTGAGCATATTAAAGAGAATGATGAGGTTGTTTGCACAAAGAAAATTTTAAGTATTCCGGTAGGGGAAGCTTTATTAGGGCGTGTAATTAATCCTTTAGGGGAGGCACTTGATGGTAAGGGGAAACCAGAGACTAAAGAGTCATATCCCGTTGAGAAAATCGCGCCGGGGGTAATTACAAGAGAGTCAGTAAATGAGCCTTTGCAAACTGGTATTAAAGCAATTGATGCGATGGTGCCAATTGGCAAGGGACAACGTGAGCTTATTATTGGTGACCGTCAAATTGGAAAAACAGCAATCGCAATTGATACTATAATGAATCAGAAGGGTAAAAATGTTAAGTGTGTTTATGTAGCGATTGGTCAGAAAGAATCTAAAATATCAACAATTGTAAAAAAATTAGAAGCAGCTGGAGCGATGGAATACACTACCGTTGTTTTAGCCGGTGCTTCTAACCCAGCCTCACTTTTATATATCGCTCCTTATGCTGGTTGTGCGGTAGCAGAATACTTTTTAGCTAAAGGAGATGATGTTTTAATTGTTTATGATGATTTGTCAAAGCACGCTGTGGCTTATCGAGAGATTTCCTTATTACTCCGTCGTCCACCAGGACGCGAAGCTTATCCAGGAGATGTTTTCTATCTCCATTCTCGATTATTGGAACGAGCTTGTAAATTAAATAAGGAAAACGGGGGCGGTTCAATTACCGCGCTGCCAATTATTGAAACTCAAGCGGGTGATATTTCTGCCTATATCCCCACCAATGTTATTTCCATTACTGATGGTCAAATTTTTCTTGAACCCGATTTATTTTATAAAGGAAATAGGCCAGCGATTAATGCCGGTCTTTCTGTTTCTCGTGTTGGCTCTAGCGCTCAAGTGAAGGCAATGAAAAAAGTGGCGGGTAAGATGCGACTTGAAGCAGCACAGTTTAGAGAATTGGCAGCTTTTGCTCAGTTTGGCTCAGACTTAGATGAGGAAACTTCACGTAAGTTAGAAAGAGGAAAAAGGTTGTATGAAGTTTTCAAGCAAGATCAGTATCAACCACTGGCAATATATAAACAGGTTTTAATCTATTACGCCTTAATTAACGGTTTTATGGATAATGTCCCAGTTGAGAGAGTGCGTGAATTTGAAATGGGATTGTATCAAGTAGCGGAAACCAGTGGTGAGCTAGAAAAATTATTTGCTACAAAAACAGAATTAGATGAAGAGATGGAAACTTTGCTCAAAAATACAATTAATAACTATAAAGATACGCTCGATTACCTAAGTTAGTATGGCTAAAACTAAAGAAATACAAAGACGCATTAAATCAATAAGTAGCACAAAAAAAATTACTCGTGCAATGGAAATGGTGGCGGCGTCAAAAATGAGAAAGGCGGTGGAGATGGTTTTAAAAACACGAACTTATGCTAATTTAAGTTGGGAGACGGTTTTGCATTTATCTAAAAATATAAAGCAATCAGATTCTAACACTTTACACCCCTTGTTAGTTAAAAGAACCAAGATTAATAAGGTGGCGGTTATTTTAATTACTTCAAACCGGGGAATGTGTGGTGGCTATAATTCCGCGATTATTAATAAGGTAAAAGATTCTATTAAAAAGCACAGCGAAGTGCCGATTGAATTTATTTTAGTAGGAAAAAAGGGGGAAGTTATTTATGGTCAAAAATATAAGGTGGCTGCCCAATTTCCAAAAGATGATTTAATATCAGAGACAACGGAAATAGAGCCAATTATTAACTTAGCGATTGCTGATTTTATAAGTGGCAAGTATGATAAAATTTTTGTTGCTTACACTGATTTTGTTAGTGCAGTTAAGCAGATACCACGAATGAAACAGCTTCTACCAGTTGATATTGATGTTGAAGATGATTATTTGGGAATAGTTGTAGATGAAAAAATTAGTGTTAATAAAAAATTATTAGCAGAGAAAGAAAAAAAACATTTAAATACCTCTTCTGGCTATAATTATATTTTTGAACCTAGTCCAGAGGAAGTTTTGGATGGAATGATACCTCGACTTTTAGCAGTTCAAATTTATCAAGCACTTTTAGAGTCTAATGCGTCTGAGCATAGCGCTAGAATGACAGCTATGCATCAAGCAACTGAGGCGGCGACTGATATGGTAAAGGAATTAAATTTATTTTATAACAAGGCAAGACAGGCGAGCATTACTGCAGAAATTGCAGAAATTAGTGCGGGCGCCAATGCTTTAGCAGATTAATAAGAATTTAAAAATATGTCTGAGAAAAAAAATAACATCGGTAGTGTAAAGCAGGTCATTGGCGTTGTGGTTGACGTCTACTTTGCTGACCAACTTCCTGAAATTTATAATGCTTTAGAAGTAGACTGTAACGGTAATAAGTTAGTTTTAGAGGTTGAGCAGCATATTGGATCAAATGTTGTAAGAACAATTGCGATGGGATCAACTGATGGCTTAAGTCGTGGTTTAAATGTCCGAGATACTGGTGGACCAATTAGCGTTCCTGTGGGAGAAGAAACCTTGGGAAGAATTTTTAATGTGTTAGGAGAGACGGTTGATGGTGGAGAAAATCCAAAAACTGAAAAGAGATATGGGATTCATCGTGAAGCCCCTCAATTTGTTGATCAATCAGATAATATTGAAATTTTAGAAACTGGCATTAAAGTTATTGATTTAATTTGTCCGATTGTCAAGGGAGGAAAAGTGGGAATGTTTGGTGGCGCTGGTGTTGGCAAAACAGTTGTTATTCAAGAGCTTATTCACAACATCGCTTCTCAACATGGTGGTTATTCTGTTTTTGCTGGTGTTGGTGAAAGAACTCGCGAAGGCAATGATTTGTATCATGAGTTTAAGGAAAGCGGTGTTTTAGAAAAAGTGTCTATGGTTTTTGGACAAATGAATGAGCCGCCAGGTTCTCGTGCCCGAGTTGCTTTAACAGGTCTATCAATTGCCGAATATTTTCGTGATGAAAAAAAACAAGATGTTTTATTTTTTGTTGATAATATCTTCCGCTTTACTCAGGCCGGTTCTGAAGTGTCGGCTTTGTTAGGGCGCATGCCTTCAGCTGTGGGTTATCAACCAACCTTATCAACGGAAATGGGTGAGTTGCAGGAGCGTATTACTTCAACTAAAAATGGCTCTATTACCTCTATTCAGGCAGTTTATGTTCCAGCTGATGATTTAACTGATCCTGCTCCCGCAACAACTTTCTCTCATCTTGATTCAACTGTTGTGCTATCTCGCTCTTTATCAGAGCTTGGTATCTATCCAGCTGTTGATCCTCTTGAATCATCTTCTATTATTTTAGATCCAAAGGTGGTAGGGCAAGAGCATTATGAAGTAGCTCGAGAGGTGCAACAAATATTACAGAGATATAAAGATTTACAGGATATTATTGCTATTTTAGGAATGGAAGAGTTATCAGCAGAGGACAAGGTAATTGTAGCGCGTGCAAGAAAAGTGCAAAGATTTTTATCACAACCCTTTTTTGTAGCTGAAGCTTTTACCGGTCGTTCTGGTAAATATGTAAAGTTAACGGATACAATTAAAGGCTTTAAAGAAATCCTAGAAGGTAAGCATGATGCTAAGTCGGAAGATGATTTTTATATGAAGGGCGCAATTGAAGATCTTGCTTTAGAAGAAAAATAAGAAAGAATAAATAATTACTATGGCCGCTAAAAAAACAATTAAATTTGAAATTGTAACTTTGCAGAAGGTTGTTTTAAGGCAGGAGATTACGCAAATAACTGTGCCTACCAAGGCGGGCGAAATAACCGTTTTGCCTGATCATATACCCTTGGTATCCATTCTAAAACCAGGTGTAATTGAAACCCGTGATGCAAATGGGGAAACAGAAATCATGTCTATTTCCGGTGGTTTTATTGAGGTTTTGCGTGATAAGATTGTAATTTTAGCAGATAGCGCGGAAAGAGCCTTTGAGCTTAATGAGGAAAAAGTATTGCTGGCAAGAAAGAAAGCAGAACAAGCAAAGATAAAAGCAGAAACCGATGATCATTATGACCTGTCGCAAGTTGCAATCAAGTTGGAGTCAGCTTTAGCTCGTGAAAAAGCATTGAAGCGTTGGCGTCGATTAAAAAATATATAAGAATGTAACAAAAAAAGAACTTATAAGAAGTTCTTTTTTTTCGTCTTTAGATAAATAAATAACTTAAGACAATTAAACCAATAATAATTCGATACCAGCCAAAGGAAATGAAATTATTTTTCTTAATAAATTTAAGGAAAAATTTAATCCCTAAAATTGCGGTTACAAAAGAAACGATAAGACCGATTATCCAAACAGTAATTTCTTCCGGAGAAAATGCTGGTGGTGATTTGTATAAGTCATAACCGGTAGCAGCAGCCATAGTAGGTAGTGCTAGTAAAAAGGAAAATTCGACTATATTTTTGCGGCTTATACCAAGTGACAACCCCCCCATGATGGTAGCGGCGGAGCGAGAAACTCCAGGAATAACCGCTAGGGCTTGAAATATACCAATTAGAGCTGATTGCCTATAACTTATGGTTGCCAGCCCCCCTTCGGCTTCATTTTTTTCTTTATTTTTTAAAGAAAATCTTTTTTCAAGGATAATTAAAATTACACCACCGACAATTAAAGCAATAGCAATAATAAATAAGCTTTCCATAAATAGATTCTTTACTAATTTATAGGAAGCAAGTCCAATAATAGAGGTAGGGATAAAGGCGGCAGCAATTTTTAGAATCAGGCGCGGACTTTTGATTAGAGTTTTAAAATATAAAACAGCTACTGATAAAATGGCGCCAAGTTGAATAGAAATTAGAAAGTTTTTAAGAAACTCGCTTTCGGGAATTTTTAACCAAGTTGAGGCAATGATAAGATGGGCGGTTGAAGAGATGGGTAAAAATTCAGTTAGGCCTTCAATGAGCCCAAGAATAATAGATTGAAAAATTGTCATATTTTTTTGTTATATTTTAATTTTACCTAAAATTTAATAATAAATAAAGGCTTTGGCTTATATCTTGACAGACTAATGGCAAAGGGCTAAAATAATAACAGAATTAGCACTCAATGGTCTTGATTGCTAATATAAATTATTTAATTTAAGCTAAAAATATGAAAGTACAACCATTATCTAACAACGTAATTGTTAAACCATTAAAGGTTGAAGAAGTCACTAAATCAGGAATAGTTTTGCCTGAAACCAATGAAAAAGAAAGACCAGAAAAAGGAGAAATCATAGCCTGTGGTCCCGGCAAAATGACAGAACAAGGAAATCTTATAAAGATGTCGGTAAAAGTTGGCGATAAGGTAATTTTTAAAAAATATTCACCCGATGAGATAAAAATTGAAAATGAAGACTATCTTGTTTTAAGTGAAAACGACATAGTAGCGATTTTAGGATAATTAAATTTATAAAAAATAAACTATAAATATATGGCAAAAACAATTATTTTTAATGAAAAAGCGAGATTATCTTTAAAACAGGGAGCGGATAAATTAGCCAATGCGGTAAAAGTAACGCTTGGGCCAAAGGGACGCAATGTGGTTATTGGCAAAAGCTATGGCGCGCCGATAATTACAAAAGATGGGGTAACGGTGGCAAAAGAAATAGAATTAGAGGATAAATTTGAAAATATTGGAGCAGAAATTATTAAAGAAGCGGCCGCAAAAACCAATGATGCTGCTGGTGACGGGACTACTACAGCAACAGTTTTAGCTCAAGCTTTGATAAATAATGGTATGCGTTTGGTTTCTGCTGGAGTTAATCCGATAGAGATTAGACAGGGCTTAGAAAAACAGGTTCGAAAAATTGTTTCTGAACTAAAAAAAATGTCTAAGACCATTTCTTCGCCTGAAGAAATTGCTCAAGTTGCTTCTATTTCGGCTAATGATACTGAGATTGGAAAAATTATTGCCGAGGCAATGGAAAGCGTGGGTAAAGAAGGTGTAATTACAGTTGAAGAAGGACAATCTTTTGGCGTTGAAAAGGAAATAGTTGAAGGCATGCAATTTGATAAGGGCTATATTTCACCTTACATGATTACTAACCAGGATAACATGAAGGCGGAAATGAGTGACCCTTATATTTTAATAACCGATAAAAAAATTGCGGCTGTTCAAGAGATATTACCTCTTTTAGAGAAAGTAGTACAATCAGGCAAAAAAGACTTGGTAATTATTGCTGAAGATATTGAAGGTGAGGCGCTTACTACTTTTGTTTTAAATAAATTAAGAGGAACGTTTAATGTTTTGGGAATTAAAGCGCCTGGCTTTGGCGATCGACGTAAGGCAATGTTAGAGGATGTCGCAATTTTAACAGGGGCTAAGTTAATTAGTGAAGAGCTTGGCTTAAAACTAGATAAGGTTGAAATTACTGATTTGGGCCAAGCGCGAAAAGTAGTATCTTCAAAAGAAAGTACAACCATAATTGATGGTCGAGGAGATGAGAAAGATATAAAAAATCGTATTGAAAACATTAAAAAAGAAAAAGAGTTAGCGGAATCAGATTTTGATAAGGAAAAACTACAAGAGCGATTAGCCAAGTTAGCTGGAGGAGTGGCAGTTATTAAAGTGGGCGCTGCGACTGAAACAGAAATGAAGGAAAAGAAGTATCGTATCGAAGATGCTTTAAATGCCACAAAAGCGGCTGTAGCAGAGGGGATAGTGCCAGGAGGCGGCCTTTCCTTACCGATTGCTTGTTATGGAAAAGATTTTGCTGGTTTTGAGATGGAATTAAAAAATCAAAGTAAATTATCAGTGGGAGAGAAAATAGTTAACCAATCAATATTAGAACCAATTAAAATAATTGTAAGTAACGCTGGTGTTGATGGCGCCTTGATATTACAAAGATTGATTGAAGAGAATAAAAACAAGAAAGAGGTAATTGGTTACAATGCAGCTACTGGAGAATTTGTAGATATGATTAAAACCGGTATAGTTGATCCAACCAAGGTGGTAAGATCAGCTTTAGAAAATGCAGCTTCAGCGGCAATGATGTTTTTAACAACCGAAGCGGTTATTGCTGATAACCCTGAGGAAAAATCAAATTCAGCGGGAACTGGCATGGAGGGCTTGGGCATGATGTAGATTAAAATAAAGAATATCGGAAAAGACCTGCTTTTTAAACAGGTCTTTTTTTGGTTTTAATTTAAGTGATTTTTTGTTATAATTAAATCAATAATAAAATAGTTAGTATATTATGATAAACTCTAAAAAAATAAAAAAAAAGAAACCAATTGTAGTTGCTGTTTCCGGTTATTTTAACCCACTTCATGTGGGGCATATAGAAATGATAGAAAAAGCCAAAAAATTGGGTGATAAATTAGTGGCGATTGTTAATAATGATTATCAGGTAAAAATCAAAGGAAGCGTCCCTTTTATGTCAGCGGCTGATAGAGTTCGAATAATAGGGGCTCTGCGTGATGTTGATGAGGTGTTTTTAGCTGTAGATAGGGATAAGTCAGTATGTAAATCTTTGAAAATAATTAATCCTGACATTTTTGCCAATGGTGGAGATAGAAAAAATATAAATGATGTGCCAGAGTATCCAATATGTGAAAAAATGGGAATAAAAATGGTTGATGGCTTGGGGCGTAAAATCAGAGCTAGTTCGAAAATGATTGCACAGGCAGCGGCAACTAAGAAAATAAAAAAATAAAATTAATATAATGAAAATTAGTCGAAAAAAAATATTTTGGTTTTTGGGATTAGTGATTATTCTTATTATTGTTGTGAATTTTCGTTTAATATATCATCGTTTTATCAGGCCTAATAAAGAAATGTTTCCACGCTTTATCACTGACATGATAAGCGAACGCGAACAAAGACAGGCCCCTAGTCCTATAGTTTATAAAGAAGAGAAAACTTTAAAGATATTAGAAGGTTGGACAATAGAAGATGTTAGAGACTATTTAGTTGAACTTGGTTTTGCAGAATCTGATTTTAATTCTTTAGTGGGTAAAGCAAAGGTTGATTATCGCAAAGGGGGCACGTATCCGATGGATTTTTCTGAGCGTTTCGCTTTTTTAGCAGATAAGCCAGAATATTACAGCTTAGAAGGCTTTCTTTTTCCAGACACTTATCGTGTTTATGCTTCCGCTAATACTGAAGATGTGATAGTAAAGATGCTGGAGAATTTTGATAAAAAGTTAAGACCAGAATTAAGGGAAGAGATTGCTCGTCAGGGCAAAAGTATATATGAAATAATTACTATGGCCTCATTGATAGAAAAAGAGGCGCCAATAGATTATTCTGATCCGGAAAATAAGGACGCGCGAATTGTGTCAGGTATTTTTTGGGGTAGGCTAGCAATTGGTCAAGCGCTTGAATCAGACGCGACTTTATCGTACTGGTTTAAAGATACAAACCCAGCGCATAGCGGAGAAGAGCTTTTAGTCGATACGCCATATAATAGCTACAAATACAGAGGTTTGCCGCCGACTCCAATTTGTAATCCAGGGATAAGAGCAATAGAGGCAGCTATTTATCCAATTGAAAGCGATTACAATTATTTTCTTACCGATTTAAAAGGAAGAAATATTTATTACGCTAAAACTTATCAAGAGCATTTAAATAATAAGTATAAGTATTTAAAATAAAAAAACATGTTTTCTGATGAGGCTACAATTATAGATTCTAATCAAGAGTCGAAATATGTCACTTCAAATGATGAACCACCACGTAATAATAAAAAGTGGTTATTTTTAATTGCTGGCATTTCTCTATTAGTCATTGTTGGTCTAGTAATTTTTATCATAATACAAAAAAAAGAGGCAAAAATTGACCCCATTGTTATTAATGAAAATGATGAAGTTGAAAATGTGGCCCCAGAAAATGCCACCCTGCCCAATTTGAACGGAGAAGGAGAAAATGATGATACTGATACCGAATACTCTAATTTAAGTGATGCTCAAATTGAATATCTGTCATTTTCTGATTTCTATAAACCAATAAAGGATGATATTAATTTAAATATAGATGACTATGAATTGCCACTTAATGTTAAAATTGATGGCATGAATTATTACGATCTTTCTCGAAAAATAAACTTAGATCCAGTTATTGATGATTTAAATAATGACGGTTTTGCAATATTAGAAAATCCTTGGTTAAATGAGGCAAATGATTTCTATAGTCTATATAGTCGTTTAGAAGAAAGGCAAATTCCTTTTTTAATAACTTCTGATTTTCTAGTTTATTATCAACAGAACATGTTCAAACAGGTGTTTAAGGGCATAGAAGAAACTGTTTTTTATGATAATCTTTGGCGAATTAATAAGGAGCTTTATGAAATATCAAAAAATCGTTATGAATCACGCTTAGCAGCAATTGGTAATGTAAATGATGCTATTTTAGAAGGACAAAGAATGGAAATGGCCTTTTTTGCGGTTTCTCTGGAGTTATTGAAACCGGCCCCTGATCAGATTGCGATAAAAGGGGCGATTGAGGATAAAACAAAGTTTACCGAAGGCGATGTTGAAACATTTTACTTTAATCCTCCACCTTATCTACGTGATGACGTTTTAAGAGAGGTCCAGCTTATTCGAGCAGCCCGTGAGACCGCTAAGTCTCCTAATCTTCTTTATGTCCGTGATTATAAGGAATTTTCTGTGCCGACAGATTATCGCTCTGATGCTAAATTAAATAATTTTTATTTAGCTTCAACTTGGTTGAACTCTTTATTTCCTTTAGAGTATAATAATGGCAATTGTTCAGATTGTTTGCTTGACCAAGAAGATTGGCGTTTAAGTATGATTGCAGCGAGCTTAATATCAACAGATTTTTCTAATCGCGATAGTTTAAAAGGAGGCTGGGCTATGATTTATAAACTAATGGCTTTTTTTCAAGGCTTGCGCGAGGAAATAGATTATGTTGATTTCCGCGATGCTTTAATTGCTGTTTTTGATAAAGACTATGATATAGAGGTACTTTTTGATGATAAAAATCCGGAAGCTATGGATAATTTGGATAAACTAAAAGAAGAATTATTAGCCTATAACTTTTCAGAAATAAGAGGGGCAATTGATAAAAACAACCTGGCTAATAAAAGATTGCTTGGTTTTAAAATGTTAACTGGACCTTATTGGCCTAATGACTATATTTTTAAACGTTTAACTTATCCGGCAGTAGGAAATTATATTGGCACAAAAGTAGGTGATAGCAATCTTACCGCCTGTGAAATATCTAATCAAATTGTACGTTGTAACGGCTTTTCTTTAGATATTGCAAATCTAGTAATACCGCTTGATAATAATGAGGTCTTTATAGAAAATGCTAGTTATTTAAATTATCAGCGTGAAGCAACTATTTTAAAAGACCAAATTGATAGAGATGGAATGTGGCACACCTCTAATTATTGGACTACAATTTCTCAAATGAATAAGATGATTTCTGATAAGAAGAAGATGCCGATTTTTGCTCAATCTTCTAAGTGGGAAAAGCGGGAAATTAATAGCGCTGTTTCTGCTTGGGCTAACCTTCAGCTACCACTTGATGAATTATCCCTTACTCCAGTTTTTGAGGGGCAAACTTTGGGAGAGTATTTTAACTATGGTGAGAATGCCTATGTTGAGCCTAATCTTGATTTAGTTAATGAATTATTAGCCACCAATCAAATGGTTTCAGAAATGTTTCATGCGCTTAATTTAAATCGCGAAACTAATTTAGCCGCTCAAGTGATGCGTGCTGTTGATGAAGATTTAAATATGATTCGTGATATTATTAAAAAAGAATTAAGAGGGGAGAAATTAAATGAAAAAGATGGACAAAATATTAGAGATTTTGCAATGAAGTTTCAAGTTAGTCAAAGTAGCATCAATGATAATGTTTTAAAATTCAATTCCCAAGCACGAAGAGGCTTGGAACTTGATTTAAGAAGACTAAAGTTATTGGCTATAGTCCATCAACAGGAGGGGCAAAAAATAATCGTAATTGGGCCTATTTGGGATTATCAAGAAAAGCGTTAGTAGTTTTTATACTGAAAAATAAAGATGTCTTTATTGCCAATTTCGAAATAATTATCGGCGCTTAATTTAGCTGCTTTGATAATTTTGCCACTATCATTCCAATAGGAGTTAATAATTAAATAAGCTTCTTTAGCCCCAACTAGTGCCATTGCTTGTTGCATAGTATCACGGCTGGGGCTTTTATAAACCATGTCTAAATAGTATTGATAGAGAGTGCCACCAGTTGGTATCGGATAGAAAAAAATCGGGCCATATTCGGAGGGGTAGTAATTATCAAAACCAAAACTTTTAAGAGCGGCGGCAGAAACTTGTTGATTTGCCAGTACTATGTATTTATTATTTTGCGCTATTCCGGCAACAGTTTTAACTGCCTCTATATCATTATCACTGGTGCTGTAACCGCGGGAATTATGATATTTATCAATTCGAGGATAAGCAAGATATAAAGATGCGCTAATAAAAAATAATGCAAGTATCAAAAACCATATTTTTAACGCAGGTTTATGGTAGAGGATTATTTTTTTTAATAGTTGGGCAATAGTAATAAGAGCAAAGGGTGACAAAAAAAGTAAAATAATAATCAGTATGCGATTGGCGAAATCACCCTGTTCATAATTTATTAATTCAGGAAAATTTATTTGAACACTTAAAATATAGGCAATAACTAAAGAAATATTAACGTTTAACAATCCTCGCCAAGAATAGTTTTTCAGGCTTGAAGCGCGCAAATCGCCGCGATTTCGTTGAAAAATAATAATACCAGAAATAATTAGAATGAAAAGCAAAAGGGAATAGTTGTTAAATAATAAATAGGTAAGATTTAAAAGCCAGTCTTCACTTCCTGCATATTTGTAGCTGATAATATTGTTTAATGGGAGAAAAATTTTGTTAAAAGAAAATTTTAGATTGATTATTTTTGCGCCACTGCTAATAAAAAGGGCTAGGGGAATAATGACGGCGCCCAGATAAAGCAAGGTTGCTGAAATTATCTTTTGTCCTTTAGTAGAAAGGCGATGTCTATAGGCTTTAAATAGTAGCCAGCCACTCCAAATGAAGGCGGGAATCCCGGATATGGGGTGTATGGCGGCCGTTGCTAAGGCAAAAATTAGGGTTTTGGTGGGCCTTTCTTCTCCTAGGCCAGAGAAGATGGCGATAATTAAAAATAAATAACTTAAATTCTGAGGAGTAGTAACGATAAAAAGACTAAAAGCTAAGGCAGTCGCGATAATAGTGCTGTAGTGTACTATTAATTCCTTTTTTTCTGTTGAGTGGTTAATAATTTTCCGTAGTAAATTAGCGACAGTTGATGGTAATAAAAATGCAGCGAGTAAGGGAACAAGAATTTTGTTTAAAAAAGCAATTGAGATGCCGCTTAAGTAATTTAATGAGACAATTAAATTGTATTGACCTAGGTAATATGGTGTTTTAGGATTAATTTCTCCTTCTTTGGCAATCATTTCCATGGCCCCTTGATGAATGAAAGGATCAAAGCCATAGCCGAGACGATAGATAATTAAAGCAACACTGAGACTAAGGAAGAGATGGATGGAAATAAGAAGTAGATTTGTTTTTTTTGTTAGAACATTTTCTTTGATGATAAAAAATAGTGATACTAGCGATAAGACATAAAAGAAAAAGAAATGAGCGCCAACTACTTCCCAGGGCGAGATTAGAGATTTACCTGTTGCGTTAATCATTAGTTCCAAGATAGCTGCGCCAAAAAATAAGAAGAAGGCTAATAGTAGGAGTTTGTTTTTTTTGTTAATTTGATTAGATTTTGATTTAATTTTTTCTCTAGAAGGTAAAAGTTGATATTTATTGAGGACAATTAAGCTAACTGTAGTTAAAAAAAATGAGATGATAAGAAGTAAAAAACTAAAACTTGTAAACCAGTACAAAAGACTAGAAAAAAAAATAAAAAGACTTAAAAATATTAATAATAAGTCATTAATTTTTAAAATATTAAGATATTTTGGCAACTTTTTCATAATAATAATATGATAGCAAATTCTTGCTAAAATTGGTAATTTCGGCTAACATTAAAATGATGAAAAAAAAATTTAAGATCAATTGGTCCCTCCTTACTATACTGGTTTTAGCAGCTGTTTTTTTTGTGGCAACATCAAGTTTTAACTATTTAACACAGAGCAAGGATTATATAAAATGGACTTCTCCGGATGAAAGCGCTAATTATTTTTTTGCTAGCCGTTTAAGCAGGGGGCTTGATATTGCTCATTTTGATGAAGCTGCAATAATAGGCGATAATATGGTTATGCCTCGTAGTTTTCGTAGTGATTTTGGCTGGCTAAAGCCAGTTTCGTTTTTGGGTATAATTTTATTATATGGTAGCCTAGGCGCCATATTTGGCACCGCTGTAATTCCTTTCTTAACCCCCTTTTTTGCCGCCTTTGGTATTATCATCTTCTATCTTTTGATAACTAAAATATTTTCGCGTAAAATTGGAACTATTGCTGCTTTTTTACTAGCTTTTTTCCCAGTCTATATTTATTATACTGTGCGTAGCATGTTTCATAATGTTCTCTTTATTGTTATGGTTTTAACCGCGGTTTATTTTATAGTCTTAGCAGCCAATCGAAAAAGAGGAAAAAAATTAAAAATTATTGCTGAAAATAAAGTTAATGAAAGTGAGATAAAAAATAAAAAATATAGCTTTTTTACTTTTAAATTAAAAAAAGAAACATGGCTTAAATTATTTTATTCATTTTTAGCGGGCATTTTCTTAGGATTAGGAATTATTACCCGAACTTCAGAGTTGATATGGTTGGCGCCAGCTTTATTATTCGCTTGGTTAATATATTTTAAGCGATATAGTATTACAAAAATAATTTTAATTTTTAGTGGTTTATTTTTAGCTATTTTGCCAAACATATATTACAATCAGCTATTGTATTCATCACCGATATACGGAGGTTACAATGAAATGAATCGATCTATAGATGATATTTCGCAAGCGGGATCAGGAATTGTAAAATCCGTTGTTGAGGGCCAGGATATAACGGTTTATTTAAAAAGTATTTATCATAATATTTTTTATTTTGGTTTTAATAAAAGTCAATCATTGCAGATGGCACAACATTACATATTAGAGATGTTTCCCTGGCTTTCTCTTTTGTTTTTATTGGGCTCACTTTTAATTCTAGGCTCCTTGTTGCGAAAATGGCACTTTAAATATATAGCCTATTTTTCTCTTTTTGTTCTAATCTCCACAATTTTAATTTTTTATTACGGAAGTTGGATATTTAATGATAATCCTAACCCTAATCGTTTTACAATAGGGAACTCCTATACTCGTTATTGGTTACCAATTTATTTGATGATGATGCCCATTGTCGCCTTACTTATCGCTCGTTTTAGTAAGGCGATAAAATATTTGTTTAAAGGTGAATTAAAGATTTTAGGAAAAAGAGTAGCTTCCGCGTTTGAAATATCAGTGTTATTATTTTTTTCAGCCTGGAGCATAAATTTTGTTTTATTTGGTTCAGAAGAAGGCTTGGTGCATCTTTATTATAATAATTTAAGGGAAAAGCAATCGGCGGAAGAGATTTTTAGTTTAACTGAAAACGAGGCTATTATTATAACAAAGTATTATGATAAGTTTATTTTTCCTGAAAGACGCGTTATTATGGGCACATTGCCCAATGATGAAATCTTTCGATCTAGCCAAAAATTAGCAAATTATTATCCAATTTATTATTATAATTTTTATTTAAATGAAGCTGATATTGCTTATCTAAATGAACGTAAATTGCTAGCCTATAATCTAAATCTTGAATTTACAAAAAGAATAAGTCATGATTTTGCTCTTTATAAATTCTCTCAAGTTAAGACGCCGCCAGAAATAGAAGGGGCGCTTGAATAAAATTATTAAACATAAGAAGGTTTTAAATATGCAACAAAAATATCATATTATTACAATTGGCTGTCAGATGAATGTGGCTGATAGTTCACGTCTAGCAGGTTTTTTAGATAGCAATAATTATAAGCAAACAGATGATAAGGGAAAGGCTAATTTAATTATTTTAAATACTTGTGGAATTAGGCAATCGGCTGAAAATAAAGTGTATAGTTTAGTGCACACAATGCGTAAGCAGTATAAAAAAGCGAAGATAATAATTACTGGCTGTCTTAGTCAGCGAGTTGATGTGCAAAAAAGATTGGCTGGTAAGGTTGATTTTTTCATGCCAATCAACGTTATTCCCGATATGATGAAATTGTTAGAAAATAGAGATTTTAAAAGCAAGCTAAGCTTAGATGAGGTGAGATTAAAAGATGGGGAGCAGTATTTAAATATTACTCCTAAAAATCCAAGTTTTTTTAGTGCTCTTGTTCCAATAGGTAATGGATGTAATAATTTTTGTTCTTATTGCGTTGTTCCTTATGCGCGCGGGCGTGAAGTGTATCGGCCAGCCTCTTCAATTATTAAGGAGGTAAGGGATTTAGTTAAAAATGGTTATAAGGAAATTACTTTAATAGCCCAGAATGTAAATAGTTATAAGAGTAAAAATTATGATTTTGCTAAACTTTTAGCACAGACTGCTAAGATAAAAGGAGATTTTTGGTTACGTTTTTCTACTAGCCATCCGAAAGATGTTAGCTTGGATTTAATTAAGGTTTTAGGTGAGGAAAAAAAGATATGTCCACATTTTCATTTAGCAGTGCAGTCTGGTGATGATGACATATTGCGGGCAATGAATCGTGGTTATACAGCTAAGCATTTTATACAGTTAGTAGATAAAATTAGGGCAGCGCGTCCCGGTATTTCCATTACCAGTGATGTTATCGTTGGCTTCCCCGGGGAAAAGAGAGGACATTTTGAAAATACGGTAAAGTTATTTAAGACAGTAAAATTTGATTTAGTTTATGTTTCGCTTTATAGCCCACGCCCTTTAACGGCGTCGTCTTTTATGTCCGATGATGTAAGCATGGAGGAGAAAAAGAGAAGAGCAAAAGAACTAGAAATAATTTTGGCCAAAACCGCCCTTTCTAATAATCAGTTCTATATAGGAAAAACGGAAAAAGTTTTAATTGAAGGAGTAAATAAAGCAGGTAGTTATTGGGGAAGAAATGCGGCACATAAAATAGTAGATATTTTAAGCAAAGAAAAAGCTAATTCGAAATTAATTGGTTCTTTTGTGGCTGTAAAAATAAACAAAGTTTCTGCTTTTCGTTTAAGTGGTGACTTGCTTTAGTATTATGGACAATGATAAAAAAAACAAAGTAAAAGTTGTTGTAATCTTGGGCCCAACAGCTAGTGGCAAAACTAGTCTGGGAGTTAGACTAGCTCATCATTTTGATGGTGAAATAATAAGTGCTGATAGCCGCCAAGTTTATCTAGGAATGGATGTTGGCACGGGCAAAGATTTACCCGATTATAATTACAAGGGGAATAATATCCCTTATCATTTAATAGATATCGCTCACCCGCGAACAAATTTTAGTGTAGCGCGTTATCAGAAGTTAGCTAAGAGGGCTATTTTAAATATTACCGAAAGAGGAAAGTTGCCCATTATTGTTGGTGGTAGTGGCCTTTACCTGCAAGCTATAGTCGATAATTATAAATTATCAGATTATAAGAGCGATAAGAAATATCGAACAAAACTGGAAAAATTAGGAGCAGAAAAATTATACGCTAAAATAAAAAAACTTAATTTAGATTTTAGCCAAAGAATTACCTTAAGTGATCAAAGTAATCCACGGCGACTAAGTCGTTATTTAGAGTTAATTGAAAAGGGTCGTGATTTAACAATGAAAAAGGGTGAGCCAATTGCAGATTTTTTTATTTTAGGGAAGAATATTAGTGATGAGAAAATGAAAACTAATATTAAAAAACGATTAGACCAAAGATTTAACGAGCAAGAGATGATAGAGGAAGTGCGCGGTTTAAGAAACTCGGGTTTGTCATATAAACGCTTAATTTCTTTTGGCTTAGAATATAAGTATATTGCCCTTTATCTTCAAGGAAAAATAAATGAAGAAAAAATGAAAACTGATTTAGCAACGGCAATTTATCGATTCGCAAAAAAGCAAAAAACTTGGTTTAAGCGCTGGGAGAAACAAGGAAAAAAAATTAATTGGGTAGAAGATTATGAGTCTAGCTTAAAAGAAGTAAAAAAATTTATAAAAGATAATAAAAAAACGAAGTGAGAACTTCGTTTTTTAATTTAATTATTTTAACATCTCTTCAAGTATTTCTCTGGCAGTTTGGGGGTTGGCCTTTCCTTTACTATCAGCCATTACTTTGCCGAGTAAAAATTGGATTACATTAGTTTTTCCTTTTTTGTATTGCTCAACTTGTTCTGGGTAATGATTTAAAGTTTTTTCTATATCTTCTTTTAATTTATCACGGTCATCAATCTGTTCTAGTCCCATCTCTTCCATGATATTGGTAGGGTCGCCACCTGTTTGATACATTCTTTCTAAAATTAATTGACCAGCTGAAGAATTAATCTTATTTTGATAGATTAAACAAATTAATTCTGCAAAGTTTTCGGCACTAAATCGCAAATCTGTAATTTTCTCTTTCGTCTTATTTAGATGTCTTATTAGTTCACTGCTTATCCAGTTACAAGCAGTTTTCGCTAATTTTTTATCTTGTCGTTGGGCGCTATCACCATTTGCTTCTATCCAAGCATTTAATTCCGATATAACCTGTTCTGTCCAGTTGGCGATTTTTTTATCATTTGTTATTATTTCAGCCATTTCTGCACTAAGACCATATTCAATGGAAAAACGAGCTATTTTTTGTAAAGGTAGTTCAGGGAGAGTAGCTCTTATGTCAGCTAACCACTTACCATCTATTTCCAATGGAGGTATATCTGGTTCGGGAAAATAACGATAATCAGCTGAATTTTCCTTAATTCTTTGGCTGATAGTTTTGTTTTTTTTATCATCCCAACCTCTGGTTTCAGCAATAATTTCCTCTCCGTTATCTAGCGCCTTACTTTGTCTTTTAATTTCGTAGTTAATCGCTTTCTCCAAGGCCCTAAATGAATTGATATTTTTTACTTCTACCTTGGGATTTAATTTGTAGTTTTTCTTAGTCTTAATTTGGCCATCTATAATACTAAATTGATTTGCATCCTGAACACTAACATTTGCTTCACAGCGCATTTCTCCTTTTTCCATATCTGCTTGACTAACTTCTAGATAACGTAATATTTGCTGAAATTTTTGACAGAATTTTTTAGCAGAAGTGGCATCTTTTATAACGGGATCAGTTACAAGCTCAAGCAGGGGAGTACCAGCACGGTTAAAATCAATTAAAGTATAATCACTATTTTTTGGGTGAGACAATTTTCCAGTATCTTCTTCTAAATGAATACGGGTAATAGTAATTTTTTCGCCATTAATTTCTAGCTGACCATTAAAAGCTAAGGGTTGGTCGTATTGTGAAATTTGGTAACCTTTAGGAAGGTCGGGATAAAAATAATTTTTTCTATCAAACTTAGAATTGAAATTAATTTCACAGTTTAAAGCTAGGCCAGTTGCCAATACATATTCTATTGCTTTCTTATTAGGAACGGGTAGTGTGCCGGGATGACCCAAGCAAATAGGACAAACATTTGTGTTTGGCTTTTTCCCGTTAGCATCATTGTCGCAAGCACAAAACATCTTACTTTTAGTACTTAGTTCGGCATGAATTTCAAGGCCAATTATGGCTTGATATTTAGTCATATTTTTTTAAAATTTACCAGTACTACCAAAACCGTTGCCTTGGCGTTCAGTAGTATCATTTATTTTTTCTTCTTTTATTTCTAAGTGTTCTATTTTTTGAATAAGTAGTTGAGCGATTTTTTGTCCAGGAACAATATTGAACATATCTTCACTTAAATTTTTTATAACAACTTTAATTTCACCACGGTAGTTTTCATCGATCACGCCCCCCATAGTGGTAATGCCCTCGGTAGCTAAACCGCTTTTATCCCAAACAAGGCCGACGTGAGACTTTGGTAATTTTATTTTAATACCTGTTGAAACTAAAGCCTGTCCATAAGCGGGCAGAGAATAATAATCATTAGAAAATAAATCATAACCAGCATCGCTTGCTAAAGCTTTGCGCGGCAATTTAGCATTGTCTATTAATTTTTCTACTATAAGTTCAGTGTCTAAAGATTTTATATTATCATTCATTTTAGCTTTCTCGTAGGACGTTGTTGAAATAGGCAAGTCTTTTGTTGCATCGCTATTTTCTTCTTCAGTAGCTGGTGTGGGCCCTGGGGCATCTTTTTTCTTTAAAATTAAATCACGATTGTTTAATATTTGTTTATTAGAACCAATAATA
The DNA here is from genome assembly GCA_028705215.1 of Patescibacteria group bacterium. Classification (GTDB taxonomy): domain Bacteria; phylum Patescibacteriota; class Patescibacteriia; order Patescibacteriales; family UBA12465; genus UBA12465. Next base: position 19,675 of record JAQWDY010000005.1, on the reverse strand, counting down.
TTAGAAATTGCTTGAAAATTTTTCTCTGCTTTATTTACAGTTTTTACTATCTGATTAGTAATTAGCCAAACTAAAAAATGGATTGCCTCAGGGCTAAGGATTTCTCCTTTGTGAGTACATTTTACTAATTTAAATCCTGGTAAACTCGAAGTAATTTCTAGATAAGTTTGTTCCGCTTTGCGTAAATGATCTAAATTATTTTCATGAATATCCTTTGTTTTTCCTTTCCAATCTTCTCTCTGTCGATCGCGAGCTAATTTAAAAGATATTTCTGGTTCAACTTGTAATATGATTGTTAAATCTGGTTTTGGTATTTCAAATATTTTATACTCTAAGTCAAAAAGCCAATTGAAAAATATTTTTCTCTCTAAAGGATTATTAATTTTTCCGCCTTGATGGGCCAAGTTAGCGCTGGTGTAGCGATTAGCAAGGACAATTCTGCCTTCCTTTAACCAATTATTTATTTTAGCACTGGCATCAAAACGATCAACAGCGTAGAATATGGATGACTTGTAGGGATCAACTTCGTCAGCTTCACCATATTTTCCAGATAAATATTCCTCGACTAAGCCAGCTGATTTAGTATTGTATTGAGGAAAGTCAGCAACAGCGACACTGTAGCCTTCAGACTCAAGCTTCTCTTTAAGTAGGCTTAATTGTGTAGTTTTTCCGCTACCATCGGTACCGTCAATAACAATAAATTTTCCTGTTTTATTCTCCATAATGATTAATTTTATTCATTATTAAGTCTATTTGTTGATATAGATTTTCTAAGTCAGAGTTATTATCAATACTATAATCAGCGGTAAGGGCAACTTCGGGTATACCTTTCTCTGATTCACGGTTTTCATCTTCAAGAAATTCAGTGTAAGTTTTTTCTTTATCACCTTCATTTTCATTACGTTTACAAAGCCTCCTGTAGCGTATCTGAGGATCAACTTCTAAATTAATCAGTCTAAAGTTCTCTAATTTTCTTAAAGCACTAATATCAGAAAGACGACGCACTCCATCAATGACAAGTAGGGGGCTTTTACTATTTTGAGCGTCAACAGAAATAATATTGGCTAATAAGTCTTGGCCAAAACGGTTACGAAGATCAAGTGATAGATTTTGTAAATTCTCTCTTGTTTGTGGCAGGTATAAACGTCCCAGAACATCTCGTAATACTTGTGAAAACTTATAACCCTCTGCTTGATGTTTTTCTATCAAGTATTTTTTAACTACCTCTTTACCGCTTGCTTGTGGGCCAACTAAGGCGATGATAAATTGAGACATAAGCTTAATAATTTACCCTATATCTTAACATTAAAGTGTTTTCATTTAATTTTCTCACTTCTTTAAGAGTTAAGTCAATATCAAAGTCTTGATTAAAAAGAGAAAGGCCGGCGCCAAATATTTTTGGCTCAATTGTGAGAATTATTTCAGAAATTAACTTTTCTTTTAAAAATAGGGAATTAATTGCGGCCCCTCCGCCTAAAAGAGCGGACTTGTAGCCTAATTTAGCCAAATCTTCTAACACCTTGTTAGCCTCTCCTGATACCCATTTCACCCCTTCTATCTCGGGACTATTTTTCTCATAAGAAAAAACAACATTTAGGCGGCCTTTTAAGGGAGAGGGAAAGGTTTTAAAGGTATTTTCCCCCATTATAATTACTCCGTGGCGTTTAGAAGTCTCAACAAATAGCTTTTTGTCTTGAGGGCTAGTCCAATTAGCAAATTGGTCTTTATTTTTGGCAATTTTCCCATCAACGGTAATTGCCATCATCATGGTAACAGGTATCATATTTTTATAAAAAACCGTTTTTTAAACGGTCTATTAAGTTTTAAATAGCAATCGGCGCTTTAATGCCAGGGTACGGATCATACCCTTCAAGTTCAAAATCTTCAAATTTGAAAGAAAAAATATCACCTACTGCTGGATTAATTAACATTCTTGGTAAAGGACGGGGCTCTCTTTCAAGTTGCAAGTTGACCTGTTCCTTATGATTGTTGTAGATATGCAAATCACCAAAAGTATGAATAAATTCACCTGGCTCTAGATTACACACCTGAGCTACCATCATAGTAAGTAGGGAGTAGGAAGCAATATTAAAAGGAACGCCTAGAAATATATCAGCACTTCTTTGGTATAATTGGCAGGATAATTTGCCATTTACAACATAAAACTGAAATAGGGAGTGGCAAGGTGGTGGGGCTGATTTTTTTCCTTTTACCAAGCCTTGCAAATCAGCTACATTCCAACCGCTGACAATGATACGACGAGAATTGGGATTATTTTTTATCATATCAATAGCTTGTGCGATTTGATTGATTTTTTCACCATTTTTACCTTCCCAGGCTGTCCACTGCTTGCCATAAATCGGACCTAAATCCCCATTTTCATCTGCCCACTCATCCCAAATGGTAACGCCATTTTCGTTTAAGTATTTAACATTAGTATCACCACTTAAAAACCATAATAATTCATAAATTATTGATTTTAAGTGCACCTTTTTAGTGGTTAAAAGAGGGAAACCGGCGCTTAAATCATAACGCACTTGACGTCCAAAAACACTACGGGTACCAGTTCCAGTTCTGTCATCTTTGCCTACTCCGTTTTCGTTAACATCCTTAAGTAAATCTAAATACGTCTTCATAATGTTATTGTAATTAAATAATATAGAAAAACGATCTATTGCTTATCATATTTTACCTCATCAGTTGAAACAAGTTTAAACTCTATTTTTGCTTCTTGAAATATCTCCTTACTTCTTTGTCCGGCGTGATAATCTTGGGCGCAAACCACTCTTTTGATTCCAGCATTAATTATCATCTTAGCGCAGGTATAACAAGGAGTCATTTTGCAATATAGTGTGCCGTCTTCTAAGGCTATTCCCATGCGCGCTGCTTCACAAATTGCATTTTGTTCAGCATGAGTGGTGCGAATACAGTGTTGACTTTTTGAACCATCTTCGTGTATAACAGTGTGCATTTCATGTCCTACTTCATCGCAATGAGGCAGGCTAATTGGTGAGCCAGCGTAACCAGTGGCGACTATACGATTATTTTTTGTAATAACACAGCCAGCCCTACCTCTATCACAGGAGCCGCGAGTACCAACCATCTCTGTAATTTTTAAAAAATATTCATCCCAGGAAGGACGCTTATAATGATTTTTTTGTTCATTATCAGAAAGGTTGTCTTGATTCATATTGTCTCGTATTTATTTATGTATTTACTTATATTCTAGTATAAAAAGAGAATAAAATAAACGTTGACAGAAAGGGGGAAAATAACCATTGACAAATAACAAAATTAATATTTTTACCCTTTCAAAAAAGAAAGAAAGAGGTTATAATAGAAATAGGATGATTAAGGAAGAAATATATGAAAAAAATAAAAAAATTAGCAGTTTTACAGGAAGAAATCGCTAATAATAAAGAAGTTTTTTTTACAATCAAGGCTATTGCTAATGCGAGAGAAAACTCAGTAAAAGAAACAATAAATAGCGATATTCAGGTTCGAGTAACAGCTAGCGCCACTGACGGCAAGGCCAATATTGCAATTGTTAAGGTTTTAGCCTCTGTTTTGGGTTTGCGCCGTTATCAAGTTGAAATTGTAAAAGGATTAACTGATCGCTTGAAAACCATAAAAATATCACGTTAGTTATGGATTTATCGATTATAATTGTTTCCTGGGAGACTAGAGAAAAATTGCGACACAATTTAAAGGCCCTCTTTTTATCAGAGGGTGATTTTAAATTTGAAGTTTTTGTGGTTGATAATAATTCAAGTGATAAAAGCGCTGAGATGGTGGCAAGTGAATTCCCAGAAGTTAAGTTAATAAGGAATGAAAAAAATGAAGGTTTTGCTAAAGCAAATAACTGCGCTATTCAAAAAGCGCAGGGGCGCTTTATTCTATTGCTTAATCCTGACATGAAATTGTACTCAAATTCACTAGAAAAAGCTCTTTTGTGGGCCGAAAAAAATCCACAAGCAGTAGTTTCCGGTTTTCGATTATTATCAGAGAATGGCAAGTTAGTAGCGCAGGTAAGGAAATTTCCTAAGCTTTTTGATCAGTTAATGATTATTTTAAAAATTCCTCATTTTTTCCCCTTTGTTTTAAATTCATATCTTCAGAAAGATTTCAATTACAACAAGGCACAGGTGGTTGATTCAATCAGAGGTTCATTTTTTTTGATTAATGTTAAAAGCTGGCAGGATTTAAGTGGAAAAGAAAAGCCATATTTAGATGAAAGATACTTTGTTTGGTTTGAGGAAGTGGACTTTTGTCGTCAGGTAAAAAGTTTAGGGGGAGAAGTTTGGTATAGCCCAGCATCTGAAGCTTTAGATTATGTAGGACAAAGTTTTTCCTTACTTAAAAGACGTCAGGCGCAAGGTTATTTTAGAGATTCTATGCTTAAATATTTTAAAAAATGGGGAAAGCCGAATCAAGTATTTGTTTTGCGTTTTGCTTGGAACTTGTTAAGAGTTTTTATTAGATAGTTATGAGAAAGGCAAAAGTAGGAATTATATTAATAAATTATAAGGATTATGCCAATCGTTTTTTGCTTGATTTTAAAAAATCTTTGAATCAGCAAGATTATGGATTGGAAAATTTGCAAGCTTATATCATTGATAATTGTGCCAGCTCAGAAAGCTTAAAGGCTTTGCATAGTATTTACCCAGAAGCAGAGATTATACCGCGAGCGAATGGCAATTATAGTGCTGCCTGCAATCTTGGTTGTCGAAGGGCAATTTTAGATGGTTGTAAATATGTGGTGACGGTAAACATGGATACAGAGCTTGATTCTTCTTGGTTAACAGAATTAGTTAAGGGTTTAGAGGATAATCCGGATACAGGCATAGTGCAATCTAAGGTTTTGTTATATCAATCAGATAAGACAGAAAAGAAAATTAATACTTTAGGCAATGTTATTCATTTTCTTGGTTTTGGTACAACGACTTCTTATCAGGAGGATGATTATGAAATTAATGGTTACCCAGAGATAAGAGGCTATGCCAGCGGCTGCTCTTTTATTGCTAGACGCGAAGTATTTAGTGATATCAATGGTTGGAATGAGGAATATTTCATGTATCATGATGATATAGAGTTTAGTTTAAAGGCAATATTTAGTGGCTATAAAATTAGATTAGCGCCCCGCTCTTGTATCTATCATAAGTATGAGTTTTCTCGAAGTGTTAAAATGCTTTATTTTATGGAAAGAAATAGGCATTTATTAATTTCCCATTTTTATCCCACCAAGCTTTTGTTTCTAGTCTTACCCGCTCTTGCTATAATGAATTTTGCCATGATGTTTTACGCCTTGTTTAAGGGTTGGTTTAAAACTTGGCTAAAAGTTAATTTTTATTTTTTAAATCCTTTAAGTATAATAAAAATTATTAGAACTCGACGTAAGTTAAAGAAATTGGGTCGATTAAGTAATTCAGATTTTTCTGAATTATTAGTAGCAAAATTAGAATTTTTAGAGATTGATAACTTTTTGCTTCGTTATTTAGGTAATCCCTTATTGGAATTATACTGGCGAGCAGTAAAAAAAATTATTTAATATGGACTTATCAATAATTATTGTAAATTATAAAAGTAAGGCGCTTTTAATAAATTGTCTTAAATCAATCAAGGAGGCAGATTTAACTGGGATTAATCACGAAGTGATATTGGTGGAGAATAATTCGGGCGATGATTTAAGCGATATTTTAACATCTGAGAATGATGTTAAGTTAATATTGTCAAAGCGTAATTTAGGAATGGGTGGGGGCAATAACTTGGGCATAAAGGCGGCAAGTGGTGATTATGTCTTAATTCTTAACCCAGACACCATACTTAAAAAAGAGGCAATTAAAGTGCTGTTATCTTATTTGCAGAAAAATCCGCAGGTTGGTATGGTGGGGCCAAAATTATTGTATCCCGATGGCACCTTGCAATTATCTTGTGCGCGTTTTCCTAGCTTCTTCATGCCAATTTTGCGACGTACTTTTTTGGGGGATTATTTTAAAAAACATCGCGACAGTTTTACCATGAGTGATTTTGACCATGATAAAATAGTTAAGGTTGATTGGTTAATGGGTTCTTGCTTGCTGTTTAAAAGAGCTATCAATTTAGATGCAACAAGCGTATTTAGGCCCTATTTTGATGAACGCTATTTTATGTATTTTGAAGATATTGATTTAGCGCGAACTTTTCATCACCAAGGCTTGGAGGTTGTGTATAATCCGCAGGCTATAGTTATTCATAATCACGCTCGCCAAAGCGCCAAGCATCCTTGGTACATGGCGGTGTTTAAAGATCGTTTAACTTGGGTGCATATTGCATCTTGGTTTAAATATTTTATAAAATGGGGCTTTAGTCTCCCTAGTAAAAAGAGTTAATATGAAAAAAATTAAAAAGGCAATTATGCCAGTTGCGGGTTTTGGCACTAGATTTCTGCCCGCCACCAAGGCTCAACCTAAAGAGATGTTGCCCGTGGTTGATAAGCCAGTTATTCAATATTTAGTAGAACAAGCAGTAGCGGCAGGCATTGAAGAAATAGTTTTTGTAACTGGGCGCGGCAAAAGAGCGATTGAGGACCATTTTGATTATTCCTTTGAGCTTGAAAAAACATTAGTAGAAAAAAACAAAATGGATTTGGTCAAGAAAGTGAAGGAAATATCTGGTTTGGCTAAATTTTCTTATGTTCGCCAACCTATTCCGCTTGGAGATGGGCACGCAGTTTTGTGTGCCTCCCATTTAATTGGCGAGGATGAAGCTGTTTTAGTTATGTTTGGTGACACATTGTATGATGCAGCGGTTTCACCGGTTAAACAAGTAATTGATGTTTATCAAAAGTATGGCGATACTGTGATTGGCTTGTCAGAAGTTAAACCTGAAGAAGTTAGTCAATTTGGAGTAATGGGTGGCGTTGATTTAGGAAAAGGTGTTTATAAAATTAAACAATTTATTGAGAAGCCAGAAATAAGTGAGGCGCCTTCAAATTTGGTTCAAGTTGGTATAAATGTTATTACCCCAGAAATAATCAGTAGTTTAAAAAACATGAAGCAAGGAAAGTCAGGAGAAATTAGGCTAGCTGACGCTTATGATGAAATGCTTCAACAAGGGAAATCTATTTATGGCAAAAAAATAGACGGCGAATGGTTAGACACTGGCAATAAGTTCAATTTTATTAAAGCAACCTTAAAATTAGGTTTAAAGAATGAGGAGGTCAAAGACAGATTGCAACTTTTGATAAATGAATTAGCAGACAAGTCTTAAGAGCATTCTTGTAAAGTAAAATTTAGATATAAAAAATCGTCTCAGCTAGACGATTTTTTTGTGCTTATTATTTATTTTAAAAGTAGTTTATAAATGCCAGCCTGTTGCCCTATTTGTGCATAGAAATAAAGAATATTATTTTTTGTATCAAGCGCTAAGTCGCCGATATTTTCTGTCTTAAATAAAGTAGTAAAAATATTAGTTTTCAGATCGCCCGCTTGAATACTATTTTGGGTGGAAAAGATAAAATAATCCTCTTTTTCATGCCAGATGATTTTTTTAATTGGATCGCTAACACGAGAAATTAAATTTGAAGAATTATTTTCTAAATTAAAAAAGATTATTTCCCAGCCATTATGGTAGATAAGATGGTTTTTATTAATAAATGACCAGTCTTTTACTTGCGTTAAAATAAAAGATTTTTGCCAATCATTTTTATAAATTATATAAAGTGATCCGTTTTCTTGATCATAAAGAGAGATATAATCATTTTTATAATTAGCAAAGAATAAGTAGCGACCAACACTAGGAAGCTCCATTCTTTTTATTTCTTTCTTCGTTTCCAGGTCGTATTCTTTAAGATATTGTTTTTCACCTTCCTTCTCGATTGTGAATAATATTTTTTGGTCTTGTTTGAAATCTTGAATATTAGGGAGGGTGAATATTTCTGAACTTGAATTAAGATTTTCATCTATTTTTAAAATTTCTCCACTTTCTAAATAAGCATAAATACTGTTGTTATCTTTGTCATATTTCCAGTTTAAAACATTTTTTGTTGTAAGAAGGGAATTAAGGTCGAGTGTATTTTTAGTATTGATATTTATAATTTGGCCGGCGCTAAATATTTCCCAATTATTAATCCAGGCGCCATTTTTATCACCTTTAAGTAAATTAACTTCGTAATGATTTAAATCAATCCAACTTTTAGCCTGCTTTAAATAAAGGGAACTGTTATCGTTATTAAGATAAATAGAGCTTTCTGAAGAAGGAGATATTATGATTGGCAGATCTGAACGAAATAAATTTAAATCTTCAGCAAAAGTGGTCAAGCCTGATGCAATGTTTATCTTTTTTTCCAATGGCCAATAATTTTCTTTTTCTATTCGCAAATAATAATCACCAGGCATTAGATTTCTTATTTTAGCAGGAGTGCTTAGATAATCTTTTTTTATCAACTTAAATCCTGGAACGACTTGTTTTTTATCGTTTAAAAAAATAGCAGCTCCCTTAGGTGAAGTTGAAATATTTAAATTACCTGTTTTCTGCAATAGTCGATTAAATTCCAATGGCCAACTTAAATTAAACTTATAGCCTGAGGCGTATAAGCAGGTGGCAGTAGATGCTATTATAAAAATTATAATAAAGAGATAAAATATTAAATCTCTAATTTTTTTAGGCATAACTTTCTTCTTTTCTTTCTATAAGTGCGCCGATAGAGCGTAATCTTTCGTCGAGTTTTTCATAACCACGATCTATTTGATAAATATTATCTATTTCCGTTGTTCCTTCGGCTATTAAAGCAGCGATTACTAAAGCAATCCCAGCTCTAATATCAGGGCTAATTAATTTTTTGCCGTAAAGTTTGCTGGGACCATTGATAACAACTCGATGAGGGTCACAAGTGATGATATTTGCCCCCATCTGGGAAAGCATGTCGGTCCAAATTAAGCGACGATCATAAATAGTTTCCTGAATTAAACAATTTCCTTCAGCTTGAGTCATTAAAACAAGGTAGGGGGATTGCAGATCAGTGGGGAAGCCAGGATATTCATGAGTTTTAATGCTATAAGCTTTAATTTTGCCAGATTCTTTTATTTCTAGCCAATCTTGACCTTGTGCAAAGTCAATTCCAATCTTTTTAAAAATAGTTAGAAGGTTGAGAACGTGGTTGGGGTTACAATTTGTAATTTTTAAATTTGATTTAGTGGCAGCGGCCATTAAGGCAAATGAACCGGTTTCGATACGATCGGGGATAATTTGGCAATGACCAGCTCGCAGTTGCGAAACTCCAGTAATTGAAATAGTGGGCGTGCCTGCGCCATCAATTTTAGCGCCTTGACTATTAAGGTAGTCAGCTAGAGCCTTAATTTCAGGCTCCATGGCGCAATTACGTAGAATCGTTTTACCTTTTGCTAAACAAGCGGTCATTAATAGGCTTTGGGTGCCAGTCACTGAAATAGTTGAGAAAAAATAATCAGCCCCTTTTAGCTCAGATGCACTAATATGATAATATTTATCATCAGTTTCCACCTTGGCGCCAAGGGCGGTAAAACCTTCAAGAAAAAGATCGATGGGGCGACCAGCGGCACCGATAACACAACCACCGGGATGGGGAAATTTAACTTCTTTAAAACGCGCTAAAATTGGTCCTACAAACATAACCGAAGTTCTGAATTTATCAGCGATTTTTGGATCGAGTTCAATTTTGGTGATATCGCTTGTGTCAATTATAGCTTCATTACCTTTTCTTTCTATGTTTGCTCCTAAATAGCTTAATAATTCAAATGATTTTTCAACGCCATCAATAAGGGGGAGGTTGGTAATAGTCATTTTTTCCCTTGAAAGAAGGGAGGCGGGTATCATAATTTGAGCATTATTTTTTGCGCCGCCAACAGCTATTTCGCCCGATAATTTAGCTCCGCCTTGGATTATAAATTTAGCCATATTAACAAAAATTAAGTTTAATTTATTATTTTTTCTTATACACTTAACTCCTTATTAACTATAAAGCATTTATTGACATTTTTCAAATATTTGTATAATATAGTCATGTTCAGATTCAATTCTGTTTTTTATTAGTTAAATGCATTTGTTATCAAGAAATTAGAGTTTTGAAACAAAATGCTAATATTTTGAATATGTCAAAAATAGCGGTTATTAAAACAGGTGGCAAACAGTATAAGGTAGCTGAGGGCCAGACTTTATCAGTTGAAAAATTAGATGATAAAGACAAAAAAGTAAAGTTAGATACCTTGTTAATTGCCGATGGCGATAAAGTTGAAGTTGGGGAACCGTCTTTAGGCGAAAAGGTAGAAGCAGAAATTTTAGAAAATGGTAAGGGGGATAAGGTAACAGTTGTTAAATATAAGAATAAAACTCGTTATAAAAGAACTATTGGTCATCGTCAAGAATTTTCTTCTATCAAAATTACCAAAATTGCTTAAGGTATAAAAAGAAAACAAAAAACCCGCTTAAATAATTTAAGCGGGTTTTTGTTAAGTTCATTGCAGGGAAGTTGTAAAACTATCACTTGATTTCACTGCGGTATTGTAAGGCGCTTTTTAAGGTATTTAAATCAGCGTATTCTAGGTCTGATCCAGCGGGCAGGCCTTTGGCTAAGCGGCTTATTTTTACTCTATCTTTAAATAATTTTTGTAAATAAAGACTAGTAGTTTCTCCTTCCAGGGTAAAATTAAGAGCAATAATTATTTCATCTGTTTTATCTTTTTTTATTTTTAAATTTAAAGCAGAAATGTTTAAGTCTTGAGGACCAATTTTATCAATCATGCTTATTAAACCACCTAAGACAAAGTATTTTCCTTTGTATTGACCAGTTTGTTCAATTGCAATTAAGTCTTGGATGTTTTCTACTATACATAGTTGCTTAGAGGATCGATTAGCGTCAGCACAAATCTCACAAGGATCAGATTCTGTCCAAGCAAAGCATTGGTGACAAATCTTTTCTTCTTTTTTTAGGTTTAAAATTAAATCAGATAACTCCTTTAACTCATCTTCACTTTTGCTAAGTAAATAAAAAGCATAGCGCTCAGCCGTTTTTGGGCCAACGCCAGGTAAATGGGCCAGCTTATTAATCAAGTTTTGTAAAGCCCGTGGGTAATGCATGTTTATCTTTTTAATTTAGACCAGGGATGCCACCCATTTCTTGCATCTTCTTTGCCATGACACGTTGTGCTTTTTTAACGGCGCCATTAAAGCAATTTTTTAGAGCCTCTTCTTGGGCGGATTTATTTAAACTCTCATTAAGAGAAAGGGAAATAACTTCAAGATTTCCATTTAAAGTAATATTGACACCATTTTTTTCCTCACTAACCTCTTCTTTTGCCAAGTTTTCTTGCATAGTTTTTGCTTGGCTTCTTAAATCTTTAAACTGTTTTAATTTGCTGAACATAAAATTATATCGTTATTTTTTAAAATTATATTTATATTATAGCAGAAATAATATTAACCAGTGGCATTATCCATCTGATGATGCTTACTTAGACTTTTAAAACTGGCTGTTGTTTCATCAAAAAATAGATTAATCTGACCAGTGGGACCGTTACGATGTTTAGCGATAAAAATATTGGCGCTGTGTTTTTCTTCTTCAGGTAAATCATTGGGGTTAAAACTTCTGTCAGCAGCCTTACGATAAAGGAAAAGAACAATATCAGCGTCTTGTTCAATTGAGCCAGAATCTCTTAAGTGGGACAACTTAGGAATAGCGGGACTTGTTTGCTCGACAGCACGCGAAAGCTGGGCTAAGGCTAATATAGGAATATCAAGTTCTCGAGCAATTGATTTAAGTCCGCGACTTATTTCCGCAATTTCTTGAACACGATTATCACCATATTTGCCACGACCTTCCATTAATTGCAAATAATCAATAACAATTAGTCCCAAGCCTTTTTCCATTTTTAAACGACGGGCCTTAGTCCTTATTTCCATAATCGAAAGAGTCCCTGAGTCATCAATAAAAATAGGCGCTTCGGCTAATTTTCCCATTGCTTCACCAATTTTACCAAAATCATTATCTTCATCTTTATCAGATAAATTACCAGTTCTCATTTTCCACAGACTAACATTAGCTTGGGCGCAAAGCATACGATCGACTAGTTGTTCCTTGCTCATTTCTAAGGAGAATATACCAACGCCTTGTTTGCTTTTTATTGCCGCTTGTCGAGCAATATCAAGGGCGAGCGAAGTTTTGCCCACACTGGGTCTCGCGGCTAAAATTATTAAATCTGATTTTTGTAAACCAGCAAGAATGTTGTCTAAATCATTAAAACCAGTTGGCAGTCCGCGCAACTTGCCACTGTATTTATGTAAGTCGTCAATTCTATCAAAAGCTTCAGTTAATAAACTATCAATCGGAGTGAAAGTATTTTTTAAATATTTACGAGAAACGCTAAAAATTTTACTTTCAGCAGCATCAAGAGTGTTATCAATATCGCCTTCTTCGTTAAAGCTAATACTGGAAATCTCAGCAGCGGCTTGTTGCAAGCGTCTTAAAGTAGCTTTCTTTTGAATAATATTAGCGTAGTGAACAATGTTACCTGAGGTAGCAACGGTATTTGATAATTTTGCCAGGTAACTACGGCCGCCAATTAAAGCTAATTGACTACGATCGTCTAATTTATTAGCCAGCGTAATAATATCAATTGGTTCTTGAGCAGAATAAAGATCTTTTATAGCTTCAAAAATATTTTTATGGCTGTCACGATAGAAGTCATCGGCAACTAAAATATCAGCAATTTTAATAATAGCGTCTTTATCAATTAAAAGAGAGCCAAGTAACGATTCTTCAGCTTCGAGGCTGTGAGGAGGCATTTTTTCAAGTAGTTCTTTTTTGTTTTCCATAGCTTTTGGCACTTAACTTATAATTACTTTATATTATCTTAAGCTGATATTTTATTCAAGCTTAATAAAGCACAGTTTTTCCGCTTTCTGTGCACATAAAACAAAAAAACCGCATTTGAGCGGTTTTTGAGCCGACTGTCGGGCTCGAACCGACGACCTGCTGTTTACAAGACAGCTGCTCTACCAGCTGAGCTAAGTCGGCAATGTGCGCCCAGTAGGATTCGAACCTACGACCTTCTCCTTAAAAGGGAGCTGCTCTACCAGCTGAGCTATAGGCGCAAATAAATAAAGGCTTATAAAGCCAAATATTATCTTTTTTGATAATAACAAAAGATAATTTTTTTGGCAAGCTTTTTTAAACTTCTGTAAAGACTATCTTTTTGTTAAGTTGTTAATAAGGGTAATAATTTGATAGAATACTTTTAGAGATTTAAAGTAGTTAATTTATTATGGCAAATATAAATTTTAAACTTTATTCACTTGGTTGTAAGGTTAATCATTATGATGGCGCCAATTTGCAACGATTATTATTATCAGCTGGTTTTAATTTAGGACTAAAACCAAGCTTTGTTATTGTCAACACCTGTTCGGTGACAAAAAAGGCGATAGTAAAAGACAAGCAGCTTATCAGTAAAATAAAAAAGGAAAATCCCCAAGCTCGTTTAGTTATTATGGGCTGTTGGCCACAAACTGCAGGCGACGTAGCTGAGATTATAGCTGATAAAAAGGCTATTATTTGGGGAGTGGGCAATTTAAATGCTTTAGTGAAAAAGTTGGTCGGAGAATTTAAGCCTACTTTAAAGTCTGCTTCTGATAAGAAAAAATCTTCCTTAGTTTTAACTGATAGAAGCCGTTATTTTTTAAAGGTAGCTGATGGTTGCAATCAGTTTTGTTCCTATTGCATAATTCCACATGCACGTGGTCGTTTAAAAAGTCGGGCGCTTAAAGAGCTATTAAAAGAAGCAAAAGAAGCAAGTGAAGCTGGATATCGGGAAATTGTCTTATGCGGAATTCACTTGGGCCGCTATGGTGAGGATATAAAAACTAAGAAAGTTAATTTAAGCAACCTAATAGAAGAATTATTAAAGATTAAAGAAATAGGGCGCATTCGTCTTAGTTCTATTGAAATAAATGAAGTTAATTCAGAATTAGTTAAATTAATAGCACAAGAAGAAAGGCTATGTAAGCATTTGCACATCTCTTTGCAATCAGGTAGTACTAAAATCTTGCACCTAATGAATAGGCCCTATACTGCTTCTTATTACAGAAATCGTGTTTTAAAAATTAAAGAGCAAATTCCTGAGATCGCAATTTCTACTGATATTATTGTTGGTTTCCCTCAGGAAAGTGAGGCTAATTTTCAGGAGACTTATGAATTTGCTCGTAGTTTAAATTTTAGCAAGATTCATGTATTTCCTTTTTCTGCCCATGAAATAACCGCTGCGTATCGTTTAGCGGGAAAGATTAATAAAACTATAATTAATGATCGAGCACGAATATTGCGTAATTTATCCTTGCAACAAGAGAAAAAATATCAAAAAGAAATTCTTAAGAAGTATAAAAATAAGCCACTTTATTTAATTGTCGAAAAAAGTGATGTGGCTGATAAAATAAGGGCAAAAACAGAATTTGGCTTTGATATTTATTTAAATAAAAAAGAAGAAAACAAGCATATTTTTATTTAAAAGGTGGGCTCATTTGTTACTTTTCTAGAATTTAGACGTTTAGTATAGCGATTTTATATATGGCCATAGAAAACACAGTTCAAACTGAAGATGAATTAGTAAAATTAGCGCAAGTTGGAGATAGGCACGCTTTTGCTAAACTCTATGATTTTTATCTACGCAAAATTTATGATTTTGTTTTCTTTAAAACAATGCAAAAAGAGCAGACGGAAGATATTGTAAGTCAAGTATTTTTAAAGGCCTGGAAAAATATAAATTCATATAAGCAAAATAGTTTTTCTGCTTGGTTATATAAAATTGCTAGAAATGCGGTAATAGATTTTTATCGACAAGATAAAAATAATAAAAATATTGATGATTTTTGGGACCTAGCAAGTAATGATGACCTGTTATCTCAGGCAAATAACAGCTTGCAATTGCAAAAAATAAAAAATTTGATGGTTGATTTAAAAAGTGAGGAAAGAGATATAATTATTATGCGTTTTTGGTTGGATTTGCCCTTTAAGGAAATAGCGCAGCGTCTATCTAAAAATGAGGGAGCGGTCAAGATGTCTTTAAAAAGGATTTTAGAAAAAATTAAAGGAGAAGCCTTGTTATTGCTAATTATTACTTCTCCACAAATTGAAAACATATGGAAAAAGATGAATTAGAAAATATATTAAGTGAATTATATCGCTTCTATCCCGAATTAAAACAAAAAGAGAGGGAACTTATTGTTTTAATCAAGGAGATGAAAAGTAGTCGTCCTGATATTAAGTTTGATGAGGACTTTGCTTTAAATCTCAGACAACGCTTATTATCACAAGCGCCTGTAGAGAAAAATAATAAATTTAATTTTAATATTATGAACAAAAAGATTTTTATTGCGGCCGGATCATTGGTGGTGGCGTGTTTATTATTTATTGCTGCCATTAATATTTTTGGCCCCAACCAGACAGAGGATGCTCCATGGCAAATTGCCCCTTTGTTTAATAAAAAAGAGGAAAGTAAGATAAGTTATCTGCCCTCTGGTTCTTTTGGCGATTTATCTGATTTAAGCATGACAAGCAGTGACGCTCCTAAAGGAGAGGTGGCGATTAACGAAGTCAGTAGAGATAGTCTGCAAGCCCCCGCCCCAGAGCAAACAGAGGCTGATTACTCATCAGTTACAGCTGTTGTTGGAATGGGTGGCGGCATGGATGTTGACACTAGAATGATACTTCCTATTTTTAATAATTTTGATTACGTTTATACTGGTAATGAGCTTAATTTAGAACAAGAGAACGCCTTAGTGTACAAACGTTTAAAAAATGAAGAAAATTTAGGGAAAGATTTAGCGCGTACTTTAAATTCTTTTAATTTTCCCCAAGTTAGTTTAAATACTTTTTCCAATCTTAAGGTTAATAGCATCTCCTTTGTAGAAGATAAAGAGCAGGGTCTGATGATTAACTTTGAATTAAAAGAGGGAGGTATTTACATTTATGAAGATTGGGAAAAATGGCGCATTGCTGAACGTGAAGCTTGCGGCAATGATCAGGCCTGTTGGGATCGGTTCAAAATTAAAATAGAGGATGTCCCTGCTGATAGTGAGTTAATCTCTATCGCTAATAATTTTCTTAGTGAACACAAAATTGATATAGCCAAGTATGGTGAGCCACAAGTTGATAATCAATGGCGCAGATATTATGAATATAGTGAAGATAAAGCAAACTATTATATCCCAGAACAAGCAACGGTAATTTATCCAACTTTAATAGAGGATGAACCGGCAAGAGACCAAAGCGGAAATTATACTGGATTACGTGTCGGGATTAATTTATTTCATAATAAAGTGTCTAGTTTAAACGGCTTAATCCCTTATAATTATGAGGCCTCGGCTTATGATTTAGAAACAAGTAGTGAGCGTATAATTGCTTTAGCAGAAAAAGGTGGTTGGAATCGTAGCTTTGGTTTTTATGGAAGCGAAGCCCAAGATAGAGAAATAGTTGAATTAGGTACTCCGGAATTTTCATATGTTCAAATGTGGCGCTATAAAAACAATGAAAATATTGAACTATTTGTACCAGCTTTAATCTTTCCAGTTACCAAGCGCCCAGAAACTGGATATTATGGCAACAATTTTGTTGTTTTACCATTGGTAAAGGAATTAATAAGCGATATTGAAAAGCAAGAGCAAGATTTTAATATATTGCGCACTGAACCGCAGGCGGCAATAGATACGGGCTTGATTTTAGAAAAAACAATAACAATTGATGACATTTCTCAGGGACAAAGCGAGGAAGCTATTGCACCAATTGAAATGATTATTGAATAGTAATAAGGCCTTAAAATAAATAAAAAAGAGCAGTATGATATTGCTCTTTTTTATATAAAACTTGTCTAATTAATAAGTTTTTGTCAGAATATTAGGTAATAATGATATTAAAATTATAATTTATGAAAACAACGATTTATAAACTTGAAGTTTTAGGCTCAGAGTGTCCTGCTTGTCAGGAACTATATAAGAGAGTAGTTGAAGCTGCTAAAAAGTTAAAACTAGATACTGATATTTTATATAGTAATGATATTCAAAGGATTATTGATATTGGCTTACAATCGGCGCCGATTTTAATTATAAACGATGAGGTTACTTTAAAGGGGGAGCTGTTAACGGTTGATGATTTAGTTGAATTATTAAATACTTATAATGAGGAGAGTCACCATCCTTGTGCCGGTTGCAGTGGTAATTGTAATTGTCATTAGAAATTTTATTTAGATATAAAAAACGATGGTTTTTAGACCATCGTTTTTTTGTTTATTTCTCTAGCCAAACATTAATAATTCTGGTTTAAATATCATCAAAAGGCCAATAATTAACATTAGCACACCGCCGATTAAACGAGAGGCGTGGGTATATTTTGTAGTAAGGCCAGTAATGCGGAGAGTGGTCATGGCAATAAAAAAGATTATTAAGTCATCAAGCATGAAGAAGAAAACATAACCTAAAATATAAAGATAATACTTCCAGGTGCTCATATCATTTAATGCAAGAACCTGGGTATAAACGGCAGGTAAACCAGCAGAACAAATTAATTCAACTAAATTAACAGCAAAGGCAAGGGCGATGATGCCACCAAGTGCGAGCCAAAGACTGTTTTGAGAAACCGCCTTTTTTAATTTGCCGAAAGTCTTTTGTTTCTTTTCTGCGCCTATTACTTTGCAACCACTATTTTTATTTATAAAAAATTCACGCATGCTGTAACCACCACCAAATAATGCAACCAGACCAATAATAATTCTTACCCAGGAAATAAAACCTAGAAATATGATTAGATTTAACCAGGCGGCCATAAATAGGTAGTAGACAAAGGCTGAAGTGATAATAAAGGCGCCGCCTAATAGCCACATTCTTTTTCTGTCTTTCATTCCTAAAAGCAAGCTGATTAAAAATAGCAGTACCCACATTGCACAAGGATTGAAACCATCAAGAACGCCTAGTATAACAGTTAAAACAGGCAAGGAAAAGCTGTAGATGTCGACCTCTCCTAGAAAAGGCAAGTCCATTATTTTTTGTTTAGATTCAGTGGAGTTTATGGGGGCAGTTTCCTTTGTCTTTTCTTTTTTTGTTTCACCATCAGCGATATAATCAACAGCAACTTCAGCAATAGAATCGGGGCAACTGACAGAAGAGCAAACCTCTACTCTATCCCTTATTTCACGAGAAGTGATTCCGCTCGCAAAACCGACAAAAGGTTGATCGCCAATCACTGAAAAGGGAACGCCATCAACTCGTGCATTTAAAATGCGAGCAACTTTTTGAAGAAAGATTGCATTTTTACGATTTTTATAAATTTCGTACTCCTTTATCTCTAGATTAGGATAGTCTGGTTTTAATTCTTGATAAATAAATTCTTTTTCCTGAGCACAGTGAGGACAACCATCTCCATAAAAAAGATAAATAGTGACATTTTCGTTTTGTGCTTTTAAAGGAGAGGCAAAAAATAGCAAAAATAAAAACAGCAGGCTAAAAAGCGCTTTATAGTATAATTTCATAAATTATTTTTCTTTATTTTCGTTTATAATTTCAATGATTTTCTTTTTCTGAACTTCTCCTTGAAGACGGAGAAATTCTTTGCCCTTCTTATCAAGAAAGACAAAGGTTGGCAGAACTTCATCTATTTTATATTTTTCAACCACGTCTTTAGCGATATCAAAATCATAGTATTCGGTTTCAAGCCAAGGATTTTCTGTTTCTATTTCTTTAAAACGTGGCTTCATGATAATGCAGCCAGAGCACCATTCGGCGCCAAATTTTAGTATTTTCATATAATTATTATTTACAACATTATAATAGCATAAAATATAATATTTGAAAAAATATATTATATTATTTTTTATAAGAAAAGGCCTTCTTGATGAAGACCTTTTGTGTTTTAAGGAAGACTAACACTATTTAATAAGATACTTATAATACTTAGTATTTTAAGTATAATCTCATTAAAAGAGTTAGTTATTTCAGGAGGGGTAAACCATTTAAATGCTAGCATTACTAAAATGAAAGCAAAAAAGCTGTTTAATAATTTTAGCATATAATTTGATGTTAGGGGCAAAAGATTAATTCTTTTTGGCCCCCGATTAAATTATAATCGCTGGATTTACCCACTTTTTAATACTTTTAAAAGAACTATATTATAATAATCTAGCATAATTTAAGAAAAAAGTAAAGTTTAACACTTAGCTTACAATTTCACCGATTGTTTAGTGGTTCTTGCTTTTTTATTAAAAATATGGCAGTATTATTTTTAGAACATTTTAAAATAATAAATAATTAAGCCATGGAAGTATTAGAAAAAAATTCAGAGGAGGTAATTGTTTCAGAGGATGCAGTAATAAGAAGAGCGGAAAAGAGTCTTGTTGTTTTGCAAGATGAGCTAGCCGAAAAAAATTGGCTAGAAGTATGGTATGCCTTGTGCAAAAGCGAGCTTTGCGCTTTGCCAGTGGTAAGGAGGATGAGCAGTAATGCGCAAGATAAGCTCAAAAATATAATTGGAGAAGCAAAAAGAATTTTGGCTCTGGAAAAAGAACATCTGAATCCGAGTTTAGCGGCATCAATTCAAAGGGCGCTTTCGGAAATAGCAAAAACGTTTTAATTATTTAAAATTTAAAAAAGAACGCAAACTAAAAGCGTTCTTTTTTCTTAGCAGTCC
>JAQWDY010000011.1 GCA_028705215.1 Patescibacteria group bacterium | reverse complement strand
AACAAGCAATGAAAACAAAAAGATCAAGATAAACAGGGGGCGTAGTTTGAGAGTAATCTTTTTCATATATTAAATATTAAATAAAGTTTTATCACTTTTAATATTTGCGTTTTTTATGATATTTGTTATTTGTTTTTCTGTAATATCACAACCGCCTAAACCAGCGAAGTAGTTTTTAATATTCTTTTTTTCATCCCTTAAAGCTGCTTGCACCTCAATTCCTAGTGGCCCAGCATTGCCCAAGCTAATTGCTTTATCTATTACTACTATATTTTTAGCTGATTTTGTTAGTTTTTTGATTTCAATAGCAGGAAAGGGGCGAAAAGAGGTAATTTTAAGCAAGGCGACATTTTTATTATCCCGGATTACTTCTTTAATGGTGCCAGCAACTGACCCTAAGGCGATTATTATTGTAGTTGCCATCTTAGGGCCGGTATACTCAACTAAACCATTACCTTTATTTTTGTAATTAAAAATTAAGCTTAAATTTTTCCATTCTTTTTTAATTTCAAGTAAAGCTTTTTGCATGTCGCCAAACAAATCTTCACGTGTTTTTTGGTAATGCTTGGGTGGATAAAAACCACCTAGAGTAACGGGATTTTTAGGATCTAAGTAAGTGCCTGAAGAAGGCTTAAAAGCAGGAAGATATTTTTTTATTGTACTATAGCTAGGAATAGAAACCTCTTCGTAAGAGTGAGTTAAAATAAAACCGTCAACATTAACCATAACAGGAATGTTCATTTTTTCTGAAATTTTATAAGCAAGTATATGTTGATAAACTGCCTCTTGATGATTTTCTGCAAAAAATTGCATAAACCCACTATCTTTTACCGCCATTGCATCAGAGTGATCGTTCCAAATATTAATAGGAGCAGAAATAGCGCGATTGGCGCAAGTTATAACTAAAGGTAGACGCATGCCAGAAATGTTATATAAAACTTCGGTCATTAAAAGAAGTCCTTGTGAACTTGTTGCACTATAGGCACGTGATCCAGCGGCGGCAGCGCCAAGGACAATAGAGGCGGCGGCAAATTCGCTTTCTGCTCTAATGTATTCATAACTTGCCTCGCCATTAGCTTTAAATTTAGCTAAATCTTCAACAATATGAGTTTGTGGAGTAATAGGATAGGCAGAAATAACATCAGGGGCAATATTTTTTATAGTTAAAGCGATCGCTCTTGACCCTTCTAGAATTTGTTTATTATTTTGTTTTTTTATTTTTTTCATGGGAATTATTGTTATATTCTGATTTCATGATTATTGCTTTAACTGGACACTGGTTAGCGCATAAAGAGCAGCCTTTGCAATAATTATAATCAAACTTCGGCTTTAAACCCTGTTTTGTTTTTATCATTGCAATGCAACCTTCGGGACAAAGCTTGGCACATAGGGAGCAGCCAATGCATTTATTATAATCTACTTCAGGACGACTAGTGCGCCAGGAGCCGGTTTTGTTATTTAAAGAAGAGTTAGGTTTTATTGTTGTTTTATTATTTTTTTTCATAATTATTTTTATAGGCCAGGGTTATAGCTTTGATATTTTTTCTTATTATCTCCGCATCCTTGTCTTTAAATTTTTCGCGAATAGCTTTTTTTAAAGATTTTAAGCTAATAAGGCCAGTGTGACGAGCCAAGCTTCCTAAAATAACAGTGTTAACGATATTTTTTTTAAATATTTGTAAAGCAATCTCTGTTGCTGGTGAATAGTATATTTTTTTTGATATTAATTTTTTTTCTAGTTTATAATCATGTGGAGCATTAATAATGATAAATGTATCCTTATTAATGCCGGCAGTAATTTCTGGATCTTCTGTGATAAGAGAATGATCTTGAATCAATAAAATAGTGGGGCTATAAACCCTTTCCCGGGTTAATATAGGATAATCAGAAATCCTAGCATAGGCACGAATCGGGGCGCCACTTCTTTCTACGCCAAAATGAGGAAAAGCCTGAGCTTGCTTACCTTCATAAAAGGCGGCCATTGCGATTAATTCAGAAGCGGTAACAACCCCTTGTCCGCCTCGTCCGTGTACTCTAATTTGATGCATATTTATTCTTGTGTATTATTTTTTAAATACTCTTGCATTTTATGCTCAGCAATAATTCCTTCTACAATTTCCTCCAGTTCCGCAACAGACAGACTTCCAGTTAAAGGCATATTATTGATATACCAAGTAGGAGTTCCTTGTATTCCCAAATATTCAGCATCTTTAACATCTTTCTGAATTTGCGGAAAATATTTTTGATTGTTGACACAATCGGTGAAACGACTCTCATCTAAATTAAGGGCAAGGGCAATATCGGGCATATTGGCGACAAGATCGCTCTCGCTGACTGTGAAACTGTCTTGATTTTCAAAGAAAAGATCGTGCATTAGCCAAAATTTTCCTTGTTCGCCAGCACAGCGAGCCGATAGAGAAAGAAAGACAGAGGTGTCATGAAGAGGGAAGTCACGATAGACGACATAAATATCATCTTTATATTTTTCTCTGACATTTTTTAAACTGGCATAAGAATCGGCGCAATAAGGGCAAGCAAAGTCACCAAACTCAATAATTTTTACTGGCGCATCTTTATCCCCTAGGCTATTTGGATTGTAACGATTAACAGCCTCAAGAAATAGCTGGGCTGTTTCTTGATTATACGAGTTTTCAATGTCTTGGCTATTTTTTTTAGTATATTCAATTAAGGGTAAAATAAAGTAAGCAATGAAAATAAGCAGTATAATAATTCCTAAAATTATAAGAATAATGCCATGTGGTTTGCGATACCAAGGGCGCAACTTTTTTTTGTGCCTTTCTTTCATGGCGGCGTATTTAATTCTTTCATCTAAATTCATATAAATTGAAAAAAACTTCACTTTCTATTATGATATATACATTATAGCACAGATTAAATTTAAGGAAATTTATGAAACTTATTTCGTGGAACGTAAATGGCATCAGAGCAATATGGAAAAAAAATTTTTGGCAATTTGTGATACGGGAAAGACCTGATGTTTTATGTCTGCAAGAAACAAAAATTTCGGAAAAAGCAATAAAAGAAGCGAATTTTTCTTTTCCTGGATACCAGGTTTTTTGGCATAGTGCTAAGCGTCCAGGATATAGCGGGACAGCAATGTTAATAAAAGATGGTTTAGAGGGTTTTATTAAGGTAGAAAATGGCCTGGGTGAGGAAGAGTTTGATGATGAGGGGCGAGTACAGATTGTTCATTTTAAAAATTTCTATCTATTAAATATTTATTTTCCTAATGCTAACGCGCAGTTAACCCGCCTTGATTATAAGTTACGTTTTAATGATTTTTTATTAAAACAAGTAACGAGATTAAGAAAAGATAAGCCAGTTGTGGTAACCGGCGATTATAACGTAGCGCATCGGGAAATTGATTTAGCTCGACCTAAGGAGAATGTGGGAAGCCCTGGCTTTACCCCCGAGGAAAGAGCCGCTATGGATAATTTTATTGATTCAGGTTTTGTCGACACTTTTCGTTTTTCACAAGGAGAAAAAATAAAATATTCTTGGTGGAGCTATCGATCAGCGGCGAGGAGCCGCAATATAGGTTGGCGGATTGACTATTTTTGTGTATCGGATAAACTAAAAAAACAAATCAAAAAGGCCGATATTTTTGATTCTGTGCTTGGCTCAGACCATGCCCCAGTTATATTGGAGTTAGAGTAAAATATGCTTAATTTTAATAATATGTATAAACATCAGACAATTGAAAAAAAGTGGCAGCAAAAGTGGAAGGCTGATAATTTATATAAAACTAAACAAGAAGCAAATAAACCAAAATATTATATTTTAGATATGTTTCCTTATCCTTCTGGCGCTGGTTTACATGTGGGTCACCCTAAAGGTTATATTGCAACTGATATTTATGCACGTTTAAAAATGATGCAGGGTTTTAACGTCCTTCATCCCATGGGATTTGATGCTTTTGGTTTGCCGGCGGAAAATTATGCGATAAAAAATAAGGTTAATCCCAAAATAGCTGTGGCGGAAAGTGTGCAAAGATTTAAAGATCAGCTGGAAGTTTTAGGCTTTTGTTATGATTGGGAAAGAGAAGTAAATACTACTGACCCTAATTATTATAAATGGACGCAGTGGGCTTTTATTAAAATGTGGGAAAAGGGCTTAGCTTATGAATCTAATGAACCAATTAACTGGTGCCCATCTTGTAAAACTGGTTTAGCAAATGAAGATTTAGAGGGGGGCAGGTGTGAGCGCTGTGGCAGTGAAATTGAAAAAAAACCACTAAGACAATGGGTTCTTAAAATTACTGATTATGCCGACCGTCTTTTAGATGATTTAAATAAATTGCCGGATTGGGAGGAGTCAACTAAAGATATGCAGAGAAACTGGATAGGGCGAAGTGAAGGGGCGCAAATAAATTTTAAAATAAGTAATAAGAAGGATGAAATTTCTGTGTTTACCACTCGTGTTGATACGATTTTTGGCTGCACTTATGTCGTTTTAGCGCCTGAGCACCCCTTGCTTGAAAAGCTTAAAAATAAAATTGAAAATTTTAATGAAGTTGAGGACTATGTTAAAGGCTTAAGCAAGGTTTCTGAAGAAGAAAGAGTTAGTTTGCATCGAGAAAAGTCGGGGGTTAAATTGAAAGGGGTAAAAGCAATTAATCCTTTTAATCAGGAAGAAGTGGAAATATTTATTGCAGATTATGTGCTTTTATCATATGGCACGGGAGCAGTGATGGCTGTGCCGGCGCATGATGAAAGAGATTACGAATTTGCAAAAAAATATGGTTTAAGAATAAAGCCAGTTATTTCATATCGGGATAAAATTTATGATGGTAAGCAGGCTGTAGAAAGTGATGGCGTTTTAATGGATTCAGAAAATTATTCTGGGTTGTCCTCCAGTGAAGCCAGAGAAAAAATGTCAACATGGCTAGAAGAAAAAAAATTAGGTTTTAAAAAAATAAATTATCGCTTGAAAGATTGGGTTTTCTCAAGGCAACGTTATTGGGGGGAGCCAATTCCTTTAATTCATTGTGAAAAATGTGGCGTTGTGGCTGTCCCCGAAGAAGAGTTGCCACTTAAATTACCAGAAGTTGAAAGTTATGAGCCGACTGGAACAGGAGAGTCGCCTTTGGCTGCAATTTCTGACTGGGTAAATACAACTTGTCCACGATGTCAGGGAAAGGCAAAGAGAGAAACTAATACAATGCCACAATGGGCGGGTTCTTGTTGGTATTATTTGCGCTATATTGATCCTGATAATAATAATTTTTTAGTTGATAAGGCTTTAGAAAAATATTGGTCACCGGTTGATTTTTATGTTGGCGGTGCAGAGCATGCTACGCGACATTTAATATATGCTCGTTTCTGGCATAAGTTCTTATTTGATTTAGGTGTGGTAAATTACGAAGAGCCTTTTATCAAATTAAAACATGTTGGCTTAATCATGGGAGAAGATGGAAGAAAAATGAGTAAGCGATGGGGAAACGTTATTAATCCTGATGACATTGTGGCCGAGTATGGCGCTGATGCGCTTCGCGTGTATGAAATGTTTATGGGCCCCTTTGAACAGGCCGGTACTTGGAATACTAAAGGTTTAGGTGGCGCCCGTAAATTTATTGAAAAAATAATTTCATTGTCTAGACTTTATCATGATGAGGTCAAAGATGATGATAAAATTCTTTCTCTTTTGCATAAGACAATCAAAAAAGTTGAGGCTGATATTTTAGAATTTCGTTTTAATACTGCAATTTCAGCTTTAATGATTTTTACCAATGAAGTATTAGCTTATTATAAAAAGCACAAGCTTCTTCCCTTATCTTTAGATAATTGGACTAAAATTATTCAAATTTTCGCCCCCTTTGCCCCTCATATAAGTGAGGAGTTATGGCAAAATTTAGGCAAAAAAGGCAGCATTTTTTTATCTGCTTGGCCTCAATATGATGAAAAATTAATAAAAGATAAGGTAATTAATTTGGTGGTTCAAGTTAACGGAAAGCTCAGGGCAAATTTAGAAGTAGCTGCTGATATTAGCGCTGATGATGCCTTTTCTCAAGCAGTGGCTCATGAAAATGTCAAAAAATGGTTAACAGGAGAAATTGTTAAGAAAATTTTTGTTCCCGGTAAATTATTAAATATCGTTGTAAAATAATAAAAGATGGAAGATTTAAGGGTTAGAACAAGAGAGATTTGTAAAATTTTTAATATAAATCCCGAGCGGTCTAAGGGGCAGAATTTTTTAGTCAACGAAAAGATATATGACGATATTGTTGCCGCGGCTAATATTACTTTACAAGATGAGGTTTTAGAAGTGGGCCCTGGTTTAGGTTTTTTAACTGTTCGTTTAGCTGGTTTTGCTAAGCGGGTGGTAGCGGTAGAACTAGATGATCAGATTTTTTTGTTTTTAAAGTCAGGTCTTGAAGTGTCAAAAAATAATAATATTGAAATAGTAAATAAGGATATTTTGCTTTTTAATCCAGCAGATAAATTTAAAGGCGAATATAAAATTGTTGCTAATTTGCCCTATAATATTACTTCTCGCTTTCTTCGTTCTTATCTCTCGCTTTATGATTGTGGCCCTAGTTTAATTGTTTTAATGCTACAAGAAGAGGTTGTGCGAAGAATGATGGCAAAACCAGGGGACATGAGTTTGTTGGCAGTCTCAGTACAGCATTATGCTAGTGTTGAGATGATAAGACTGGTAAAGGCAGGAAATTTTTGGCCAGAGCCAGAAGTTAATAGCGCTGTTGTTCGTTTAGTTTTACATGAAAAAAAATATAATAAGAATGAAGATAAATTATTTTTTCGTCTAGTAAAGGCCGGTTTTAGTGCTAAGCGAAAGATGCTGAAAAACAATTTGACTGGTGGCCTGCAGATTGATACAAAAATAATAACGGCTTCATTTTCAGAGGCGGGGCTTGATCTGGGCATTAGAGCGGAGGATTTAAGTTTAGAAAATTGGTATAAATTGTTTGCGATACTTCGCCAGTTTATGCTATAATAAAATCAAATTCAGTCTTTTTGAATTTCGATTTTAATCTATGTCTTCTAGCTCCAATTTTGCGAATGATTTTTCTGGTAATAATAAAAAAAGTTTTTTTAAATCACGTAGATTTTCGTTTTTTTCTTTTTTATTAATCTTTATTTTAGTAATCTCTTTAAGCATTTGGCAGTTAAGACTGAAGATAGTAAACCCTTTTCAGGCGCCAGATGGTTATAATGCGCAGGAGGATAATTTTTTAACAAGCGATAGTAATGTTGATACCGATGGTGATGGCTTATCAGATTATGATGAAATCTTTGTTTATCGCACCTCTCCTTATTTAGAAGATAGCGATGGTGATGGAATTTTAGATGGCGAGGAGCTGAAAAGAGGCACTGATCCAAATTGCCCTGAAGGACAAAAATGTTTTCTCTCGAATGAATTTTATGTAGAAGCTGATGATAACTCTTTAATAGAAGAAAATGAGAGCACAGATATCCTTGATGAAAATATTGGAGAAATAAATATTCCAACTGAAATTAATGAAGAGGAATTAAAAGAGACTTTGGCGAGCTCTATTACGGCTGATGATTTAAGGCAATTACTGTTAACAAGTGGTGCTGATGAAGAGTTGCTAAGCCAAATAAGTGATGAGGATCTTTTGGCGAGTTATCAAGAAGTTTTAAATAATCAACAAGAATAATATGTTTTCTTCTTTCCAGCCTAAAAAGAAGATAAAAGGTGGCTATAAAAAAATTATAGTACCTTTTTTGCTTTTTATTTTTTTATTTTCCGCCTTGCTAATGCCTGTAAAACCTGCAAAAGCGGTTATTCCTGTTACTGATATACCAAAACTTGTCTGGGATAAGGTGCAGGAGGCATTAACGACTCTGTGGCGAAAAGGCGGTTCATTGGCTTTTCAGCAAACATTAAGATCAGCTTTAAATAAAATGGCGTTTGATACCGCCAATTGGATAGGATCGGGTGGCGAAGGACAGAAACCTCTTTTTGTTACCCAGGGCTGGGGCGCCTATATGGCGCAAATTGGTGATGAGGCGGCGGGCACATTTTTGGAAAATTTTTCTGCTAATTTATCAAAGACAAGAGACGATGGTAGTGGATTAACTTTTAATTATTGCCAACCATCATCAATTGATGTAAAGCTTAAAATTGCCTTAGGACTATCAAATCAATATCGACCATCTGCCCCGAATTGCACGGCTTCGCAGATGATAAATAACTGGTCTGATGCTGCTAAGCAGTATGCGGATTTTAAAGATCCGCGCTTTTTAGATAAACTTGTTGATGTTTTTGATCCAGTATCAAGCGATATGGGAATATATTGGACCGCTAAAACTGATATGATGGAAAAAGCGTATACAGATAAAGAAGAGGCAAAAACTACATTAATAGGAAAAGGGGGCTGGCTTGATCCGTTGACAATAGACGGCAAGCCGATTTCTTTGCCTAATCAATCACAAATTCAATTAGAGGCGCAATATAAAAGTTTTTCTGATAATTTTGGTGAATATACAGGAGATGCTTTTATTGATGCGGCCAATATATTTTTAAATCAATTAGCAATTAACGCTTTTAATAAGTTGGTGCAGAGTATCGGCAAGGGGGCTGGTAGCGATGTTGCTAAAACCGTTGATGTTTTAGATAATTTTGAATCTGATCCAGGCTCAGTAGCTGGGGAAACTGCCCTGAAAGAGAATACCTCAAAATTAATACAGCCAAATTTTGGCATTAAGGCTGATTATAGCATATTATCAGAATTAGCAATTTGTCCTGATGCAAATAACCCAGGGCCAACAAATTGTGTGATTGATAATAAATTTATGCAAGCTGTTTCAGAGCAAAAAACAGTTGCTGAGGCTCTAGAGCAAGGTTATTTAACGGGAAGTTGGCCTTTTGAAATTAATAACTTGCCAGGCAGCTATCAAAATAATTTTTCTTGGCGCAATGTATCAATTTTACGTAAATATAGAATAGTGCCAGCTAGCTGGGAGGCAGTTTTTGAAAAATTAAATCAATATAATTTAGCTGCAGAAAGATATCCCGGGCAATATCAAAAGAAGTACGCAACTTTGATGGACTTGGTATCTTGCTATAGCCCTTATGATAAATACAATGAATTTAGCTCCCAATTTGACCCCGCCGATCAAGCTTGGTGCACAGGATTAGTTGATCCTAACTGGGTTTTAAAAGCTCCTTTAAATTATTGCAGAAAAGAAGGAGTAAGTTCTCAGATTATAAATAAATACATAGTTCCGTCACAACCAGCGTACGGCGAGAATCCTTATGTTCCAAGCTCTATAACAATTACAAGAGCTGATAACTATTGTGCCGATAACGAAACCTGTATTAAAGAAGCTGAAGATGGTAGTTGTTTAGCTTATGGTTATTGTAATGAGGAAAAAAGAACTTGGACCTTTGATAGTGAGACCTGTGAACCAATTGACAATACCTGCCAAAGCTTTATTAAAGAAGGGGATAAGGCTCCGGTTGCATATTTAGCTAATACGCTTGACTATGAGGGCTGTAGTGCAGAAAATGCTGGCTGTGCCCAGTATACTACTTATGGTACTTACAATTTACAATCCGGCTCAGTTACTTGGAAGGAAGGAGACAATTTATACTTAAATGATAAGGCAAATGAATGCTCTAATAAAGACGAGGGGTGCTCTGAATTTATAAGAGTGAAGTCTGCTTGGGGAGAGAATTTGGTTATGAATTCTAATTTTTCCAATGATGAGGTGGGCAATAGTTCAACTGGTAATTTTATTAATGATTGGCCTATTTTAGCGTCATCGGCAGAAATAGTTGATATCGCTTATAGTCCTGGAAATGGTTTTGGTACCGCCTTAAAACTTTCGGGATCAACACGAGCCTTGGTTTATTCCGATGAAGAAAACTCTCTTTTGCCAGAAGATTTTGATTTAGTATCAGGTCAAGCTTATACAGTTAGCGCCGATGTTTATTTAGAAAATGGTGATAGAGTAACTATGGCTCTTGGTTCAGGCGTTAATCGCGCTACTTACGATACGGAAATAAAAAATACTTGGCACCATATTAGTATCACAAAAACAGTGGGCGATGGTTTAACATCTGCCGATTTTTCAATTGCTGGTTATGGAAGTGAAGTAGAACTTTATGTGAGAAATATTAAATTTGAAATGAGTAATTTTGATACAGGCTACAGGGCTTATAATAGTAGGGTTGTTTATCAAAAAGTATTACCGCAATATTTAGCGCCGATATGTTATGTTGGCCAAACAGCGGAGGGCTACAGTTATGAACTAAAAGAAAATGCACCAGATGTCTGCTATGACTTTACAAGAGAATGTAATCAAAGTGAGGTTGGTTGTGAAGAATACACCTCTGTTCGTGATAAATATACTATTCCTGCTCAAGTTTCCAGCGCTGATTACTGTGCTGGTGAGTGTGTTGGTTACGACATATATGTTGCTAGAGAAACTCAATTTAATTCTGCTCAGGCGGAGAATTTAATTCCTGATAAATCTAGTACTTGTAGTGCTGAATCAGTTGGCTGTACAGAGTTTACAAATTTAGACGCTTTAAATACTGGTGGTGAGAGTCGAGAATATTATTCCGCTCTAAAGCATTGCGTGAAACCAAATCAATCAGAATGTGCTAATTTCTATGCTTGGGAGCGCACTGCTAGTGGGTCACAATTAAAATTATACACTTTAAAGGTGGGGGCTACTGGTGGTCCAGCCACTATTTCTGCCGATGGCGCCGCTTGTAATGCGGAAATTTATAACGCAACGGTAAACAATCCTTTATATAACGCTGATTGTCGCGAATTTTATAATACGGCTGGTGAAATTTTCTATCACCTTGATTCTCAGGTAATAACTTGTTCAGAAGATTGCCGCTCTTATCGCATGACTGATAGAAATTATGATGATACTATTTCGCAGGCAGAATGTGTTGGTGCTAATAGAAATTGGGATAATCAAGCGGGGTCGTGTGTCTCCTGTATTAATGGCGGCACTTGGAGCAATGAGCATCAAGCCTGTTTGTATCAAGGCATACCACAGGAAGGTAAAGTTTGTTCAGCAGCAGAAAATGGATGTCGCGAGTATAATGGTAGCGCGGGTAATAATGTACGTTTACTTGACTCCTATGATTTTGAGAATTTGCCTAGTAGTTGGACTTCTAACTGTTCAGGAGGAATTAGTTTAGCAAATATCTCTAATGATAGAAGCGGAAAGTCATTGTATTACAATAATGACGCTACTAATTGCTCTGAAATTGGTAGTGATAAACAGGTTTTAGCCCAAAGAATCCCGCTTATTAAACATATTGTAGCTGGTGATAATATGGCAGCACAACTTAAGGTTGGTCCATACGTGCGTGAAGGTGGCGCTTATAATATTAAATTTTGGGCCAGTTCAGCAGCAGGTGCTAATTTGAAAATGTATTTCTATAATCCTAATACTGGAGAAAAAGCAGAATTCAATAATAACAACGCAATTAGAATAAAAAATGGTTCAAATTGGCAACTTTATTCTGTTAATTTAGAAGAATTAAATCATGCTGTTTCCGCTAATGAGATTTTAGTTATAACAGCAGATAATAGCTTTTATTTGGATAATTTTATCATTACTGAAATTGTTGATCGCTATTATTTAATTGAAGGATCAAGTCAAATTCCTGATATCTGTTATTATGATATTTTTGATAATTACCAAGGGCCAGATTATAATTTAGGTTGTTCCGCTTATTTAGATCGTAACAAAACGATACATAACTTACGTAATTTCTCTAGCATTTGCTCATCATCGGCAGTTGGTTGTGAGCAGGTAATTAGTACACAAAATTACCAACCTTATAATAAAGGTATTTGGGGTGACGAAAATTCAGATGGCGTTTGCAATATTGAAGAGGAAAACTGTGTTTCTGTGCCAGCCGATAGGGCCCTGTATCTAGTTTATGATAAAACTAAAAATTGTTTAGAAAACGATTTGGGTTGCTCTCGCTTGGGCGAAGCAGTTGCTGGCACCAATGGTGCTGCCTGGTCTGATGTTTTTAAGAAAAACAATCCTAATAATTACGATAGTATATTATGTGCAGCAGATGCAGTTGGTTGCAGTAAGTGGCGTCACGCTGATAGCAGTAACTATAGTTATTTCCGTGATCCAGGTAATAATACTTGCGTTTATCGTACAGGCGCTATTAATCCAGCGGGGCAGAAATCATGGTATAAGTCGCCAATGAAACGATGTGATTTAAATAGCGACGGTGAAATCTCAGGCGGTGAAACCGCAGGGCCAGTTTGTCTTAGCGATACTGATTGTGGCAATACTTCTTGTATTGCCGATCGCAATGATTATTTATGTGATATTTCAACATTGAAGACTATTGGTTATGGTGGCGATGGCGGCACAATTCCTGTGCCAATAAATGGAGCGGGAATTTGTAATGAAAAAGCATCAGGTTGTACAGAATATATTGATCCGGTAAGTAAGTTTAACCCAGATATTTTAGCAATTTCATCGGATAACAATGTATCATTACAAGCCAATAAATTGTACAGCTTTGTTAGCAAAGATGAGGAAGCGCAAACAATAAATAGTGCTAGTTTAAGCTTTCCTGCCAATGATGCTGTAGTTTTAATGGTAGATAATAATTTTGGCGAAGAACAAAATAGGGTTAGTATTGGTGGCGCTACTTTAGGGGTAACATTTAAAGCGTTAAAAAACACAACAGCAACTTTTAGCGGTAGCAAAGAAAGTGTTTCTCTTAAGGAAACAGCAATTGCTTATCAAATTTCTGATGAGGTCGACTCTTCTAGTTGTAATGGCATAGTTAACACAGATAATGGTTGCATACTTTTTAATGAAAGAATTGTTTCTGGTTACGCGGGATATAATAGTCTAACTAATGGCTATAATTCTTATATAAGTAAAAATGGAAGCGCTCCGGTAAATTGTGATTCAACAATCGCTGGATCTTGCTCAACAAATAAATTAATAAAAGTTCGTCCTGATAGAACTTGCGCTACCTGGTTGGCATGCTCTACTTACGCCTTTGATGAAACAACTGGAAAGCAGGTTTGCTATGATCTAAAACAATGTAATAGCTTAGGTGATGATGGTAAATGTAATAATTTTTTACCAGATGATTATAAGCCGAAAATAGAAAACGCAACCGGTTATTATATACCAGGGCAATATAGCGTTAGTCAGATGAGTGAAGTTGGCTTAAATAGTAATGCGCATTATAGCTTCGAAGAGCTAGTGCCTTCACTTTCTTGTAAACGAAAAGATGGTGGTGGCGCTTGTAGTTATGATAGTAATATTGTTAAAGATTTGATTATCAGGGAGCCAGATAAAGCGCGAGTTGACTATCCTATCGCTGGAGCAAGTTATTTGCGCGTACCAACTGCATACAAAGTTTCACCAATGGCAAGCAATTCTTTTGTAAATTTGTCTTCTGGTCAAGATTATTTTATAAGTTACCTTGTAAATACTAAAAATTCTGGTGGTCAAGCGGTGGTAGAGATCCTATCAAACGGCAATGAAGCAAAGAAGATAACCTTTACCTCAAGTGCGCCTAATAATTGGGAAAGAAAGGTTCATAAATTTAGAACCGAAACTAATGGCGACTTTTCTCAAGTAATAATAAATTTAAGCTCAGATGCTAATGTTGAAGGTGAGGTTTATTTTGATGATATTAATATTGAACCAGTGTTAAAAACAGGTGAAAGCAGTAACAATGTTGCTAACTACGCAGCACGTGCTTGTCGTCTTTATCCAAATAGCGATAGTATTGATTGCCGTGATTATAATAAAAATGTAATTTCTCAAGGATTGGAAGGATATTGTTTGGAATATGATAAGGCAAATCCTGGGGTTTGCTTGACCTGGTATCCAGTTGATAGGATTAGCTCATCATTGGGCGGAACAGCCTTAGGTTACAATGGCGTAAATGGTTTAAGTTATTGCACAAATATCAATTCTAATATTAAATTTGCTAAAAAAATTAGCACCAAGATGGTCTACACCTTTAAAGATACTTCAAGAGGAACTTTTATGGGAGGAACCTGGGACGAATGTCCTAGTGATTGGAACGATCCTAATATTTTAGAAAATGTTTGTCGATATTGTCAGGGCTACACTCTTTCTACTTCAACGGTCGCTGCTTGTTTAGCATTAAGCCCTGATTTTAGAGACAGCAATGAAGATGGTTATTTAGATAGTTGTACTTCATGTAGTAAAAAAGCGGGCTGGGCAGGAGCAATACCGATGGATGATGATTTCTGCGGCTTTCTATCGTTGTCTAAATGTCAAGAATATTGTGGCGATTGTGATTACTATAAAGCTTTAGTGGTAAACGACAAGGATGAGGATGATAGGGCTAATTATGAAAAAGTTTTCTGTGTTCCTAATACCGACAATGACGATTTACTATTGGTAAAAATTGGTGGTGAGACAACAGCACGTCTTTTATC